>NZ_JBHZRK010000019.1:0-52028 GCF_043641605.1 Psychrobacter piscatorii | reverse complement strand
ACTTGCATCTTAAAGTCCAGATCGTAACGCATAAAAATACCCCATAAGTTGTGTCCAACTTATGGGGGTCAGTTCATTAGCGGGGTTTTTTAATGCCTATCAATAAATATTTGATAAAGAAAGTGTGTGCTTAAGATTGTATTAAACAGACCTCAAATATAAAAAATGTACGCACTATTCATTATTACTATTATTAAAAAAACAAAACTTATGTTTATATTATTTTATCTTTAGATGGTATAAAACTACTATTAAATCGTTTATTCAAGATATATGGCTACGGCTATTCATTTATAAAATTAGTCTTATAAAGACAATATTTATCATTGTTTTCATTATCAGTTTTTATATTGAAATTTATAAAAACTACCTTTCATACCTTATATAAACCGTTTGTGCTATCCAATTCATTTAGTGCTAACAGTCTATTAATGACATTGATATACTCTATTTAATTAAATAGTGTAGCTGATTTTAAGCGCCAAGGTTGCATGTAAAGCATCAGTTAACAATGAATTTAAATCTATCAGAGTTTGGCCATTCATGGCTGAAAAGAACAAAAATTATCTGGGTCGGCGTCTTATGAGTAAAGTGCCTACCTTGCTGTCAATATTGAGTATAAAGAATGAACTACGGTGACGTGTTTCGCAAAAGCGATTTAGGTAGAGCAGAAATAAAGTCTCAAAGTCTCGGTATATTGCCTCGAGAAGCGAGAACATTGCTGATTATGATTGATGGCAAGCGCACGTATCAAAACTACCTTGATACACTTGATAATAGCAAAATGTTTGCTGATTTTGGCGGTGTCGGGCCTTTATTTGAATTGCTTGTAGAGCTTGAGTGTATTGAACTGATTGGTGCTGCTAACTCTAGTTCGCAAATCCAAAAAGCGCCTCAGGTATCTACTGTAACCGAAGCACCTACTATTCCTCAAGTACCAGTCGCAGAGCAACCTCAATCTACAGACAACTCATTTGATGTCAGTACTGAGATAGAGTTCGATCGTACTTTTAATAGCAAACCGCCAAGCAAAATTGCAGAGGTTGGCAAAAAGTCTATCGGTAATATGTTTAAGGCAAAAGTTGCTGGTGCCAACTATGGAACCCTTAAATCTGACTTGGCGACCTACATTGAAAAAAATGCACCACCTGCAGAAGCTTGGGGCTATTTACTGAGTCTAGAGCAGTGTGAGGACAGCGCGCAATTATTATTACTGGCACAAGAAGTACAAAAGAGCAGTAACGCGAATCTAGCACGTGGTATGAGCGAATTTATCAAAAAGATTCAACAGTCACGTTAGTACGGCCATTGATGAGTGATTAGCAATACCTGCACCGCCTTTTTTTATAAATCTAGCAAATTAATTGGGAAAAATTATGGAATCAGTCGATCTTTCAGAGTCAAATAGTCTAAAAATGCGGCAGGGTGAGCATATCATTCTACGTTTGACTTATATCAGTCGTTATAACAACGATAACCTCAACGGTGAGGTGACTCGTATCCTTGAGCAGGCTCAGCAAAATAACGAGCGCAATGGCATCACTGGTGCTTTGGTATTTAACCATAACTACTTTTTACAAAGTATTGAAGGAGCAAGGCCAGTTATCAATGGCTTGCTTAGAAAACTTGTGCAAGATGAGCGTCATCATTCTTTGCAGGTGATAGAGTGCCGTGAAGTTGAGCAGCGTCATTGGAGTAAGTGGTCAATGAAGTACTTGATTCCAAGCGAGGAGAATAAAGGACTGGCGTTAAAATTCTCGACAGGAAGTGAGTTCAATCCTTACTTAATGAGTACCAACCAAATCACGATGTTGATTGATACATTATCTGAGCTGCAAGAGCAACAAGCAAAGAGTGACGTGCAGACCATTCAGAAGAAAAAACCTTGGTACGATTTTAGCTAGTCTATCGATTCTGATAACCAGACCTGCACCCACGACACTTGTATAAGAGAAAAGCTATGAACTCAGTAACGACAGATGCACACATTTTAGTTAGCATGACCTATGCCAGCCGCGCAAACCCAAATGTATCAGCGACCGATTTCAATGAAATACTACAGCAAGCTCAGACAAATAACGCTGCTAATGGTATCACTGGAATGCTCACGTTCAATAAAGATTATTTTTTGCAGACGATAGAAGGCCCAAGAGCGCAAATTAATCGATTGCTATACAGTCTCATTTCCGATGAGCGTCATCACGATCTACAGATTATTGAAACACGTGAGTTAAAGCACAGAGAGTGGTCAAAATGGTCGATGAACTATGCGTCTCCGACTGAAGAGAACGCTGCAATTTATTTGAAGTACTCTACGACTATTGGTTTTAACCCTTACCTGCTAAATGCTGAATCTGCCCATGGGTTAATGAATGAGCTGAGTGCACAAAAAGGCTAAATAAAAGTAATCAGGGTTTAGACAAGCGTTCGCAAGTTCATACACTCTTGCTACAATGCTTAATTACACTATATTAATAAATCTGATTTATTAATATAGTGTATTAATGAATATTATTTTATTAAAAAACAAAAAAGTACTAATATTCAAGAAATACCGCATTCAAGAAACACTATAGAAAATAGAAATTTGTTGGGTTAAGTTTCAATAAGTAATTATTGTCGATAGATATTTTCTATATAAGGTATAATGAATGCTTGTGGTTACCAGCAATATTTTTATTATTCATGTTTATTAAAATAATTATGAATAATCTTTGATTAATTAAAAATCAAATGAACCCTTAAAAACTATTAATTTTTAATAATGAATGAGTCATCATTCAGGTATCTCAATAGGTACAATGTCTCTATTGAGGTGATATTTTTTATCCGACAGTTGGACTTACTATGAGTAAAAATAGCGCAATCGATTTAGATAACTTAAACGTAGATGAACTACGTGCCATCACCGAAAATGCACAACAGCTTATCGCCAAAAAACAGCATCAGCGTTTGTACGATGCTTATATGCAATTCGAACAAATTGCAGAAGACAGCAATGCTACGATTGAAGAGATCTTAAAAGCTGGTGAAAAGCTAGAGAAAAAACGCAGTATTAAGTACCGTAATACTGATAATAAGGAAGAAACTTGGACGGGCCGTGGACGTAAACCAACGTGGTTGGTTGAAGCCCTAGCAGCAGGTCGTGACCTTGAGGATTTTGCTATCTAATTAGGCTATCCAATTAAATAGTTTCGAGTCGTGACACAGTACGAGGCGGAGCTTATCAGTCTTATGGATAATGGTTTATTTACAATCATTTAGTCATAAACGCTGAAGCTTTGCCAAATAAAAAAGCCAGTATCTCTATTGCCAATATTTTGGTAAAAAGATACTGGCTTTTTTTCTGTCATCTATAGGTCATTGTTTGTTATGATAATGACGTTTTTGTCTTATATAAGAGTTGTGCAACCGTGGCCCAAGTATCTGAGTTGTCTCATAAGCGTCCCCGCAAGCTTTGGTGGCTGATCGGATTCGTATTGTTCGCATTATTTGCTGTATTGCAAATGCCAGCGGCATGGCTGCTTCAAAAGTATGCACCCAATACGCCTTATGTGCAGCATGTGTCTGGCAATGTATGGCAGGGCTCTGCCATTTGGCAAATTCCTCTATCATCGACACCGCTCACAGGGATGGCCGAATGGTCATGGCAGCCATGGCAACTGCTCACAGGAAAGCTTGGTGCAGATGTGAATATCAACTCAGATCAAACGAGGTTAAACGGACAGGTAAAACTGGGTTTAAACTCATGGCAAGTCGATGATATGAGCGGAAAGATTGCTCCTGAGACTTTGGCAAGTGTGGTTGATTGGCAACTGCCTAACACACCCATTCAAGTCAATGGCGTTTCGTTAAAGCGTCAGTCTAGCGACAATGCATCATCGGAATCAGCTGAGAATGAGTCTGCTAAAAATGCGGCGGGATTTAGTGAAGCGGATGGTCAGTTGACCTGGGTTGGCGGTGAAGTCGGCTATCCTAGTGGTGGTAAGGTTTTTTATATTACTATGCCTGCATTGCGAGCTGAGCTGAGTGCTGAGCAAAAAAACAATAAAAACCTGCTGCACATCAATCTATTGAATAATCAAGATAAGCGTTTGGGCGATCTGTATATAGACGGGGACAACATGCTAGATGTTAGTCTGACTCAGCGCCTATTAGAAAACATGCCTGAATACAAAGGGCAAGCACCGCAGGATACACCAGTCGTTAGTGTGCGCCAGCCGCTGCTAGCTGGTTTGGGGGCGCCCTAAATGTCAAATATTACTGCCAGCTTAAAGCCTGTCGTGAATACTCTCAATCGTTTTTCAGGGTGGTTGTTACTACTGGCAATCGCTTGGCTATGTTGGACAGCGGCGCGTCTTTTGTGGTTACTATTAGCAGCGCCCTTAGCACCTGCTTTGCCGCTAGCCCCTTTGCAAAACAATACAAAGTCTGCCAATGACTATAGTGGTTTGTTTGCGATATTTGCTGATCCTGACCCTATTGCGGCAGCAGTCCAGCCACCACCCAATGTTGAGCTTAAAGGCGTACTACTCGCCATACCGGAGAGCATGTCTTCAGCATTGCTTAACATTAATGGTGAGGTAAAAAATTACCGAATTGGTGATGGACTAAAAGACAGCGACTATATTCTTGTCGCTGTTGACTGGAATTCGGTTATTATCGCGGATGCCAATGATAAAGAAACAGTGATTAGCATGCCAGATGCTATGCCGCTAGATCAAAGTGACATGCTGGCAGGCGGCGTCAGTAATCAGCGTTTGCCCGATAATAATATGTTACCGACTGCTCCTCAGACATTACAAGATACGCCGCCTGAACCGACAGAGACGAATGGTGAAAGCAGTCCGCAAACGGCGATTGAAGAGGCGGTCACCGCGCTGCAAGAAAACCCTGCCAGTTATTTGAGTAGAATGGGGGTGATGGCCTCAGGTGAAAGCTATCAAGTTACCGCAGCGATGCCATCAAAATTACGCAATCGACTCGGACTAGAGCCAGGCGACAAAGTGTTGACGGTAAACGGGCAAAACGTGGGCAATAATCCTGCTCAAGATGCTGGCGTATTACAGCAAGTACAGCAAGCAGGCGAAGCACAAATCGAGGTTCAACGTGGTGAGCAAGTTATTACTATCCGTCAACAGTTCTAATAAGACGGACTTTTAGCAAAGATTGCTCGTTAAAAACTCAGTACATATGACGCAATATCACTGTAGGTAATTATCAATATGGTAAGTTTTCATCAATTTTCAGCCACACCTTTACACCGTATCCTGCCGCGTTTGATGCGCCTGTGTCGTCCTCTTTGCCTAGCTGTACCCTTATGGGCTGCTAGCATGGGCCTAGCGAGTGCTGAGAGCTGGAAGGTTAACCTGCAAGATGCTGATATTAAAGCCTTTATTAATGAGGTAGCAACCATCACTGACCAAAACTTTGTCCTTGATCCTCGTATCAACGGCAATGTGACGGTCATCTCAAACAAAGCATTGTCCCGTGATGAGATTTATCAGCTGTTCTTAAGTGTCATGCAGGTCAATGGGATTGCAGCGATAGAGTCAGGTACGACGATCAAACTGGTGCCAGATAATGTCGCCAAGCAGTCTGGTGTCGCCGTTGACTTGCGTGGCAATAGTGTCGGTGAGTCGCTCGCAACCCGAGTGATTTATTTGACGAATACTCAAGCAGCAGAAGTGCTGGGCGTTATAAGACCTTTGATGCCGCAGTCTGCACATGCGGCGGCTGTGCCTGGTGTAAACGCGCTGGTGCTATCAGATCGTGCTGATAGCCTGAACCAACTCACCGCACTTATCCGTGATTTGGACAGCAATGTCAATGACAGTTTGCAAGTGATACCACTACGCCACGTCGATGCCGAACGTATGATGGAGTTAATCAGTGCCTTGGTGGCAAGCGCTGGTAGCGGACAAGCACAAGGTGGTAATAATCAACTTAAAGTGATCGCTGATTCATCAAGTGATAGGTTGCTGGTCAAAGGCAGCCCTGAGATGATTGCCAAAGTTCAGGAGATGGTTAATCAACTAGATACCACACCGACAAGACGATTAAGTGGGTTACGTGTCTTTCGCCTAAAGTATGCCAGTGCTAGCCATATTGCCGATATGCTACGAGGGCTGCTGGCCAATCAATCGATCAATAGCGCTGGTGCAACCTCAACGTTAGAGTCCGCTTCTTTAAATGATGC
The DNA here is from genome assembly GCF_043641605.1 of Psychrobacter piscatorii. Lineage (GTDB taxonomy): Bacteria > Pseudomonadota > Gammaproteobacteria > Pseudomonadales > Moraxellaceae > Psychrobacter > Psychrobacter piscatorii_C. Next base: position 45,829 of record NZ_JBHZRK010000019.1, on the reverse strand, counting down.
AAGCAGTACAGGGGCAACCATTAACAGTGCGGCGAGTGAGAGTATTGGCAGTAGCAGTAGTACATCAGTTGTGCCTGCTAGCAATACAGGTGGAAGCGGTACAGGCGCCGGTGGCAGGCCTTTTAGTATCATTGCTGACGAGACACAAAATGCCGTCATCGTCAATGCTGCCCCTGAGCTCATGTTTGAGATTGAAGATGCGGTCAACCAATTGGACAGTCGCCGCGCACAAGTATTGATTCAAGCCGCTATCGTTGAAGTTTCAGGCGATGATGCGACCCAGCTAGGGGTTCAGTGGGCGCTAGGTAATGCCAATAGTGGTTATGGCGTCGTCAACTTCAATAACGTTGGAGCGAGTGCGACAACTTTAGCAGGTGCTGCATTGGCAGGTAGCGGTGTCGCGGGTGCAACGGCGCTTAGTCAGGCTGCCAGCTCTATCGTTGGTGCATTGGTTGGGATTGGCGATAGCCGAAAAGACAGTCAGGGTAATACGGAATTTTATGGCGCTATTTTGCAGGCGCTTGATAAATCTACCAGTGCCAATCTGTTGTCTATGCCATCTATTTTGACATTGGATAATGAGAAAGCCAGTATTCTAGTTGGTCAAAACGTACCTTTTGTAACTGGTTCCTTTACTACCAGTGGGAACAACTCAAACAACCCTTTCCAGACCATCGATAGGCAAGATATTGGTATTAATTTGAACGTCATTCCTCATATTGGTGATAATGGCACGGTACGCTTGGAAGTCTCACAGGAAGTCTCTAGCATTGCACCGACTAGTAGCGGTGTAAACGGCTTGATTACCAATAAAAGTCTCATTAATACAACGATTTTAGCAGACGATCAGCAAACCATCGCTCTAGGTGGCTTGATGCGTGATAACAGCACCACCAGTCAACAAAAAGTCCCAGGGCTTGGTAATGTACCAGTGATTGGCAGATTATTCCGTTCTGATAACGACAATACCCAAAAGAGCAACTTGATCATATTCTTACAGCCAACGATCTTGCGTGATGGCGGTGCGGTAGCGAGTGTGACCGAGCGTAAATTCAATCAAATGCGTGTACTGCAATTGGTCATCGATAAAAACGGCACCATCAAACAACTGCCCTTGAGCGGTACGGAAGGTTGGGATGGCAATGTCGATGCAGATTACGAATTAATGCCGCTTAACCCACTCATTCCTAAGCGTGATCAAACCCCGCGGTCAACCTCTCAAGGTTTCACCAAGGTAGACAGTCCTAACAGTGGTATGACGACGTATCCTCTCAATCGTTAGAGCAGTTATTAATCACCACTTTAAACAACCGATATCTTCAAGCAGCATAGGCCAATGTACGATGTAATAAACAAAAGTTACATCGTACATTGGCTTGCGTATTCGTAACACAGATAAACATAGCCATAGCCATATTTTTCGTATACTAAACATTAGTAGGATAATGTTATATATCTGCTTTTTACGTTCTAAGGTTTATGGTTAAATGATAGGTAGAGATAAACAATGGCAAACCATGAAAAGTTAAAAAAATGGCTGGTCTTGAGTGCGGTTGCTACGGCATTATTGGTCATCCCTCGGCGTAGTAGCCGAAAAGCTGATGAGATGACTGACTTTAATATAGCAAATTTGAAAAATAATGGCAGTCATCACGGTGATAAGGACGCCTAATAAGGAGTCGTAACGCTTTATATTGAACGCGGCATAGATTGAATAAGCTGTTACTACAGCCATTTGTATAATATGATGATTGACAAAGTATTTTGCTAAAGACGTTAATTTTTGGAGTGTATCAGTGTCTGTTCTTGAATCATCGGCTAAGGCAAAACAAGTATCAACCAGTATGTATCCCCTTATCGATACACACACGCATTTCGACGCGCCAGTATTTGATAATGATCGAGAGCAGCAGGTTCAAAGCGCTTACCGTCAAGGTATACGGCATCTCGTACTGGTTGGTTATCTGTATCAGCATTTTGAGCGTATGTATGACATTAAGCAGTTGATCGATAAGTTATCAAAGCGTTTTGGCATAGATACCGATGAATATAACGAGTCTGATTTCTGTACGCATATTGCGCTAGGCTTACATCCTTTTTATATCGAGCAGCATACTGATGCTCATTTGATAGAATTGGCGCAAATGGTTGCTGACCGTCGACCATTAGCCATCGGTGAAATAGGCTTGGATACCTTTACTGATGCAATGAAAGAGCCTGACGTATTTGATAAACAAAAGCGGTTCTTTGAGGCGCAGCTAGATATCGCTGTAACCCATCAGTTGCCCGTGATGCTTCATATTCGTAAGGCGCATGCCGAAGCGCTCGCTATATTAAAAGCGCACGAATACGATGCTCTCACATTGGGTGGTATTGCGCATAGTTTTAGTGGCGGTGAACAAGAGGCCAAAGCTTTTGTAAAACTAGGGTTCAAGCTGGGCGTTACAGGACAGGTGACCAACCCGAATGCCAAAAAACTGCGCCGCGCTATTCAGGCCGCTGTGGATACATATGGTATTGAGTGCTTAGTGATTGAGACAGACTGTCCGGACATGACACCGATTATGTGTCAAAATTCAAATAGTCAGCATCCAGCCGTTGGACAAAGCCCAGACAATGAATGGGAGGCAGCCCACACACATGATAGGAATGTTCCTGCTAATTTGCCTTGGGTATTGTCGAGTTTAAGTGAGTTATTGGGGGTCTCACAGGATAAACTTGCTAAACAGTTATGGAAAAATAGCTGCGATGCCCTAAAAGTAAACTGGGCTTACCCAACATAATTATTAAACTTATAATCAAACGATGAAGCAAGCACAGTCAAAATATTTAAGAAGAGTATTTGAAAAGCTATGAATGAAACCAGACAAATTGAGCACCCAGTCGTAGAGCCAGTTACTGCCGAATATGATAATGTACAAGCTGGCGTAGATGAAAAGAATGAGCAGTATGACCGCCGCTTTCAAGGGACGCGCACGCTTTATGGCACATCAGCTGTCGATACGTTTGCAGCGTCGCATGTCTATATCATTGGGGTAGGTGGTGTTGGTTCTTGGGCAGCAGAAGCGTTGGCGCGAACGGCAGTAGGAACCATTACTTTAGTTGATTTGGACGTATTGGTGGCCTCTAATGTCAATCGGCAGCTACCGGCGTTAGACAGTACGTTTGGTCAAAGCAAAATCGTAGCAATGGCGGCACGTATTAAAGAGATCAATCCTCAAGTCACCTTAAATCTCGTTGATGATTTCTTGACCGTCGAAAACGTCGCAGCGCTACTGCCGAGTCGCCATGAAGCAAAAGCAGCCGCTGATCAAGGTAGACCTACTGTGATTTTAGATTGCGTGGATGATATGAATGCCAAGCTGGCGATTGCCCTGCATTGCCGTTTTAATAAATTAAAGCTGGTCTGTGCAGGCGGTGCAGGTGGTAAGATAGATCCAAGCCAAATAAGAGTGAGCGACTTGCGCGACAGCTATCAAGATCCATTACTTGCTAAATTGCGTAACAAGCTGCGTCATGAAAAAGGTATCAATAGTGCGCTAAAAGAGAAGTTCGGTATCAAATGTGTCTATTCTACCGAGCCACCACATGTGGATAAGAGCTGCCAAGCAGGCGGATTACAATGTGGTGGTTATGGGTCGGCAGTGGTAGTCACATCGGTGGTCGCAATGATTATGGTGAATGAAGCGTTACAATTATTGATAAAGCAGACGAGTCACCAATCGAGCGTCTGATATTATTTAATGGAGTCTATCTTGTCTATATCTAACTCACCTAAAAGCAGCTACCCAGTAGCGGTAGATGAAGTAGAGCGTGTCAACAAGTTGAAAAAATATCAGGTACTCAATGAAGATGAGGAGCCTGCATTTGATCGACTCGTTGCACTCGTAAAGCTGTTTTTTGATGTGCCAGTGGTAACGATCACTTTTATGGATGAGGAAACGCAATATTTAAAACCAGCCTGCAAATTCGACAGTATGCCTGACAGTGTCAGTATGGCACCACGTGAGACGGCCTTTTGTAATTATACGATATTGTCCAATGAGATGTTGATAGTAGAAGATACATTAGAGGATAGTCGTTTTAGCCAAAACCCAATGGTTGTTAATGCACCCTATCTACGATTTTATGTTGGCGCACCGATTATTTTATATGAAGACAATAAAACTTATCGTCTAGGCACTTTATGTCTCATGGATACCAAGCCCAACCATAGCTTTAGTGACCAACAAAAAGAGATATTGGCGCAGTTTGCGCTGATGGCAGCAGATGCGTTGAAGCTACAGGATAAAGAACGTGATGCCAAACACGCCAATGAGATGAAATCTAACTTCTTGGCCAATATGAGTCACGAAATACGGACACCAATGAACGGTATCATTGGTATGGTAGAGATGCTAGGTGACACTGAGCTTAGTGCTGAACAGCGAGAGTATGTAGATAATATCAAAGTCTCTAATGAGCATTTGATGGTGATTATTAATGGGATTTTGGACTTATCAAAGGTTGAGTCTGGAAAAATGTATATTGATTCTATTCCACTCAATTTATCTACATTATGTAATGAGGTGGTCAGCCTATTTTCTATTAAGGCACGTCAACGAGGGTTGACGCTAGATTACCATTATACCGAGTCGTTATCACCTTATGTAAAAGGGGATCCAGTACGCCTCAAACAAATCATCGCAAATCTTGTCAATAACGCGATTAAGTTTACCCGTGAAGGCGGGAGAGTGAGTATTGATGTCAAGCATATGAATAATTGCTATCGCGAAAATATTGACAAAAATAGCATGAGGCAGGAGACGTTAGAACGTAAGGCGGATAAAAATATGACCTTATGTATTGAGGTCACAGATACAGGTGTCGGTATAAAAGCTGAGTCATTAGAGGCAATATTTGATGCTTATGATCAAGCCAATAAATTCACGCATCGCCTCTATGGTGGTACAGGTCTTGGGCTCTCCGTCTGCAAATCTCTTGTCGATCTGATGGGTGGGTATATTTGTGTCGATAGTACCGTAGGCGTTGGTACTACATTTCGAGTGTTATTGCCGCTACCGACTATTGATGAAGAGAAATACGAAACATGGCAAGACTCCCATGATCTCACAATGGCAGAGCCTAGTCACGAGCGTGCAGGTCATATCTTGTTGGTAGAAGATGATACCGTTAATGCCATTATTGCTAGAAAGGCACTGACCAATAGTGGTCATACCGTCACTCATGTGACTGATGGCCAGCAAGCGATTGAAGCTTTTGCTTTATTTCCCAAACGTTATGATGTCATCTTGATGGATCATCACATGCCGATTTTGGATGGCGTACAGGCTACTATTAAGCTGCATGAGCTTTATGACCCTCAAGACCTACCACCTATTATTGCTTTGACTGCCAATGCCATGGATGGAGAGCGCGAAAAGTACTTAAAAGTCGGTATGCAAGATTATTGCACCAAACCTTTTAAACAGGAGCAGCTAAATGCTTTGGTACAATATTGGTTGATACAAAAGCAATTAGAAGAAGAGTAGGTCACAGGTCATTATCGTGATAACTGCTATGACAATGACTATTAGATATTAGGCACGACTAACTAAATACTAAGAGCTACTAAACGTTAAAGGCGACTATGCGATAATAAATACAGCCGCTGTAAATACAAAAAAGCTTAACCGTTTATATAGCGGTTAAGCTTTTTTATTAGTGATCAGCACAACAATCTCAGCGATCAATCACGCTTATTGCGCTATTAGTTTACACGAGTTTGGTAGTCGCCCGTACGCGTATCAACACGGACGATTTCACCTTGCTGTACAAATAGCGGTACACGTACCACGGCACCAGTTTCTAGCTTAGCCGGTTTACCACCGCCACCTGAGGTGTCACCGCGTACACCAGGATCGGTTTCTGTGATTTGTAACTCAACGAAATTAGGCGGCGTTACTGATAAAGGCGCGCCATTGAATAAGGTAATGATACACAGCGCATTACTGTTCTCTTTTAGCCATTTGGGTGCATCGCCTATGGCGTTTTTGTCAGCTTGGATCTGCTCAAAGCTTTCAGGATGCATAAAATGCCAAAACTCGCCATCGTTATATAGATAGTTCATTTCGGTATCCATCACATCAGCGGCTTCTAAGCTATCGCCTGATTTGAATGTTTGCTCCAATACTTTACCACTACGAAGATTACGCAGCTTAACGCGGTTAAAGGCTTGACCTTTACCAGGCTTAACAAACTCGTTTTCAAGAATGGCACAAGGGTTGCCATCAAGCATGACTTTTAGACCAGCTTTAAATTCATTAGTAGAAAAACTTGCCACAAGAGACTCCTAGGGGTTGTAGATATGGTAGTAGATAGATATGAGGCTGACTGTACCAAAAGTTGCTGCCAAGCCAAGTGCTTACGTATTAGCGGTATACTTTGATAGGGTAGACACTAAGGGCGTATAATATCCGATTTTGGGCACAGGTAGTAGGCTGTCATGATAAACCATTTAATCACACAAAAAAACTGGCAAACGCAATTATCGGAAGCCATTACCTCTGTTGATGAGCTGCTCAGTCTCCTAAAACTTGAATCATTGCGCGCAGACGTCTATGTGCCGAAGCATTTTGAGCTGCGTGTGCCGCGTGGCTTTGTAGCAAAAATGACCATCGGCGACCGTGATGATCCGTTATTAAAACAAGTACTGCCAGACCAACAAGAGCAAATCAACGTAACAGGCTATGTGGCGGACCCTTTAAGCGAAAACAGCCAAAACCCTGTCAAAGGTATGCTCCATAAGTACCAATCAAGAGTATTACTGACGATCACTGGGGCGTGCGCGATTCATTGTCGCTACTGTTTCCGTCAGCATTTCGACTATAGTGCCAATATGCCAACTGCTGATGCAAAAGAAAATATCATCAACTACATCAGCGCGCATCCTGAAATCAATGAAGTGATTTTGAGCGGGGGTGATCCACTAAATGTGACTAATAGACGATTGTTTTCATGGTTGGATACTTTGGAGTCTCTTCCTCAGATTACTACCATTCGGCTGCATACGCGTTTGCCATTGGTGATACCCGCACGCTTGGACGCTGCATTGTTAGAAAGGCTATCCCGAAGCCACTGCCATATTGTCATGGTGATTCATTGTAATCATGCCAACGAGATTGATGATCTGACAGCAGAGTACCTGCAACGTGCTCGCGCAGCTGGCGTGACGATGCTAAATCAAGCAGTACTATTAAAAGGTATTAACGATAATATCGAGGCTCAGACAGAATTAAGCCAGCGTTTGTTTGCTTGTGGCGTGCTACCATATTATCTACATGTTTTAGACAAAGTGGCTGGTGCCGCGCATTTTGATAGCGACGAGCGGTCGTCAATTGAGCTCTACTGGTCGTTATTGACAGCATTACCGGGATATCTGGTACCTAAGTTGGTCAGAGAACTGCCGAATAGACCATTTAAGGTGCCGATTGACATTTACAATCACGATTAATATAGGCAATATAGGGTTTCGCAAAAATTACTAAACAAAGGATGGTTTTTATTAAAATCATCAGCCAATTGTTAATGGTTTTAATAATAGAGCGTTTAGGGTCGTTGTGCTCATCTATCGATGGTATCGCTAGAATATATTCGCATAGAATGCGAATATATCTACTGAATGGCATATAGCATTTGATTTTACGACTTTGACTGCTTTAATTCATATACTGCTATATAGCATTTAAAAATACACTACCTAGAAGTACAGCGGCTAAGCATTGATAGTACCGCTTCCTTAAAAAGAACGGCAGCATGCATTCTTTTTATCTAATATTGCTCTACTTTGTGTGGTTGCATACCTGCCTCTTGCAAACTTACTCAGAGTGACCAACAGTGAGTAGGAATACTGATGATAACTTTATCTATGTTTCAAGAAGCCCTTTCTTACAAAGAGCCACTACCAACGCCAAATCAATCAGTGAACGGCCAAGAGCATCATTTGCTCAAACTACTGACAACGCTATCTTCACAAACCCAAGAGCAGCAAGCTGAACACTTAGAAAAAGTCCTCTCCGTATTATGCGAGGCTAATATAGATGAGCTTCAACGCCTTAAACTGATGACGGCTGTGAGCGATGTTTCAGATCGATTGATTGCCACACTACGGCAGCAGTATATTTATGAAACAGGCGCGCTGAGTGAGGTGCAGTTGGGTTATGTGGCTCAAGTAAAATCCTTGCATTATTTAATTATTTTGGCTTATGACAAGGTTGTACGTCGTCAAGAATTAATATCAAACAGTCAGCCAAAAAAGATTTCAAAGAAAGGTTTTCCACGCTATTTTAATACTAATAAAAAGCGCACCAATACGCTTACTGTTGCCATTTATCAGTCGCTACTGAGGTACCACAAGCTATTGTGTGAAGAGGCACTTTGCTATCGCAAGCCATCAGATTATCTCTGGTTCAGAATTAATCAGCTGTATCATCTCGCCTATCAACAGCGTGTGTCTCATCTCGATTTGAATCGAGAAACAGTGACACCCTACACAAATAATATTCATCAGCTTTATTGCCAAATATGCTTGCACAGTTTATTGAATGTACGTGCCATGCGTCGTCCTAACATTCTATTGGTGCAACGTTTATTGCCTGAATGGTCTCAGTATATTGTCGCGACAATCGAACCAACGACGGAAACACGAGTGTTCGTGGATTTACAGAGTGATAAACCAACAACGTATTTAACGCCCAACTCTGAGATAAATCCCTATGAAGATCACCATGACTGCTTGTTTCTAGAGCTGACTCCTATGGTGCAGTATTTTAATTCACGTAGGCAGGTATCTATTGAGGGCAGCAATGTAGGGATAGGACATGGTCTGCTAAATACGATCTCAATGACAATCAGTTATCGTTATCTACAGCCACAGCTCACGCTGCCTACTAAATATAGTGTCAAACACCGTGCGAGCTTAATCGCTGGTTTTAACAGTATCCACCACCATGTTGGTGATTCGAGCAGCTTTGCTAGCTTGATAGCAATAGACGAGCTATCCATAGACGAGCGCCCTCGTTATGACACGGTTAATGCAGAGCAAAAAAATAACAGCGCGTTAGACATAGAAGTGTTTGACAGCCATGACCGTCTGTCACTATTTCGTACACTGCGATTGGTACCAACAGTAGATGTCTTGAATGAAGAGCATGTTAGAGGGGAATCTCTTGACATGGATACGATAGACGGCGAGCTTGTTACAACACCGCCATCACTACATATCATGAGTTTGTTCTTGGTCTGTCAACCTGATGTGACAGAGCAGCCTGATCAATCAATAGGGGTGGTGCGTTGGCGACATTTTGATACCAAAGACAAAGAGATTGAATGGCAATTGATTGGCCATCAGATCGTGGCATGCGGGTTACGCTTGGAAGGGAGGGACCCACAGAACCATCATTTTGTGCCGGCGCTGATTCTTGGCAAAGATGAGCAGCTGCAAACCATGAGTTCGCTTATTGTACCTTCGTCTTACTTTCAGCCTGATGATAGAGTCATCATGCGTATCAACAGTAAACAGACCCATTTACGTTTGGGTCGTAGATTACTGATGACTGACGGGTTTAGTCAATACGAAATAGCCAAATAATGACTATTTATAAATTTACTGAAAGAAAGATAGGTTGTACCGTATAAGAAAAAAGGCTGATGTTTTTTTGATAATGATATTAAACAAACAAGGTCATAAGTTAACCTGCAGTCAACCGAATTATTGTCTATAATGAGGGATATTGTTACTCTGATTTATAAGATGCCTCGGGCGCTAGAATATATCATGCCAACTAAAACTCAGCCACTATCACAATACTTACTGAGCCTACTCTCTATAATGTTTTCTAAGCTAGGTTAGTTTTTGGAAACAGTATAAGGTGTCAAAAATAAGAGATAAAGATACAACCATAAGATTAAAAGGCCAACTATGCGCATTCAGTCCACCTTAAATTTATTAGTGATTAACGATGATCAGCTCTATGCTGAGCGTCTTGTACATCTACTGAGTGATTATTATGACAGCGTGAATTTAGGATTTTTGGATGACAAAGAAGAGCTACTAAAAGTACTGCGCCAGTCATGGGATGTGCTGGTATTCGGTAGTGCTTATGATATGAGCTTTACGGATGTGGTTGGTATCATTCAAGAGCAGAGCATTGACTTGCCGATGATTTATTTGATGAAGGATGAGGCGATATCGACCGCGTGTAATGATGAGGGGTTGCCTGCGGTGATGAGCGGAACCATGGTCAAAGCACTCAAGGCTGACCAAGAGATGGCTGTCGTTATGGCTATTTGCTTACAGCACGATAGCTTGCGTAGTCGCCGCGAGCTCAAGAAACTACGCCATGTCCTATCAGAAGCAGAGCAACGTGCCAATGTGCTGATTAAGAACTCAAAAAGTGCAGTTGCCTATATCGATGAAGGTATCCATATCTTTGCCAATGATCCTTATCTTCAACTGTTTGGCTTTCGGTCAATGAATGATGCCATAGGTGTGCCTGTTATTGATTTAATTTCAGGGGGCGATAGTGTCAAGGACTTCAAGCAATTTCTACGTCAGTTCGATAAAGGTAGCCGTGACGAAGTCGAGTTTAACTTTGAAAGCGTGCGCACGGATGGCAGTACTTTTGAGGCAAAATTACAGTTGGCATCTGCGACTTTAGATGGCGAACCCGTTACTCAGATTATCATACAACAAAATGCTAGCAACAGCGCAGAGGTTGCCAAACGCTTGGCTGAAGCAGAGCGTAAAGATAACCTGACAGGTGTGAATAACCGCCGAGGCTTTGAGGAGCAAATGGCGATAGTGCATCAGCAAGCAACTCAAGGCGTGCTGACAGCAGCACTGCTCTATGTACAGCTCGATAACATTGGAAAAATAAGAAGTAGCCTCGGTCTGCAAGGAGTAGATACGACTGTCAAACAGGTTGCCTATGCATTAGATGAACTGGTATCGGATGGACATGTCAGCCGCTTTAGTGATACCGCATTCATGATACTTGTCAAAGAAAAAACTACCTCAGAGCTCGAAGAGCTCGCTGAGAACATCGGTTCGCGTATCAGTGAGATGCTCATTGAGGTAGATAAGCGTACGACGAGTACCACGGTGAGTATTGCGATCGTCAAAATCGAAAAAAACACCGCAGAGCCCGCTATAATAATAGAGCGTGCTATGGATGCTATTAGCCAGATCATGGTCGAAACCTCTAACCATGGTGGCACTTATCATCTATATGATCCAAGTGAGCATGCCAATAGTGATGATCATGCGCTTGCTGAGTCTCTAATTGATGCTATTACAAATAGTCGGTTTGAGCTGTCATTTCAACCGATATATGATATCAATCAAGATCGTAGTGACTTTTTTGAAGTGTATCTGCGACTACCATTGGCCGATGCCGATAACACGGTATTGACTCCTGATCAGTTTATGGCTGTTGCCAAGAAACATAAATTACTTGAAAAAATAGATCGCTGGGTACTCATTAATGCTTGTAAAAAAGTAAATGATGTCCGTAAAGAGTATCCTGAAGCCAGACTATTGGTGCAGCTAACCAGTGCCTCATTGATTGATAAGAAGCTGCCCAATGTGGCAAGCCAACTGATCAAGGCAGTAGGCGGCGCTGCTGGTGTGTTAACATTACAATTTAACGAAAAAGACATCTCGGACCATTTAACTGTGGCAAAATCTCAGTTTTCGGCCCTTAATGAAGTCAGCTGTCAAATGGGCATCAATAACTTTGGATCTTCTGCCAAATCTATCGAAATTGCCAATTTAGTGCAGCCGGACGTCGTGCGTTTGGCCCGTAACTATGTTCAAGATATCCACTCAGCAGATAACTTAGACACGGTTAAGTCACTTATCACGCGTACCAATGAGGTAAATGTTGATGTGCTAATGCCGTATATTGAAGATGCAGCGACTATGTCAGTCGCATGGAGTGTGGGGGCGCGCTATCTGCAAGGATACTATTTAGAAGAGCCTAGCAAAACGCTAAAGATCGCCAGTTAACATATCGCGATGCTACAAAATCTTTATCGCTAATGCTCACCAACCAAAGATTGCAAAAATGTCTATTATTAATAAATATCAAATAAGCAGTCTTTTTGCCGCTGTTTTATTGCTCACCGCTTGTGAGCATACACCGCCTGATCATCGCGACCCTGTGACCTTGCCATTGTATACTGAAGGAGATGCAGTTAACGGCGCGTTGATCTATAAAGATGCCTGTGGTCAGTGCCATCAACGTAATGCTGGTCTCAATAAAAAGGGACCACAATTAATGAATATATACGGCGCACCAGCTGCTGAGCTAAAAGATTATACCTATAGCAAAGGGCTCACAGAGTCAGGATGGGTATGGGATGCCAAAACACTCGATCCCTATATCGCGGATGCACAAAAAGCCATGCCAGATTCAAAGATGCTATCAGACCCTATGCCAGATGCCAAAGAGCGCGCGGATGTTATTGCGTATTTATCAACCCTCCGCGCTGATGCGCCGATTGTCGTAGATGATGCGAACTGACCTTAATGGTTGATCGTTATGACCCAAAAAATGAGCCGATAATTTACTATGACCCATGCCCCTAACGATAGAGCACCATCACCCACATATCAAAAAATAGCCAAAACGCTTAGTCAGTCCGCTCCTAGTGCCGTCGACTTGCAACGCAATCAGCAGAAAATTGCACAACTGATGACGCAATTGAACCAAATTGTATTGGACAAACCGCAAGCAGTTAAATTGGCACTCAGTGGCATACTGGCAGGTGGGCATTTATTGCTACAAGATTTGCCTGGTATGGGCAAGACAACTCTAGCTCAAGGTTTGGCTCAGCTGTTAGGCCTGAGTTTTAGCCGAGTGCAGTTTACCAATGACATGCTACCTGCCGATATCTTAGGGATGAGTATTTACGATCAAAGCAAATTGCGCTTTGAATTTCGTCCCGGTCCTATTTTTACTCAACTGCTACTTGCTGACGAAATCAACCGCTCCAGCCCCAAGACGCAAAGCGCACTCCTTGAAGCCATGGAAGAGCGACAAGTGACGCAAGATGGGCAGACCTATCCCTTGCCGCAGCCGTTCTTTGTTATTGCAACCCAAAACCCACTGCAACAAGCTGGCGTCTATCCGTTACCTGAATCACAATTAGATAGGTTCTTGCTGTGTCTGTCATTGGGCTACCCGTCACCTATGGCAGAGCGTGAACTACTAAAAGGTCAAGATCGCCGTGAGTTGCTAAAAGATTTAGATACGGTGCTTGATACTGAGGCTGTGCTATTGGCACAACAAGGCGTAAAACAAGTTTATGTGGCGGACGTGGTATTAGATTATTTACAAAGACTCGTTGCAAAGACTCGAGCAAGCCAAGAGTATCATGGGTTATCACCACGTGGCGTGCTATCACTACAGCGTGCTGCACAGGCTTATGCTTATGTGTCAGGGCACATGGAGGTGACGCCTGAGGATATTCAAGCGGTCTTTGCCGCCGTGGCTGATCATCGTCTCGGTCAGCGTTTTGCACCTGCACAAGTAGTAGGTGGGCAAGCACCGCAGACCATCGCCCAACGCATCTTAGCAGACGTGCCAGTCATCGTTTAGCTGTCCATGTTGTAGTACGAGCAGGTTTGATAATACATGGCCATATCATTGAGTCCGTTAGTCTGAGGACGAGCGACTAGGGTCAATTACATGGTAAGAATAGGGTAGTCATGAGCTTTTTACCAAAAGCCTTAACCGCGTCAATCAGGTCAGCAATGAGCCGTTGGTTTGCCTCGCGTGCACCCAAAAATGATAGCGCGACGCTCAATCTACGCAACGTCTATATTTTTTTTAGTCGTGAGGGCATGCTATTTGCCGTGCTATTAGTGATTACCTTTATCGCGGGTATCAATTATGGCAATAACTTGGTACTTGGCTTGTGTTTTTATCTGGTCAGCGTTTGGTTGATTAGTTTTCATGTGACTTTTGCGCACATATCGGGTCTGCAAGTGCGTCTGCTAGAAGTGACTATGACAGAGGCAGGTACGCCCGCTTGGGTAACGCTGCAACTCAAAAGTGAGAGCCGTCAACCACGGCGACAGTTATTATTTGAGTTTGAGCAAGCAGCTGACAAGAAAAATAAAGCTGGCACGAATCGGCAAAGCTCCATACTCGTAACGAGTTTACAAAGCGAGCAAACTATCCGCCTACCTGTTCAAACCTACAGTCGCGGCCATTTTGAGCTGCCACGGCTAATAATCAAAACCGTTTATCCTTTGGGTATTATGCGTGCTTGGTCTTATGTTTATTTTGAACGAAAGGCTTGGGTATATCCCAAACCTGAAGTATTTGACTGGCAAGCGCAGTATTCAGTTGCAAGCTCGGAGGATCTGCCAACTGGTGGGCAATATCGGCAAGGACAAGACGACTTTGAGCGACTGGATAATTATGTCGAAGGGGAGTCGCTGGCTCGAGTCTCTTGGGGCCATGTAGCACGGGGCCAGGGTATGTTTACCAAGCACTTTGCAGACCCTGTTGGGCATGAGCAGACACTTGATTATGCAGATATGCCCGCCGCCCATCACGAACAGAAGCTTGCGCAATTGGCTCATGGGGCGTTAACATTGGGTCAATTAGGCGTGCCCTTTCAAATGCGTTTACCCAATGATATGCCTACTAGCGCAGCGGTGGGTGATGGCGAGACTTTTGCGCAAGCGTGCTTGCTAAGGCTGGCGAAAGCACCATGACTGAAATTAAGCAGTTTTCTGCAACCGATGCCACAAAAACGGCAAGCTTTGAGCAGTTAGCACTCGGTCAAAATATACAAGCGAAAAGTGGCATAGCAGCTGATAATAAATGGTATCGGCGACTACTGGCTCTACCAGCCTACTACTGGGTGCTAATTGCTCAAATAGCAGTCGTGTTGCCACATGCTGCTCACTTGCCACTATGGTTAATCGGGTTTGCGGCAGTTAGTATCATTGCCCAACTACCGCGTCTCAAGAGTCGGCTAAAAAAACTCTCGCATTTAAAACGTGTCTATCAAGGCATGCAAATGCTGGGTTTTTTATTAGGCCTAGTAGGCCTGTGGCTGACTTACAACACAGCCTTTGGGCTAGATATGGGTGTGGCATTTTTGGTGCTATGTCTCGCTAGTAAGCTTTGGGAGTTATACAAGCGCCGCGACGCTTACGTGGTGTTGAATCTATCGCTATTTGTACTTGCGGCCTTATTTCTGATGGACCAAGGGTTGCTGACGA
The DNA here is from genome assembly GCF_043641605.1 of Psychrobacter piscatorii. Lineage (GTDB taxonomy): Bacteria > Pseudomonadota > Gammaproteobacteria > Pseudomonadales > Moraxellaceae > Psychrobacter > Psychrobacter piscatorii_C. Next base: position 30,549 of record NZ_JBHZRK010000019.1, on the reverse strand, counting down.
CGTTAGAGGTGATATTAGGCGCAGTTATCGTCTTACTGGCGTTTATTGCGCTCAATGATGATAGTAATGCTCGCGGTGATGGGCGCCTGCGTACCTTGGGCGTATTGGGAGTTGGCGCGTTACCCTTGTTAGTCGTGCTATTTTTGTTTTTCCCAAGACTGCCACCGCTGTGGTCAGTACAATTATCAGGTCAGCAAGCGACCACAGGTGTCTCTGATAGCATGTCACCCGGCGATTTTGCCAATTTAGGTCAGTCAACTGAGCTGGCTTTTCGCGTAGAGTTTGCTGATGATCGCCCGCCGCAACAGCAGCTTTACTGGCGCGGCCTCGTATTTAGTGATTTTGATGGGGTTACCTGGCGTCCAAGTAATCAGGCAAGTCGGTGGTCAGTGAGATCACAAGCCCCTACATGGATCCAAAATGCCTTCGATACCGTTCCTGAGCAAGTGCAAGCAGCACCTACTCGCTATCAGGTCATCCTAGAACCTACTCAGCAAAACTGGCTATTCGGACTCGATTATCCTTTTTCTCAGCAGCCAGATATCAACATTACTTCAAACTTTACATTATCAAAAGATCAGCCAGTGACGCAACAGCTCCGCTACGATGTATTGCAGTTTGCGCCCATGCGTATTGACCCGATTTTAACCGATGCATTGCGACGTGTGAATCTGGCTCTGCCACCTGATGGCAATCCGCAAACCCGCGCGCTTGCTAAGCAGTTATTTGCGCAATCAGGCTCAGACCCTGTGCGCTACATGGCTGCTATCGAGCGCTGGATCAATCAAACAGAGTTTCGCTATACGTTGTCGCCGCCACGACTCAATACTGATCGTATCGATGAGTTTTTATTTGAGACCAAAGCAGGATTTTGTGAGCATTACTCTTCAAGTTTTACTTTTATGATGCGCGCAGCGGGCATCCCAGCACGGGTGGTCGCAGGTTATCAAGGGGGCGAGCCCAGTCGCAATGGTAATGTATGGGAAGTGAGGCAAATGGACGCGCATGCATGGACGGAGGTTTGGCTTGAGGGTCAAGGCTGGGTACGCGTCGATCCAACGTCATTTGTGGCGCCTGAGCGGGTTGAGCAAGGTATGAATGCGATGACCCAGCAGCAAGGGGCAGCTATGTTTGGTAGTGGTGCCAGTGCGCAAATCAGTTATCAGCAGTACCAAATGCTACAAACGCTCAGGCGCTTATCTGACCAAGCCAGCTATTATTGGCAAAAAGACGTGGTTGGCTATGACCAAGACAAACAAGCAGATTCGCTCCTAAAATGGTTCAACATCCGCTCTATCATGCAGCAAATTATCTGGTTGGCTGGCAGCGCTATTTTGGTCATGGCTACCTTAGTATTCTTCATTTGGCGCCGCCGCCGCAAACGCTGGCACCCAGTAGATTTGCCCCTTGCTCAGCTCTCAAAACGTATCGGTAAGCGTGATAAATTATTGGCTCGAGAAAATAACGAAGGACAGTTGGCGTGGCTAGAGCGTTTGGCATCTGCTATCGATAGTCGCCTTGATGACGATACTCACCGTAATGCAAGTCATTTAACAGACAGTGAAAATCCAATAGCGATTCAGACAAAGCTGATTGAAATTAGACAAAACTACCGTCAGTTACGCTATGGACGCTTGAGTAACTTGGATACTGGCCATAGTGAGTATCAACAATTACTCAAGCAACTCAAAAAAAATGTGCGTGAATTATTGTAACGTTTTAATGAATGGCGTTGATAATTTGAGTGAGATTAAAGATGCTGCCACATAGATATGTGGCAGACATCAGCAAAGGTTGTTTTGAGAAGATAAGTTAGTAAGAGAGAGTGTCTTATGGCGGTATATGTAGATTTTGTACAGATAAAATTCAAAGGCTATAGGTGGTGCCATATGCTTGCGGACAGTTTGCAAGAGCTGCATGATTTTGCAGCATTCATTGAGGTAGATCCGCGTTTATTCCACCGTAATGCCAGCTATCCACATTATGATATCACCGTACAAATGCGCGAAACGGCTATTGCACAAGGGGCAATTCCTGCAGACAGAAAAAAGATTATTGAGTGCGCCAAAAAATTAAAAGTAGAGTTGCAGTCTGAAATGTCGCTATCTGATAGTGACTGATGCAGCTTATAGGCCACACAAAGAAAAAAGGTGGGTAAAGATTTTGCTCACCTGCCTTTTTCTTTGCTCAGATTATACCTTTCTCATTTGGTATTATTTGGCAACTGCCGCCGTGCTGATAGCGTTAAGTGCTTTTGAAATATTATCAATAACGGTATCGCAGCCTTTTATATTGTGGCGCGTCTTTAGATATTCAGGATTATTGTATGAGAGCCATACTTTTTTATCCGCATCTTCACTGATTAATATTTTTTGTGGTAAATCAATGGCGACGGTTTGCTCGCAATTCATCAAAGGCGTGCCCGCTTTGGGGTTGCCAAACATGATGACTTGTGTTGGTCGTAATGACAAGCCTGCACTCTGAGCATTTTTTTGATGATCGACGCGTGCAAACACTGTCATACCTTTACTTTCGATAATTGAGACCAGCTTATCTGCAGTATCTTGGACGGAATGATTGCTTGGTAAGGTTACTAGGCCTTTTTCAGCATTGATTGACTGGGTTGTTTCTGTGATTGAACCAGTAATATCAGTTTTATTCAAAAACGTATCGACACTGGCACAAGATGACACGGCCAATGCTAGAGCGGCGATAGAGACAATTTTAATCATAGTGATATCCTTGAGCGATCCTTAGTAGGTGGCAATACCCAATACTCATTGTGCGTCATCAGACCAGTGATGGCAACACGTCTGAATAGATCGCTAAACCAAACGCTCTGCCAGATAATCAACCAGTAGTCGGATTTTTGGCGATAAGTGACGGTTATGTGGGTAGATGGCCCAGATGCTTTCTTCAGGTTCTCTATAGTCATCAAGTAAGCTCACCAACGCGCCCGATGCCAGATATTTTTGTACATAATAATCAGGCAGCTGTACGATACCAAGCCCTTTTAGCGCCGCATCAACCAGACTATAGCCGCTGTTGTACTGTATGGAACCAGAGACGCGCAGGTTTTTTTCTGTGCCTTTTTCGACAAAATGCCAATAGTCGCGTGTACCCAGTAGGCAGTTGTGCTGGCTGAGATCGTCTAGCGTGCGCGGCATACCATATTGATGCAGATAATCAGGTGTCGCACAGACAAAATTTGTGCGCAGGCTAAGCTTTTTTGCCATCATCGTGGAGTCGCGCAACTTGCCAATACGAATGGCCAAATCATAGCCGCCCTCGACCAAATCAATCTGTTGATTGCTCAAAAAAGCGGTCACTTCGATCTCACGATACTGCATCATAAAATCATTGATTAGCGGCAGTAGTTGCTGCTCGCCATAAGTCACAGGCGCGGTCAGCTTAATTCTACCTTGAGGCTTTGATTGCAAATTGCTCACCGCTTGCTCAGCCGCGTCCAAACCATCGAGCACACTGCGGCAATGCTGATAAAACACGCGGCCCTCTTCAGTGAGTGAGACCTTGCGTGTGGTACGATAGAGCAGCTTTATATTCAGTCGCTCCTCTAATGCGCTGATCTGGCGGCTGACTTGCGCAGTCGAGATACCAAGCGCCTTTGCAGCGCGCGTGAAGCTCTCATACTCTGCCACACAGACAAACTCACTAATCCCTTCCCAGCGCATGATTATTACCAATATGTAAAAGATATTTGCAAATATAGCATATTGTTATCCGCTCAGAAATAAATATAATGGTTAGTATCAATGTAAATAGATGGTGTTTTACTGTCATCGATGCTTGCCTACAGAAGGCAGGCAAGATAAGCTCAGTCTATCTTTATCTGTTTTAATCATAGAAATCGTGACGATTAAAACGAACAGATACCCTTATTAAACAAAAAGAATTATTGGGCGTGAATGACGTTTTAAGTTTACGCTACGCCACAATCCATCAATAACAATCAAAAAGAGAGATTCCTATGTCAGATAAATTTATCAAATCAAAAGCCGCCATCGCTTGGGGCCCAAAACAGCCACTGTCTATCGAAGAAGTGGACGTCATGCTACCGCGTAAAGGCGAAGTATTGGTAAAAATCGTTGCCAGTGGTGTCTGTCATACAGATGCTTTTACCTTATCTGGTGAAGACCCAGAAGGCGTATTCCCAGCGATTCTAGGCCATGAAGGTGGCGGTATCGTTGAGCAAATCGGCGAAGGCGTGACCAGCGTTCAGGTCGGCGACCATGTCATCCCGCTATACACGGCAGAGTGCGGCGTTTGCAAAATGTGCCGCTCAGGCAAAACCAATCTTTGCTCAGCAGTACGCGAGACACAAGGTAAAGGCTTGATGCCAGATGGTACCACACGTTTCTATAAAGACGGCGAGCCAATTTACCATTATATGGGATGCTCAACGTTTTCTGAGTACACGGTTTTACCAGAGATTTCTTTGGCTAAGGTCAATAAAGACGCGCCATTAGAAGAAGTTTGCTTGCTTGGTTGTGGCGTGACTACGGGCATGGGTGCGGTCATGAATACAGCAAAAGTCGAAGAGGGCGCAACGGTTGCTATCTTTGGTCTTGGCGGCATTGGACTATCCGCAGTGATTGGTGCTGCGATGGCAAAAGCCAGCCGTATCATCGCGATTGATATTAACGAGAGCAAGTTTGAACTGGCTAAAAAACTGGGCGCAACGGATTGTATTAACCCGAAAGATTACGACAAACCAATTCAAGAAGTCATCGTTGAGCTGACCGATGGCGGCGTTGATTACTCATTTGAATGTATCGGTAACGTCGATGTCATGCGTTCAGCGCTAGAGTGCTGCCATAAAGGTTGGGGCGAGTCGGTCATCATCGGTGTGGCTGGTGCTGGACAAGAAATCTCAACCCGTCCATTCCAGTTAGTGACGGGTCGCGTCTGGAAAGGGTCAGCATTCGGCGGTGTAAAAGGTCGCACAGAACTACCAGGTTATGTCGAGCGCTATCTAGCGGGTGAGATTCCTTTACAAGACTTCATCACACACACGATGCCAATAGAAGATGTCAATGAAGCGTTTGACTTGATGCACAAAGGGGAGAGCATCCGTACGGTTGTCAATTTCTAAGCGTCGTTACTGACAGTAATATCAGTATCACGGTTTTAACCTCATAACAATATAATAAAAAAAGCTGCTTCGAAATTGAAGCAGCTTTTTTTATACGTTATTCTTAAACACAGCCTATTAGCTTGAAGTATCAACCATGCTTTTCGCCAACAATTTGATCCGCTAGTGTCGATAAATCTGATGCGATCAAATTTGGTACGGGTACATTTGGGGCACTCAGCATTTCGTTATATGGGCGAGTCAAAAAGGCACCGCGACAGCCTACTGCTTGCGCGCCGATGGTATCCCAGAGATGACAAGCAACGAGACATAAGTCTGACGTATCAACATCAAGCGTATCGGCTACCATTTGGTAAGTTTCAGGTGCTGGCTTGAACTTACTAACAGTCTCAACACTAAAATGCTGCTCAAAGAACTGACTGAGTCCCGCTTTTTCTAGCGGTGTTGGAGACGCACTGCTCGCTGAATTGGTTAGTGTGACCAATCGAAATCCTGCATCGCGCAGTCGTGTGAGTGCTGGTGCTGCATCAGGATGCGCTGGCAACGCACTCATTCTCTCTTTAAACTCATCGATATCAGACTCTGTCAGTGTCACTTGCCTGATATCTGCAATCATCTGTAATGTGCCAATGCCAATCTCACCGAAAGGCGTATAGAGGCCAGATAGCGTCATGGTTTGAGAATATAGCACCAGCTGAGCGAACCATTCACGTAAGACATTTTGCTTACCAAACACTCGCGTAAAAAAAGGCGTGAGCGTATCGATATCGAGCAGCGTCTCATTGACATCAAATACAATGATAGAAGGAAAGCGTTCAGAAGACATAAAGCATCCTTGTATAGAATAACATTTTTATAATGACAGACGGTTTAGTCAGTCATATTCGCCAATTGTTCCAATATGCTGACGTAATTTTCAACCCCTTGCGCACCGCTGACCAAATGGCGCTCGTTGAAGATTATCGCTGGCACGCTTTGAATGCCTTGCTGCTGCCAATGCTGCTCTTCTGCTCGCACTTCTTTTGCAAAGAACTGACCTTCTAGCACTGCCAGTGCCTCACTACGGTCCAATCCAGTCTCTGCTGCAATGTCAGCAAGCACGTTGATATCAGAGATATTCCTATTATCGGTAAAATGCGCGACAAACAACGCTTGTTTTAACTCATGCATACGCCCTTGCTGGTCTGCAAAATGCAGCAGCTGATGCAAATTAAATGTATTGTGCATGCGTGTGTCGTCATTGAAGTTGAATTCAAAGCCAACTTCGCGGCCCGCTTCTCTCATTCTGACTCGGCTAGCATCTGATTCTTCTTTAGTTGAGCCATACTTTTCAATAATGTGCTCACGCAAGTTTTGCCCCTCGCTTGGCATATTGGGGTTTAACTCAAACGGATGCCAATGAATGGTGTGTGCGGTATTGGTTTGCTCAAGGGCTTTTGCCAGTTGGCGATAGCCGATGACGCACCAAGGGCAGACAACGTCTGAGACAATATCGATTCGGAGTGGTTTTTCTGATGTGCTCATATATCCTCGCAGGTATTGTTATTTGTATTTTATTTGAGATTTTCGTAGATGGGTATATCGGGCAGCGCTATCTAAAAGGATTGGCTCGCTGCAAAATAACTCAGTCAATACTAAGAGAATGAGGGAGTGATTACAATGTAGTCTGCACAGTCTGCGTTATCACTTAGGTAGCTCAATTGTAACTATTATCAGTAGGATAGCCGGAATTTTTGCAAAAACAGTGTAACAACTGACGCATTGATAACAAAACCTGTGATTACTTAACCAATCTGCCGTGGTCACAAAATAGGTTTTTATTTAAAGTTGCTCCATTGAAATTAGCGATGATTATTTATAAACAATGCTAATACTAATAAATTAATAAGAAATAAAAACTTAACAATCACTATGGGGTCATATATGAAAAATATCACTGAAGCGATGAGATGGCGTTACAGCACCAAAGAGTTTGATACCACTAAAAAAATATCAGCAGAAGATTTTCAGAGTCTAAAAGATATCTTACGTCTCAGTCCGTCGAGCACCAATATTCAACCTTGGCATTTTGTGATTGCTGATGACGAAGCTGGCAAAGCTCGAATTGCCAAAGGCACGGAGGGCATGTATGAATTCAATGATGCCAAAGTAAAAGATGCCTCGCATGTCATCGTATTCTGTAGTCGGGTCTATGCTGATGACGAGTTTTTGAACGAAGTGCTCGACAAAGAAGATGCTGATGGTCGTTTTGCAGAACCAAAATTTAAAGAACAAATGCATCAAACGCGTAAAATGTTCTTGGATATCCGCCGTTACGAGCAAAAAGACGAGCCGCATTGGTTGATAGAGCAACTATATCTCAACATGGGGGCTTTGCTACTAGGCGCCGCAATTTTGGGTATCGATGCTGTACCAATGGAAGGCGCAGATTTAAAAGCACTTGATGAAGAGTTTGATTTACGTAGTAAGGGCTATACAGCGGTCGCAATGGTTTCTCTTGGCTATCGTAGTGAAGATGATTTTAATGCTGATCTGCCTAAGTCTCGATTTGACGAAAAAATAATCATCACCAAGGCTTAGTTTGACTTTTTTGAGTTGAAATGATTATTCTAAAGTAGAGTCGTAATAGCCCTATAAACTCCTGTTTGTGGGGCTTTTTTTTATTGAAATCTATTTAATATACTGCCTATTTCTAAAAAATAGATTGTCCACTTCACATAGCATATTGCTAAATCATATGGCCTAAATTTGAGTGCTGATAAATTAAAACCGATTAATACTAGCTAGCAGCGGATGGTTAGGCCAATTGAAGTAAATGATTATCAATTAGCCTACAGCGATTGGCAGTGCTCACTTTCAGGTACTCTCTCGGTTTAAAAACTACACTGTAATAACTACAAAGTTAACACAAAATATCGCCTTCAATAAGACATAATCAATTTATTGACGCCGTAACAACGAGGCGTTTTTATCATTCCTTTATATTCATCTGCCAGCGAGAAGCCAGCATGTCTACCTTGACGTTAACAATCAATAAGCAGGATTATCAGCTCGAGAATCTTGACGCCCGTACGACATTGCTCGATGTCTGTCGTCAGCACTTACAAATCACCGGACCCAAAAAAGGCTGTGACCACGGTCAATGTGGGGCCTGTACCATGCTCATCAATGGACGACGGGTTAACTCCTGTCTGACACTCGCCGTCATGCATGATGGTGATGAGATTACGACCATCGAAGGCATCGGGATGCCGGACTCACTATCGGCGCTGCAACAAGCGTTCAAAGATAACGACGCGTTTCAGTGTGGCTATTGTACCCCAGGTCAGATTTGTTCAGCGACTGCATTGATAGAAGAAGTAAAGCAGAATTGGCCAAGCCATGTGAGCACCGATCTACAGAATCCTGATAGCCTTCTTGTACAAGAAATCGCTGAGCGTATGAGTGGCAACATCTGCCGTTGCTCTGCTTATCCCAATATTATTAAAGCCATTTCACAAGTGCTAGAGAATGAAGTATCAGCGTCTACATCCAAGACAGCTGACAACGCTGCACAAAATTCAAGCGTGACAGGTATTTGGTCGCCGCCGCCCAGCGAGACGCAACTTGGCAAAGCGTCAGCAAATAATAAAACAGCAACTGGTACAGCAGGAGGCCGCTCATGAAACGCTTTGAATATAGCCGTGCTAATGCACCAGAGCAAGCCGCAACATCTGCCAGTAGTGAGGATGCTGCATTTATCGCAGGTGGTACCAACTTACTAGACTTAATGAAGTTAGAGATTGAGACGCCCATCAAATTGGTGGATATTACGCGTCTTGACTTAGAACAAGTAGAAACCACTGCCGATGGTGGTTTGCGTATTGGCACACTTGTGACCAATAGTGATCTGGCCGCGCATCCTGATGTGATAGCCAATTATCCAGTATTGTCCCGAGCTATTTTGGCAGGGGCGACCGGTCAGCTACGTAACAAAGCGACGACGGGCGGCAACTTCTTGCAGCGCACTCGTTGCTATTATTTTTATCAAACGGATAGCGCTTGTAACAAGCGTGAACCGGGCACAGGCTGTCCTGCCATTAATGGTGAAAACCGTACGCTTGCGATTCTCGGTACAAGTGATGCCTGTATTTCTCAGCATCCATCTGACATGGCAGTGGCTATGCGTTTGCTGGATGCCACGATAGAGACAGTGAAGGCGGACGGGTCGACGCGTGCTATCGATGTCAAAGATTTTTATTGCTTGCCAAAAGACACCCCACATATCGAAAACGTGCTGGAAGCTGGCGAGCTGATTACTCATGTTGTACTACCTGCCCCTATTAAGGGCATGCATACCTATGACAAAGTGCGTGATCGCGCTTCTTATGCCTTTGCACTGGTATCTTGTGCCGCAGTCATCGATGCTGACGACAATGGCAACCTAAAGACAGTACGATTGGCGTTCGGCGGCATCGGTACCAAGCCATGGCGTAATGAAGACGTTGAGGCACTATTAACAGACACCGATGGCAATAGCGACGTTATCACGCAGGCTGCCGATCTGTTATTGCATGATGCCAAAGGTAATGGTCAAAACGACTTTAAAATACCGTTGACGCGTCGCCTACTAAAACAAGTTATTCAGCGCGCATTAGCGGGCGAGGGAGCATAATCATGGCATTATTTGAATCAATCACCCAGTCAGAACCGACCAAAAAACTGACCATGGATGCGCCTGTCGAGTCTTTATTTAGCAAGACGGCAAGCAAATTGGTCGGTAAGCCAATCAACCGTGTTGATGGTTCGCTAAAGGTTAGCGGTCAAGCAAAATACAGTGCCGAAATACACTTGGACAATCAAGCCTATGGTGTATTGGTAGGCGCGACTATTGCCAAAGGTCAAGTTGAGAGTATCGATAGTGACTCTCTAAAGGGCATTCCTAATATTATTAAAGTCGTGACCGATCCTGAACACTTTTTGCGTAACTCCCAGCAAGGGACACAAACCAAAGCACCCAAGCAAGGGGTTAGCGAGATTTTTTATCATGGTCAGCCTATTGCTGTCGTGGTTGCTGAGACTTTTGAGGCGGCAAGAGAAGGCGCTAAAGCGCTGAAAGTGACTTATAAGGATGAGACTGACCAAGCGGCATTGAACTTTACTCAAGAACTCTCTAACGCACATGCGGTAGATGAAAAAAAAGGCTCTGATAAAAATAATGTCCAAGGCGATCCAGACCAAGGCCTAGCAGATGCTAAAGTAACGATCGATCGTTTTTATCATACCCCAAGTCAAAACAGCTCAGCCATGGAGCCACATGCGACGTTGGCGCATTGGGAAGACGACAAGCTCGTTCTTTATACAGCCAATCAAATGCTGGCTTCTTGTAAGCAGCAAGTGATGGATGCGCTAGACCTAAATGAAGACCAAGTTCAGTTGATCGCGCATTATGTTGGTGGCGGTTTTGGTAGTAAGCTTGGTATTGCCCCTGAATCCATTGCTGCTGCTATTGCTTCAAAGGATCTTGGTCGTCCGGTATTGATTACCATGACTCGTCCACAAGTGATGGAAGCAACGGTCAGACGCTCAAACACACGTCAGCGTATTGCCATTGGATGCGATGAGCAAGGAGTCATTAATACTCTGATTCATGACTCTATCAGCAGTAATTTACCTGGTGAAAGCTTTTTTGAGCCATCTGCCTTGTCTACCCATTATTTATACCGCGGCGAAAACCGCCGTGTGAATTATGAGATGGTAGATATGAACCAAGTATTGTCAGGTTCTATGCGTGCGCCTGGTGAAGCGGTAGGTATGATCGCGCTTGAATGTGCCATGGACGAGCTTGCCACACAGTTGGAGATTGATCCAGTTGAGCTACGCCGTCGCAATGAGCCAGAGCAAGATCCGAGTCAAGACATTCCTTTCTCAACGCGCCAATTGATTGCCTGTATGGAGCAAGGTGCTGAGCATTTTGGTTGGAGTGAGCGAAATGCCAAGCCTGCCAGTCAGCTAGACGGGGACTGGTGGATAGGTACAGGAATGGCAGCGTCTTCTCGTGGCAATTCGTTACAGCAGTCAGAAGCCCGAGCAACGTTGCAAGTTGATGCCTCAAAAGAGCTGGGCGTCAAAGCTGTGATTGAGACAGACATGACAGACATCGGTACTGGTTCTTATACGGTGTTTTCACAAATCGCAGCTGATATATTGGGTTTACCAATCGATCATATTGAGATGAAGCTCGGTGATAGCGCACTGCCACCAGCGGCCGGTTCGGGCGGTAGCTTTGGTGCTGCAAGCTCTGGTAGTAGTATTTACCTTGCTTGTGAGCAGCTACGAGATATGCTAGCTGACAAAGTCGGGCTTTATGCTGACACGATTCAGCTTGATAAAGGTTTTATCAAGAAAGCAGGTGAACACGATCTGACTGCGGTAGAGAAAGCTAAAGAAAGCAGCCAAGCGTTCGCTGATAGCACCATTGATAAGATATCGGAAACAACAGGGATTTCATTATCAGAAAATGTGCTAGCGGAACAGTCAGAATCAGAAAAATATAACTTTGATAATACAGAGTCTTACGCGCTTGCAGAAGTAGTCGCTGGCTATGATGAGCAAAAAATCAGTGCCAAAGGTCAGATAAATCCAGGTAAGAATGGCAAAAAATATCGTCAATCGTCGTTTGGTGCTAACTTCGCTGAAGTCGCTGTTCATAAAGTGACAGGTGAGATTCGGGTCAAGCGCATGACAGGTGCATTTGCCGCTGGCCGTATTCTTAACCATAAGACAGCAACCTCACAATGCTATGGTGGTATGGTATTTGGTATTGGCTCAGCGTTGATGGAAGAAGTCATCCATGATAAACGTGACGGTCGTCTCTGTAACCATGACCTTGCCGAGTATCATGTGCCAGTTAATGCGGACGTACCGCAGTTAGATGTCATATTGGTAGAAGAAGACGATCCTTATACCAATCCAATGCATATCAAAGGTATCGGTGAGACGGCTATTGCAGGTGCTGCCGCCGCAATTGCTAACGCTGTCTATAATGCAGTTGGTGTCCGTGTGTACGATTTCCCTATTACGCTAGATAAGCTACTTTATGAGATGCCAGAGTAGTTTTATCAGCTTATGTATGACAAGAACCCGCTTACTGAGCGGGTTTTTGTAACTGGGTCGGTAGTATATTTTAGTACTATCAAAAAATTCATTATCAAAGAAATAATTATTAAATAAGAGGCATTATGAATCAAGTCGCTGACATTCTTAAGTTGGCAAGCGAGGCTCAGCAGCAAGGTATCGATGCTGTATTGGCAACGGTCGTACATACTGAAGGCTCAGCATATCGCCGTGCTGGTGCGATGATGCTTATTTGTGAAGATGGTCGCTCAGTTGGAATGATTAGTGGTGGCTGCTTGGAGCCACATATTATCAAACGTGCCTTTTGGCTCACGCGTGACGGTGCCAATGTGCAGGTTTATCAGACGGGTGATGACATTGAATATGCCGAAAATGGTCAAGCGCAGGTACAGGTAGCGATCAACAAAGAAGCTGGTGATACAGATGATCTAGACGACTTGGATGGCCTGGATGACATGGACTTTGATGAGTTGAATTTTGGACTCGGCTGTAATGGACGTGTGCATGTGCTGTTTGAGCGTCCGGCAACAGCTGCACCATTGTTAGAGTTAGTTCGTCAGGTTCGACGTAATCAGCAGCCAGTTATGGTCGCTACTTTGATACGCGCCAACGGTTGTCAGAATAATGAGTTGCCAATAGGCATGCGCATCAATTTAGAGGAATATCACAATTCGAAAAATTTACCAGAACAAGAGATAATAAATTCTTCGAATATAATTGCCGATATCGTAGAAGCGTTAGCAGAGTACAAGCTGTCTGAGAGCAATACTGAATACGTGACGATAAAAACGGACGAGGCAACCACCGAGTGGCTCGTACAACGCTTGCAACCACAAGTGCGTTTATTAATTTGTGGCGCAGGTAATGATGTGATGCCATTGGTGACCATGGCCAAGCTACAAGATTGGCATGTGACAGTTATAGATAGCCGCGTGCAATATGCGACTCGTATGCGTTTTCCTCAAGCAGATGTTGTGATGTCGCTATCTTTAGATGACAGTGATACGTTGCTAAAGCTGAGTGATAACGCTGCGGTTGCTCTGATGTCACATAGCTTGACTCAAGACCGCGCTCGCTTGGCGATATTGTTAGCACATTCGCAAAATTATAGATATTTAGGTCAGTTGGGGCCGCGATATCGTACAGAGCGCTTGATCAATGAGATAAGCGCCAATATGGATCATCCTGCTATCTTGGATGCGGGTATCCATAAATTGCACTATCCGATTGGCTATAAGCTTGGCGGCGATGGCCCTGAAGCGCTCGCGCTTGGTATCATAGCGCAGATAAATGCAGTCATGCATGGGCAAGCTGCACCACAAGAGTTTGCTCACAATGAAGTCTCGAATTTAGTAGCAAGCGGTGGTGATATGGACGCCGATATTGTGGCAAGTCTTGTATGAGTAGTGGCACGCCTATGAAAGACGCTAATAGACCGACACAGAATCATGCAGTCATTGTATTAGCAAGTGGCCTCAGTCAACGTCTTGGTCAACCTAAGCAGCTACTCGTTAAAAATGGCGAGCCACTGATCACTTATATGATTGGGCAGGCAGTGAGTACCAATCCGCAGGCCATCGTTGTTGTGGTTCCTAATAAGCATTCGGTAATTGCCAATATAGTGACCCAATGGGCTGATCAATATCCAGCGGTTAAAATGGTAGTAAATCCAAAACCTGATACAGGCATGGCGAACAGTTTGCGTTTGGGTATTGAAGTCATCGCTAGCCTTGAGACTGCGTTAATCGAGCGCGTGCTCATTATGGGTGTTGATCAAATTCTACTAGATGAGCCACATTTAACCGCTTTACTGGCTGGTGAACAGTCTGTAGTGGCAAGTCGCTATTATAGTTGGCACAACTGCCAAAATTTAGGTGAAGCAGAACTTAATAATAACTCTGCCACCAATAAATCCACAAGCAATATCATTGGTCTACCTTTAGTCATTAACTATAAACTGCTTAGACAATGGCAGGCAATGTTAGCAGGAGATAAAGGGTTAAGGCATTTGATTAGAGGGTTACCAGCCGATCAAATAGGTACAGTGATCAACGATAATCTTACCTATGATATTGATACGCCCGAACACCTAACCTATGCTAGACAACAAGGCTGGCTGGATAAGAAATTCTAGCGATAATAAGTATTAAGCGACCGACATGACAAGTATGATAGAAACCGAACGACTGTACTTAAGACAGTGGCAAGCGAGCGACTTTGCGCCATTCGCTGAAATGAATGCCAATCCTGAAGTAATGGAATACTTTCCCAAATTATTACCTACTTCTGTGAGTAATACTATCGCCAAAAAATGCCAGACGCTGATTGAGGATAATGGGTGGGGGTTTTGGGCGGTGAGTCGCAAGGGCTGCTCAAACAAAAGCGATGATTTTATCGGTATGGTTGGGTTAAATAACGCGCATGCTGATATGCCGTTTTCTCCTTCTGTTGAGATTGGTTGGCGATTGCACAATGATTATTGGGGATCAGGGTATGCGACCGAGGCCGCGCAGGCTGCTTTGCGCTATGCTTTTGATGTTTTAGAACTTAACGAAGTCGTTGCCTTTACTGCCGTGATCAATAAGCGCTCGCAAAAGCTTATGGAGCGTCTTGGTATGACTGATACGCAAGACAATTTTTATCATCCTATGCTTGATGCCAAGCACCCACTTGCTGAGCATGTTCTATATAAAATCACGCGTCAGCAGTGGCAAGCCCTTAGCGCATAATGGACTCTATTTATCTGATACGGCCGATCTTGAAAACGTCAAAATATGTCCCTTAAACGGCAACTCTAGATAAGTCGTATTTTCAGGTTTGACATGCTGACTACTAAAGCCAAACTCGATCATTTTATTGGTTAGCTTGTTTTTGCGACCGCGACCAGGGTCGACCACGATGACTTCACAGGTTGGCAGCGCATGGCGCTCGATGAATTCAGCCAATATATCGATATGCTGGTCTTCATAGAGCAAGTCACTGCCGATAATGATATCAAACTTGCCAAGATGGCTATTGTCCTCTGACCAGTCCAAACGCTCAAAATTAATCTCTTTGTTATTATTTAGCGTGGTATTTCTATCCAGGAAATACTCAACCGTTGGATGATAGTCGGTCGCTGTGATGTCCGCATGTCTATGATTGAGCAGGAGACTAGATAGCGCCATGCCGCAGCCCACCTCCAAAATCCGTTTGCCCGCGATATCGTAATCGAGCATATGATTGGCAAGCACTAAGCTTGATGGCCATATGACGCCAAACATCGGCCAAGACGCCGAGCAAATGCCTAAATTCAACGCCTCATCATCAGGGTCGCTAAATTGCTGATTGTCACGCAGGGTGCAAATATGAATGTCAGTGTTGCCAATTTCGATCGTTTGATAGCGCACGCGCACGGTGGTCAGCGAAGTCATAAACTGTCCTAAAAAAGAAGCAAAAATGCAAGGTTTGGCAGAGGTTGCCACTGTCGATGAGGTAGGACGTTGGAGGCGATAATTTAAATCTTTGAAATGGTATAAACTCGATTTTGTAGAAGCTGATATCTTGCAGAAATTTAATCGGCAACAAGATAAGCGTGCGAAGAGTATGCATCAAATATTGACAAGTTATTGTTAATTCTGAAGGTATTGTTATTGCTGCGCAAAATCGCCCAGCACTAGAAAGTAATAGAAAGGAAAGTTATTAAGAAGCGGATGGTTATAAGAGAGGAAAGGGCGCTCGACCTAAGACAAGCGCACTTATGTTACTATGGTATGAAGGAATTGTGTTGAGTAATGGCTTAACTCCATCAACTAAGAAACTTTAGACCAGATGTCTTGAGCGCCCATACCAGCTCTACAAAGGCGCGACTGTTGGTTAAGGGTTCGCCATCGATGATGAGCACATAACCTGCGCCATCGATCCATAAAAACACAAAGCTGGTCTCAGGAATAAGTAAATCAACTTGCTGAAAAAATGAAATCGCTTGACTCTCTACTGCCCAGCCGCGCTGTTTTTGGCGAAGCATAAATCCTGAAAAATCAGCAGCGGCGACACTGAGCATGTCCGCTTCTTCTTGACTATAACCAATCCGAGCCAAACAAAATCCTTCATCAGAGCCAATCGCTGCACGGCGTTTGCCAGATAAGCTCGCGACCACATAAGGCAAAAATTGATCCAATGGCAAATTGGGTGCTGGCAAAAGCAAAGACAGTTTTTCAATCCAGCCTTGCTCGATAAAGCTTTGTAACCATATATCAGAATAACGCTGCAACCAATCAGCGGCGAGTAGCGTCTGCCCATAAGACAATAAATCTTGTAGCGCCAACTGCTCGTCAGTCGGCTCATTTTGTGAAAACGCCTCAAAAATACCAGCGGGCGTTAAGGTCAGATAGGTTTTATCAGCATTCAAGTAAGAGGACATAGCGGCTACCGTAGTGATGAAAGGGTGATAAAAAATATTTAAGGTGATAAACGAATGATGATCTATCGTGTAGTAGAAGGTCTAATGGTTTGATCAAGATGCTGTTGGCAATTGTCCCAGCGCTTATCAAACTGCCAATCACTTTTGCCCAAGCTAAACCATACTAATGAAAATGCCAGACGATCGTTGCGCGCCGTACAGTAGGCAAAAAACTCATTCTCAATTTGCTCAATGGTGCCCCAGTCCTGGCTAGCACGTGCTTGCATCAACTCGCTTGTGATGTCTTTAGCGATTTCTTTGGCATCATCACTACTGATACGCAGTCGTTGTTTTTGCTCATTGAGCGAAGGCGACACCAGTACACTCCAGCGAGTGGCAAGCATACTGTTGCGCTGAATATAGCTTTTTTTATCAATACAATCGCGAAACCCTTGCTGGGCATCAGGGTACAAGCGATCTTTAATACGCGTAAATAGATTATTGACATCGTACGGAATATCAAACCAGCAACCATAGAAAAAGTCCGCTACAGCGCCTTGTAACGGTTCTTTTTCAGTCATCAGTAAGGCGGCGTTGATGCGCTGCTCGTGAAAGTGACGGTTATTGGGTGCCAAAAACACCTTGCGCGAGTAAAGTCGAAATACTCGGTGCGCGACTTTCTCATTTTCTTTGATCAGGTCTGCATCAGACATCATAGTATCCTCTTGTCATAGCCGTGATGGCAAAAAGCGCAACAAGCCACAGCCTAATTCTGTAAAACGAAGTGCGATATCAATAAAGCTAATAAGCGATCAGTCCAATAACGTCTGCATCAAATCAATCATGAACTCAGCATCTTCTTCACTCATCGCCTCAAACCCCTGCGGCATACCTAGTTCAGTCAAGGCTTCTTTACCATCGTCATCGCTATGCAAATCAAGAATGGCATCTATAAAGAGTTGCGCATCTGGGAAGTCATCTTTGATAAGCAGGACGTGGCTAATATCTGCCAAATCGCTCTCAATCAGTACCGATAGCTGAGCTTTGGTTAAGCGTGAAAAGCTGTGAAATATCTCCGCTAAGAAAAAGGCAGCTTGGGCATCGCCTTTGATCACTTTGCGGGCGGCTGCTTGATAGGTCTCAGTCACATCCCAGTTAAGATCAGATTCTTCTATATCGACAGCTTCTAGTAAACGCAAACCAATCAGCTTGACGTCGCGGTTGTCTGCCATCGCCACAGTTGCACCCGCATGGATATCTTCTAGGCGGTCGATATCGCTATTGGCCGCTGCTGCAATCACCATCTCATCAGACTTACCGATAGGACGCGCAATGGCTTGATAGCCTTGCGCGCGTATCAGGGCGGCTGCATCAAAGGGGTTGGCGTAGATAATTTGAATATCACCTGCATCGATCAATGCCTCTTGCTCAGCATGTGATGCTGGAATATTAAGATGCATATTTAGGTTGGCACGTTTTTGTATCAACGTATTGAACATGTGCCAGCCTGCAAAGCGCTCAGGCGAAAAATCAGGGGCGATTAACATATTGTGTGTCGTCATGATTTAGCCTTCCTCATGTTGTTTCATTTGGGCGTACTGAGCCATTGCCGCTTCGATTTTGCTGCGTGATGGCTTACGGCGTACTGAGGTATATCCTACAGTTTCGCCGCGGCGAACGTTGGGCACGACCGTGGCATATACCCAGTAGTGACTACCGTCTTTACATAAATTTTTGACATAGCCATGCCATTTTTGTCCAGACTCAGCAGTATCCCACAGGTCTTTGTAAGCGGCTTTTGGCATATCAGGATGACGCAGAATATAGTGCTGTTGGCCAATTAGCTCATCGACGTGGTAGCCACTAATCTCGACGAAGGCGTCGTTGACGTGAGTGATAATGCCGTCTAAATCGGTACGCGAGACAATGAGCTTACCATCTGGGTAGGGACGCTCTACACCTGTATCATAGACAGTCCGTGACGTGCCATCATAATAGGTTAGGGTGATTTGCTCAGCAGGCAGGTCAGGCTTGTGTGCATCAGGGATTGGAGAACCCATGGTCATCTCCTTTATTAGTCGTTATATTTATAATGAGTAAAAAGCGAATAAATAAGGTGCTTGTCAAAAGCTAAAGCTACCAATCAAATGAGTTTTGCAAGGGCTTCTGAAGCACGCTTGATGTCTAAGAATATCAAGCCAAGCTTGGCATTGGGCTTTGCCATGATGGTGAGGACTGCTTCTTCGCCTGATGAAGTCATGATCACATAGCCTTTTTCGCCTTGAATCATGATGCGATCGATACTGCCGCGTGCCAATTCACGGCCTGCACGGTCGCCCAATGATAGCAGTGCCGCTGACATCGCCCCAACACGGTCTTCATCAACGCCAGTTGGTAGAGCTGAGGCAATCATCAGACCATCGTTAGAGATTAGGGCAGATGCTTCAACATCTGCTGATGAGCTGTTTAAGTCTTCCAATATCTGTTGAAATGAATCTGTACGCATATCGCTTTCTCTATACTGTGTGTTAATTTTTATTTATGAACTATAGTTAGCCAAAAATAACCCTGTTTAAAAAAGGGTATTATAAATCCTTACTAAAAATATTGATATAGTAAGTCCCTATTTAAACTAAGGTTATAAAGGTTTTTTCTTTAATTTCATAAATTTTTTAATATTTTTACCAAAAAAAGCCCCAATCATTGTATGACTAGGGCTTTTTAATTGAGATAAATAAAAATGTATTGACTATATGGTCTCGCGCCATTGTCCTTGAATCATAATCCCTTGGATAGGGTTCAGCCCCATCTGATAGGCCAAGTCAGCAGGGCGGGCGATATCCCATAGTGCTAAATCAGCATCACAGCCAACTTCGATTTTTCCTTTATTAGGTAGCCCCAAAGCCTGCGCCGCATAAACCGTCGATCCTGCCAATACTTCTTCAGGGGTGAGGTAAAAAAGCGTACAGCCCATATTCATCGTCAATAGCAGCGACGTTAATGGTGAGGTGCCGGGGTTACAGTCAGTTGAAATCGCCATCGGGACGCTATGCTTGCGCAGTGCCTCAATCGGTGGCAACTTAGTGTCACGTAACGTATAAAACGCTCCGGGTAATATCACCGCAACCGTATTACTAGCAGCCATTTTTTTGATGTCTTCTTCTGATAAATGTTCTAGATGATCGCTAGATAGCCCTTTGTATTCGGCAACTAAAGCGCTACCGCCGATATCAGATAACTGCTCAGAGTGCAGTTTGACCGGCAGGTCTAATGAGCGCGCAACCTCAAAGACGCGTCTGATTTGATCGCTACTAAACGCAATGTTTTCACAAAAGCCATCGACCGCATCGACCAAGCCTTCTGCATGTAGAATCGGTAGCCACTCGCAGACTTGCTCGATATAGTCGTCCGCACGGTCCTGTATATTAGACTTGTACTCAGGTGGCAAGGCGTGCGCTGCTAGATACGTGGTACTCACATGAATGTCATACTTTTCGCCAAGCTGGCGCGCAACAGTAAGCATTTTGCGCTCAGTGTCTAAGTCGAGACCATAACCTGACTTGATTTCGATACTGGTGACGCCTTCTTTCATCAGCGCGACTAGGCGTTTTTCACTTTGGGCAAATAGTGTCTCAATACTAGCCGCGCGGGTGGCGCTCACGGTTGCGACAATACCGCCACCTTGTGCGGCAATGTCTTGATAACTGGCACCTTGCAAACGCGCTTCGAACTCATTGCTGCGGTTGCCGCCATAGACAATGTGTGTATGACAGTCGATAAGCCCTGGGGTCAGCCATTTACCATCGGCGTCTGTAATTTGGTTCTCTTGATAATGAGGCAGATGAGTAGCGATTTGCTCCTGTGTACCAATCCAAGCAATTTTGCCGTCTTTAATACCGATAGCGGCGTTCTCTAGCTGACCGTATGGGATGTTATCAGTATCTGAATTCTCGTAAATATCGAAACCATAGTGTGCTGAAAACGTTGCAATGTTAGCATTGATAATGAGTTGATCAAACGATGTCATCGTAGATTCGTAGAGCATCTGCTCTTTAAAATTTTCTGATTCATTCATAGTATGCTCCTAATTATTGGGAGGCGAGCGATCTTTGTTTGCAAGACCTTTACTTGTAAGATCTAAGCGCTAAGTAAGTGCTGCTCTACAATCGTTGCCAGCAGTCGAGCAGCGACTTTGCAGCTACGATTATCCACATCAAAGGTCGGGTTGATCTCAGCAATATCGGCCATTTTTACTTTACCTGATGACATAATCAGCTTGACCATACGCTCAACAAAAACCAGCTCAATACCAAAGGCGGCAGGTGCACTGACACCCGGGACGACACTAGAGGGGAGGCAGTCCATATCAATGGTGAGATAAACAATATCAACCTGATCTATGAAACTTTTGATCTGCTCAGCAAGTGTATCCCAAGGCTGATAATGACAGTCTTCATCGCTAATGACTTGCACGCCTAATTGCTCGGCGCGATCGAAGAGCGCGGCGGTATTAGAAAAGCGACTGACGCCTATACAGCAATAATGAAAGGGCTGATCGCGTGTATCAAGGTGCTCAGCAATTTGACGAAACGGTGTCCCAGAAGTCGCCACATCAGACTGACGAATATCCAAATGCGCGTCAAAATTAATGATTCCGATAGTCGGTGCTGTATGTGTGCTGGTAGCCGTATCATTTGTTTCTTTCAACGCCTGCCATAATCCCAAAAAGCTACCATAAGCGATGGCATGACCACCGCCAAGGCCAATAGGTAGGCCACCTTGTTTGACGATAGTGCTCACTGCATCGGCGTATTTAATCTGAGTTTGCTCAAGGGTACGCTCGGCAAAGCCATCATTATCATCACAATGAATGTCACCCGCATCACCCAGTAATGAGGGTAGTTGACCATCAAAGCGTTGTTGCAACTCGGCAATGACTGGCAATGCAGCGAACGCGCGACGAATCAAAGGTGGTGCTGCTCTTGCACCCACGCGCCCTTGATTGCGTCTGACCCCTTGGTCACACGCAAAACCAACCAGCCCAATATGCTGCTGCTCATAAGGCTGGGCGAGCTGATACCAGTAGCGGGCGCGTGAAGTTTCGAACGGCTCAGCACGGCCTGTCCACTGAGTCATATCAGCGCCTGTATAGCTAATGGGTGTGGTTGCTACTGTCATCATTGCTTTCCTTGTACCAATTAACCGTTACTTAGACTCGTACCAGTCGTGACGTAGTTCTTGCCAATGCTCAGCAAGTGTACCGTCTAATACCAGCTGCTTGGCGGCTTCGATATCAGGCGCTAGGTAGCGATCTTTATCATAGAACGTGACTTGCTCGCGTAGTTTCTGATGCGCAACTGTCAACGGCTCTGATGTCTCTAAACCGCGATGGAAGTCGATGCCTTGACCAGCGGCGAGCAGCTCAATACCGATGATAGTCGCTGTGTTGTGTGCCATCTCATATAGTCGGCGAGCACAATAGGTGGCCATCGACACATGATCCTCTTGGTTGGCAGAAGTCGGGATACTATCGACGCTACCAGGATGAGCGATAGATTTGTTTTCAGAGGCCAATGCTGCGGCGGTCACATGCGCAATCATAAAGCCTGAGTTTACCCCAGCGTTATCGACTAGGAATGGTGGCAGACCGCCTGACAGCGTCGCATCAATCAGCAAAGCAACACGGCGCTCAGACATCGAGCCAATCTCGGCGATTGCCAAGGCCAAAATATCCGCGGCAAAGGCGACAGGCTCGGCATGGAAGTTGCCGCCTGAGATAGCAACTGGGCCATCTTCGTTATTAAAGATAAGCGGATTGTCTGTTACCGCATTCGATTCGATGAGTAGCGTTTTTCCTGCTTGGTTGATGATATCAAGACAAGCACCCATGACCTGCGGCTGACAGCGCAAGCAGTAAGGGTCCTGTACGCGATCGTCTTGCTCACCATCATGCGAGGCGCGGATAGCACTGCCTTTGATTAATTGACGGTGTGCTTTGGCGATTTCAATTTGACCATGATGACCACGTACTTCGTGAATACGGGCATCAAATGGTGAATCCGAGCCTTTGGCCGCATCAATCGACAGTGAGCCGACGATGGTGGCTGTCTCAAGTAAATCTCGCGCTAAGAAATAACCACGTAATGCTAGTGCCGTTGATACTTGTGTACCGTTGATGAGCGCAAGGCCTTCTTTGGCTGCCAATGTAATCGGCTCAAGTCCGTGCTGCGCTAAGGCATCAGCGGCAAGGACTTTTTTCCCATCGACATAGACGTGACCTTCACCCATCATAGCTAATGTCATATGTGATAGTGGCGCTAAATCACCAGAGGCACCAACTGAACCTTTGGCTGGGATATTTGGCGTGATTTGATTGTTGATTAAACCAAGTAAGCTATCAACCACCTCACGGCGTACACCAGAAACACCTTGTGCTAGGCTGGCAACCTTCATCACCATAATCAGTCGTACCACACCGTCTGGCAATGCGTCACCAGTACCTACCGAGTGAGAAACGATCAGGTTACGCTGTAGCAGCTCAAGCTGGTCATCACTGATACGTGTCTTGGCAAGTAAACCAAAACCAGTATTGATGCCATAAGCGCTCTTGTCACGGGCAATGATGGTGCGTACATCTTCGTGCGAGGCATCAATCGCCTCATAAGCACTTTCAGGCAGTGTCAGTACAACGGGCTGATCGTAAATGTCACGTAGCATCTCAAAGCTAAGCTGGCGTGGGTGTAGGGTTAATTGTTTAACATTATTCATGGAGGTAATCCTAGTATTGTAAGCAGTGTTAATTATATTATTTTTAAGGCATATCGTTGTGAGGTTAAGCTGTTTGGGCCCTTTTAGATCATTTAATGTATCTTCTTTGATGTCATTTTTATTAACCAATCCAGTTCATATACAGTGCCAATTGTCCAAACGCTGCGGCTAGCAAAATACTAAGAACCACGCGTTCAAACCAAATAATGACCATTTTACCAACAGAGACTGGGATTTCGGTAGCCAGTACACAAGGTATCATGGCTGAGAAAAACAGTACGCTGCTAATAGAGATGACCCCTGCCACATAGCGCGTCAGTATATCTGCGTCACTTAGCAGTAGTGCTGGCAAGAACATTTCAGCCAATCCTGCTGACATTCCTTTGGCAGCGACAAGAGGGTCTGGTAGGCCGCCAAGCCATGTGAACGGATAAAGCAGCAAGCCTAACGCATCGAACACGGGCGTATATTTTGCTAATAGTAATCCGGTCAGACCGACAGCGATGATAGAAGGCACAATAGCAGCGGCCATCGTCAGACCATCACGAAAATTAGACCATAAGATTTGTTTGAGGTCAGTTGCTTGACGGGAAGTGGACAAACCCAAATCAAATGCTGCTGCTAGTCGTTTACCTCTTGCGTGATCAAGGGTTGGACGATCAACCTTATCATCAAACAGACTGATGGGCGGAATCCGAGCAGTAATCGCAGTGACAATAAAGGTAATTACTAGCGTTGACCAAAAAAAGAGGTTCCAAAATTCCATTATCCCAAGCGTTTTGGCCACAATCACCATAAACGCTGCTGATACCGTCGAAAATCCAGTCGCGATGATAATGGCTTCACGCGCTGAATATTGCTTTTGTAAGTACACGCGATTGGTAATGAGTAGACCGATAGAGTAGCTACCGACAAAAGAAGCAACGGCATCAATCGCCGATGATCCGGGCGTTTTCCAAATAGGTTTCATGATTGGCTGCATGAGCACACCAACCATTTCGAGCAAACCAAACCCAACCAAAAATGCCAATATCAATGCCCCGATTGGTACAATCATGCCGACTGGTAATGCCAGTTTTTCAAACAAAAACGGCAGCATGTCGGCTTCCATCATGAAGGCAGGCGCAGCGCCAGCAACATACATCACCGCCAATATTAGACCAATCACTTTAAAAGTGGTCATAATCATGTGAGTGATATTCTTATTCCACGAGCCGTCGATAAATGGTTTACTCACGCCATAGAGCATGAGTAAAAACAATAACGTGACCGACAGAGTATGCTGCTGAGTAACCAAATAGGTCGCGCCATGATCGAACAAAATCGTGCTTTTTTCACCAATGGTAAACGGCACAAAAAACATCACCAGACCGATAGCACTAAAGACAATGAGCTGTATCAGTGCCACAGGGGTCGAGAGCAGTTTTTTTGACGATGTCGTTGCATTGTCATCGTGCAGATCAGATGTTGTATTTTGCTCAATCATATTATCCTCCTTGATAAATCGGCGGTTATGTCCTTATGTCAATTCATCGCTCATAAGGATAATAGTTAAACTATTTAATCATTGGCAGGTTTAGACCGTAATCTTTCGCTGTTTTAATTGCTAACTCATAACCTGCATCGGCATGACGCATAACGCCTGAACCGCAGTCATTGACCAGCACGCGTGATAAGCGTTTGGCTGCGGCATCTGTACCGTCTGCGACGATGACCATACCTGAATGCTGCGAGTAGCCCATGCCGACGCCGCCGCCATGATGCAATGAGACCCAAGTCGCGCCGCCTGCGACATTGAGCATGCCGTTCAACAGTGCCCAATCAGATACCGCGTCTGAGCCATCTTTCATGCTTTCTGTTTCGCGGTTGGGGCTGGCAACAGAGCCTGTATCTAAGTGGTCGCGACCAATGACAATGGGGCCTTTTAGCTCACCGTTTTTGACCATTTCATTAAATGCCAAACCTGCTTTGTCACGTTCGCCAAGACCTAACCAGCAGATACGCGCAGGCAAGCCTTGGAATTGAATACGCTCTTTTGCCATATCGAGCCAGCGATGGATATGTTGGTTTTCAGGGAACAGCTCTTTGATTTTTTGATCGGTCTTATAGATGTCTTCTGGATCACCTGAGAGCGCCACCCAGCGGAATGGGCCTTTTCCTTGGCAAAACAGCGGACGAATATAAGCGGGGACAAAACCTGGGAAATTAAAGGCATCTTTGACGCCTTCGTCAAACGCAACCTGACGGATATTATTGCCGTAATCGGTCGCTGGGATATCCATCGCTTGTAGGTCCAAAATCGCTTGGACGTGTACGGCACAAGATTGAGCAGCGGCTTTGGTCAATCCTGCATGTTGCTCTGGATCTTCTTGAGCTGCTTTCCATTCTTCAACAGTCCAACCGCTTGGTAGATAGCCATTGATCAGGTCATGCGCTGAGGTTTGATCGGTGACCAAATCAGGCTTCATGCCGCCAGCATTAGCGCGTTTAACCATTTCAGGCAAGATATCTGCGGCGTTACCGAGTAGGGCGATAGAGACGGCTTCGCCCGCGTCCGTATGTTGTTTGATCAACTCATAAGCATGGTCAAGATCGTCTGCTTGCTTATCGACATAACCAGTACGCAAACGGAAATCGATACTCGATTGCTGACATTCGATGTTCAATGACGTTGCGCCTGCAAAGGTTGCGGCTAGTGGCTGCGCCCCGCCCATACCGCCAAGACCCGCGGTCAAAATCCAGCGACCCTCCCAGCTGCCATCATAATGCTGACGACCTGCTTCGACAAAGGTCTCGTAAGTCCCTTGCACGATGCCTTGCGTACCGATATAAATCCAGCTACCTGCTGTCATCTGACCATACATAAACAGGTCTTTGCGATCGAGCTCATTGAAGTGCTCCCATGTCGCCCAGCGCGGCACAAGATTAGAATTGGCAATCAAGACGCGCGGTGCATTTTCGTGTGTTTGGAAGACGCCTACGGGCTTACCAGACTGTACTAATAACGTTTCGTCGTCTTCTAACGCTTTTAGCGATTCTAAGATCTGATCATAGCTCTCCCAATTGCGGGCTGCACGTCCAATACCACCGTATACCACAAGGCTTTTTGGGTTTTCTGCTACATCAGGATGTAGATTGTTTTGCAGCATGCGATACGGTGCTTCGGTCAGCCAGCTTTTGCAATGTAGTGTGCTGCCTGTAGGCGCGGCGATATCGCGAGACTCATCACGGCGGGTAAGTTTATTGTTGGTTCCGTTTTCAGTAGTCATGGTCATATCCTTGTGGTAGCTAATAGGGTAATAAAATAATCAGAGTAGGTGTTTTACAGTCAGTCTATAAACGCATCGAAATATCGAGTAGCTAGGTCAAGATTTTTAGACTGGTTATAAATTGTATATACAAATTATCAAAGATACTTTTTTCATGCAAGGATTTTTTGATAAAAATTAGAATTAATGAAAAAAAGAGCATAACTGATACAGTGATATGAATAAGAGTTCGCATGATTGTCGTGATATTATGGCGCTACTCTTATTAGCGGAACTGACGGTTTAAAACAAATATGACAAAAACGATTCCGGCGTATCAGCGGATTAAAAATGCGATATTAGACAATATTCATTCTGGCAAATGGCAAGCAGGCAATGCGATCTCTACAGAAATGGCACTGGCTGAGGAGTTTGGCGTTTCGCGGATGACGGTGAATCGCGCGCTCAAAGAGCTAAGCGAAGAGCGTGTATTGGAGCGGCGTCAAGGCTCAGGGACGTTTGTCGCACAGCAGCAGTTCAATCATACCTTTGTGGAAGTGCGTAATATCGCAGAGGATCTCAAATCTGCCAATCGCGATTATGAAGCAAAGGTAGTGAGTAAGCGCGCGGTCACAGCCCCGATGCTCGATGATGAGTTGCGCCGCAAGTTTGGTATTGATGAAATGGCTACCGTGACTCATACAGACGCTAGTGATGCACCGATTTTATACGAGGTGAAAATCATTCACGTTGCAGATGGTCAGCCCATACAGTTTGAAGAGCGCTGGGTCGATGCCAAAAAAGTGCCTGAGTTTATCAAGCAGGATTTTACCGTGGTTAATACCAGCGATTATTTGGTCGCCAAAATACCGCTAGAGAGTGGTAGCTATACCATACGTGCGCTTGCAGCACCAGTAGAGGTGGCAGATGCGTTGCAGATTGCAGCGCAGTCACCAACGCTCGTGTTGCGTCGCCAGACTTATTCAGCCGGTCAGGTCGTCACTTTTGTGAAGATGTGGCATGCCGGTGATCGATATCAATTCTCGGGTGAGCTGTAGTCCGGTATTAATGACAGTCACTACCTGACTTATACTCACTGATTTTGTACGTTTTTTCTGTCTAAAGTGAGATACTATATCCATGAGCTGCGATTTACTTAGCAGCAGTAGCGATTTATTAAAGAGCAATCCGATCGTAATACGCTTAAAAAATTCAGAAATAATAGGGAAGCCGCATTGAAAAATATGCTGAGCGACCTCAAATCGAGCAGCCAAAGCCGAATATTGCAGGGCGGTTACTATATTGCCCTCTTGTATCGGCTTTTCCCTATTTATTGGCGCTAACCATTTTCACTTATTCATTTACTCTTATAAGGACGTCTTATGAAACGTCGTACTCTTTTAGCCCTTGCTGCTAGTACTGTTTTGCTTGCCGCTTGTGGTCAGTCTAATACTAATGAAGCTGATACTACTGCCACTGACACTGCGTCGACAGGCGGTTCTGATTTGCTGCAACGTATCAATAACGGCGGCACGATTAACGTCGGTACAGAGGGTACGTATCCTCCGTTCACGTATCATGATGAGAGTGGCAAGCTGACAGGCTATGACGTCGAAGTGACGCGTGCGGTCGCGGAAAAACTGGGCGTTGATGTTGAGTTTAAAGAGACTCAGTGGGATGCGATGCTAGCAGGTTTGGATTCAAAACGCTTTGATATGGTGGCCAACCAAGTCAGCTTAACGACGCCTGAGCGTCAAGCTAAATATGACAAATCTATGGCTTATAGCTGGTCAGGCGCGGTTGCATTGGCACCGACTGATGACAACCGTTATAGCTCTTGGGATAACCTAAAAGGTTTACGTACGGCGCAATCACTTAGCAGTAACTACGGCGAGCTGGCAGAAAAATACGGCGCAGAAATTGTCCCTGTCGATGGTATGGCACAAGCGATCCAATTGGTTAAACAAGACCGTGCTGACTTTACGATGAATGACAATCTAGCGGTACTCGATTATCTCAAAAAATTCCCAGATTCTGATCTTGAGATCAAACTGACAGCCCCACCAAGTGAGCAAACAGGCTCAGGTCTCGTGCTTATCAAAGGCAACGATGAAGTTGTGGCAAAATTGGATGAAGCAATGGCAGCACTCGCCACTGATGGTACACTCACCAAACTTAGTGAAGAGTTCTTTGGTGCTGATGTAAGTCAACAAAAATAATGTTAGCTTCTATCACATCTGTGCTCGCTGAATTATTGGCATTATTGCCATTCATGAGTCCTGATCGAGCACAGATTGTCATCTCGTCGTTTTGGCCAATGCTCAAAGGCGGTATCTATTATTCGATACCGCTGGCATTGATCTCATTTGCTATTGGTATGGCGATTGCTTTGACCGTTGCATTGATTCGGATTGTACCGCGTGCTGGTTGGTTCCATGAGATCATTTATCGCTTGGCTCGTATCTATGTATCCGCGATTCGTGGTACACCGATGCTGGTTCAACTGTTTATTATTTTCTATGGTTTACCAAGTGTGGGCGTCAAGCTCGATCCGTTTCCTTCAGCGATTATTGCATTCTCGCTCAATATTGGTGCGTATGCATCGGAGACGGTACGCGCTTCGATTTTGTCTATTCCAAAAGGGCAATGGGAAGCGGGTTCAACTGTTGGCTTGACATATCTACAGACATTTCGTCATGTGATTTTGCCACAAGCGCTGCGCGTGTCGGTGCCGCCATTATCTAACACCTTTATCAGCTTGGTAAAAGATACTTCACTTGCTTCACTGGTATTGGTCACTGAGCTATTTAAACAAGCGCAGATCATCACAGCACGTAACTATGAATTTATGCTGGTGTATACCGAAGCGGCGATTATTTATTGGGGTATCTGTCTGTTCTTGACCTTTATCCAAGGCAAGCTTGAAACCAGATTGGATCGTTATGTAGCAAAATAAGCTACGTAGTAAAATAAGTCATGGCTCAATAGACACTCGCAAATATAGACCAGCACAACAGGAATTTTTATGATCAAAGTCACTAATATTAATAAAGCCTTTGGTGGCAATCAAGTGCTGAAAGGCATCGACTTGACCATTCATAAAGGCAAAGTGGTCGTCATATTAGGACCTTCAGGCTCTGGTAAAACCACATTTTTGCGTTGTCTTAATGCGCTGGAGATTCCTGATAAAGGTGTCATTGCGTTTGATGATGATAGCTTAAAAGTTGACTTTGCGACTAAGCCAAGCAAAAAAACGCTGCTCGCTTTGCAGCGTAAATCTGGCATGGTGTTTCAGTCTTATAATTTGTTCCCGCATAAGACAGCCATTGAAAACTTGATGCTTGGGCCTACTGTCGTACAAGGACAAAGCAAAGCGCAAGCACGTGAGCAGGCTTTGGTCTTGCTAGATAAAGTAGGGCTATCAGACAAAGCCGATCTCTATCCATTCCAATTATCTGGTGGTCAGCAGCAGCGTATTGGTATCGCCCGTGCGCTCGCGATTGAGCCGTCGTTGTTACTGTTTGATGAGCCAACGTCTGCACTAGATCCAGAGCTGGTACAGGATGTCCTTGAAACCATGAAGCAGCTCGCCTCTGAAGGTTGGACGATGGTCGTGGTCACTCACGAAATCAACTTTGCCCGTGATGTGGCAGACCACGTGGTCTTAATCGAAGACGGTGTCGTTGTCGAAGAAGGCAGCGCTAAGCAGTTGTTTGAAGATTCAAAGCATCCACGTACGCAAGCGTTTCTACAGCGTATCAGTGAATAGTGATACTCAGATTAACGCTA
Organism: Psychrobacter piscatorii; assembly: GCF_043641605.1. GTDB lineage: Bacteria > Pseudomonadota > Gammaproteobacteria > Pseudomonadales > Moraxellaceae > Psychrobacter > Psychrobacter piscatorii_C. The sequence goes on along the minus strand of NZ_JBHZRK010000019.1, from coordinate 134 downwards.
TTGATTGAGCGTTTACTATATTAATCTGAATAAAAAAAGCCCCAATCATGTGGTCATTGTGAACTGACCCCCATAAGTTGGACACAACTTATGGGGTATTTTTATGCGTTACGATCTGGACTTTAAGATGCAAG
>NZ_JBHZRK010000018.1:0-57757 GCF_043641605.1 Psychrobacter piscatorii | reverse complement strand
GTATTGCTCGCATCGTTTCAATAGATGCGGTATTGTAACTATTATTTATGCCTTATCCAATTGAAGACACGCCCTAATGCAATAGCTGTTGCTACGATTGATTTAGACAGTGGTATTGATTTGAATAGTGACATGGTAAATCCTTATTTTATTTGGTATGAAGTCGAAAAACTTTAAAATATTAAGTTACTTTAAAGCATACTTTATTGATTCTGACAGAGAGATGACAGCAAGATTACAATTCTGTCATCTTGCTATTTATGGTTTCTAATATTGTCATCAATCCTTTAGTATGACATCAGAGCTGATATTACTTATCGCTACCATATTTGTTAATGAAGTATTTTTCAGACTGTAGATGTTGATCTTTGTGTTCAATCTCACAAGCCACTCTTGCATCGATATAGTTTTTCATCTGTGAATTTGAGAGCTGAGCATCGTTATGATCCAAGTTTTTTGCAAAGTCAGTCACAGCGTCGCAGTTATTGATGATTGAAGTGCTTAGATCAGTAGTATGCGCATTGGCAGTGGTAATGCCGATAAGTACCGAGACTGATAGCAGTACTGCTTTTTTGAATGAATCGTGAATTTTCATATAAAACCTCTTTTGCAAGTTGTTAGGTGTTTAAGTTATTAGGCGTTTAAATTGATTACCGATAAAAATAATTCATAGTAGCTAGGTATTGGAAACGAGCAACTATGTTTCATTAATATAGATTAGCAAATGAAGACTGACAGTCTGATTACGAGCACATGACATCTTTGTCAGCTAGCAGTCAATGTTGTCATCTGTGCTGATTAGAACGTTAAACAATCATAATCATACTGAGAAATTACAATGAAAGTCTTACTGGTAGAAGATGAGTTGAAGCTTGGCGAGTATATAAAAAAAGGCTTAACCGAAGCTGGGTTTATTGTTGATCATCACCTAACAGGCCTAGATGGCTATCATGCATTGATGACTGAAGAGTTTAGCGTGATCCTAATGGATGTGATGCTGCCTGATGTTAGTGGTTTTGAGCTGGTGCGTAATTACCGCGCGGCAGGAAAGCATACGCCTGTGTTATTTCTAACGGCAAAAGATGACTTAAGCGATAAGATAAAAGGGATTGAGATTGGTGGTGATGATTATTTGACCAAGCCTTTTGCGTTTGCAGAACTGATCGTCAGAATAAAAAGTCTATTACGACGCGCCAATCAAGCCGATTATCAAAGTACGATCCTGCAAATAGCGGATCTCAAGATGGATATTGCCAAGCGCACGGTACATAGAGGCGGCAAGCCTATTAAGCTCACGGCAAAAGAGTTTTCCTTACTACAGTTCTTATTAGAGCGCCGAGGTGAAGTGCTACCACGCACCGTGATCGCCTCTCAAGTATGGGATGTGAATTTTGATAACGATACCAATGTGATTGATGTGGCGATAAGGCGTCTGCGTATAAAAATAGACGATGAACATGAGGCAAAGCTGATTCAAACGGTACGCGGCATGGGTTACCGATTAGAGGCTGTCGATACTGCGCTTGATAGTAAATCCTCTTATGAAGTTGACGATATCTAATATGAAATATAAGGTGGATAATCGGCGCTTACCATTATTGTGGCGTACTGTATTGCTGCTCACGATATTCGTTGTTGTGTCACAGGTCATTATTTATATATGGATACAGCACTCTGTTAAAGGTCATTTTGAGCAAATGGACGCTGAGATTATGACTCATGCGGCTTTTAACTTACGTAAGCAGGTGGCAGAGCCTAACAGCCCTATAGCCTCCCAAACCTTACCTAGCTCTCAAAATCCATTAAACAGCCAACAGCCGTTAAGTTCGCCACCTGATGCGAAACCTGATATCAATACGCCTACTTCAGTGGTATCAGATGAAGCTGATCATCTGCACTCTTCTTGGCTAGATTATGATCTAAAAACCGTTATCGCCAATAAAGAAGGGCAGATACTGTCTAGTACCCCCAACAATTTTGCTCAAGAGCTAGGAGACGGGTTTAATCTGTCATCACTGAGACAAGATAATGATAAGCAACAGTTCGTGATGAATGTCAACAGCCGATACTATCGAGCGATGGTCATTGAAGATGACAAAATGCTTGCGCTTATCGCATTGCCTATCGATGTGCATCATCAATATTTATTACAGTTCAATCGTCAGCTTAGTATGATTTTGTTCGCGATTACATTGTTACTTGTCTCAGTAGCTGCGTTGAGTGTGTATTGGGGTTTCGCGCCTTTAGCCACTATCGTCCAAAAAATGAAAGGAATGAATCCTGAAAGGTTAGATGACAGAGTTGCGGTTGACGATATGCCGTTAGAACTGAGGCCACTAGCAGAATCTTACAATTCAATGATGGTCAAGCTTGAAAGTAACTTTGAGTCTTTGTCTCGGTTTTCAGACAATATTGCCCATGAGCTACGTACGCCAATAGCGACACTCAGCACGCAGACACAAGTCATGTTAAACAAACCAAGAGCTGGCGATGAATACATTGAGCAGCTACATCATCAGCATGACACGTTAGAGCAGCTGTCGGCCATGATAAACAATATGCTGCTACTGGCAAAAACCCAAAAAGGATTAAGTGACTCGCAAATCAGTCACGTGGATACAGACAGCTTAATTAAAAAGCTCGTTGATTACTATGAAATGATTGCAGAAGATCGAGGGATAATTTTTGAGAAATCGGGTAATTTCGAAAGAGTATTAGGTGATGAAGGCTTATTGCAACGGCTGTTTGCCAACCTGATGTCAAATGCCATCTATTACGCAGCTAGTGATAGTACTATCATGATATCCGCTACCGTCTTCACCTCAACCACCTCAATTAATGTAGCAGAAGACGAGGTTCGGCCCTCACAGCAGCCATGGTTAAGACTAACGATAACCAATCGTTTAGACAAACCGTTAGATCAGAGTCAAGCCGATAAATTATTCGAGCGATTTTATCGTCATGATAAAACTAGCCATAAGTATGCAGGTACAGGGTTGGGATTGTCTATCGTGCAGGCTATCGCTAATGCACATAAAGGTACGGTTGGTATCACTATCAAAGATGAGTATTTTTTTGAGGTTACTGTAGGATTATTGATGGCTTAACAAGGTAAATCAAAAGAAGATAAACTCAAAACGTTGTTGTCAAAAACTCAATATCAGAGTATTTGCAAGTGTAGTCCAGAACCGTTTCTTCAACGCATTCGAAAAATCGTTAAGATCTAAACTACGGCTGAAATACCTGACTATTTTTTCGAAATTATAGCAGCCCATTTCTACAGTAATTTATTCCAATATTACTTTGATGAGTTAATAATTCGCTCAATCAGTAATTTTTGAAAAAGTTAAGTATAAAATACGTACATTAATACTATAAAAAATGATTGAATTCTATACTTAACTAGTGACCAAAATTGATATCAATGTTGCTGTAAAATACTTTAAAATACGCTAAACGTCATGGCATAAAATTCTTCCTATCCCTTTATTTATAACGTATAGTAAGTTTATATACATCAAAGTTATTTAACGAAATATGGTGGTTCTAGCCTCCGAAGCCGAGGGTCGTGGGTTCGATTCCCGCCGAGCGCACCAATTATGATGTTTACAACCTCGCTCCATCAATTCCTTAGTACTATCCTAAACTGCTCATACTCATTAAACCTACATGTCAAAATGTTGGCAGTCTTTCTGTGCGCGCATACCTCTAGTGCTCTCAACTATATAAAACTCACTCTGCGTCTTGTAAGTTAGCTGTTAGCTGAGCACGGCTAGGCACACGGTGATAATTGATCACTGGTACTTCACCCAAACGACGTTGACCTTCAGCAATTTTTTTATCAATCGTAATCACCGCCATTTTTTTGCCTTGTTGGCTGATGAGCAAATGATTTGCCTTACGAGTGACTCGATAAGCAGGAAAGTACTGCTTTAATAATGCGGATGTTTTTTGCAGGGCATCATTCTGTACTGTATTTTTTGACTTGGCACTACCATGCTTTTCGCCTGCTTTTGCCCCGCGCGATTTTGCCACAAACCATAAGGCCACGATGATGGCGAACAATATGACAAGCCACCAAATTCCGTCTATCATAAGAAAAAATATCCATTACTAACAAGGGTTGGCTCATGTTAGCAGAATTATCACCAGCGGTAATAGCAGAAGTAAAACTTGCGGCAACATTGTTGGCATCGAAAGAGCGTATTTGTGTTTTGACTGGGGCTGGCATTTCAGCAGAAAGTGGCATTCCGACGTTTCGAGATAAGCAAACGGGCTTGTGGGAGAATTATCGCGCGGAAGACTTGGCAACCCCTGAAGCATTCACTCGTGATCCAAAGCTAGTATGGTCATGGTATCAATGGCGGCGGCAGATGGTCGCAGATAAAGCACCAAATCCAGCCCATCATGCATTGGCTCAGTGGCAGTATCATGCGCAAACCTCCGATCAGCAAGTCACACTTATCACTCAGAATGTCGATGACCTACATGAGCAAGCTGGTAGTTCGGTAACTCATCTGCACGGTCATCTGTGGCGTGATCGCTGTGGTCAGTGTGAGATACCTTATCCAGAACAATCAAGAGCCGCTTATATTAAGCAAGATGCTATACGTTTGGATGATAAACTGATTACTTGTCCGCACTGTGACGGCTATATCAGACCAGATATTGTGTGGTTTGGTGAAGCACTACCTGTACAAGCATGGCAGGCTGCCGAAGAGGCTGCGGCTAACTGTGATGTGTTTATCAGTATCGGTACATCAAGCTTGGTCTATCCTGCTGCTGGACTCTCACAGTTAGCCAAGCAGAACGGTGCGCAAGTTATCGAGATAAACCCTGACCCAACACCGAATACCATCGTCGATATCACGCTAATAGAAAAAGCTGGTGTAGTCTTGCCGTTACTTATAGAAGAGATTACTGCTTTATAACTGCGACTGCTTATAAATGTCATTACCTGATAAACAATAAAAAGGCTTAACGATTGCTATCAACCGTTAAGCCTTTACTACTGAAAACAAGCTTGCTAAAGCTTATTACAATGCCGCGTCCACTCTCGCCAAGTAATCTTCCTTTAGCTCGTCACTGATGAATGCTGATTTAAAAGAGTTTTTCACCAACGTAATCACATCTTCTTCTGTTATTGGTAGATTCTCATGCAGGTTAATAAAGTTTTGATTCACGTAACCTTTGAAATACGCTGGATCATCTGAGTTAACGCTGATATTTAGACCATAATCCAAAAGCTCTTTAATATTGTGCTCTTGGTAATTATCAAATACTCGCAGTTCGATATTTGAGTTTGGGCAAACCGTCAGTGGCATTTGCTCATCTTTGAGTCTTTGCATCAGCTCTGGGCTTTTTATCGATTGCACCCCATGGTCGATTCGATTGATATTCAATAAGTCCAATGCTTCGTAAATATACGAAAAATCAGCCTCTTCACCCGCATGGGCGACCAGTTTAAAACCTTCTTCTTTGGCTTTTTTGAAGACTTCTTTGAATTTCGATGGTGGATTGCCAAGCTCCGATGAGTCCAGACCGACACCGATGATATCATCTTTATAGTCCAGCGCTTGCTCTAGTGTCTCAAACGCTTCTTCTTGCGACAAATGGCGCAAGAAACACATGATGATACAAGAGGTGATGCCGTACTTTTCTTTGGCATCGGCGAGCGCTTCTTTGATACCTGTGATGACCGCTTCAAAAGGCACACCTCGTTCGGTATGTGTCTGCGGGTCGAAGAATATTTCGGTGTGGATGACATTGTCTTCAACACACTTAAGAATATATTCCCACGTCAAATCATAAAAATCATCTTTGGTCAGTAAGACATTTGCGCCAGCATAGTAAATATCTAAAAAACTTTGCAGATTATTAAAGTTGTAGGCGGCGCGCACGTCTTCTACGCTGTCATATGGAATTTCTACGTTGTTCTTTTTTGCCAGTCTAAACATCAGCTCAGGCTCTAATGACCCTTCGATGTGTAAATGAAGTTCTGCTTTTGGTAGTTTCTGTATTAAATCAATCATAGTATTCCAATAATGGTGTTATCGAGACGAGCTGTGGACAATTTATATATTCGCACCCTCTTTGGACGGTGCGAATATTTTACGTGCGATATTTTAGCATCAAAACCCTATAGACGAGAACAGCCACCTTCGACTCTATCAATAATGTGCTTAGAGATGCTGTATTACTATTTTAAAAATACCACGGTATCAGACAGCTCATTGCCTGCTGGATTTTGCTCAAGCTGATAATACTGGCGCAGCACTTGTCCCACTTCATCTAACAATTCAGCCAAACTCTCTTCCGTCTTCTTGTTGCTGATACCTGATACTGCTTTTTCGCACATGGCACGCCAGACGGTTGGGCTGACGTGAGTGTTGATACCGCGGTCAGCCACAATCTCTAATTGATGCTCGCAGATATTGACATAGATCAAGACGCCAGTGTTTTCTTCGGTATCCCAGACTCGATACTCACTAAACAAATCAACGGCGCGCTCGTGGCAATCCATATGGTAAGCGTCTTGAATTGGCAAATGGTTTTCGACAATCAAAAACACCTCACCGCGATGCCCACGCTCAGCGCGTGTCACCTCATCTGTCAGGCGTGCTTTGGCTTCTGCTGTCAGCCACTTGCTATGCAGCAAAGGTACAAACAAGACCTGACGCCACCATCGAGCAAAGCTAGAAGTTGAAGTGTGGTTTTCTGCCATTATATTTTTCCTCAATTACGTCGTTTTTGATGGTTATTTGGGTCTATTTACTGGGACTCTATTTTTGGCTTTTATCAATTTGAGTCTTTACTAATCTGAGCTTCTAATAACTAAGCTGGGCTTTTAATAAATAGACACTTACCACGAGCCACCAGCACCGCCACCGCCGAAACCGCCGCCACCACCACCAAAGCCGCCGCCGCCAAAACCACCACCACTACTGCCCCCACCCATACCGGGTAAGAAAATCATGCCACCGCCTCTGCGTCCACCTTTACCGCCGCCGCCTTTGCCACCACCGCCGCCACGTGAGATCAAAAACAGCCATATAAATATCGCCATAATTAATGTCATAAAAAAGCCGCCACCCAGCGCCAAGGAACCCGCAAAAAAGCCGCCTGCCGTGATAATAGAACCAAATACTCGGCCTAAGATGTTGGTAATAAAACTGCCAAATATCATCGCCATAATAAATAAGAAAATAGGTGATGGTAACTCATCTGAGCCTTGCTCGGCACTACGCTCAGCAGCTTGCGCATCAGCACGCGCCAATACATCAGGATCAGCCGTTAGACGTGCCTTGAGTGCATCCACGCCTGCCAATATCCCAGCGCCATAGTCATTTTGCTTAAACAATGGTGTGATGTCTTCACGGATGATACGGTTGACCGCCGCATCTGGCAACACACCCTCTAAGCCATAGCCGGTTAGGATATACATGTCACGGTCATTAACTGCAACGACGATTAGCAGACCATCATCAACGTCCTTGTCGCCCAATTGCCATTTTTCAGCTACTTGTAAGGCATAATCAAATATAGGCAGACCATTGGTGGTCGGTACGATAACGACCGCCGCCTGTGCCAAACCTTGCTGATAGATGTCTCTCAGCTGCGCCTCTAAGCGCTGCTTTTCTTGCGGATTTAAGATATTAGCCTGATCAACGACCGGCTCGTTGAGTATCAGTTTGTCAGCATTAACGCTCTGGGCACTTGAGGTTACTGGTGGCTGAGCTGGCGCTTGCGCACTAGCGGTTGCCTCATCATTTGCCGCGCTTTGGTTAATAGCGTCATTACCAAGCACCGCACCATTGATGGCGTCATTATTCAGCACTGCATCATTGATCGCTTCGTTGGATTCCCCAGCTTTGGCAATGGCTACCAAGTCTTCGACACTACGGTCTTGTAGATTCGAGGTGCTATCTGTCGCCGCAGTATTATTGCCAGCATCGGTATTGGGTGCAGCATGTAACACTGATGCACCGCTGACGCTCAGTGTAAACAGTAATGCTGATAAGATTGCTTTTGAATTATTCATCTAATCTCTACCACCTAAAATGACATCTTTATAAATTAATAGACATTAACTAATAGTCATCAGCTAAATAAATAGAGCGGCATACACCGCTCTATTTTTGTATATTTTTAATGCTTCCTACTCTGCTTTTGCAGAATCGCCAAAATCAACACTTGGCGCTGTCGAAATGGCATCTTCATTAGCAACGGTAAAGTTTGGCTTGGTATCCATGCCAAATACTTTTGCGGTGATATTGGTTGGGAACTGGCGCACAGTGGTATTGTAGCCCTGTACTTCTTGGATATAGCGATTACGAGCGACCGCGATACGGTTTTCGGTGCCTTCTAGCTGAGCCTGTAAGTCTTGGAACAGCGCATCTGATTTTAGCTCAGGGTAACGCTCAGACACTGCCATCAGACGTGACAATGCGCCTGTCATTTGTTCTTGCGCAGCAGCATAACGCTCCATTGCTTCTGGGTCATTGAGCACTTCAGGCGTCACAGTGATGCCGCCCGCACGTGAACGTGCTTCCGCCACTTGGGTGAACACTTCTTGCTCTTGTTCAGCATACTGCTGTACGACTTTGACCAAGTTTGGCACCAAATCGCTGCGGCGCTGATATTGGTTGACCACTTCTGACCATGAAGCCGTTACTTGCTCGTCTTGCGCCTGAAGATTGTTATAACCACAGCCACTCAGACCGACAGTAGACGTCGTTAATAGTGCTGCTAGCAACATCGGCTTCATAATAGATTTACGCGTCATCGTTGTTTCTCCTAATAATGATAAATAACAAATATCTGGTAACACGTTTTTTAATAATTTTTTTGCGCTTATGCCTTCACAATCATCTAACGGTCATATGCGTTCTATACTTTGTATAAAGGCACGCGCTTGTAGCTTTTGTATCTACAGATACAACATGAAAAACTACTTATACATATTGCTCAATCTTATAAGCTACAAGATATACTGCTCATAATGGCGCTATCATGATGCTTTTACAATTGACCGTTACCAAAACACAACCGCAACTTTCGACTGCTACTGTGTTTTAAAAGCATTCATTTGAGCCAAATATTAATATATGAAACAAAAGTCTACTAAATAACTTACAGTGAATAAATCTAGGTCATTATTGCAGTCAGTTATGAGTGAAATGATGGCATTAAAACAAAACTTATCCGTCCATACACAAAGAAATTTCTAGTAATTGGTACAAAAATATGGCAAATTGCAGTTACGTAGCCGTACGGTTTGAATACATTTGGTAGTGGACTTATATTTTGATACGTATTAGGGAGTTGGTAGCTGTGATACAAAAGCAGTTACTCACTCTTAGATACTCCACTAATACATTCAATCCGCCATACCAGCAGTGTAGCCAATCGGGACGGCTCATAGCAAATCAAATACCCTCATCATGAGGAGTATTTGATTATATAACCGCCTGTTTTATCCGCGGGTTAACTTATAACTCATCTCATTCGTAACGTGATGATAGGACACCGCAGTAGTTGAGGCTGTAGAACAATCACAAATGCAGCTGATATTAATGCTATCAATGATAATCGCTATAAAAATAGTCTGTGTCACTGATGAAGCCAAGCGGATAAATACAGACAACTACAGTCCATTCTTGGTGGCTAAGCACGTATGAGACTTAACTAATATAGATATGAGTCGATGCAGATAATTTAACTGCTTAACTTAAATAAGTAAGTTAACCAGTTAATTTACTCCTAGCATACAGAGCCACCTTGAGACAGTACTAGGAATATACATATGGAAGGTTTAGTTAACTTAGTAAACGGAATTATCTGGAGCCCAGCACTGATCTATCTGTGCTTGGGCGCTGGTCTGTTCTATTCCATCTTGACGCGCTTTGTACAGGTGCGTTTGTTCGGTGAAATGATCAAATTGCTATTCAGTGGTAAGTCTAGTACTGATGGTATTTCATCTTTTCAGGCACTAGCCGTTTCCCTCGCAGGACGTGTAGGCATGGGTAACATCGCTGGGGTAGCTGCTGCTATCGGCTTCGGTGGTCCAGGTGCTGTGTTTTGGATGTGGGTCGTAGCGTTCTTAGGCGCATCTACTGCCTATGTCGAGTCTACCCTTGCACAGATTTACAAAGAAAAAGATGTGGTGACTGGCGAATATCGCGGTGGCCCTGCTTATTACTTTGAGCGTGCCCTTGGTCAAAAGTGGTACGGCATCCTTTTCGCCATCGCTTCTATTTTATCATGTGGTATGTTCTTACCTGGCGTACAGGCCAACGGTGTTATCAGTGCATTCGCACAGTTAATGGGTGAAGGTACGATCATGAACGTTGCAGGCCTAGAAGTCGGCTCTATGCGTTTGGTTGGCTTAGCCATCATCTTAGTTGTACTAGGTGTCATCATCTTTGGTGGTATTAAGCGTATTGCAACCTTTACTGAGTTTGCCGTTCCGTTTATGGCAATTGGTTATATTGCCTTAGCCTTAATCATCATGTTCAGTAACTTCAGCTTGATTCCAGATGTATTCGGCATGATTGTTGGCGATGCATTCACTGCACAAGCAGGTTTTGGTGCAGCAATCGGTTGGGGTGTAAAACGTGGTATTTACTCTAACGAAGCGGGTCAAGGTACAGGTCCTCACGCTGCTGCTGCTGCTGAAGTTGAGCATCCATCACAGCAGGGTCTTGTTCAGGCATTCTCAGTATATGTTGATACGCTACTGGTTTGTTCTGCGACTGCCTTTATGATTTTATCTACTGGCATGTACAACATCCAAGGTACATTACCAGATGGTCAGTTCATCGTACAAAACGTTGCTGCTACTACTGAAATCAACGCCCCTGCGTTCACGCAAATGGCAATGGAATCGGTATACGGTACGTTTGGTAATGCCTTTATCGCAATCGCTGTATTCTTCTTTGCCTTTACAACCATCCTAGCTTATTACTACATCGCTGAAGTAAACGTGGCTTACTTGACACGCTTCCTTGGTCGCGGTGCCAATAAAACAGGTCTATTCTTAGTAAAAGTATTGATCATGGTGATGGTTGCTTACGGTGGTCTAAACTCAGCTGGTTATATCTGGGCAATTGGTGACATTGGTGTTGGCCTTATGGCTTGGCTCAACATTGTTGGTATTCTTGTTATCTTTATTGTGGCTCGTCCAACGCTTACCATGCTTAAAGACTACGAAGCACAACGTAAAGCTGGTGTGGCACGCTACAGTTTTGATCCTGCAAAATTCGGTATCAAAAACGCACCTTATTGGGAAGCGCGTCATCTAGCAGAGCAAAAAAGAACGAATGTAGATCCACTACGTAAATAACATAGATAATATGCGCTAACGTAGCTACTGCTCAATCTTATTCAGTCTTACTAAAAGCCCGAGGCAATGGTCTCGGGCTTTTTTATTGCAAATAAATAACGCAGATTTTAAGATACCGCTGCTACGCCACCATCTTATAGACACAAAAAAACCCAGCTTTATAGCTGGGCCTCTTTAATATACTTATTAGCTTATGACAGCTAAGTTCTTATAACAACTGATTTAAAAAAAACTTACTCAGGCATCAATACTGCATCGATAGTATGAACCACACCATTGGTTGCCATGATATCAGTACCTGTGATGTTAGCTGTGTTACCAGTCGCGTCAGTGATTACATTAGCATCGCTAATAGAGATCGTTTTGCCATTAGCCGTTTCGATGTCAGTACCATAAGGGATGTCAGCCGCTTTTACTTCCATAGGTACTACGTGGTAAGGCAATACTTTTTTCAGCAAGTCTGTGTTAGCCAATAACTCTTCTTTCGTTACGCCTAGCTTTTCTAGTACTGGAGCAAATGCATCATCAGTTGGTGCAAATACAGTGTACTTAGTATCTTCCATCAACATCGTATCAAGACCAGCAGCTTTCAGTGCAGCTGTCAAAATGGTTAGGTTTTCGTTGTTTGCTGCAATTTCAGCGATGGTTTGAGTCGCTTCCATATTCATGTCGTCTGCCATTGGCTCTGCTTCAACCATTGGATCCGTCTCAGCTACTGGCTCTACTACGACTTCTTCAGTAGTAACCTCAGGCTCAACTGGATCTGCGACAGTTTCGGTGTCGTTACATGCCGCTAATGACATGGCTGCTGTTACGACTGCGATAGATAATAGATTCTTCTTTAACATGGGTATTTCCTTTTAAATGATTGGTTGCGTCATGTGTTTAACAGACAGTTACTTTTAATAAATTTAACAGTGACTGATAAATCGTGGATATGACTAAATAACCAGCCATAGTTTTAAGTCCGCTATATCAATAACTATAATTCTAAAGGTTTAATTTTTAATTGATACTTACTTAAGTAGTGGCACTGTATCAATCACGTATATAGCATTATCAACTTGTATACTCGTTATTGTGTTCTTTAAAATACAATTTCGTTTATTTGATGTCTGTAATCATTAAAACTGCTGTAATTTGTATTTCATGCTACATGATTGATTATCAGATACTAAAACAGCCATTATCAAATGATAAACTCATCAAATAATAGCTGCTTACTTAAGCTTCATCATAAATGTAGATGTTATTTCGCTAAAGCTTATTTAGGTAGTAGCACTCTATCGATGACATGGACAACACCATTAGTAGCTGCGATATCTGTTTTTACAATGTTTGCAGTACGGCCGTTTTCGTCCATCAATTTACCTTGGTTGGTTACCATTAGCGTGTCTTTGCTAGCGGTCATGACGTTACCAGGCTTCACGTCTTTGGCATACATGGCCATGTCACCGCTTACGACGTGATATCCTAGAATCTTGGTTAGTAATGGCTTGTTGGCAAATAGTTGCTCTTTGGTCATACCTGTTTCTTGTAGCGCTTGCATAAATGCAGCATTGGTTGGTGCAAATACCGTATAGTGTGCATTCGGATCAGATAGCATACCTGCTAAACCTGCTGCTTGTACCGCCTCTACTAAGACTGAAAAATCAGAATTACTTTGAGCAACTTGTACCACATTCATTTTTGCCATAGTTTGGCTGTGCATTGGCGGTTTCATATCTGCGCTTTTTGCTGGCATCATATTATTACAAGCGCTTAGGCCAGCGATAGAAATAGCTAGCGTACCGATAGTTGCAATTTTAGTCAGTTTCATAACATTATCCTTAATGATTGAGTATTTATTTGCTTATTGTCTTACAGGTTAGATTGTCTTCTAATATCAGTTGCTCGTGCTGTCCAATTCTTATCTTTTTGATAAGCAACATTTAGATAGACCAACAGAACAATAATAACTTTTTGCCCATAAGTTACTTATAAGCAAAACTTACAAAGACCTAATTCTTCTGAAATCAAATTAACATGTATGAAACCTTTATCAACCTGCCTTTACGCAACTTTTTGTAGTACAGGTGTAAACTGTGTCGGACTTTTAAGCATAAGCGTTGGCTTTCATTTGCAGAAGCAACGCTTTGTGTAATCCGTAAGCGAAATGATATTCATTTGTGCACATATTCTTTGTGAAATACAATGTAACGCTATGTTCAGCAGCTCAGTGAATAGGTATCTGCTTGTCTATGGTAAAAGTAGAATGGGCAGTATCCATGTGTGCTATATTTTTCATGCTAGAATAATTCAAATTTGACGATTTCCTTTATAAGACTTTGTACTCTATTGGTTTGTTACTCCTTCCTTTTATAATATTGACGATATAAGCAGCGCACCTATGACTCAAACGATGACCTCACCGACCTCTTCTCACTCTGATACTACTTCTGACTCATCATCCGCTGATGACTTTATCTTAACGCCGCCTGCTGTCTTTCCTTATAAGGAACAGCAGCTCACCGCGCGCGCCCGTATCACCGAGCAGATGGCATCACGCATTTTGATGTTAGATGGTGCAATGGGTACGCAAATTCAGACCTATAAATTGGAAGAAGCAGATTATCGTGGTGAGCGTTTTGCTGATATCGACCAAGATGTGCGCGGCAATAACGATTTGCTGGTATTGACCCAGCCGCACATGATTAAAGACATTCATCACGATCATCTGTTGGCTGGTGCGGATATCATCGAGACCAATACCTTTAACGGTACGCGTCTGTCGATGGCTGACTACGACATGCAGTACTTGGTGCCTGAACTGAATAAAACAGCAGCCAAAATTGCGCGCGAGGCGGCTGATGAATTTACCGCCAAGACGCCTGAAAAACCGCGCTTTGTCGCCGGTGTGGTGGGGCCAACCTCGCGCACATGCTCGATATCACCTGATGTCAATGACCCTGCCTTTCGTAACATTACCTTTGATGAGTTGGTCCTAAACTACCGTGAAGCGACCTTATGCCTGATAGAAGGCGGCGTCGATCTTATTTTGATTGAGACGATCTTTGATACGCTCAATGCCAAAGCGGCAATATTTGCCATCACGGGTGTGTTTGAAGATATCGGCTTTGAGCTGCCTATTATGATTTCTGGTACGATCACTGATGCCTCAGGTCGTACGCTATCTGGTCAAACCGCGGAAGCGTTCTATAACTCGATTCGCCATGCCAAGCCATTATCCGTTGGCTTTAACTGTGCGCTTGGGGCGGATGCGCTGCGTCCGCACATTCAAACGCTATCGAACATCGCTGATACTTACGTCTCTGCGCATCCAAATGCGGGTCTGCCCAATGAGTTTGGTGAATATGACGAAACCGCTGAAGAAACCGCCGCCCTACTCGAAGGTTTTGCCAAAGCGGGTATCCTAAACATCGTTGGCGGCTGCTGTGGTACAACGCCTGAGCATATCCGCCAAATCGCTAATATGGTAGCAAACTATGCGCCACGTGTGATTCCTGAAATCGCACCTGCCTGCCGCTTATCAGGTCTCGAGCCATTTACCATCAATGCGGACAGCTTGTTTGTCAATGTCGGTGAGCGTACCAATGTCACAGGCTCCAAAAAATTCCTACGTTTGATTAAGACCGAAGCCTATACTGAGGCTCTTGATGTCGCTCGCGATCAGGTCGAGGGCGGCGCGCAGATCGTCGATATCAATATGGACGAGGGCATGCTTGACTCCAAGCAAGCGATGATTCACTTCGTCAACCTCGTCTCAGGTGAACCAGATATAAGCCGTGTACCACTGATGATTGACTCGTCTAAATGGGACATCATCGAAGAAGGTCTCAAGCGTACGCAAGGTAAATCTGTCGTCAACTCCATCTCGCTAAAAGAAGGGCATGCTGAGTTCGTTGAGCGCGCTAAATTATGCATGCGCTACGGCGCTGCCATTATCGTCATGGCATTCGATGAAGACGGACAGGCTGACACTTACGAGCGCAAAATTGAGATATCTAAACGTAGCTATGATGTGCTGGTCAACGAAGTGGGTTTTCCTAGTGAGGACATTATTTTTGACCCCAATATCTTTGCCGTCGCCACGGGTATCACCGAGCACAACAACTACGGCGCGGACTTTATCAATGCCACGCGCTGGATCACGGAAAACTTACCGAATGCTATGGTCTCAGGCGGGGTATCTAATGTCTCGTTTAGTTTCCGTGGTAACCCGATTCGTGAAGCGATCAACTCTGTGTTCCTATTTCACGCGATCAAAAATGGCCTGACCATGGGTATCGTTAACCCAGCTATGCTAGAGCTGTATGATGATATTCCTGTCGAGGCGCGTGATGCCATCGAAGACGTCATGCTCAACCGCAATCAAGGTGAAACGGGTCAGGATGCGACCGAACGCCTAATGACCGTCGCTGAAAATTACCAAGACGGCGGCAAGAAAAAAGACAGCACCGTCGATATGAGCTGGCGTGAGGGTACGGTAGAAGAGCGTATCGCTCATGCTCTCGTTAAAGGCGTGACCACCTTTATCGAAGAAGACACCAAAGAAGCGTGGGAGAAATACCCCAAACCGCTCGAGGTCATCGAAGGACCACTCATGGACGGTATGAATATCGTCGGTGATTTATTCGGTGCGGGCAAGATGTTCCTACCACAAGTCGTCAAATCAGCGCGCGTCATGAAGCAATCCGTTGCTTGGCTAAACCCGTACATCGAAGCGGAAAAAGTCGAAGGCGAAGTCAAAGGCAAAATCCTTATGGCAACCGTCAAAGGCGACGTGCATGATATCGGCAAAAACATCGTTGGCGTGGTACTTGGCTGTAATGGCTATGACATCGTCGATCTGGGCGTGATGGTACCGTGCGAAACCATCCTTGATACCGCTATCAGAGAAAAAGTCGATATCATCGGTCTGTCAGGTCTGATCACCCCCAGTCTCGATGAAATGGTCTATGTTGCCAAGCAAATGCAAGAGCGCGGCATGACCCTACCCTTGATGATCGGCGGCGCAACGACCTCTAAAGCGCATACTGCTGTCAAGGTCGAGCCGCAATATCAAAATGATGCGGTCATCTATGTCTCTGATGCCTCGCGCTCCGTCGGCGTGGTGACCAAGCTGCTATCCAAAGAGCACCGTACTGCCCTCATCGATGAGACCCGTGAAGAGTACATCAAAGTACGTGAACGCCTTGCCAAGCGTCAACCAAAAGCGGCCAAAGTCACCTATGCCGAATCGGTCAAGATTGGCTTTCAGTATGATTGGGAAAACTATGTGCCACCAGTGCCAAATAAGTTAGGACAAGTGATATTGGATGACTATCCTATCAACAACCTGCTGCCGTATATCGACTGGACACCGTTCTTTATCTCTTGGGGTCTAACGGGTAAATACCCAAAAATCTTGCAAGATGATGTGGTGGGTGAAGCGGCACGAGATTTGTTTGAGAACGCTGAAGAGCTACTACACAAAATGATTGAGGAAAAATCAATCGTAGCAAAAGGCGTGTTTAAACTGATGCCTGCTCGCCGTACTGGTGCAGACACGGTAACTGTTTATGATAATGACCCACAGAGTGGTGGCAGCCCAACTTATCAGTTCGAGCACTTACGTCAGCAAAGCGATAAAGCAAGCGGCAAGCCAAACCTGAGCTTGGCGGACTTTATCTCGCCATCAGAGACGCATACCGATCATTTGGGCGGCTTTACCGTCTCTATCGTCGGTACAGAAGCACTTGCTGAGCAATACAAAGCAGCAGGCGATGACTATAATGCCATTATGGTACAGGCGCTATCTGACCGCTTAGCTGAAGCCTTTGCCGAACACCTGCATGAGCTAATTCGTAAAGAGTATTGGGGCTATCAGCCGACTGAGTCACTCACCAATGAGGAAATGATTAAAGAGAAATACGTCGGTATCCGCCCTGCCCCTGGCTACCCTGCGTGCCCTGAGCATACCGAAAAAGGCAAACTGTTTGACTGGCTCGGAACGGTAGAGGCAATCGGCACGACACTGACCGAAAGCTATGCGATGTGGCCTGCGTCGTCGGTCAGCGGATTCTATTACTCACATCCTGATAGTGAGTACTTCAATGTCGGTAAGATCAGCCGTGACCAGTTAGAGAGCTATGCTGAGCGTAAAGGCTGGGATATGAAAACGGCTGAGAAATGGTTAAATCCGAATTTGTAGACTTTCAAAATTCAGTTAACGCTTAAATAATCTCTAATAGCTTTTTGGCTTATTCATTTAATATGAGTAAGCCATTTTTTATGGCTAATCCTTTATTTATTATCAGCAAACTTATCGCTACGTTCATAGCAAAATACTTTTATCATTCATGTTCGATAACCATGCTAGATTATTGTCTACTATATTATTTTTATTATTGTGAGACAGGCTATGAATCAGATTGCATTACTTTCTAGTTGGATTGGCAAAACGTTTGCAATCTGGGCATTGGTCAGTGCCGTGTTGGGCTTCGTATTTCCTACCTTCTTTGCTTCATTGGCTTTTTTGATTGTGCCAATACTTGGCATCATCATGTTTGGCATGGGTATGACGCTCAAAACCGAAGATTTCCTAGAGATTGTCAAACGCCCCAAGCCTGTATTGGTCGGACTGTTGGCACAGTTCACGCTGATGCCGCTGATTGCCTACCTATTAACCGTCATCTTTAACCTTGATCCTTTAATCGCGGTTGGCGTGATTTTGGTCGGTTGTTGCCCAGGTGGTACGTCTAGTAATGTGATTACATTTTTGGCAAAAGGGGATGTGGCGCTGAGTGTCGCGATTACCTCTATCTCCACCTTACTTGCGCCTTTTTTGACGCCTATTCTATTAAACGTGTTTGCCGGTCAGCTGATCGATATCGACCTAGCCAGTATGATGATAACCATTACTAAAATCGTCATCTTGCCCATATTACTTGGTGTTATATTCCATAAGTTTTTGGGTAAAAAAATCGAGTTCGTCACCGAGGTATTGCCAATGGTGTCGGTGTTGGGTATCTCTATTATCATCGCGGCCGTAGTCGCAGTGTCTAAAGCGACGATCTTAGATAGTGGTGTGATTGTCTTTATCGTCGTTGCTCTACACAATATGCTGGGGTATACCTTGGGCTATGTGATTGCGCGCTTGTCTGGATTCACGGAGAGACAGCGCCGCGCCATTATGGTGGAAGTAGGCATGCAAAACTCTGGTCTGGGCGCTGCCCTTGCCGCGACTTATTTCAACCCTGTCGCTGCCTTACCGAGCGCTATATTTAGTGTGTGGCATAACTTTAGTGGCGCGTTGGTTGCGAATATTTTTGCGAAGAGAGATGGTATGTAGTAGTTTCATTGCTTTTGTCTTGGTTATGAGTGTTTTAATATGCCACAACCCTTTCTATTTCATTTAATGAAAATGCAGTAAAAAGGGTTACGGCATTTTTATGACGTCTTTTTCTATCTCTTGATATCTATATTAATTTTACTCACTACTCACTACTCACTACTAATTAGACTTTCTCACATAAAAAAGTTTTAAGATAATCGATCATAATATCCATTCCGACTAGTAAATCTCTTTTATCCCTATTCTCTGTGACTCTAACGTCTTTTAACCTTATAAAAACTTACTGCATTTTTTATTTAAAGAATTCTTATTTTTATTGGTATATCTTAATTATTTTTGATATATTTTAAATTAAGAATATAAATATTCTTTTATAATTATATTCTATACCGTCATTTTCGAGGTATTTTATTTTTCTAAGTTCAGCAGGTACAAGGATGTAGCGTTTTAGATAAGTGAAATCTTAAACTTTCAATCAAGGAGAGATGAAAATGAAACCATTTAAAGTAGCATTACTAACGTTATCAATGGCGTTGTTACTACAGGGTTGTGGTGACGACTCAGATTCTGATACACCATCGACGGCGCAACCTGAGCCCCCCGTTATTACACAACCTGATCAGCCAAATATCGATACCGAAATTGTTGGGATGTGGCATAGCGACGATATCGCCAATGGAGAACTCTCAACCATTATATTTCTAGATGATGGAACCTATATACAAACCCAAGTCGATGGCAGTCAATCAACAAATGAACCTGAAAATGGTATGGAACTAGGCAACTATAGTGTCAGCAGTACAGAAGGTAAGCTAACCGCTACACC
Organism: Psychrobacter piscatorii; assembly: GCF_043641605.1. Classification (GTDB taxonomy): domain Bacteria; phylum Pseudomonadota; class Gammaproteobacteria; order Pseudomonadales; family Moraxellaceae; genus Psychrobacter; species Psychrobacter piscatorii_C. Next base: position 38,251 of record NZ_JBHZRK010000018.1, on the reverse strand, counting down.
TGTTTTTGACAAAAATGGTACTTCTGGACTGTCAGACTCTATTATGCGTTATGCTGAAGTATCTAATAGTAAGCTTATCCTAAAAGTAGATGAAAATGAAAATGGTGTCATTGATAGCAATGAAAGTTATCGCTTCTCAAAAACTAAATATGAAGGTATTTTAGGACCTTGGGATTTTGATGATGCTGATGATAATGAGCTGATTGGCTTAGCTTTCTCAGAAAATGGCACTTATATACATGTACAAGTTGATGAAGATAAGTCAGTCGATAATGCAGAAAACGGTATGGAGTGGGGTAACTACACTATTGATCCTATCACTAGTCAGTTAATTACGACCACAATTTATGATGATAATGCGGGTACCGGATTATCAGAACCAAGGACGCGTTACGCTCGAGTGACAGGTAATACCGCCCTTACGATTGAAGTCGATGACAATCAAAATGATATGATTGACGATGATGAGTCATTTACATTTTCAAGACCGTAGCACGGCAACTGATAAGCTGATTAAATGACTAATAATTCCGTCAAAGAAATTTAGAAAATTTAATTTTTGAAAACAATAATGTGCAGTTATTTTTGAATGCTTTATTTTATTTCAAATATCAGTAGCGACTACAATTTAACTCTAAAAAATTCAGCTTATCAATTGATACGCTGAATTTTTGAATTTGGGATACTCACTCTTTACCTTTTGCCCGCCGACACCGCTCAGAACAATAAATCACCTGCTCCCAATCTTTCTCCCATTTCTTGCGCCACGTAAACGGACGCTGGCAGACGGGGCAAGTTTTTTGCGGTAAGTTTACTTTTTTATGTGCCATTGTTTGCTCCCATCTACTTTTGACTATTTGCGTTACAGTGAAATCTTACTTTTGATGTTCGACACCCTCATACTTCTTAATTCGGCGGCACTGGTCTGAGCAGTACACCATACTCTCCCAGTTTTTATCGAGCTTCTTCGTCCAACTGAACTCACGCTCACAGACGGGGCAGAGTTTTTTTCGAACGTTTTTCTTTTTGTGCGCCATACATTTCTCATTGGTTTGTTTACGACATCAGTCACGTGTCACTATAGCCTACTACGTATCATTGCTATTAGTCACAGTTACTAGTCATAATCGTCAAATATTTTATTGAGGCGATTGAGACTGTTGACGATCAGTTTACCAGATTGATCAGTACTGCTATCAATCGCGAGCTTCTCATCCATGCGCATCGTTAGTGGTGCCAGCGCTTGCTTGAGCGCATTGGCCATCAGTGTGGTCTGCTCATGGATATCAGGCGCATCGTTCTCTACGGTTTTACTATCATCGTTCTTAATCAGGCTTTCGGCTAAGCTACGAGACAAGCTATCTGCCATATTGTGTGCCAGTTGCTCCACTGCATCGACCAGCTGCACCATCAGGGCTTTTTGCACGTCTTGGTTTTGCTTGAGGTACTCGCCCTCGGCTTTGTGATCGTGCTTATATATCTGTAGCAATTGGCTCACGCTTTTCTCAAAGCCATTATCGATGCTATCGCTGACGACTTTGGCATTATTGATCACGCTATCGGCGAGGATTTTTTGTGAGGCTAGCTGCGCCTCCATCTGAGTCTCTAACTGGGCCTTACGCTCTGCTTCTCGTAAGCGCGCGATTTGCTCTGGATCATTTTTGGTTAAGTACGTCTCAAACTGACGACTGATGGTATTGAAGCCGCTCGCCAAATCCACCAACTGCGCGACGATACGCGCGCCCGTATCACCGTCTTCGCCGCCCATGGCTTTATTACGTAAGAAGTCCGCTTTGATTTGCGCCCAACGTTCTTTTTCTGCGTCGGTTAAGGTACCGCGCATCTCACCAAGCTTGAGCAAGTTGCTCTCTGCGCCTTGGGTCAATAGCTGCGACTCGCCCAGATAGTGATCGTCTATCAGCTGGTTTAGCTCATTCTCATTCATGACCGCTGACAGCTTTTCGGTCATCTTATTCATATTACGATAACTGCCTTGTAGCTTAAATATCGGCTCGACACGATATTTATCATCTTGCGAGGCGGAAGCAATATAAGCTTGGTTGACGTCCAGAATGACTGCTTGCACCCGAAACATATGACGCAAGATCGCGATAATCTCGTTAATCTCTGAGGTGCTATATGGATAGGTCAGATCGCTGCTTTGCGCTTGCGCGAGATTGGCATTGTCCGTTTTTGCCATTTTGATCAAGCGATGCACATCACTTAGATCGCGGTTTGCCAGTGGTGCAAGGACACTGTTAGAGGTTAGGGAGTTTTCGATATAACTGAGGGCAAAGATGTCTTCCATACCGCTCATGATATCACCTAAGTTATAGATATCGGCACGGTTGGCGAGCATGTCAGGCACTTTAAAGGCTTCGCCGCTCTCGGTATACGGGTTACCCGCCATGACCACGCAGAACTTTTTGCCGCGCATGTCATAGGTTTTGGTTTTGCCTTGCCAGACGCCATCGATACGGCGCGTGCCATCACCGAGTGAGATAAACTTCTGCAAAAACTCCGCATGCGTATGCTGAATATCATCAAGATACAGCATGACATTATTGCCCATCTCAAAGGCTAAGTTGATTTTATTTAGCTCCTCTCTTGCCGTAGCATTGGGGGCTTTTTCGGGATCTAATGAGGTGACATCATGACCGAGTGACGGACAATTAATCTTCATAAAGATCAGGCCGAGACGATTGGCCACATACTCCATCAAGGTGGTCTTACCATACCCTGGTGGCGATATCATCATGAGGATACCCATCAAATCCGTCCGCTTATCCTCGCCGACCGTGCCCATCTGTTTGGCAAGGTTATCGCCGATGAGTGGCAGGTAGCTCTCATTAATCAGACGGTTACGCACGAATGAGGACAAGGGACGCGGCATAAATTCGGCCAGTCGCAGGGTTGCTTTTGACTCGTGTAATATCTCTGAGCGCATGGCCAGATAGCGTCGATAGGCAGGGATCACTTGGCTATCATGATGATGCAAACGATTTAAAAAATCATCAACGGCAAAGGTTAGGCTCTGCTGATGAATACGAGTATGCTCACCCAGTAGATTATTCACTTGTATTTCAAGTGACACCTTACCTGTATGACGCGCAAAGCTTTGCACTTGATTGAGAGGGTTATTGATACTGGTCAGTGACGTTGATGATGACGCTTGAGGTGAAGAGAACGACAAGGTGGAAGCGGCATTAACTGTGCCTTTATTCGCGCCGCCTTTATCGAAACTCGCACCTGAATCAATCAGGCGCTGTACCAAAGCTTCACGCTGCGTATCGTTCAGTTGAGTGAGTAAAACAGCAATCGCTTCAGGCACATAATGACGTTCACTCTCTAACTGCTGCTTACGTAGCGCCTCTTTTTCTTGACGTTCAGCCAGCTGCGTTTCACTAAGCGCCTCACCTGCCTCACCCAAGCCATCATCGGCTTGATCGGTAGCTGACTCACTATTACCGTAAGTCTTATCAAGCAGTGCATGAAACCATGTGGCTAGTAGCTCATAGGCTGACTTAGGTTGGAAGCCAAGCTTACCAATTGAAGACTGTAGCTGTGCAAAACTGGCATTACTTTGCGTACTGACGGGAGAGCTACTCAGCGTTTGACTAAGCTGCTCACACAATTGCTCGGCCTGTTTACTGGTTTGCCAGTTCATTGTGTTATATGCGGTGGCATTTGGTTCCGCTGATTGCCCCATAACGCTGACCAAGTATTCGCAAGCCAGCTGTACATAGCTTGGCTTAAAAATATTGGTGTTATGAACATCGCTGGTAGTTGAGTCTGGTTCTGAATCCAATGCGGCATCTGATGGCTGATGAGCATCATTACTACTACCCATACGTTCGTCACGATAGGCTGTGACAAAACGGTGCATCACTTGGCTCATATCCTCGACCAGTAAGGATTTAGCCGTATCACTACCGAGCGCACGGCGCAACTGCTCAGCGGTAGCGGCTCTATCCGTCCAGTTATTTGCGCGGGTCAGTACTGACTCATTTAGCCAATTGTCGTAGCCAAATTGACGCAGACTGTCTAAACCCAGCGCTTGTACAATATTTAACTGCCAATAGAACAGTTGCGCCAGTGCGCGGACTTGCGGGGTATAAATCAGTAGCCCGGCCTCACGTAACGTCGGCAGTATTTGCATCAACAGTAGCGTGGCATCACGGTCATGAATGCCTTTGTCATAACCGAGCTGATAACGCGGGGTTGCGTAGGCTTTGACCAATTTCGCCAGCGGACTGTCATTATCGATATCACCATTGATATCTAACGTGATGACGGTGTCGTCGTAGGCTTGGTAGAGGCGGGTCTCTGTCAGACCGTCTTGACTGTTTTTGGCGCTCTCGATAATGCTATAGGCCAAGTACTCGGCGCGGTATACCTTGTCGGACTCGGAGGCGATATTCATCTCCCAATACGGGCGTAAGGCATTCAGCTCAGCGTTATTAAGCGCTTCATAATAGTCAGTACCCGTCAGATGCAAATTGAGCACGCGCTTGCCATCTGATTGCTGACGGCTGAGTAAGGTTAAGTCTAATGGCTGCGTATTGACTGAAAAGCGATGCTTGCCCAGCTTAATAATTTGACCGCCATCTTCGAATAAGTCCGATTTGTCTTTTAGACTCTTATAGCTTTCGATTTGAATAGCTTTTAGGCGCGCATCAATGTCATCGGCTTTGACACTAAAGCCCATCGCTTGTAGCTCTTTTGCGATGTTGCGGACTTTTTGCACCAGACCATCTGATGCAAAATAAGTATTAAGCGCCTCTTCCTCGGTAAAGCCCGTGACACCTGTGCTTTGCGTGCGCTTCTTTATACTCTCAAGCATTCGCAGCGCGCCATCGCCTAAGTTTTGCGCTTTGCGATTGCGAGCATCAAGCAGTTGCTGCTTATGATTTTCAAAGGTCTCGTAAATCTCTTCACGTTTACTGATGATATCGGCTAAAAACTGATCGCCGCTATTGGTCTCAGGATCAGCGAACTGGCTTTCTAATCCCTCTAACTGTACGAGCAGCTTTGCCATTTGCTCATCTGATTTCTCAGGCGTATTGGCAATCGATAGAGCATTGGCAATCGATTGACCGAACAGCTTAAACTGCGCGCCAAATTGCGCGACCGCTTCTGCCGATCCTAAGTTTTTGCGTTTATGATTGAGCTTGGCTTTGCTCTGGTTGAGGCTAGCATAAATAGTCGAGATGTCATCGATGATTTGCGTGCGTACCGTGGCATCAGCAACGTCCAACGTACCGAGCAGCTCGGTCAGTAAATCTAACCCTTGCGCCGTATCGTCAATTTTATCGAGCACTGGCTTTAGTTCAGCATTGGTTTCAGCGGTATTTAGGCGCTCACTGACATCGACCAATATTCCTTCGTAGCTTGATAGCGCTTCTTCACCGCTTAAAAACAGTACGGTTTTTTCGGCAAGATCGCTTTCCGCTTCTTCTAGCTGCGCCTGCAACGCTTCTAATTTATCACTGTCTAAATAGCGCAAATCCTCCAAGCTAACCAAGCGGCCCTTTTGTCGTCTTAATGCCGACAGTTGATCGACATAGTCGCTGGCAGACTCAAATGTCGTGACGCGTATCTGTCGCAAAATCTCATTTTGCTGAGATTCGGCATCGGCAAGCGCGGTTTGGGTTTGCTTTTGGATACTTTGAACTTTGGCAAACTCATCAATGACCAGCTCAGCGGTCGCTGTCACTTCTTTAATACTACTGGCGACGTCGCCCAGCTCAGGCTCAGACAGCCAATAGTAGCTATCAAACAATCTGCTGGTATTGTCCGACAGCTCTTCATAGAGTTTTTGTGACACGCTTTGGTTGTCGATAAGACGGGTAATACTATAAAGATCAGAGATGCCACGCACCAGCTCTTTGTTACCGATTTTGCCATAGAAGCTCGTGCTTTCAGGCAATTCGCTCACATATTCAGGGGAGGCATAAGGGGTGTGCCATATCTGCATCGGGTGAATGCGCGACGGCTCACTTTGGTCACTGAACAATACCAAGCGGCCATTGTCTGCCAACGCCATACCGTTACAATAAATCGGATTTGCCAGTTGTTTTTTGATCAGGTTATAAGGAAACAGCCCCGTGATACCCAGCTCTCTGTCATAAAATAAAAATAAAACATCCTCGCCATTGGTCGAGATAATTTTGCGCTTGAACTTTAAATTTTTGGCACCGATACTGTTGGCATCGAACAGCTTATACTCGCCCGTCTGTAGATAATAGCCACCCGGAAATATAATGCCGTGATCTTCGGGCAACTGTACACAGGACTGGCCAATCGCATCCAAACGCAGCACCGCTTCGGTCAAAGTGTTATAAACAAAATAACGGTAACTGTCCTCACGGTACGGCAGTATTTTGAGAAGGATTAAGCTACCGACTTTGGCATAGGCAATCTCGGCATCGGTCAGCGATTGAGTGCGGTCATTGACAGGCTCGCTATAGATACCCTGCCCCGACTGCGTATTGTCCTCAATCTTGATGGTCAAGTCACCGCCGACGGTTTCCACAAATATCGTATCCAAGATATTCATGTGTGGATACTTACCATTGACCATCTGATCTCGCGTGGTCTCAATCCAATCAAAATCATAAGCAGGTGGCAACTCGATATCACGCTCGCCGCGATTGTCCACGTAGGCGACTTGGGCAGACTCTGGTGTGCCTTGGCTAAAGTCTAATGCAAAACGAAACACGCGAATATCAGTGATACGTTCGCCAATCTGAAATGCCAATAGCAGTTTGCTGTCTTTAACAGTCAGTTGAATCAGGCGTGTTTGCTTGTAATAGCGATAGAGCTCATTAAAATCTTGTACAAAGGCATCTTGATCTAAAAACGTTCCTTTTAAATCCACCTCTTCGAGCTGATACTCTTGCTCTGCACTATCACCACCATTACTCTGCTGATTCTCATCGCTGTCGCTTTTCTCAGTAGGGTCTATCAAGCGATATAGCGACAGTACATCCTTAACATTGCTGGCACGCTTTAGCCCCATAAATACGTTGTAGCCAAACAGCAGATAGTCTCCAACTTGCACCATATCCTGCGCCACACAGTTGTGCTCGGTACGGATACGCGTGCGGGCGATCACCTGCATCTGGGTGCTGCCAAATTCCGTCAGCCGTGCATTATTCAGCTTGGCCGTTTGCTGCTCTAGACGACTGCCTTGCTCTGTTAGGCGTTTTTTGATGAGCTCATAAGCATTACCGGAGGCCACTGCCTGATCGGTTTGAGTTGCTTGGTTCGCGTTAGGATCACTTTTGCTATCTGAATTGGTTGGGTTTTGCGTGTCCGCCATCGTTGCTCGTCCATTTTTATATTTTGGCAATAAGAAATCATTGAAGGTAAAGAAGCACTTGGCTAATCTAAAAAATCAGTAGAAGTGATACGATTTTTTAGATTAGCCAACTCATCATGAATAATGAGTTGGCTATCGCGCTTTAAAATGCTTAGCGCGAATGGGTCATAGCACGCTGCGACCTAAATGATAGCTTGCTTATAAATGCAGCGTGCTTATAAATACTGATATTTATACCAGTCGAATATCATTTAAGCGGTTCTGTCATCATTTGACTGGTTGGCTTTCATGGCTTGATTGGCCATAACCCCATTAATAATACCGCTTAACGTGTCTGACTTGCCCGCTAGGCCATCAATGGCTTTACCGATCGACAATGATTTGGCAAAGTTATCAAAGAAGTGCGCTTCACCGCCGACAATATCGATTTTGGCTTTTTGGAGCGCCACTGCCAAGACTTCGGCGTTTTCTTTGGCAATCTCTTTACCTGCCTCAATCGATGCTAAGGCTTCTTGTAGCGCGGTCTCAAGACCCATGCGGAACTCTTCGTGCTCACGTGCTTCTTTGCTCATGCTACCCATGGCATTGAACTTCTCGACCAGACCATCTGCTTCGGCTTGGAAGTGCGCACGAGTGACTTCGGCTTTTGCCAGTCCAACGTCACGCTCTGCCTTGGCGTTTGATTCACCGCGAGCGGCGATAACTTCAGCATTGGCCATACCGACATCACGCTCGGCTTTGGCATTAGATTCACCGCGAGCGGCAACAATCTCTGCATCGACCATACCGATGTCACGCTCGGCTTTTGCTTTAGACGCACCGCGAGCCGCGATAACCTCAGCTTCAGCCATCCCTTTTTCACGGTCTGTTTGAGCCTGAGCCTGTCCAGTTGCCTTGATGACATTCGCTCTCGCAATGCCTTCTTTTTCAAGCGATACTGATTTGGCTTCTTGAATCGCCGCTTCAGCAAAGCCATGCGCTGACTCTTCTGCTTTGATACCTTCTGCCATTTTGATTTTTGCTTCTGCATCTTTCGCGGAGGCTTCCAGATTGGCATTAGCAAGCGTGGTAATCTCGACAGCTTTATGCTTGGCGGATAGCTCTTCGGCTTCGGCTTTTTTCACCTGACGCACTTTGAGTTCTTCAGCATCTGCTTCGGCAGCCAGTACGCGCGTTTGCTTAGAGCGCTCCGCTTCGCTGACTTCGCGAACTTCTTTGATACGCTCTTCTTCTTGCGCCACAGTTTTGTCGACCGCGATACGCTCACGAATGACGTTGGCGATTTCTTTTTTCTCAAGCTCAATCGCACGCTCGGCTTCGATACGTTGCAAGTCAACTTCACGCTCACGCGAGACGATTTCTAGATCACGAGCACGCGTGACTTTTTCTTCTTCGATGACCACAGCACGTAAGCGGTTCTGACCCGCCACTTCGATTTCACGTTGTTGGTTCTCACGCTGAATCGCCAAATCTTGCTCTACCATGATGATGGCGGTTTCTGACTTTTTGCGCTCTTCTTCTTCGATCTTGCGAGTTTCAGCGGTTTCACGAGCGATTACTGATGAGATTTCACGCTTTTGCTTGGCTTCGGCATCGGCTTGTTGACGCTCCAGCTCCAGCATTGCCTCTCGGGTTTCGACGTTCTTTTTCTTAACCGCCAGCTCTTCGTCACGCTCAAGCTCATTGGTAATGACGTTTTGAAACGCGGTAAGCTGAGTGATCTTTTTGATACCTTCAGCATCTAGGATGTTGCTTGAGTCCAGTGATACTTTTGGCGTTTGCTCTAGATAGTCAATCGCCACATCTTCTAGGACATAACCGTTCAGATCGTTACCGATTTCTTGGACGATACTGTCACGGAACTGACTGCGGTTTTCGAACAGTTTGACAAAATCAATCTGCTTACCGACGGTCTTTAGCGCTTCAGAAAACTTGGCATTGAACAGTTCATTGACCGCGACTTTATCTGACGCTCTCTCTACGCCAACGGATTTGGCGACTTTGAGCACATCTTCTTCAGTTTCATTCACCCGTAGATAAAATGCAACTGTGATGTCCGCACGCATATTGTCCGCACAAATCAGACCTTCTTTGCCGCGTCTGTCCACCTCTAGGGTGATCAGCGAGATTTTCATCAGCTCTTTTTTATTGATGACCGGCCAAACAAACCCGCCATCAAAACGTACAGCTATTTTACTCACACCGTTGATAATAAGTGCTTTGCCCTGCTCAACCTTGACGTAAAAGGCTTTGAGCATCAAAAGTGCAACCATCATAAAAACAAACGCCAGCACCACAACCACGCCGACGATAATGAGTATATCCATATCCATTCCTTTAATTAAAACATTCCAAGCGAATTTAAAACCCTTACTATATTTACCAAATACTTATTTTTTATATTATTGAGCCATCGTTCACTGACCAATATCATTGATGAGCGTTATTTGTCTTTAACAGGTGTTACGCGGTAGGTGTTGGCGTCATCTAAATACTCTACTAACACCACTTTATCGCCTTGTTTTAGCTGATTGTCGCTCATATCTGAGCGAATCTTGAGTATCAATCCTGCGCCGCCATCATTGAGCACAGCTTCGCCATGCTTATCGGTCACACTCAGCGTGCGTACCACAGCGATCTTGCCCACATTACTAGACGAATTGCGCTTAGGAATTTTGGCGATATTTTTGCGGATGGGCGAGATGATAAGACCAGTCAACCACATGGACACAACCAAGACAAAAATGAGCGCCCCTGTACCAAACAAGTAATACAGAATGCCTGAGTCAACGTTTTGGTGTAAAAAGCTAGTGTACAGATAGCTCAGCAGCCAACCAATCAAACTAATCAAGCTGAGTATGATGATTAAAGGCACACCATAAAGGCCAAACTTCAGCATGAGACCAGTGAAAAAACCAGTCGACGATAAGTTGGAGACATCCACATCACCGCCTGCGTCACCAAGATCGACGCTGTCCATATCTGTCATACCAAGCAGTGATACGACCCAATATAAGGTGACAAACATCACAAGCCCCGTAAAAATAATCGTGGGATACAAACTGATTTTAGTGATAAATACTAAAAAAGCCTCTTGCATGACACCTCTTCTCCCTTTACTCACTTAATCTAGTATCTTAATGACTCAGTTACATAGCTTGGTATGACATGAATGACGATTGCTCGACTTGATGCCGTTATATTTCTATTTTCAGAATCAACTTATGTTCCTTTATTAATGATTATATATACATTTCATTACATAATATATAGCTATGGCTGTTAACGACCCCATATCGGTGAGCGCACAACCCCACCATTTTGGCTATTGATGGCGTAACTTGTGTTTCCTGAGAGCGAATGAATAACCAAATCTCCACCTTTTTGTCTTCCTAAACTTTGACCACCTACTTGCCCGCTGATCTTCGAATGACGTGTTGGGTAGATCGCATAATTTCCAGAAGGAGATAGACGTGCCGGTTCATCGAGTCCAGTTTCTGCCAGATTGAGCACTTGTCCAGTCGCTATTGTCATGACAGCAGCCTTACGACCATTTAGGTAAGCCATGCGCTGACCATCTACACTGAGCTGAGGACTAGCGACATAGCCATTTGTCGACACAGGTACGGCATTACTAGTCGCGAATTGATAGCGATAGATACGGGGGCGCCCAGCACGGACTTTGTCACTGGTATAGACAAAGCTTTTGCCGTCAGCCGCATAGCTTGGCTGTACCTCAGTGCTCGGTAGTGTCGTTAATTGCTTGGTCTCGCCATCGCTCAGGCGCATCTCATAGATATCCGCGTTGCCACCGACGGTTGAGCTATAGAGTAGACGTTGACCATCAGGTGAGAATGACGCTGACATATTACTGCCTTCAGCATTGACGACTAGATTGCGCGTTTTGCTGCTGCGGTCGTAAATATATATTTTAGGATGCTCGCGCGGGGCTTGTTTGCTATAAGCAAGCAGTTGCCCATCAGCCGACCACGCTGGCGCATAGATATAGCCTGTGATCTGATCGATGCGCTGACGATCACTGCCATCAGGACGGATGCTATAGAGTGTCGATACTTTGGCGCTCCCTGACCCTTGCTCTTCCACATAAGCAATGTGTCCTTGACGATCAACGGCAGGCATAGCGGCGGTCAGTGGATTGCTATCCACTGTACTGGTCGGCTTTTTTATTTCAGCACTAGGCAGTGTCTGACAGCCAGTGAGAGCCGCCAATATCGCTATCGTCGTAGCCCCTTTTATCGTGATGTTATTCGTGGTTGGTTTTGACATAATGGTTTTAAACATAAAATAGTATCCAATAAAATCGCTAAGGTATGACAGCAGCATCACTCTAGTGTAGCGCAAAATTCGACAAACTTTGGACGAAAAAAAGCCCCACATATTAGTGAGGCCTTATCAAATCTAAACAGAGTATTTATATTGCTCTAATACATCGCTAACTTATTTAGACACGGCTTTAAAATAAGCCACTTGATTGTCATTTTTGATGGTTAAGACAGGGACATTTTTGGCATTTTTACTGAGGCTGTATTTGCCTTGTACCGTTGCTAGGGTCGCTGTGTCAAAGCTGGCTTGCGGCTCAGGACAGGCCATCATTGTGCTGATGCCGTTTTTAATCTGCACATCACCATTGACGACACTGTAGCCCGCACTCATATTGTTGCACGTGTTCATAAATGCTACGTAGTTTCTACCATTGTCGTTCATGAAGCTTAACGTTAAAGGCTTGGCTGGATCAAAGAACAGCTGAGACACTTGCTCACCGTTGCTACGTTTGGCATCAACCAACTGCCAATTGTGCGCTTGTAACGCCTCTACAGTGACGGGCTGACTGGCTGGTGCAGGCAAGGTAGCCGTTGTCTGGCAACCAGCGGCAAGAGCACTAACTGAAAAGGTAGCTGCCATCATCACTTTAGTCATATTTTTCATATACATTCCTTTTTTATTGAATCCAAAAATCTTGCTGAGCATAAGGTCCTATTTGACACGAGACCCAACAAGCGCATTCAGAATTTTGATTTATTATGGTTAATTGTCTTATTCACTGCTTCAGACAGTAACGATATTTTGTCTGACTCACCAGTGACTGTCATTATCAATTGAGTAAGTACTTAGCGGATATTTTTTGCCCTAAAAAGTCTACTGATTACTGATATTTACTATCGACGCTATTTTTCAACGATGATGTCACTTTTCTTGATGATACTTTATTTAAAAGATCTCTTCAGATGTCAGCTGATACGAAAACACCCCACTAAATAGTGAGGTGTTTTTATCGTGCGACTATCGCATCTGATTGCTGATATCGTTTATCGAAACCTTAAGTAATGCTTATAGGTCTCCGTATGCGTATTAGCAACTGCTTTAGATCACATCTGTACCGGTAATGTTTGGCTCTTCAGTAGCGGGCGCTGTCATACTTGACATCGATTGACAACCTACGAGTACCGTTACCATGACAATACCAGTCATCAATGCTTTGGTTAAGTTTTTCATATTAGCTCCTAGAATCGTTTTAATAGACTGTTGGTTCAATTGAAAGATTACTACCATTGTACTAAAGCTACAAATATCGGGCCGTACTTCTCCTAATGATCATAGCTTATTCACACTTTTAGCATACCTATCTCTTACATTGCTGTAAGTTAATTAATGTTAATGAAATACGCTTACTGAGTCTTGGTTTCCTGCAACGCTGCATAACCAGACAAACGCTTGCGCTCAGCATCATCAAACAACTGCTGCTCAAGTTGGTCTATCTGAGTTTGCGCCTCTGCTGGATCTGCACTTTGACTGAGTAAGCGCTGTTTTTGCGTTTGATACTGAGTGAAACGCTGATCAAAATTGGCATCTTCTTGATCGACTTGTGCCAGTCTCTCTGCCGCTGGTGCACCTACTAGCTCTCGGCGCATATTGTATAGCGCTTCAGAGCTGGCACCTGCCGCTTTCATTTGTTCAGTACGAACCATAAGCTCACCAAGATTGGCCTGCTGCATGATATTGGTTTTGATAGCACTGTCTGGCAAGCGACTAATATAGTCTTGTCTGGCGGCTTGTTTCTGTGCTTCGCTCATTTGCTGATTTTGGTTGATTCTGACCATCTCCATACTATAGTCATCATAACTATCGCTAGCACCAAAGAATGCCGCGATGGTGGTTTTATCAAAATACTGCTGACGTAAGTTAGCCACATCCTGCTTTTGCTGAGCAACTGCATTCAAATCTAGCTCACCACTTTTGGTCGCTTGCAATTGCAGATTACCATAACGCTTTTCTATCTCGGGCAGTGCTTTGAGATAGGCCACATATTTGCCAAAGATAGCGACCGCTTGGCTGGCAGCAGGCTCTGGCGTGTGTTGGCGAATATAACTCTCGACACGTGCAAAAATAACGGCTTCGTCCTCCTCTCCTATTGCTGATAAAAAATAATCGAATAAACGCCGTAGACCTTCAGTGACGACCAACTGCTTGTTTTCATCGATGATGATTTCGCCATCAACTTGCGTACCTTTCAATGAGCGCGGCAAACGCTCCAACCCAGTGACAAATTCAGACTGGTTCTGGGCTGAAGCGGTTTGTCCTGTTTGCTCACTATTTAGCGCAGTGGATAGCGTACTCTCAGAGGCATCCGTAGATCCAATGGATGCTGATTGTGCTGTATCCATGCGTTGACTATCTGGCTTAAACCACATAATCACCGCCGCAGCGATGGCGATGACGACCACGGCGATGATAGCGATTGATAAATAGGCTGGACGGCGATTATTCGACATAGATGAGAGTTCTTTTTACAAGTCAGCTTAAAGGTTGGCGTTTTTCAGACGATTAACCTGAGTACGATAGATAGATTTTGGCTCAGACTCGCCCCATGCCGTCAGACCTAATACTTGGTCTGCTGAATCCAAATGGTTCATGATGTAATTATCACGAATCACATAACCAAGTCGACTCGAGCAAGCAGAAACCAAACCATCATTTCCCTCAAATAAAAACGGTACGCTTGTTGCTGCGAGTAGATAATCACTAGGGTCAAGGGCGCTCGTGACTTGTCCGACGCCGCTAAATGAATAGTATTTGATACCATTGGCGGCAGTACTGGACGGCTGACCACAGTAGCTCTTTGGCATTGCTGCTGGGAATTTGGCATTGAACTTGGCAGCACCACTGGTCGATAGCGCCATGAGTGCCTGCCAGCCATCTTGCTCTTGTATCTGCTTAAAACTGATACCTGACCCAACATCGGTAAAACCGCCGATCAGGTTAAATACACCTGACACTAGCTCTGTGGTGACGTTCGACGGCGTGTCTGTATTATTATTTGGTTCAAGGACATTTTTGACAAAATCGGCGGTTTTGGAACCTTGCTCTGGGCTGGATACTGCTGTGACTGATGCGACGTATTTTGGCGCAACACCTGCGACATAACGAATATCGATACCGCCTTGGCTGTGGCCAAATAAATTGACTTTAGGATCGCCTGAGATGGCAGTGATGGTTTTCACCTGTTGTAACAGCTGCTCGCCGCGCACTTCGCTATTATTAACCGCTGATGTTTTGGTGGTATATACCTCTGAGCCACCTTTCATCAACTCCTGAGGAATTCCGTTGAAATAATCTAAAACCCCAAACAGCTTGGTGAAGCCGCCAAGTCCATGCGCCATGACCACTGGATACTGAGTTTTGGTATAATTAGAGGTAAAATATTTGCTGTCGACTAGCGTGCAGCCATTGGCATTGGCACAATTGTAGTACTGGCCTGCCGCTTGAGCAGAGGTGGTTTGCATGGTCATTAACAGGACACCAGTACTGATAGAACCCAGTATTGGCAAAAATGCTTTTGGCGTGAGCGCGGCGCGAATAGATGAGGAAAGCGTCATAACAACATCCTTGTTATCATTAATTGTGATTATCTTTACCTCATAATATCGGCAAAGATGGCAGCTAATCCCTTTAGCATGCAAAATTACATTACTTATATATTTTGTAAGATTCAACTAAATTGTCAAAATATGAATATATCATCGTGACTAAAGAGTCACAACGGTCTCTACCATGCGGTAAAGTAATTATTATCAATAATAATGATAGGTTTACTATCACTTAACATGAAACTGCCATTCATCCATTTATGGTATAATCTATCCACATTAAACCCATAATTATAAGACAGATGATGATGACTAAAAAATCTCTTATTCAGTCCGCCGACGCCATAGAAAAAATGCGCGTGGCCGGTAAACTCGCTAGTGATGTTCTGGTAATGCTCGACGAGCACGTCAAAGTTGGCGTCAGTACCGAAGCGCTTAACCAAATCGCTCATGACTATATCGTTAATGTGCAGCAGGCTATCCCTGCGCCGCTTAACTACAATGGTTTCCCAAAATCTATTTGTACGTCAGTCAATCACGTGGTCTGCCACGGTATCCCAACGGAAAGCAAGCTACTCAAAGATGGTGACATCATCAATATTGATGTGACTGTCATCAAAGATGGCTACTATGGCGACACCTCAAAAATGTGGATCGTTGGCAATGGTTCTATCATGGCGCAGCGTATTTGCAAAGTCGCACAAGATGCCTTATATGCTGGCATGAGTGTGGTCAAAAACGGTGCGCGTCTAGGCGACGTTGGTGCTGCTATTCAAGCAGTGGTTGAGCCTGAGCGCTTTAGTATCGTTCGTGAGTTCTGCGGTCATGGTATCAGTAATGAATTCCACCACGAACCGCAAGTCATGCATTACGGCAAAAAAGGCACTGGTTTTGAGCTAAAAACCGGCATGACCTTTACCATCGAGCCGATGATTAACCAAGGCACATGGCAAACTAAGATCTTGCCAGATGAATGGACAGCAATTACCAAAGACCGCAAACTGTCCGCTCAGTGGGAGCATACGATGGTCGTAACAGACAATGGCTGTGAAGTATTTACCACGCGCCCTGAAGAAGATTTGAGTTTTTTGACACAGTAAGACAATAAAAGATCGCCTAGGCGGTCTTTTTTTTGGCCAATCATTAGCGTATATCGAGTTAGGACAGATTGAGTATTGTGCTTACTGGCTTTTTGTCTTTATACTCTGATGAGTTAATAATTTATATTGATACATTTATTAGTACATTCTATTGGTGACTTTTATCAGCTATCAGCAGCTCAAACGCTCTATTTTTAAACTTTTAATTGGATAACACTCATGTTTACTTGTGATGTCGCTTCTATTGATCTAACGCCCCTACCGCTACTATCAAATGATACGGCGACAGATAACTCGCTGTTGTCAGAGCAAAATACGACAGATAAAGCGCTACTTGGCATTCCTGAATGGCTGGCACAAATCAATGAGGATATCAGCCGATTACTAGAGCGTGGTACCAATATTCGTCAATTGGTCGAAGTACGTGCCTGCGCTATTGATAGCTTACTCATTGCGCTGTTCAAATGGTTTGAGCTAGATAAGACGGATTTGGCATTGTTCGCAACGGGTGGCTATGGACGCGGTGAGCTGTCGCTTTATTCAGATATTGATATTCTGCTGTTGTCTCCTGACGAAATCGGCGCTGATGCCAGCAGTAAGATTGATAAATTGGTCGCATTGCTATGGGATATCGGGCTGGAGCCTGCGCTGTCTGTACGTAGCGTCAATGATGCGTTAGAAGCTGCACTTGACCATACCATCGCCAGTGCCCAGCTCGAAGCTCGATTGTTAATCGGCAACGAAGCATTGCGAGATATGCCCATCCAAATCGTGAACAAGCAGTGGTCTCCTCGCGCCTTTTTTGATGTAAAAATGGAAGAGTCCAAAACTCGCTACTTACAGCACAATGCCACCGAGTATAATCTTGAGCCAAATATCAAAACGGCTCCAGGTGGTCTGCGTGACATTCATATCATCGGCTGGGTCACCAAACGCTACTTTCGAGTGGGCAAGCTCTATGACTTGGTACAACAGAACTTTTTGACCGAAAAAGAGTTTGATGAGCTCAGCTTTGCAGAAGGCTACTTATGGCAGATACGTCATTATTTACATGTATTGACGGGTCGTAACGAAAACAAGCTGTTATTTGATTATCAGCGTGAGATTGCTCAACTAATGGGGTACGAGACCCAGCCAGACGATCAGCCCAATGCGGCCGTTGAACGCTTTATGCGTGATTACTATCGCTGCGCCATGCAGATATCAACGCTGTCTGAGATGCTGACCAACCACTACTATGAGACCATCATAGAACCCAACTTGCCTGATGATGAGCGCCCCAAAAAGCAACCGATCAATGCAAGATTCAACCGTGTTGGTGATCATATTGCTATAGCGCACCATCGGGTTTTCGCTCAGCATCCTGAATCTATTTTAGAGATGTTCTTATTAATGGGTCAGCACGGTATTGATAAGGTTCGTACCCATACGCTACGTGCGCTAAAAATTGCAGCACGCGGCATCGATCAAATTTATAGGGACAACCCCGTCCACAAAGCTTTATTTTTATCTAATCTAAAAGAGCAAAACTATCTGTTCCATCGTTTGCGTACTATGAACCGCTATGGGGTACTAGGCAACTATATTCCTGCTTTCGCTCAAGTCACTGGTCTGATGCAATATGATTTGTTCCATCGCTATACGGTGGACGCGCATACTTTATTTTTGATTCGAATTTTGCACCGCTTTACCGATCCTATGTTTTCTGAAGAGTTTCCGCTGGTCAGCGCTATCTTTCAGCGTATCGAACGCAAAGAAATTTTGGTACTGGCCGCGATGTTTCATGATATTGCCAAAGGTCGTGGCGGCGATCATAGTGAGCTTGGTCAAACTGAATCGACAGAGTTTTGCTTATCACACGGCATGAGTTTGGCAGATGCCAATTTGGTTGGCTGGTTGACCCGCTATCACCTGTTGATGTCGATTACCGCACAGAAAAAAGACATCTCAGACCCTGAGGTGGTGACTATATTTGCAGATCTTATCGGTAATGTGACGCACCTAAATCATCTGTATGTACTGACGGTTGCTGATATGAATGCGACCAACCCACAGCTCTGGAATAGCTGGCGGGCGACGCTGATGAAACAACTATACTCGCAGACGAGGCGCATTTTGCGCGCCGATATTGATGCGCCTACCAATCGCCAAGATATGATCAGTGCCACACGTGCGCAAGCGCTCGCGATGCTAGATAATGTCAACAACCAGCACATGAATCGCGATGAAGTATTGCGACTATGGGACGATTTGGGCGATGAGTACTTTTTGCGAGAGATTGCAGAAGATATCTTGTGGCATACCGAAGCCATCTTGAACCATCCACCGATTGGGCTTGCTTCTAATGCCGATAGTCCACCGCTGGTGGTCTTGCGTGAGCATCGTGAGCTGGCACTTGATGCGGTACAGGTTTTTGTCTATACCCAAGATCAGATGAATCTGTTTGCCGTTACAATGGCGGTGTTCGATCAGATGAATCTTGATGTATTAGATGCACGTATTATTACTGCTACCCGCGACTTTGCCTTGGATTCTTATGTGTTGCTGGATCCTAGCGGTACGCTGTTGGTCGATGAAGACAGTCAGCAAGAACTTAAACAGCGCCTGATTAATGCCTTTAAAGACCCGACAGTACTAAAGCTCACCAACAAACGTATGCCACGTCAGCTCAGGCATTTTGAAGTGACTACGGTGATCAACTTTGAGTTTAATGAAGCATCTGACCAGCATATCATGAGCTTAGAGACACTGGATCAGCCAGGACTATTGGCTCGGGTTGGACAAATATTTTTGCAGGAGCAAATTGAGGTTCATGCAGCTCGTATTACGACCTTAGGCGAGCGCGCAGAAGATATGTTTTATATCAGTGACCAAAACGATAAGCCATTATCTGCTGAACGACTTGATGCGTTAAAATCAGCATTGCTCGCCAGCCTAGCGACTAAAAGAGAAAACAACGTGGTTTATAGCTATTAATTGACGCTATCAAGAGCACGTTTTATAACGTGCTCTTGTATATTATATTATCAGCATGTTCTATCAGCTCAACATCAGCAAGATCTGGCGGTAAGATGTCGACTTCAATTGGCATCTGACTTAGTATTAAGCGCCCAGCCTTGATTTCTTTTTGTAATAAGCAATGCAAGCTTGATAAATGAAACTCGCCATTAAGATAGTCACCCAGCTGCTTTAAAGAAATGGGCGACTTGGCATGCACATCAGGATAGAGACTGTCCTCTGCGAGCACAATCATCTCATTCAGTGCTTCCTCACCTAGCAGCTCATCTTTATCTATCTCATTCTGCAACTTATTCGCTAGACGGCCTTTCGCTGCAAGAATACTAACAAAAAATATGGTCTGTAAGATAAATAAAGCAATGTATTGCCACAAAGATAACGATATATTCAACATATTATTCAGCAGCATCAGTGCCATGGCGACAACCACGTAACCAACCAACTGCCATAATAACCACATGATTAAGCTATTTTCGCCATACCAAAAGATTTTCTTCTCTTGATGCTCAATCAATTGCTGCCTCGCCTGCCACCAGCACGCTTCACGTTCTTTTAGCAGCGCATATACGTTAATAGGATGCACACCTGCATCAGGAATGTCATTATTGATATTTTTAGCGATGAAGTTATTATGATTTAGTACACTAGGCATATCAAACTCTCCTTAAAATGATCTGTTTCTGGCACTGACAGTCATCTTTTATATTGTTATAAGTTATCAGACGCGAAGCGTTTAATGCGCTTTGTAAGTACGGCTGAATGGGCTATGATAAGGTCAGCCGTTCAAGCACAATAAATTCGCATTCACGTTATGAGAAGAAAAAGGCAAAAAACAAGAGGGGTGCTAAACTGCTCTAATGTAAATTTTCTTTATAACTTTATTATTAATTGTCTATTATAGTTACCACACTTATGAATCACAACTTAGCGCATTTACATCCTTATCCCTTTGCCAAGATGGCAACCTTACTCGCTGACAGCAAGCCTGCCAGTGGTTACAGCGAAATCAAACTGGGTATTGGTGAGCCAAAACACGAGCCACCAGCATTTGTACTGGACGTACTACGCGAAAACTTGGACAAAATAAGTCGTTATCCGACCACCAATGGCATGTTTGAGTTACGTCAGACGATTGCGCACTGGTTAGAGAAGCGTTTTTTTCTTAGCCACGTCGATGCCAACACCCAAGTTTTGCCAGTAATGGGTACTCGCGAGGCCATTTTTAGCTTTGTACAAGCCGTCATAAATCATGATACCGCTGATAGCGAAAGCACGTCCTCTTCAGCATCTAATGCCTCACCTCTGGTCGTTATGCCCAATCCGTTCTATCAGATCTATGAAGGTGCGGCAATATTGGCACAAGCGACGCCCCACTTTGTTCCCTGTACGTTAGATAATGACTTTAAAGGGGATTATCGCGCGGTGCCAAAAGACGTTTGGGCACGCACGCAGCTTGTATTTGTCTGTAGTCCGAATAATCCAACGGGTTCGGTTATGACCATGGAGGATTGGGAATATCTCATTCGTTTATCAGACCAATACGGTTTTGTCATTGCCAGCGATGAGTGCTATAGCGAGCTGTATTTTGATACTGCTCCGATCGGCTTACTGCAGGCTTGTGCGAATCTGGGTCGCCGTAATTTCAAAAACTGTATCGTATTCCATTCATTATCCAAACGCTCGAACCTACCTGGTTTACGCTCTGGGTTTGTAGCGGGCGATGCCAAGATTTTGCAGTCTTATTTGCAATATCGTACTTACCAAGGCTGTGCGATGCCAATACCACATCAGCTTGCCTCTATCGCTGCGTGGCAAGATGAAAAGCATGTCGCACACAATCGCGCCCTTTATCAAGAAAAGTTCGCACTATGGATGTCCGAGCTTGGTGATTTACTGGATTTGCGCATGCCAGAAGCTGGATTTTATTTTTGGATAAAAGTACCTGAACCGTTCGATGGCGATGATGAGGTATTTGTCAAAGCGTTATATGAGCAGGCCAATATCCACGCATTGGCAGGACGCTACTTGTCGCGCGAGGTTGATGGTAATAATCCTGGAAAAGGCTATGTCCGTGTTGCTTTGGTCGCGAGTGTCGAGGAGAGCCGCGAAGCAATCAATCGTATTCGCAAATTGCTGGCGGCATAAACAGTCACTCAAAAAGCTTTTATCTTGAGCTAATAAAGTAGCCTCTAATAACCCTATTTATAGTGTGGTTATTAGAGGCTTTTTGCATGAATAGTGTTATAGTAAAGTTTCTATTGCAAAATATGCCATCAAGGATGATGCCATGCCCCATCTTGACTTTACCCAGCCGCCCTTTGACGTACTAAGTCTAGCTGAACGTCAAAGCATCAGAAAAAACACGAAGATCCGCTATCTTGCTAGAGATGAGATCCTACCCGCAGAGGACTTGCAGTATCTATATGTGGTCATCAAAGGACAAATTGAGCAATCACTGAGTGGTGAATTTGTCGCCTCTTATTTGGGCAGCAACCATTCTGATGATCCAAACAATAATGACTGGTTTGATAGTCGCCGCTTACCTGAGTCGCTCATAAAAAATGATGTGCCAGAAAGTAAAAACACGCCTATACAACCGTACCAGTTTCGGGCCAGTGAGGAGACATTGCTGCTACAAGTCGATGGTGCCACTGTCGATAAAATCAGTGCGCAAAATCATCTGGTGCGCCAAATGCTATCAGACAAGCTACCCGAAAGATTAAAGGCTCTACGACAACGCCGTAATAATAAAATACTCAACCCTGCTGGATATACCCATCAACAAGAAGTGCAGCAAATTATGCTGCAACCTGTCATCGACGTCCATTTATTGCCAGTACATATTGTCGATGCCAATAATAGCTTGTACGAAGCTGCGCGTATCATGACCAAGGCTGGACTAAAACACGTACTGGTACGACCGCTAAACTATGTAGAAAATATACGAGAAACTGAGCAGCCAAAACTGCTGCTAGGCATTCTAACTGATACGGATATTTGCCGCGCTGTGAGTGACAGACAAGATCCCGCTATTACACTTTGCCAACGCTATGCTAATTTTAACCTACGTACGATCAAGGCCACTGACGAGATTGGCGATGCGTTACTCACCATGACCCGCTATCGCATTCACAGGCTGCCAGTCATTGATAGCAGTGGTGATGTCGTCGGGGTGCTTGGACAAAGCGATATGCTCGCCCACATTGGTCATCACTCACAGCTCATTAGTATTCAAATCGAGCAAGCAACCGATCTATCAAGCCTAGATACCGCAGTCGAACTCATCGGTCGCTATATTCGTGCGCAGCATCAAAACGGTGTCAAAATCGGTAATATCAGCCGTATGGTGCAGACCTTGAATGCACAGGTATTTACCAAGTTATGGCAACTTATCGTGCCTGATGAAGTGATAAGCAATACTTGTCTCATCGTCATGGGCTCAGAAGGTCGCGGCGAGCAAATCATGCGTACCGATCAAGATAACGCGCTAATCATTCGTGACGGTTATACGCATCCGGACTTGGCACAGTTTGCCGATACCTTTAACAATCACTTGGCAACGCTTGGCTATCCGCTGTGCGATGGTAATATCATGATGACCAACGCCATGTGGCGACAACCGCTTAAGCAGTTTACCGCTCAGATTGGCTTATGGTTTAGAAACACTGACCCCATACATGGCATCTACTTGTCCGCCATAATGGATGGCGAATATGTCTGCGGTGATGAAACCCTGCTTACACAGGTACGTCAGCATTTAAGAATGGCGCACAGAAAAGCCGATCCAATGTTTGTACGTCAGTTTGCCCGTGCGGCGCTACAGTTTGGTGATGTCAATCAGTGGTGGCAAAAGTTTGTGCCTTTGATAGGGGGTAAATCTATATCAGCAGATATTGATCTAAAAAAAGCAGGAATCTTTCCATTGGTTCATGGTATTCGTACGTTGGCATTAGAAAATAATGTGCTCGATGTGCCTAGCAGTAAAGATCGCCTAAAGGCATTGGTGCAGTCTCATGCCCTGACTCAAGAGCGCGCTGATACGTTATTGGAAGCCTTGGAGTTTTTTATGGCGCAGCGTTTATCAGTCGCACTGTCAACCGATGACAAACAGGCAAGGCAAGTCGATCCAACGACACTAACCGCACTAGAACGTGACCTGCTTAAAGAATGTCTGGCCGTGGTAAAAAGTTTTAAAAATCAGCTGCGTCAACACTATCAATTAGAAATAGCATAAATATAGCAATAGAATAAATAAATGGATGATCAACATGAGCTGGCTACAGCAGTTATCTTACGCTTGGCAAAAGACGCAGCTACAGCGTCCGGAGCTGGCATCAATGTTCACCATACCATCGGCTGAGCAGTGGGTAGCGATTGACTGTGAAATGACTGGACTGAACCCCAAAAAGCACCATTTATTATCCGTGGCAGCGATACATATCAATGGTAATACGATCGATACAGGTAACGGTATGCATCTGGTATGCAGACCGCCTGTAATGCCAGATCGCGATACAATTGTCATTCATGGTCTGCGTACTGCTGATGTCGAGCATGGCATGAGTTATGACGACATGCTGGCTCTCTTGTTACCTTTTATTGATAACCGACCCATCGTTGGGTTCTGCACACAGCTCGACATGGCATTTTTGAATCCTTTGGTCAAACGCTATATGGGAACGACCCTGCCCAACAAAGTCATCGATGTGCGTCAATTATACAGTCGACGTATGGGCGACCGTACGCAAGGTATCCCCAATCAAACGCAGCGTTTGACTAATATTTTGGCGCATTATGATATTCCTCAGCTTGGTGCGCATGATGCTTATAACGATGCGATTATGACGGCAATGGCGTTTTTGCATGTACGCTAGCCTTTATCATTGACGATAAAATTGAGCTTTTGAGAGCATGTGCGAAAACAGCAACTCATGTTACCATAGGCAGTTTTTGCCACCTGATGAAAGATGCTCATGCGATACCCTTCTCAACGCGATCTCTGTCAATACGACCCATCTCAACGCGACTTTTCTCAACGCAATAGCCGCATGCCCATGACAGCAAATCTCACCACGCTCTGTGGCCGTGTGCCACTATTTAATCAATCTAAAAAACGTTTGCCGATACTTGCGCTACTGTCAGCGGTTATGCTGGTGCCTACCTACGCACAAGCCGCTCTGCCAACAGCCATTCAAGCTGCGTTATCGCGTGCAGATCTGACAGAATCTGACATCAGTATCATCGTCACGCCAATAGGGGACAAGAATGCCAGTCGTCTGCCTGCGCCCATTCAGGTGATCGATAGCAGTGATATTGATAGTCAATCGATGCCGACGACGCCATCTAACAATACGACCACCAATATACCTACTGATAAAAACAGTAGCAGTCAGAAAGCGACTCAAAATAATAACAACTATGCCGCCAATAATCCTGACCAACAAAGCGCATTGATTACTATTGAAAAGCGCACGATTGAACAGCACGAGCAGAAGATACACGATTATACTGATGATCCTTATACTTATCAGAGTGTAGAAAGCATCCCAACGGTAGTGCCTGACGAACAGCCAACTCCTGCTAACAATGACAATAGCGCGGTGAGCACTGATAAAACTTCTATCAAAATCTCCTTTTCGCCATTATTGAATCATCAACCTGATGTCCCTCGTACCCCTGCCAGCACCATGAAACTCGTTCCCAGTTTTATCGCTTTGGACACACTAGGGGCAGACTTTGTATGGTATACACGCGTCTATCATACTGGTATTGTCATCGGCGACCGTCTACATGGCGATTTAATCATTCAAGGTAGTGGCGATCCAAAAATGACCCACGAGCGTTTGAAGGAGCTACTGTATAAAGTACAAGCCTCAGGTATTCGCCATATCGACGGTGACATCATCGTTGACAGTGCAATCTTCAAAAACGTGAGCGAAGATCCTGCCGCTTTTGATAACTCACCTTTGCGCCCTTATAACGCCAGTCCTGATGGCTTTTTGGTCAACTTTAGCACCATTGGTATCAAAACCTACCCTTCAGATAATGGCCAAGCGAGCTTGACCTATAAGCCACGACTGGCCAACTATCAGCTGCCTGATAAGATAAATACCCGTGCCGCTTACTGTGGACAGGCAAGCTACAGCCTATCGCCGCAGTGGCAAGCGGAGCGGCTAACACTCAATGCCAGTCTGCCAGAGAGCTGCGGCGAGCATGTGTTTTATGTGGCTTATCCTAATGCTAAAGAGTTTGCGGCACACGTCATTGCTGCCAAATGGCAAGCACTAGGCAATACACTAAGCGGACAAGTAATCTCGCAAGAAACCCCTTACGATGCCAAAAAAACCTCAAAATCAGTACATGGTCTCACGGCTATTACCATGTCACCTTTACCTATAGTCAGCTATCCTTCGTTGAACCTAACGCAGCAAATTCATGATATTAACCATTTCTCAAACAATGTTATGGCTGAACAAGTGGCCCTATCTATAGGTGCCTATGACAAAGCAGGACTGACTCAATCAACAGCTATTAATAACAATACTAGCGAGTTAACGAATAACACAGTAGTCAATAATCAGAATACCCATAAAAAAGCTGATAGCCTATATCAGTTTGGCACACCTGCTGGTACTGATTATTCTTCAGCCTTACAGACCATCAATCAATGGTGGCAAACCAATCTAAGCACACCGCCACCTTACCTGACCAATGGCTCGGGACTCTGCCGCGACTGTACCATTACAGCCGCCAACCTAAGCGAGCTGTTGACTTACGCTTATGGTCACCCAAGCTTTGATGCGTATGTAGACTCGTTAGGTATCGCTGGAGTCAGTGGTACCATTGCCGCTCATAGTGAGCGACTACCTAACTCAGCAGCGATTGGCCGAGCATGGATAAAAACAGGCACATTAAATAACGTCACCTCAATGGCAGGCTATGTCAAAGGGTTATCAGGTCAAGACTATGTTGTTGTGGGTATGATTAATACAGATCAAGCGCTCAATCCTTATACGGCAAGACCTGTATTAGATGCAGTACTCGACTGGACCGCTCAGCGCTAATGTTTTTGCTAAAGCGATGCTTAGTGAGCAGTAATAAAGCAACAGCAGATATTTTGACGCAAGTGGTATGATTATTTGCATGGCAATCATAATTGCTATGTTTATTCATATACTTTTAAAACTTTTATTTTTACCTTTACAAAGGCCAGCTTATGTCACGCCAGACAACCAATCTCAGTAAGCCTCGACCGCTTACGTCCAGTCAGCCTAAACTGGCGCAATATATCGGGTTTTTTGCCATTGGTTACATCCTAGCCAGCGCCATATTTATGATGATTCAGACCAAGATTGCGCTTAACTCGCAACTGGTCATGGTCGTCTCTATCATCGTTGGTGCCTATATTGCTGTCAGCAAATTCATCAAGCATCAGCAGCGCGCCTTGGCTAAAAATGAAATCAACCGGCTCATGTTTGGCGGTGTTGCAGTGGTTTGGTTATTGACGGTTCTTTATTTTTTAGCCATATGGTTTTGGTTATTTGATGTGGTTAGTCGTGAAGTACTACTCGAGATGGCAATGGCGCGGCCTTTACCCTTGCTCTCTTCATTGGTGCTGATGCTGGTATTCACCTTGGTCAGTACGCGTATCAGCCTATGGGCTACCAACCATTTCTTGAACCCTGCTCCCAAAACACTATGAGCACACCCGACCATTTACTACGAGCATAACCAACCACCTACAAGCTAATACAAAGTTTTCTCCTACTTATACGTAAAATCCGTTAGGCTAACTTTAAGTAGTCAAATTTTAGCGGTTATTTGTTTTACTTTATAATAGGAGCAGACATCATGGAAACGGTTTTTTTTGACAACATCGATAAGCTCGGGCGCATTGTTTTAACGACTGTTATGGTCTACGTGTTGATTGTGTTGGTGACCAAAGCCTCTGGTAAACGCTCGACGTCACAGCTCAATAATTTTGATTGGATCGTGACGGTAATGATTGGCTCATTAGGCGCCAGTACTATTTTGCTCAAAAACATCCCTTTCATTGAAGGGGTGTCATCAATATTGGTACTCTACCTCTTACAATTTTTGGTGACCAAATACGCCTCTATCTCACCGCAATTTAGCAGTGTTATTTTGTCTGATCCACGTATTGTCTTTTATCAAGGGCAGTTTTTGCCAGAGGCGATGCGTGCCGAGCGCTTGACTCGGCAAGAAATCGAATGTGCGATGCGTGCTGAAGGTATCAATAATTTTGATGATATCGAAGCCATTGTCTTCGAGTCTGACGCCAAGCTCAGCGTGATTCCAAAACAACGCCAAGCCGATACGAATGATGATGAGCAGGATGTAGATCACAGCGTATCAGAGACCATTACCCCTTTGATGTAGTGATTAGATAATCGGGCACTGATGGCTATCAATACTCAGATTCAGTGCTCGGATGTAAAAATTTTTCAATTTAAAAAATGGTACGTACTATGAAGGTAAGAATTTTGACCGTTGGCAATAAGATGCCTAGCTGGGTGCAAACAGGTTTTGATGAGTATTTTAAGCGTATTCAGCCCATGCTGAGCACAGAAATTGTGGAAATTGCCGCCGCAAAACGGGCAAAAAACCCATCAGACGCCAATCTAGCACAGTACCGTGAGCAAGAAGGTCAAGCGATATTGGCCGCTCACGATGCCGCGAGCCGTGAGCAATTATGGGTACTAGACGTCAAAGGTAAGATGATCTCGACAGAAGGACTAGCTGATAAACTCGCTGATGGCATGCAGCAAGGCGATGATATTGCGTTGGTCATCGGCGGTGCAGATGGCGTATCACCAGCAGTGTTGGCAAAAGCCGACGCAAAATTATCATTATCGACCCTGACACTGCCACATCCGCTGGTACGCGTTGTCCTGATGGAGCAGCTATACCGCGCGATGAGTATCAATAATAACCACCCTTATCATCGCGGTAATTAACCAAACTCTAAGCTGTTTTTTTGATTTAAAACATCAACCTCAAAAGAGATTGAAAAACTGGCGTACGCCCTAATAAATGGAACATGAAATATCCAAAACGCGCGACATCCAAAGCCTCTCAGACTACGCATCAGCGTGACTATCATCACGACATTGTACAGACACCTATTACCTCTGCTGCAGCATGGGAAAGTGCGTCTGCTATAATGCCCAATGCGTCTAAACTACCTGCGTTATTTATCTCGCACGGGGCACCTACGCTTGCGATTGAGCAATCTGCCACGACCAGTGCATTGGCACGTATCGGGCAAAATTTACCTAAACCACGTGCTATCGTTATTATGTCGGCGCATTGGCAATCAGCAAAGCTTGAGATCAGCAGTAACCCGCAGCCAAAGACGTGGCATGACTTTTCGGGTTTTTCGCCAGAACTCTACGAGCTTCAGTATCCTGCATCAGGTCAACCAGCACTGGCTGAGACGCTTGCTCAGCAGCTCACCGCGCGCGGTATCACATGTAGCGTCAATCCTGTGCGCGCCTGTGATCATGGGGTTTGGGCACCGCTGAGACACCTTTACCCAGAGGCAGATGTGCCTATCGTTCAAGTGTCACTACCGCAGCATTACGATAGCATTGCTTGCTATCAATTGGGCGCGCAGCTCGCGCAGCTGCGTGATGAGCGAATTCTTGTTATTGGCTCAGGTAATATCACCCACAACTTACAAGCGCTACGCTGGGAATCCGACAGCATCGATCAGGCTGCTAAAGGATTTAAGCAATGGTTGCTCCAGCAGCTCAAGATAGACATACCCACTGCCCTCGACTGGCAGCAATACCCACAATACAAAGATATTCATCCAAGTGACGAGCATTTGCTGCCATTGTTTTTTGCGTTAGGTGCGGGTCAGCGCGTCTCGGTTGTTCATCAAAGCATGGCGCACCACAGCCTAGGTATGGATATCTATCGTTTTGATTAGCTCATATTTATTAGTGCCTACTTATCTAATTAAAGCACACAAACCAAACCTATTTCTCAAAAGCAGGTTTGGTAAATAAACCCGCACGCTCCATCTCACCTGCCAGACTAAATAGCGTCGCTTCATCATTCATACGTCCGATAAGTTGCATACCAATTGGCAAGCCTTTTTTACTCATGCCAACGGGTACTGACATAGCTGGCAATCCTGTGACATTCCCTAACAAGGTAAATCCCATTTTTCCTAGCACAGGTGCGCTTAGCTTTTCGATCATCCCCGAGCTAAAGGCATATCTGCCCATATTAAACCCTTTATTCAGTACCCCAGCGCTACGCATCATCATCTCATCCATACGGCTAGGTGGTAGCACGCCGTGTTTGACCGCAGGTGTTGGTACTGTCGGGGACAAAATCATATCGTAGGTTTCTAATAACAGTCCCGTTTGATACTGACTGTTATGCCAACCATGTTTGGCATGAACCAAGTCCACTGCTGATAGCGAACGTCCGAGTAGCGCCATGTTGTAGGTTTGTGGCTCTAGGTTTTTGACATGGGCGGACCCAAACTCACGCTCGATACTGTCAATCGTAAAGGCGGTATGCGCGCAGACCACGACGATAAAGTCATGCCAAAACTGCTCGATATTGATGTTTGGCTCAGCGGGTACTACTTGATGACCCATAGACTCTAATTGCTTAGCGGTTTGTTCCAGTACAGTAAGGACTTCTTTGTCTACTACGGTATTGGCAATCAATGGCTGCTGCTGCAAAGCGATTTTTAATGGTCGCGGTGCACGCATCGCCGCTTGCAAAAATGTGCCGTCTGGCGGCGCAATGACATAAGGCGCACCAATCTCCGCACCACTGGTGGCATCGAGCATCGCGGCACTGTCACGTACCGAACGCGTAATCACATGATCGGCCACTGCACCATCCCACCCTTCACCAAGATTAGGACCTAGTGGGTTACGGCCACGGCTTGGTTTTAAGCCAAACGCACCGCACCAAGACGCCGGAAACCGTATCGATCCGCCACCATCACCAGCACCTGCCATCGGCACAATACCACTCGCCACTGCTGCAGCACTACCACCCGATGAGCCGCCAGAGCTGTAGCCTTTTTTAAAGGGATTATGAGTGGCACCATGTGCTTTTGGCTCAGTGGTGATAATCAAACCAAACTCAGGCGTATTGGTTTTACCAAAGGTATTGACCCCTGTCGCTTTCATGCGTTTGACGATTTCGCTGTCTTTTTCTGAGAGGATATTGACGCTGCGGCTACCCATCGTGATAGGCTCATCTGCGAAACTAAAGGACAAGTCTTTTAGCAGATAAGGCACGCCATTGAACACACCAGATAGCAACCCTGCCTGCGCAGCGTTATAAGCGCGCTCATCGAAACGGTGAATAATAGCATTTAATTTAGGATTGAGTTTATTGGCCTGATAAACGGCTGCGTCCAATAGCTCTTTTGCGCTCACTTCACCTGAGTTAACCAGCGCCGCTAAGGCGAGTGCGTCGTACTGGGTATATTCTTTAAACATAACCGACCTTCCTTGGAGAGTAATTGTAGTAAGATTTTTCAAATATCTATTTCATCAATAACTGTCAGTTTATTATAAAAAACTACGACTTATAATTGATAAACAAACTCACTGGTCATTTGAAAGTTTTGGTAGCTTGTTCGTTTATGAATGAATTAATCTTAAATCTCTTTCACAAAAAAACGAGCCACTTTCATGACTCGTTTTTTCATTATGAACCTAATACTAAGCACTACATCAACAGTTCACGCTTACCGCTTTTGCCCATCGAGCTGACCAGTCCCGCCTCTTCCATAGAGTCGACAATACGTGCCGCGCGGTTATAACCAATGCTAAATTTGCGCTGGATACTAGAAGCCGATACTTTACGCGTTTCCATAATAAAGGCGACGGCATCATTATATAAGTCATCGTCCTCACCAGAGGCATTAGCCGTGCTACCACCGCCCGGACTAGACAATTCAAAATTACCTGCCATGTTATCAATATAGTCCGGAGCACCGCGCTCACGCCATGCGTCACAGACACGGTTGACCTCTTCATCACTGACATAAGCACCGTGTACACGATCTGGCTCAATCTGACCTGGGCCCAAGAACAACATATCACCGTTACCCAGCATGTCTTCAGCACCGCCACTATCTAGGATCGTTCGTGAATCGACTTTTGAGTTCACACGTAGTGCGGCACGCACAGGAATGTTGGCTTTGATCAAACCCGTAATGACATCGACTGATGGACGCTGAGTAGCTAGCATTAAGTGAATACCAGCCGCACGTGATTTTTGCGCCAAGCGCGTGATCAGCTCTTCGGCTTGTTTACCCACCTGCATAATCATATCGGCAAACTCATCCGCGACAATAACAATCATCGGTAGGGTTTTGAGTTTTGGCGCTTGGCTGATACTTACGCTGTCATTCGGTCGCCATAAAGGATCAAGCATTGGATTGCCTGACTTTTCTGCCGCGATGACTTTTTTATTAAACTCATTGAGCTTACGAACCTTGAGTAAGCTCATTAGCTGATAACGACGTTCCATCTCGGCCACGCACCATGACAAGCTGCTAGCGGCCTCGGTCATATCGGTGACTACGGGCGTTAGTAGATGTGGAATATCATTATAGTTAGCCAGCTCGAGCTGCTTTGGATCAATCAAGATCAGGCGTAGCTCATTGGGTGTGTACTTGAGTAACATTGATAATAGCATCGAGTTGACCAGTACGGATTTACCAGAGCCTGTGGTACCAGCAACCAGCATGTGCGGTGCGCGAGCAAGATCAGTAATGATAGGGTTGCCACCGATGTCTTTACCCATCGCCATGCTGATTTGTGCTTTAGGATCTTTGAACTTTTCGGTATTCAATAGTTCAATCAAGCGCACCATTTCACGTTTCTTATTGGGCACTTCGATACCGATATACGGCTTACCAGGGATGACCTCGACCACACGCAATGAGGCCATCGATAATGAGCGCGCCAAGTCACGCGAAATACCAGTGACTTTACTGGCCTTTACACCAGCAGCAAGCTCGACTTCAAAGCGAGTCACGACAGGCCCTGGAATAGCGTTGACGACGTTGGCTTTTACATTGAACTCTTGGAGCTTGATTTCTAACAACTCAGATAATTGCTCAAGCTCAGCAATGGTATAGCTAGGCTTACGGTCAGGGTCAGGCTTGTCCAATATAGACACTGCTGGAATAGGAGTTAGGCTACTGCGATAGGCAGCCGTCTGCATCGAGCGTGATTTTTGACTGAACGCCGCATCATCACTGATATGCGGCATAACGGGTGCACTGATGTCGTCAGTACTATCTTCCTCCGGCATCATGTCAGTGATATGGTTACTACTATCACCTTCTGGCACCGCAAAGCTGACAGAAGGTTTAGCTGGAGCCACAGGCTGCGTATTTGAGGCCGAACTGACCGCTTCCACAGTCGGTGCGGCTTTTGGATTGGCAGGCGGCGTATTGGTCGGTGTCATATCCGAAATTGCTGATACCGATGCATCCATTTCTACCGATGACTGAGCCATTGTGGCCTCAGGTACGGGCGACGACTCATTACGTTCATTACGTTGTAATAGTTCGGCCTGTGCATCAGAGAACCCATAAGAATCGTCACTTAGAATGCTATTAGTGGTGTCTGACGTAGGTCTTGATAGCTCTTCTTGCGGAGCTTGATTAATGACATTAGTTTCCTCAGCAGTAGCAGATGGCGCTTGCGCAACAGTTTCTGATATATTGCCATGCTCAGCCAACCATGCTTCTGCTAACTTATCGACATTTCCCATTGTATCATCTGGATAAGAGTCTTCTGGCTCAGGAATAGCTTGATTGACAGCTTGAGCATTCGCTGATTCATCCATTGAGGATTGAGTAGCTAGTTCTTGATTAGATAAATCTGATTGAGTTTCTGTTTCTACCTTTGGTGCTGCTACCGAGGTTTGTACCGCTTCTTCTAGTGACACGTCAGTGACGACTTCACTCTGTGCATAGTTAGGCACAGTAGAATTATCTATGCTGTTAGTGCTATAAGCCATCTGCTCACGCGCGAGCAAATCATCAACCGTATTTGCGTCATTCCATGCAAAGCTTGGCTCGACTTTACGGGCAGGCGCTACGATAGGATTTGATATCGCCGATGTGTTTGTGCCACTGACTGTACTACCAGCCGTAGCATTAGCACTCGCTGCGGCCGCGTATTGTGGCTCACTTTTTTCATCGCTAGACGTAGCGGCTGCTTTTGCTGTCGCCATAGAAGCTTTCACACTATCAGCCAATCCTGACGTCGACAAAAAATCTGACAATACATTGCTGAATCTGCCACTATTATCTACTGCGTGAGCACCATTCGCATCGTCAGCTGATTGCAACTCAAGTGGCAGCTGCTCATACTCAGCTGTTTGATTGGGATTGTTTTCTGGGATGTTATCAGCGTTTTGTGAGACATTACTTTGTTGATCCGCTTGAGCGGTGTCTTTATTTTTCAACCCTGAGCCAAGCCAAGATAATGCTGTAATCTTCTGATATATAGCAAGCCAATGGATGTTAAAGGCAAAGGTAGCCGTAATCACGACAAATACCGCCAAGAAAACCACACTCCCCCACTGCGATAACAACTGTGCCAAGCGTTCCTGCAACTCAAGACCGATGATACCGCCAGCCACGCCCTCAAGTCCCGTTGAGGCAGGATTGGCTACCTGCTGAACCAAGGCAACCAGTTGTGCAAATAATGCACTGGCACTCAACAGCAAAAACACATAAGCAACCAGTCGCATGAGCCAAAACGTCGGCTTATTGTCCCACCAAATAAGGATAGACTCATAAACCACAAACGCTAAAAACCACCATGCACCATAGCCAAAAAAGCTATAGAGCAAATCGGACAACCAAGCGCCCGTCTGGCCACCCATATTGTTAATAGTCGTCATATCACTACTGATGTGCGACCAGCTAGGATCATTGCCTGTGTAAGTCATCAAAATAACAAACAAATAAACAGCCAGTATTAACCCAAGGAGGGTAAATATTCCCTTTTTTAAATACTCAATAAGCGGTGCTGATATCACGTAAAATCTGCCTTGTTGTTAATACTAAATGGTCGCCAGTGCATGACTAAGTCTAATCATGCTGACATAAAATGCTGACATATAAAGGTACCTAGCAAAGTGTTTGGTTGAGATTCGCGTCTCAAAAGGCCTGAGCATAGCAGTCATCGCTTAAGCTCTGCCACACTTGGCATAACTTCTTATAATAACAAATACATAGGTACAGTGGCGACACTCTTATAAAGAAAGCGTGCAAGAAAGTAAATCAATGTACGATTTGCGCAAAAAATTTGCGAATAATCCAAAAGTTACTAACAGAATACTGCTAACAATTTTATGTAGACCCTATAAAATACCAGCTGTTTCTAGCACGAGTATTTCAAGGTTATTATGCTTTGATTCTAATGATAGCTGTGTTTGTTTTAGCAAACTTGCACTTCTTGCTATCTACCCTTATGTTATTATCACACAGCAATTAGAAAAACCATATTAGTAGCAACGCTTGACGTTTTTTTATTATATTTATCACTCATATTTTTCATTCGTATATTTAGAAAGGAACAACTCATGGCAACTGACACTACTGCTCCACGTCACGAAAAGCTCATCATTTTAGGCTCAGGCCCTGCTGGTTACTCTGCTGCGGTCTATGCAGCACGCGCCAACCTCAAACCTGTCATGGTAACGGGTATGGAAGTGGGTGGCCAATTAACCACCACCACTGAAGTCGATAACTGGCCAGGCGATGCGCATGATTTGACTGGTCCTGCATTAATGGAGCGTATGAAAGCACATGCTGAGCGTTTTGGTACAGAATTGGTTTATGACCATATCAATGATGTTAACTTGAATGTACGCCCTTTTGAGCTGTCAGGTAACAACGGCACCTACACTTGTGATGCCTTGATTATCTCAACAGGTGCCTCTGCTCAGTACCTAGGTCTAGAATCAGAAACCAAATTTAAAGGGCTTGGCGTATCCGCTTGTGCCACTTGTGACGGTTTCTTTTATAAAGATCAAAAAGTCGCCGTGATTGGCGGTGGCAATACAGCCGTTGAAGAAGCCTTATACCTCTCTAATATTGCTTCTGAAGTCACTTTAGTGCATCGCCGTGATAGCTTACGCTCTGAAAAAATTCTACAAGACAAGCTGTTTGAAAAAGCCAAAAACGGTAACGTCAAAATCGAATGGAACCATCAAGTCAAAGAAGTCGTCGGTGATGACATGGGCGTCAATGGTGTCGTTATCGAATCAATGATTGATGGCAGCACCAAACAACTAGATACAATGGGTATGTTTGTCGCCATCGGTCATAAGCCTAATACCGACCTGTTCAAAGGTCAATTGGATATGAAAGATGGCTATCTGGTCGTCAATAGTGGCCTTAATGGTAATGCCACGCAAACCAGTATCGAAGGTGTGTTTGCCGCAGGTGACGTGGCTGATCATGTCTATCGTCAAGCTATTACCTCTGCTGGTACTGGCTGTATGGCAGCGCTGGATGCTGAGAAGTACTTAGATGCTATCGGTGAGGCAACGGCGAAAGACCATACGTATGCCTCAACCCTGACTGCTGATCAAGAAGACTAAATGAATAACTTCATACAGCTCAACGATAACCATCAATACATCACGCCTGAGACTTTAAAGAGTCTTGGGCGTTATGACTTTCCTGATCCTATCTCTATCGATCCTGATGGCATTGGCATTGTCGCAATGGGTGGCGATCTTGCACCCGATACATTGGTATCTGCTTATGCACAGGGACTGTTTCCTTGGTTCAATGAAGATGAGCCTATCGCTTGGTGGTGTCCTGAGCCGCGTTGTGTGATCGTCCCATCTGATTATCAACCGAGTAAGTCCCTGCGCAAGCAAGCAAGTCGCGTGCGTTGGCAATTGACGCTCAATCAAGCGTTTGACGACGTCATACACGCCTGTAGTCTGCCGCGTAGCGATGGTCTTAATAATGACCTGCCCGAAGGCGAACACACTTGGATTCATGAAGAGATGATTGAGGCCTATACCACACTGCATGCGCAAGGCTTTGCCCATAGCATTGAGGTGTGGGATGAGACAGGTCAGCTCATTGGCGGACTGTATGGGCTAAAAATAAACGGTATCTACTTTGGCGAATCCATGTTTCATCGTGCCTCTAATGCGTCAAAACTCGCGTTTTGGGGATTGATGAGATTGTGTGAGCAAAGTCATGTTGCACTTGTCGACTGCCAGTTACCTAATGATCATCTCATGAGCTTGGGTGCCACCACTCTACCGCGTCCTGACTTTCTTGCTCAATTAGACCGCTTAATAAGCAGTCGCTCCATCAATTGGCACAATAATTCTCACAAACCATTGGCCGTATCCCTTCTCGATACGACAAATCCTTGGCAGCATCAATTATGAAATCTACAAAAGCTAAAGAGTTAAGAGAATTTTATGGCGCTTGATACCTCATTTCTGCTAATCGGAGAGCTGGCAGCAAAAGCCAATACAACCAAAGACACCGTGCGTCATTATGAGCAGTTAGGCCTACTAAGGTCACGTAAGCGTCAAGCAGGCTCACGTTTATATACTGAGTTTCATCCCGAGTGTGTCGAGCGTATTGAGCTAATCAAAAGCGCGCAAGCCATCGGCTTTACCCTCACTGAAATCAAAAACAGCTTAAACGACTACTATGATGGCCAATTGGATATTGATTTGCAGCTCATGCTGACTCAGCAAAAGCTAGAACAAGTCAGAAAACAGCAAGCCAATATAAGCGTGATGGTAGAGTTATTGAGCGAGCGTATAGACGTTCTTGCACGGATGAAAGCAGACAGCAACTATCAATTAGACACTAATATCTGTAAAAAGAAAATACCATCAAGTTAAACACGATAACGTTAGTTGAGATAAGTAATTTATCTTTAAAGAAACTACGCTTATCACTCCTAATAAGAATTTACTCTCTTCACTCACCATAGACATGTTGCATGATGAGTGCATCAACTGCGGGCTGATTCGGTGACTGGTAATAGCCTTTTCGTCTATGAATGACTGCAAATGCTTGCCGCTCATATAGTGCTATTGCAGCATGATTGTCTGCTCGCACCTCTAACAACAAATTCTCCACCTGATTACTCTGCAATACTTTATGCAACTTATCAATAGTCTGTGAAGCAATGCCTTGTCGTTGATAATCAGGATGCGTGCCAATACGTAAAATTTCTGCTTGCTCAAACACCATTTGATATAAGCAGTAACCAATTACGTTGCTCTTTGTACTTTTATCTTGTATGTACACTACCAGCATATTAATGCTGTCTTGCTCAAGCAGTTCGAGCAAAGTCTGGTAACTCCACGCGTCTTGCGGCTGGACGATAACTTCGATATTCGCTACGGCTTGAACCGCTTGTTCAAGCTCTGCTGTATTGGTTGATAAAGCTTCTATCAGAAACATGACTGTCCTTTTATTATGCTGAAATTGTATACATAAATCTTATCGCACGTTTATCGATTAATGATCCAGTGATATGAAAATATAATTATATAGATAAGTAACTAACCCTTTTCCAATACCAATAAAAAAAGCCACCCTAGATAGGATGGCTTTTTTATGACTAATTCATAATCTCATTGCTGAGCCTTAAGGATTAGTTCAATACGTTAGCAACAACACCAGCGCCTACAGTACGGCCGCCTTCACGAATAGCAAAGCGAAGACCTTTGTCCATAGCGATTGGGTGGATAAGCTCTACGCCCATCTCAACGTTATCACCAGGCATGACCATTTCAGTACCGTCTTGTAATTGGATTGCGCCAGTTACGTCAGTGGTACGGAAGTAGAACTGTGGACGATAGCCGTTTAGGAATGGTGTGTGACGACCACCCTCTT
Source organism: Psychrobacter piscatorii (assembly GCF_043641605.1). Classification (GTDB taxonomy): domain Bacteria; phylum Pseudomonadota; class Gammaproteobacteria; order Pseudomonadales; family Moraxellaceae; genus Psychrobacter; species Psychrobacter piscatorii_C. The sequence continues at coordinate 1 of NZ_JBHZRK010000018.1, read as the reverse complement.
C
>NZ_JBHZRK010000017.1:0-80629 GCF_043641605.1 Psychrobacter piscatorii | reverse complement strand
GTATTGCTCGCATCGTTTCAATAGATGCGGTATTGTAACTATTATTTATGCCTTATCCAATTGAAGACACGCCCTAAATAACATTGCATCTTTTTTGATCTCTGCATGATTACGCTCTAATTGACTAAAAATAATATTAGATTGTTTATTTGATATCTCTGGAAACTCTTCTATAAAGACTTTCTTAATCTCTAATGCCGCTTGATAAAATTGCTCATCAAGTGAATCAACCGTTATGTTGAAGCCAACCAACCAAGATATTGGTAATACATTTGCTAATAATGGGATAATCAAAATACTATCTGGTACGTCTTCGACACTGACGTCATAGTCAATAAAAAAAGGTTCTTTGAAGAATTTTTTTATACTGTCTGAGACTTCATATGAGTACAAAACCCCCTTTCCAGAATCTCTTAATTTGATACTGCTAACTATAAAATCAGACATAATCATATCCCTATAAAAGTACATCAAGTCTAGGCATGCTTAGCCATTTCCTTAAACTTCAGATTACGTACCACAAGCTCTTGGTAAGTGCCGTAATCAATGATTTTTCCTTGTTCCATAAAGTAGATAAGGTCACATTTTTCGACCGTCTTTAGGCGATGGGCAATCATAATGATGGTTTTTTGACCGCTAAATTCATGAATGGCATCCATTACTATCTTTTCTGTAATACCGTCTAACGCACTGGTTGCTTCATCAAAAACTAGAACTTCTGCCTCATGATAAAGTGCTCGTGCAATACCGATACGTTGACGCTGACCCCCTGACAACTGAACGCCACGCTCGCCTACTTTTGTATTGATACCATCTGGTAGCTGCGCCACTAACTCAGATAAGTTGGCTAAAATCAGTGCTCTATTCACTTTGTTCAACGCAATGTCTTTTTTGGGAATACCAAAAGCAATATTTTCCGCAATCGTTCCTTCACTCAAAAAAATACTTTGCGGTACAAACCCTAACAAGTCCTGCCATGCCCGCTTATTTGTAGCGGTAATACGGGTATCATCTATATACAAACTGCCTTGTTGCGGTGTCAGTAGGCCAAGTAATAAATCTATCAAGGTAGACTTACCAGAGCCTGACGAACCTACCAAGCCAATCACGCTATTCACTGGAATGTTCATGTTGACGCCGTTTATTGCCACTCTATGTTTACCTGGATAACTGAACTCAATATCTTTTAAAACGATGCTTTTTCTTAGGTATATTGGTATAGGTGATGAACCACTATTTATAGGTTTTTGATTATTAAATGCGCGCTCTAAATCTTCTTTGACCGCTTCAAAAGCTGCTATATTTCCTTTGATTTGGGAAACACTAGAATAAATTTGCTGTAATGCGGGCAGTAATTTAAACGCTGCAAGTGCATAAACTGCCAAAATAGGTAAGACTTCTCCTAAATTACCAGCATGTAACTTTATTAATAGCAATACCAAAGAAATCATCGCACCAAAAGCTATAAGTTCTATGAAGTAACGTGGTACTTGGCTAATAGCTATATTGGTTCCTTGAGCTCGCGCAAACACTTTGCCACTGTTTTGAAAGCTTTCTATAAAATCATGGCTGCGATCCAATAGTAATACGTCTTTGATACCGCCAAAACCTTCATTCATGAGCCTGAAACGTTCAGTAGAGATCTCTGACAATTTATCTCCATTTACGGCGAGCTTTTCACGAACCAAGCTATAAAGTAAAAAATATGCTAATGAAAATATAACCAATCCCAAAATGGCTATTAGAGGGTCGTAGATGACGATACTAATAGAGATAAAAGCGGCCAAAACGATCTTTGCATTCATCTGTACAAGTGGCTGCATAATTCCAATACTGATTCGCGCAGCCTCTGTAGATACTTGCTTGGTCAGCTGTGCGCTACTACTACTTGCATGGAACTGCCAGCTTTGCTGCATATAATATGTATATAAGAGATCAGCAATCTCTGTACCGATACGAGCGCCAAAAATCGATAATTTCCAAATGGTAAACATTGAGACTATAGTAGAAACCGTCAACATAATCAGAACGAAAAAACCGCTATAGAACAAAAAGTCTGTTGGATTATTTAAGCCAGAAAATTGGTATATTTCAGAAAAAACTGTATTCGTTTTTAAGATACTGATATCACCGACCAGCGCCATGAATGGCGCTATAGAAGCAATCCCCAATAGCTCCGTAAAAGCCATCACGACTACTAGCACTTGTAATATATAAAATTGTTTTAACTGCTTATCTGTTAGCAGTGAAAACAGCTGTTTAATTACTTTTAACATGGTTTACTCAACTACAGCCTGTTTAGTGGAAAAGCTAAATATCAAGGTATCAATGCTCTAATCCCTTGGAATATATGATGTAGACCAATCCTATAACTGCTATTTAACACCCCTACTTAATATCACTACTACCCCTTAACCAACCACCTCTAATTGTTCTATATTTTTCTTTTCAATTTCAGTGTTATCGCCTTCTTGGTAGCCTTCGACAAAGGTTCTAAACTGTTCTTTCAACCATTCAGTATCTTGCTGTTTTGCTCTTGCGATAAATTCAAATAAAATAGTCTCGATATCTTCTAAAGGATAGCTATGCTCCATAGCTTGCATGATGAGTGGATGAAACGTAGCTTCGATGTTGTCTTCACCGATAATCAACTCCTCATAGAGCTTCTCGCCGGGCCTCAATCCTGTAAAGACAATTTCGATGTCACCATTTGGGTTGCTCGCATCTTTTAGCTCACACCCTGTCAAACGAATCATACGCTTGGCAAGATCAACGATTTTGACTGGTGCACCCATATCTAGTACAAATACTTCACCGCCAAATGCCATTGCACCTGCTTGGATGACGAGGCTGGCCGCTTCTGGAATGGTCATGAAGTAGCGAGTTATTTCTGGATGCGTGATGGTGATCGGACCACCCTGCTCAATCTGTTTGGTAAATAATGGTACGACAGAGCCTGAGGAACCTAAAACATTGCCAAAGCGCACCATGCTAAAACAAGTTTTACTGTTGCTTTGGCTAAACCCTTGGCAAACCAATTCAGCCAAGCGCTTGGATGCGCCCATCACGTTGGTTGGTCGCACTGCTTTATCAGTAGAGATCAATACAAAGGTTTCGACGTTTGCCCGTATCGCAGCACGAGCACAATGGTACGTGCCTTTGGTATTATTAATGGTTCCCTCAAAAGGATTAGACTCCACAATAGGCACATGTTTGTAGGCTGCCGCATGATAAATCGTATTTATATGGCTATTTTTGAATATACTAATTAATTTTTTTTCGTTGCCCACGCTCCCGATGATACTAACAATCTCAATATTACGACAATTGCTATCATCTGCTATTTGCTTCCTAAGCTCCTGATCTATCGTATATAAGGCATACTCGGACTGTTCGTATAACACTAAACATGAAGGTTTGTTTTTCATTATTTGTCGACACAACTCGCTACCGATAGAGCCACCAGCGCCTGTAACAAGAATATTTTTACCAGTGATATTTTTTTGCAGTAGTTCTGCGACTGGTTCGACAGTTTCTCTTTCGAGTACGTCTAATATGTCAACTGGCCGTATATGACTGACGGTCACTCTCTCATCAGCAAGCTCTCGCAAGCTTGGCAGATCCTTTATCTTGACCGATATACTGGCTAGGCTGTCCATAATTTGCTTTTTGCGCAGACGACTCATAGATGGAATCGCTAAAATCACTTGTGCGACATCACATTTCTCAATGAGCCAAGGCAGAGCATGAGCAGCATAGATTCTTTTGCCATGCAGATAAGCGCCGGTTAGCTGTGGATCATCATCGATATATGCCATCACATTATATTTATGAGAGTGTCTCAAGCTTTCTAATAGCTCTCTACCAGCTTCTCCAGCACCATAAATAATCACGTTGTCGCAGCAACTGTCTAAGCCCTTCTGCTCATCTGATCTTTTTGATCGTGTCAGCAGTCCACGTATCGCTAGCCGACTGTTCCATAACCAAATAAAAAATAGAAATAAAAATATGATTGGTGCTGAGCGCGGCATTGTCGCCACTATATTTGAATAAATAATGAGCTCATAGACAATAATAAGTAGTAGGAATAACTGTAATATACGTCCCATAGCGGCATCAAAAAACCCTCTAGAGGCGCTCTTATAAAAACCTATCAAATACAAGCTAGCCACTGGAATAAGTGCGTAAAACACCAATCCAGCAAGGCTGATATGATAGTCAATATAACCTTGTCGTAACGCCAATGCAGAGAATAAGCAAAGTATCGAGATTGCAAAATCTATGCTAAATAATATAGAGCACTTGGCAAACCGTGGTAATGACAATAAATACAGAGCCACACGCTTCGACCATCGACTCACGTCATTGGGCGCCTGATAAGCTTCGTTGAACTCTGTTTTTATAAACATAAGACTCACCTACTTAAGTTATGTTACTCATGAGAAGCAGCCGTAAAAAAACAAGTTACTGGGTATGTCCATAAGCATAATGGTAGTTATAACTATACTTATTTATAATGCTCTGACGTACATCGTTGAGAACGATGCCATCTACCTGTACATTGGCTCTGCTCATCTGTTTGATGGCATAAATCAGTTGTCCTTCTACTGAATGATTGAACTTAGTGACAAGTAGTACTTTGTCTGCATATTGCCCTAATACCATGGCATCTGAAGCCGCTAGTATTGGTGGCGCATCAATAACAATATAGTCGTACTGCTTTTTCAACCCTGCCATCAAATGATTGAAGCTCTCTCCTGTCAGTAATGATGTAGGGTTATGAGACTGTCGCCCTCGCGATATGAAATCAATATGCTTCATACCAGTTGGTTGAATAAAGCTTTCGAGATTCAATTTAGAGATATCAGTATTGATATGCGGTTCGCTTACTGGGACAAGGTCCCTTTCATCCTGTAGTAGATAATCAGCCAAACCTTCATGCTGGCTCATGCCAAACATTTTGTGTAACTCTCCTAAGCGCATGTCCCCATCAATGACCAAAATCTTTTTGTTAAGCTGTGAGAACACCTCTGCCAGATTAGCAGTAATAAAAGACTTGCCGACACCCGGACTCTCTCCTGTGATCAGTATCACTTTGGCAGACTGTCCAGCTACCGCTCCTACCGGCATCCCAAATATAAGGTTTGTCCTCAAACTTTTGATTGCTTCGTAACTTAAGCCGTTGTGATCCACATGAGCAAGCATACGATCGGTATTTTTTTTGTTTTTACCGAGCTTAGATATTGAGGGGGAACGTGGAATCGTCGCGATGACAGGTATGCCTGTTTTGGCCTCCAAATGCTCCGGATCTTTTACAACATTTCGAATTAGGTTTTTGAGTAGAACCGATATTACCCCAAGCATGGTGCCTATAAGCCCAGTTAGCATAATGATCTGCAGTTTGTTTGGTGCTATGGCATCAAAGGTGCTGGTTGGTCTGTCCAAAATACGAGCATAACCAACTTGACCGGCTTCAACGATTTTGAGCTGTTCATAATTTTTGAGCAGTGTCAGATAGATTTCTCTGTTGAGTGCTGTATCTTCTGATAGTTTCAAAAACTCTCGCTGGATTTCAGGCAAGCCAGCAACGGTATTGTCTATTGCTTGCGTCCGACTATTCAGTACTTTGAGCTGCTCATTTATCTGAATGACCATTGGATGCTCTTCAGTGTAATAGGTCGTCAGATCTGCTTTTTTGAGCTTGAGGTCATTGAGCTGTTCACCGATTCGAGACTTTTCATTCAATAAAAGCTCTGCTTCTTTACCCACATCAATAGTGCCATATTTTTTACGAAAATCATTGAATAGCGCTTCAGAGGTTTCTAGCTTTTCTTTTAATGCTGGAATTTGCGTTTCCATAAAGGCAAGGGTTTTGGTCGTTTCTTCCGAGCCACGGGATTGGTTTTGATCGACATAAGACTGGACTATCTGATTGAGTATGGTAGTAATTTGCTGCTGGTTGGTGCCTATCATAGACAGTTGAATAATACTGGTTTGATCCCCTCTTTCTTCAACAGACAAAGTGCTATTGATAGCATCTGTCGTGGTCTTTAACGTCTGTTTAGTAATATTAATAGGATAGCTATCCGTTGGTAGCTCAGTCACCTTGATATTAATCTGACCATTCAGTCCTTCAAATTGGTGCGGCTGACCAAGTTGACCTTTAAATTCATCAAAGCCATTGCTCAAGACGAACCCCGTTGCAGACCTGATCAACGTAAAGGATTGGTTAAGATACTCAGGTGCTACATCAAATTGCTCAATTTGTACTAGACCGTTTCCCGTGTTGAGCGACACACTATCAGGAGTGTTTATTTGCGTATCGATACGATTGTTTTTTATTCTATCGATATATCCAATATTGGGATCTGTCAGTCGAGTACGTAAATTCAATAAATCAACCACAGGCTCTAATATCATGCGCGAACGTATGAGTTCGGCCTCTGTCTCTGCTTTACTTGTTTCCTCTTTGACCAAACCCGAGATATTTTCACCAAGCGCCTCTACGCCTTGCGTGTTTTCTTCGATCTGTATCAGCGCGTCCGACTGGAAAGTTGGATTGACATAGCGGGTATACAGAAAGCCTATCAAGAACCCTAGTAATGCCATGAGTGCGATGATTTTCCAGCCACGCATCAAAACCAAGACCAGCGCCATTAAGTCGATGTTGTCATTGTCTTTTTCGCCCATAGGCATTGATAGGTCTTTTGAATCTATATTATTCATAACCATATACTCATCATTCAATGTTGATCGCTTAATAGCACTCGCTTAGCGTCGAAGTTTGGATTGGCGTCGCGTCACTAATCTTGTCATTCCATTGCTCAAGACTATCGACAATATCTTGTCTACTGATCTCAAATACTCCAACGTCAAGCTGGTAAGGGTCGATAATATCTTTATGCAGCCAACAACCGATTCGAAACGTTTTACCACGGCAGTATGGCCAACGACTTTCAATCCATTTGGTTTGCTCGGTTGTCATCGTTAAAATTAAATCTGCCTCTCTCACCAGCGTTTCGCTGATTTGCTTGGTAACATGCGAGCTTATGTCTATATCGTGCCTAGCCATTAATTCAATCGCTGTTGTATCCGCAGAGTGCCCTATGAGTGCTGACAAACCCGCAGACTCGATATGTTTGTCAGAATAGCGCTCAGTCAATAGAGCAGCTGCCATCGGGCTACGACAGATATTGCCAATACAAATGACTAAAATGTTATCAAATGCGTCCATAACTGATACCTATAGTCCTGAGATTACATTGATTGCAGAAGTTGATGGCAGTATCGCGCTAATAATACGGTTCCAGCGTGCCAAGCCTGTTGGGTCAACATAAAGTATGTCATTGGCCTGCATATTAAAACGGCTAGCTAACGCCAAACTCGTGATGCTCTGCATATCGACATAGTAAATATTGGTGTATTGGTACTGTGGGTTATCGCGAACGATGTATACCTTAGCCGCATTGGCGGTATTGGAATCCAACCCGTTTGACTCGCCCAGCACATGCGCTAAGCTCAGTCCTTGCTCAGGAATAGCAACTGGCTCAATCTTTCCAAACTCTCCCAGTACATAGACTTTATTACGGCTTTGGCTGTTGACGTGAATAGAGTCGCCATCCCGTAGGTATATTTGATTGGCAGACAATCCCATCTGTTGTAACGATTGAAGTCCTAAGTTATAGCTGTTACCTTGACGATTCAGTACGATATTATTGGAATCGCCAGTCTCAGTTGTACCACCTGCCATAGAGATGGCCCCATATACTGAGATCGGTACATCCGCAATAGCAAACTCTCCAGATTGCTTTACTGCCCCATCCACAAAGAACTTACTACCACGGTAATTAATAATCTTCACCTGTGGATCTGAGTACTTGAGATAACGCTGTAGCTTACTTTGTAGCACTGTGGTGAATTGCGGTACGCTCATACCACTGGCTTGAATACGGCCTATCAACGGAAACTGTATAAAACCTTGTTGATCAACGGTCAGGCTGGCAGTTGAGGCGTTAATATCTGGATAGCTGGTAAGGATAATATTGAGCGTATCCCCTTTCGAGATGCCATAGCTGACTCGTCCAGAAGTTTTGATTAGATGATAGAGGTCTTGATTGGGCATGGGTGCTACTGTGCGGGGCAAGGTCGCCAGACTCAACGGCTGAATATGAAACTGCAAACCGTTTTCTGCAGTAAAAGTACCAGATTCTGGTAATACTCCTGACTGAAGTCCTGAATTAATGGTACAACCAGTCAGTAACCCCATCAAAAATAAGCAAGATATACTTACTGTCAAGAAGCGTCTGTGTACAAAAATGAAATATTTATAAACCATAACAGTTACTCATATTTATATTTGTGAATCAAACCAAACCACTCTAATGCATCTATATATTCATAAAAAAGAATGTATTTATTGAATATACTCCTAAACTATAGACAACGCAATATTTATAAATTCTTATGAAACAATTAATAAAATTTTGCTTAGTAAGAGTATTAACATATGATTTATAAGTATTTTTATAAAAAATATAGTTGTTCTATACTGTAGTTATAATTAGTTAGCCCATTGCCCCAAATATGTTATTCAGATGCATTCATAAATATCGCTGGCAAAAATACACCATTTACACTCCGAATAAAATTCAACAATTATTGATCATATCCTCTTCTTGTCGCTTTCAAAGTGTAAGTATTTGTTATCTAAAAACGGCTTGTTGCAATGATTCATTGACGACTTATCTCGTATATCATGCGCATCTCTGACAAACTTTTATCTGCTAGGTATGCTTTAGCTTGAATTACTATCAGTAGTAAGCATGCGTTTGCGTGCTAATTTTGTTAAAATAGCGTAGAATAGCCGCTCTAATTTTATACATTGAGAAATGTAAACCCACCGACTCAAGGACATTAATATGAAAGATGAAAAGTTACAAAAAGCGCTAGCCCGTATGGGACTTGGTTCACGTCGCCAAATGGAAGAAGTGATTAAAGCAGGTCGCGTATCTGTTAATAATGGTCCAGCAACGATTGGTGACCGTGTCACACCAGGCGATGAAATTCGTGTGGATGGTCGTCAGATCAAATATACTGCCGAAAATGAGAAGCGTCGCCGAGTGATCGCTTATTACAAGCCTGAAGGTGAAGTCTGCTCAGCCAAGGATCCAGAAGGTCGTCCGACTGTATTTGAGCGCTTGCCAAAGCTCACTCATGATCGCTGGGTCATGGTTGGACGTTTGGATATCAATTCAACTGGCTTACTATTATTTACCAATGATGGTGAGATGGCGCATCGCCTGATGCATCCTTCTAGCGAAGTGACGCGTGAATATGCCGTTCGTGTGTTGGGTGAAGTGACTCCTGATATCGCCCGTACTTTGACTGCTGGTGTTATGTTAGAAGATGGCATGGCACAGTTTGACGATATCAAAGAAGGCGGCGGTGAAGGCGTTAATAAGTGGTATCACGTCCAACTCAAAGAAGGTCGTAACCGTGAAGTACGTCGTTTATTTGAGTCACAAGGTCTGAAAGTTAGCCGCCTATTGCGTACACGCTACGGTACAATCGCCTTACCAAAAGAGTTACGTACAGGTCGTTTCTTAGAGCTCGATAAAAAAGAGATCAATACATTGACCGATTTGGTGAGCTTACGCCCACGTTATGGCACAGGTCTACATGGCGCGGCTAAAGAAAAGCAAGAGCGTATCAGAAATAAGCCACTTAAAGCACGTCGTACGGACACTCGTAACGACAATCGCAACAGCAGCGCGAAGCCTAAAAGCAGTGCTAGCCCTGCCAGCCGCGGTACACGTAATACCCGTGATCGCAACGATAAACGCTAGTTAAGTTTATTTAACATTATTCTAAGTTTTTGATAGATTTAGAATAAACATAAAAAAAGCGGTCAATGACTATTCATCATTGACCGCTTTTTTCGTGTCTCTTTTACAGGCGTCACAGTTGCTCAGTATAAAAATAATGGCTCAGCTATCGTGGCTATTAATGTAATGCTTCATAACCCGCAGCGCTTGTAGCTGCTCCTCGTCCATTTGTGCCAGTAGTCTATCCAACCGCTGTTCGATATTATCTAAAACACTTTGCAATAACTCACTAGCCTCTAACCTCTTTTCACTATTCTCATTAGTGACATTTATATTTGTTAATTGGTAGTGAGTGGCTAGCATTTCGGGTAGCCGAGTTTGCAGCATTTTATTCAATACAAACTTTGCTTCTGTTATAGCAGGTGTTTTATGTTGAGCTTGTAATACTGCCTGATAAGCTTGATAGCTATTCACTTTTTGATCGATACGTCGTAGCTGCCGTAGCTGCTGATCTGACAAGCTTTTTAAGTGCTTTTTATTCAAGTTAAGCTGCTCCCAACTTAACGTAGCCAGTGACAATGGCGCATGATCATCTTGATATATAAGCACACCTGGAGTAATACCGACCGCTTTGTGCAATGCATGCCAGCCTTTTCTACCTAGATAAAAAGTCGTGACGGTCGTTACAATACCGATGCCTATTAATATACTCATAACTGCTCGCTACTTATCACTCAATTCTATGTATGACTACTTATCGTTGGCATTTAGCGTTTAATATCTTCTGCTACTGGATTTTTCACATCCGTGCTACTCAAAGTAGGTGACTCAATAGCCTCTGTTTCCTTACTGAGATTACTCAGCGGCTGCATTGTTGAATCCACATTTGGATGATCAAAACGCGTTTGCAGATAGCGATTGGTCGCGAGCAGTTTTTGGCCATCTTGATGGTATGAGGCATTGAGTAAGTCATCAAACTGTGTGTTGATCGTCTTAAGCACTTCTAACAATGCTTGTTTGCCAGTGACATCTGAATGTTTAATCTTAGTGGTATCGGCACGCGCGCCATCTGTCACATCTAAGTCATGCAAGCGGCGATAATCTGCCACTGCTTGTGGTACGTGTCTGTCCATCAGATTTTGGATCATGATATAAGTTTCATTGATGGTGTCTTTATCGTCTATTTTGCCGTCATTATTGGTATCACCATAGATGACACGTAGCTTCTCACCTTTTCGATTGATTTGGTCGAGTGCTGTTTTGACTTCAACGGGTAGGCTCTTTTCTGGTATATAGCCCAGTTGCGGCATGGCAGTATATTCCAGCATTTTGGGAGCGGTGACTTTCTTAATACCACGATACCCCAGATATAACCCAGCGGCCGGCAGCACTCCGTATAGTACAAACATCACTAACATAGCAGTCACTTGGGTCATCAGGTTGTCCTTATTGTTTGACAGAATAGTTTGGCAAATTTCTTATTATTTTAATCAGTATTTTAAGCTAGGCGATTTTGGTGTCGTCAATTTTATTGTTTAGCAATGCTTTTATTAAACAAAAAAATAAGGCTCTGTTAAAGCCTTATATTGTTATACATTGAGTCTGTTATGTTTTTGGATAATCTTTTATTTTATAAAATACGCTAGCTTTGCGTGCGACTCTTGACATAACGATGTGTCGAGGCAAGACGATTTAAAACGGTTTGATGCAGCTCATCCAATAACTCATCAAGCTCATAATCAATCTCTAAAAATAAATCTGTCAGCATATCGCCTGCCGTCATTTTACCCTGTACCATATTGTTTTTGGTGCGATGCGGACTAAAGCGCTGTAGCTGCTCATAATGATGTAGGGCCTCAGGGATACTTTCGGACACGAGCTTGTCAATGACAAACTGTCGCTCATTATGTTGCTGCTGCTGTTGCTCGTTGAGCTCACTACTCCACTCACGATAGCGTTTTAGCTTACCGTTGATACGATCTAATATCGCAACGGCTTCGATAGGCATGGCATTTAGGGTGGCCTCATCGACCACATCAACAAGCTCAGTCATAATCGGACAACGTCCATGTTTGAGATACCACAAAGTATCGGGGTCAAAAGGTGGTCTGTTGGTCGGGCGTATGTGAGCACGATTGGACAAATAGCGATCAGTCAACGGGGTTAATGAGCGAATATCGTTCACTTGCGCCAATGCATCACGTATACGGTCTACCCGCTCCGGCGGTGTTAACGCAGCACGTTTGTGATTTGATTGAGTGCCGTCATTATCATGATGGATATCGACATTATCACTATTGTCATTTAAATTATGGTTAACACCCATCTCCTGCGCATTGTTGGCAGCTAACGTTGGTAGGTCATCTTGAGCTTGCCCAAATGACTTTAGCATTCTTGTCAAACTGACTACCATGACTTGCTCTGCCCCTCGTCCAGTACACACACATTGTGCTCGTATTGCATACGTTCATTCAATAGCGTATCTTAACAGGTTTTTGCTGACCTGCCAGTACGCAAAGTGTCAACATTCCTACTCTCTCCGCTCACTTCTTAAATGCTAAGCGCCTTGTTATGAATGCTTCTGATTATATTTCTGGTTTCCTGCTTGGATTATCGCTCATCATCGCCATCGGCTCACAAAATGCCTTTGTACTCAAACAAGGTCTTAAACGTGAGCACATATTTTTTGTTTGTCTGTTTTGTGCGGTAAGCGATGCGCTATTAATATCAGCGGGCGTTGGTGGTTTTGGTGCGGTCACCGCACGCTATCCGCATGTGGTAGATATCGCAAGAATAGCAGGCGTTTTATTTTTATTAGGCTACGGCTTACAGAGTCTGTATGCCAGCGTACGCGTATCGCATGCTTTGAACGTTGATGGACAAGTAGTGACCAGCTTAAAAAAAGCGCTACTACTCTGCTTTGGTTTCACTTGGCTAAATCCACATGTCTACTTAGATACATTGGTGCTCGTTGGGATGGTTTCAACAGGCGCGAGTAGCAAACTCACCTTTGCCGTTGGGGCAATTAGCGCGTCGTTTTTTTTCTTCTTTGCCCTAGGTTATGGCGCACGTTTGCTGAGACCTCTATTTGCGAAGCCAAAAGCGTGGAATATACTGGATGCGTTGGTAGGACTGCTAATGTTATATCTGGCTTGGCATTTATACCAAAGCTAAATACAACATTAGGCATTAAATCTAGATAAATTAAGAGGATTTTCAGCGCTCAATATTAGAGACAGAATAAATAGCTTAGATTAAAGCAGGAAACAGTGTGCGCAGACCGCTAACGATAATCTCGATAGACACAGCTGCCAATAGCATACCCATGATTCGGCTCATAATATTCAGACCAGTATCACCCAACAAGCGGCTGATACGACCAGCTGCCATCAATGCCAGATAGCAAAATAGACTAATGAAGAGACCAGCAATGATGATGGCAGATACCTGCAAAATGCCTGAGACTTGTGATGAATAAATAATAACGGTAGAAATACCACCTGGTCCAATCATCATCGGTATCGCAAGGGGGACCACTGCTGAGGCCATCGTCGGCGGTGAATCTTGCACGTGGTCGACATCGAAGTTCTCTTGATCAGGCTTAACAGGGTTGCCTTCACCATTCATCATATTTAGTGAAATCAAGAACACCAATATACCACCAGCCAGCTGAAACGAGCCAATAGAAATACCTAGTGCTTTTAGTAAGGTCTCACCCGCCACCGTAAAAAAACTGATGGTGATAAAAATGGTCAGACAAGCAACACGCGCAACTTTGCGTCGATTGTTCATCGAATAGCCGCGAGTCAAATCCAAGAACAACGTCAATGCGCTAAATGGATTGATCAATACCATAAAGGCTAGGATTATCTTGATAATTTCAGTATTCACTGAGCGCTCGCTTGTCTATTGATACCGCTTGTGCAAAAAGATAAGGCCATCGTGCGAGTGCGACGATGACCCAATAGGCAATTCATAATAGCATTGTAACATAGGCAGATAAGCGAGTTAAATCATTAACTTTGCTCGGTTACCCTCCTATGTCATCTTGGCGAAAAATCCAGCGAATATAAAAAGTTGCGGCTTAGATGAAGCTGAAATAATTGACAGCCTATGCACTAAAATCTAAGCCGATATCCAAGGCGGTAGTACTGTGCGTTAGGTAGCCCATCGCGATAAAATCGACTCCCGTACTGGCGGCTGCTTGTACCGTTTCTGGTGTAATACCACCAGATGCTTCAGTCTTTGCTCGACCTTTACACATGGCAACCGCTTGCGATAAGACTTCTGGCGACATATTGTCTAGCAATACCAAACTCACACCCGCCTCTAATGCCTGCTCTAACTGCTCTAGTGTATCTACTTCAACCTCAATAGGAATCAGATGCCCAGCAAAATGTTGTGCTTGCTCGATAGCCGTCTTTATATCACCGGCAATGGCGATATGATTGTCTTTAATTAAAATCGCGTCGTCCAACCCCAAACGATGATTGCGACCGCCACCGCAGCGTACCGCGTATTTTTGTACAATACGCAGGCCTGGGATGGTCTTACGCGTACAAGTAATTTGTGCCGGATATTGCGCCACGCTATCGACGATCTGGCGGGTCGCTGTCGCAATACCGCTAAGATGTGTCATGAAGTTCAATGCTGTACGTTCTGCTGTTAGCAGATGGCGTGCATTACCTTTTACAGTAGCCAATACGGCACCAGCGGCGACTGTTTCGCCATCCTGCACTTGAGCCAAAAACTCAATGTTTGCATCAACTAAGGCAAAAGATAAACGCGCCAAATCCATACCGCATATCACGCCTGATTGCCGCGCCTTAATTTGCAGTTGTGCTTGCATATCTGCTGGGATAGTGGCTTGCGAGGTGACATCACCACGCCTGCCCAAATCTTCCGCTAGCGCATCTTCTACCAAAGGTTTAAGCAATACGTCATCCAATGTTGGCTCTTTTTCAATTGTCATGTTTGACCCTTATGTAGGCGTAATATGAATAAAAATGTCTAAACATTTAAACTCAAAATGAGCATAAATATAGCGTAAAGTTGACGCTCCTGCAAGGGAAGGTGAAAAAGTTTTTATCGAGCCAGTAGATTTGGATACGACGTTGATTCAGTCGTGTTTATTTATGCTCACTATTTACGCTTAGGAAGTTTGCTGTCCATCAATAAGCTTTGTAGCTCTATATCATGACGAAAACGATAGAGCTTGGCAGGGCGACCACGTTGAGCACTACTACTCTCTCCTGTCTCAGTTACGAGATTCTGTGATTCAAGCAAACGGCGAAAGTTTTGTTTGTGTAAGCGTATGCCTGATAATGCCTCAACACTCTGCTGCAACTGCGATAAAGTAAACACGTCTGGCATCAACCCAAAGATAAGCGGTCGATATTCAATCTTGGCGCGTAGTCTGGAGATAGCGGTGGCAATTACGCGGCGATGATCGTAATACATTGGTATGCCGATACGCTGAGACCAGTCGCTTGGCAGCTCAACTGCTTGGTAATTGGGCGGATAATTAGGCGCTTCAGGTATCAGTCCTGCCTCATACAGCATCTCGTAGCGTAGCAACACATGCTCTGCGATCCATTCTCTGCTTTCATCAGTCTTGTCTCCAACTGACTCAGTTTCTATGAACTCGCTATCTATCAAAAACCCTTCGCTTAGTCCCCAGCACAAACCAATACGTTGACGCCTACGCTGCCGGGCAACTGAATCTTCAGCGGTACTTGCCCACTCCAAAAGCACAGGAACAATGAAATCCATAATGATCCTAGGCATACCATCTAGATGATTCTCCCATGGGAAATAATCATACCAATCTCGCCACAGTGCTTTACTTTGGAGCGCATGCGTTTGCGTCTCTTGCACTAGGCCCAAATAGCTAACATAGACGAGCGCATGACCGTCAATGTTACGTCTATTGGTATCGACAAAAGTATATAACTGCTCCAAATATCCAAGTGGCTGCTGCGTCTGCTCTTCTACCCATTGACGTACGCCAGCTTGCAGCGAGCGATGTAGCGGCATGAGTGGCCCATTTGGTAGCAGTTTACCTTGGTCAACGGTTAGGACACGAGCGATATGATCGGTAATCGCGACCAACACGGCGACCACTTCTGTTGTGCCGCTACCTTGCTGGTGCGCATGTGAATAAGACAACGTCATAGTTTTGGGGATTATCCTGTCTCTTTAAAATTTCATAAAAGGGTTCTCAAGGCTAATAATGATGGTACGCCTCAAATCTAAAACAGTATAACGTGAATCTTGCAATATCATAGTCTGGCGTTGTAATTATAAAACATCAAAATCAGTCGCTAAACGTTAGCTTCTACATAAAGGTAAACTAAAAATGTAGACCATTTGGCTAACTCACAGGTAATGAAAATAGCTGTACTTAATCAGCAGGTATACAAAAAACACTTGTATTTATGCTCAAAATGAGCATAATTAAAACAACAAATTAATTTTATTTAGCCAAACATCCTGTTTTAGCACACCCATTTATCACTATAGCGCCAACAGAGGTTGCCATTATGAAAATTTATCCTTACGACGCACCCATTATGAGTACCGACAATCGCATCGCCACTCAGATGAACATCGAATATGCAAGAGCAAAAATGCCAGCAGACTTGCCTCGTGCTGAACGCATTGTAGTTGAAGAAAACATCAAAAAATTATTGAAAGATAATAACGCCGTACTGGTGGCACATTACTACGTTGATCCTTTTATCCAAGACTTAGCCCTCGCGACAGGTGGCTGTGTCGGTGATTCGCTTGAGATGGCTCGGTTTGGACAAGCTCATAGCGCCCAGACCCTAGTCGTCGCTGGTGTACGATTTATGGGCGAATCAGCAAAGATTTTAAGTATGGAAAAAACCGTGCTTATGCCAGATTTGGAGGCGGAATGTTCGCTCGATTTGGGCTGTCCTGCTGATGAGTTTTCAGCATTTTGTGATGCCCACCCTGAGCGTACCGTCGTCGTCTATGCCAATACCAGTGCCGCGGTGAAAGCCCGCGCCGACTGGGTCGTGACCTCATCGGTCGGTATTGACATCGTCCATCATTTGCATGCGCAAGGGGAGCCAATCATTTGGGGTCCTGACCGTCATTTGGGCAAATACATCGCTCGTGAGACGGGTGCAGATATGCTGCTTTGGCAAGGATCTTGCCTTGTGCATAATGAGTTTAAAGCCACTGAATTGCTGCAATTAAAAGCCGAACATCCAGAAGCCAAGGTCTTGGTACATCCTGAGTCGCCCGATAGCGTGGTTGAACTCGCTGATATCGTCGGCTCAACCAGTAAACTGTTGCAATCAACATATGAGATGGATGCTGACACCTTTATCGTTGCAACTGACCTAGGCATATTGCATGAAATGCAAAAACGCTCACCGAACAAACGCTTTTTGGCAGCGCCTACCGCTGGTGAAAGTGCGAGCTGTAAGAGCTGTGCGTTTTGTCCTTGGATGGCGATGAATGGCCTAAAAGGTATCGAGCAATGCTTGACCAATAACAGCGGTGAGGTACTAATGACGCCTGAGCTTGCCGCCGCTGCTAGAAAACCTTTGCAACGCATGCTTGATTTTGCTGAATCACAAAAGCAACGTGTGGCCGCCAGTGGCGATATCGTCCAAGACCGTGCATTGTTTGCCAATGTTGGGGCAGCCTAGCATGAGTAAGCCGCACTTAGCCAATCAAACCCGCACCATCATTCCTGATAACTGTAGGAGTAGTCGCATGAGCCATATTGTCAAAACTGACGTCCTTATCATTGGTGCTGGACTGGCAGGCTTGAGTACAGCGTTATCGCTACCGAAGTCACTGAATATCACGGTTTTGAGCAAAGCGGCGCTTGAGGTTTGCTCAAGTCATTATGCCCAAGGCGGTATTGCTGCCAGCTTAGACAAAGATGACTCTGTGTCTGATCATGTTGCTGATACCTTAGTGGCTGGTGCAGGGCTTTGCACACCTGATAATACTGCCAGTATCTTGGGTGCAGGACAGCAGGCAGTTCAGTGGCTATGTACGCAAGGCGTCCCTTTTACGCAGAACTCACTTAAGGTTTTGGATAATACAAGCGCACAGGACTTCTCTCAGTTACAGACCAGCGACTTGCATTTAACAAAAGAAGGCGGTCACGGCTGTAGACGCGTCGCCCATGCAGATGATGCGACGGGTCGACACGTGATGGACGCCTTGACCATCAAAGCGCAAGCTGCTACCAATATCACTATCTTGCCTTATCATGAAGCGCTTGAGTTACTGACACAGCCTATAACTAGCAGTCAGCCTTTTTTTACAGATAGTAGCGATGCTAAGCATTGCCGAGGGGCGCTTGTCTTTGATCATGTCAATGAACGTCAGCTTATCTTTCATAGTCGTGCAGTCGTACTGGCTAGTGGTGGATTGGGTCAATTATTTAAGCGTGCCAGCGCGCCTAACGTCTGTGTCGGTGATGGCGTGATGATGGCATGGCAAGCAGGCTGCCGCTTGGCAAATTTGGAGTTCATTCAGTTTCACCCAACAGGCTTAGCGCTAGATGACAGCAGCTTTTTGATATCTGAAGCACTGCGCGGTGAAGGAGGACGATTATATTGTCCGCAAACTGGTGTCCGCTTTATGTTGGACATGGATACACGTGCTGAATTGGCACCGCGCGATATCGTCGCTCGGGCGATAGCCGCGCAGATTGATAACAATGGACTTGGCTACGTGCATCTTGATGTCAGTCACTTGCCTGCTAACTTTGTAAAAGCGCATTTCCCGCAGATTTACCAAACGCTATTAACGCTTGGGATTGATATCACGACAGATCCTATTCCAGTTGCCCCGACTGCGCATTATAGTTGTGGCGGTGTGGTGACTGATGCCAATGGATTGACAGATGTGCCAGGACTTTATGCGGCTGGTGAAGTCGCTTATACAGGGCTACATGGAGCGAACCGCTTAGCAAGTAACTCACTATTGGAGTGCGTGGTGGTTGGTCGCAATATTGCAGCCCACTTGCCTCAGTATTTAGAGCGCTTAGAAAGCTTAGAAGAAATCGATACTGACGTTTATCGCGAGGTCGATCAATCAACCATTGAGTTTTGGTCAGCGCCAATTCTTACAGATACGCAGCCTGTGATCTTGTCTACCTCTGGGCTTGTCGCACAACAATGTGGTCATGCCGTTAAAAGATTCAGCACTGATACTAGTCTCGCAAAAACTGATGTTGCCAAAATAATCATAGAACTAAAATCGCTCATGACAGCCAATATGGGTATCACCCGTAGCGCCAGTCAATTAGAACAAGCACTAACCCAAATACAAAAGTGGCAAGACTGGCTAACAGATGCTGAGTCTGATCAATCCGATGCAAGTAATAAACGCAGCCCTACTACTATCAGCGGACTTGCCTACTTTCAATTAGCTAGGCAGCTTGAATTAGCGACTTTAATTATTCAGTCTGCTTATCAACGCGTTGAAAGTCGTGGTGGACATTATCGCCTTGATTATCCAAAACTAGCGGCTACTCCGCGGACGAGTGTGGTTGAGCCGCTAAAAAAATCCACCCTTGAATCATTCATTAATATTATAGAAGAAGAGAGAATGCGCGTGCCTATTATAGAAAGCACTTAAGTCTACTAAAGTCAGTATCTAACTCTATAGTTAAAGAGGTATTTAAGCTATCATTACAGATAGGCTCTAAATATCCTCTACTATTTGAGTATTAAAGGTATGGCTGCTGACATTTTGTTTGTGATTGCCCTGATGATGGTTGTCAGTTTGGTTTGGGGCGCACTTGCCATCCCTTATCTGCGCAAACGTTTACCGAAGATATACTTAATTGCGCGCTCTTGGTGGCTGATGTTAGCGACGCTATGCACGTGTTATGTGATTGCAAAGATAGCGAATGACAACCAAAGCGCCAATTATCAAGCGCACCCCTATCAATGGCTGATTGTTTTATTTTTTATTTTAATTGGTTTACGCGGTGGCTATGAGATCAAACGCCTATGGTGTCTGCGCAGTAGAGAAACTCTTATTCAGAAACTTCGAGCACGCGGTTTGCAGCCAGACTCTCTACGCTGTCCTAATGCCTCCTTGAACGCTACGCAAAACTATACGCGGCTTAACTTTTTAGACCTGCTATTCAGCGTTGTCTTTGCTTCCCTAATAGTTAGCCTGATCGCCTTACAGCAATTGACGTGGCAACGCGAGCAATACGGTGTGTTGCTCTTCGTACTATTTACCAGTCAGTTCAATGATATTGCCCAATATCTATGCGGGCGATTGCTGGGGCGCAGACTGTTTCAGCGAGGACTTGCTCCAACGATTAGTCCCAATAAAAGCATTGAAGGTGCTGTCTTTGGCAGTTTTTTTGCAGCGATATTGGCAGCATTATTGGGGCTTTGGCTTACCCCTTTTAACGGTTGGGTCTGTCTGTTAGCGGCCTATGGCTTGGCAGTCAGCGGTATTTTTGGCGATCTATTAGAGTCAGCGTTTAAACGCCAGCACGGGGTAAAAGATACGGGAACCATGCTCGCTGGACATGGCGGCGTATTAGATAGAATAGACAGTTTGCTCATCGGTGTCCCATTATTTACCCTATTTTACTGGCTACTTGGTTAACTATAATCACAGTACGGATAGCAGCATTATCTGGTTTTATCCAATTTGCTACGTAATAGCCAATTGAGTACAGGCTTAGGCAAATGATTTAAAACACTCGTGATATATCGCATCGAGCGTGGAAATATTGCCACCTCTACATCATTATCAATCGCTTGCATAACATGACTGACTGCTGTTTGCGTACTCATGATAAATGGCTTATGACTGGCATCACCGTTATTCAAATCACGTAACGCTTGAGTGTTGATATAACCTGAGGCAATAGCATTCACTTGAATATCATAAGGGGCAAGTGCCGCTCGATACGCGCTGGCAGTCGCAATCATTGCGCGTTTGCTTTTTGCATAAAGACTGGCATAAGGATAATCCATTGTCCCTGCGATAGAAGCAATACAGACAAGGCTTGGTCTGCCACATTTGGTCAAATCCAATGCCTGATGTGATTGTTTTAACCGCTGCTTTAATCGACTGCTTGCCCATCTAAAAACCTGCTCAAATGCTTGTAAATTAATCGCTAGCATTTGATCGCTATCGGCTTGGTTCAACTGATGGACACGCTCATTAGTATAACTGCCAGCACTATAGATAAGCCTTTGAAATCTAATATCCGACAAACTGTCCAACAGTGCTTGTGTTTGATCCTGAACGGTCAAGTCGCATGCATAGGTCACGATGGTAGGATATTGGCTGTTGATATCGGCTATCTTTGCCGCATTACTCCCCACAACGCTCACTTGCCAGCCAAGCGCTTGATGATGCAGCGCCAATGCCAAGCCGAGACCACTTGTACCACCAACAACGATAATATGCGGCGTGTTGTTCATATTCTTAGATTGACTAGCGGGTTTCATAGGCCATGCTGCTGTATGTAATCGGTCGTACGTTGATAGCCGTACTGCCATTGCGCCTGCATTTGCTGCACAAATCTATCATAATCGCTATGTATTAGCTCAACTGTCATTTGTTTTAGGTTAAAACGCTTTTGCACATTTTGCCCTATTAATTGCTGCGCGTTATCTGTGAATGGCAGCCAATGTAGCTGACGGTTTTTACTAGTAGTATGCGATGGCTCTTTTATTGATTGATAGCCATGTACTTGTGCCAAACGCTCATTGGGATCAAAGCCAAAAACACGTTGAATCGCTGGGGCAGCAAGCCATGAGTCATACCCTGCCTTGGTCTCGGCAAATACTGTCTCAGCCAACTGACAAGCCAGCTCAATCGGTGTGAGATTAATCACGCCGCCTAAGCACCAACCAAGCTCTGTGATATACGTGGGCGGTAGATAATACATATCAGCCATAGAAGCGCGAACCACTGAGACAAAATCCCATTGAGTTTGTACTTTCACAGACGGGTGTATGCGTCCGTTTGCAAAGGTGTGCGCAGGTGATGTCATTTGCTCGTCGGCCAGACTCAATACTGAATTTTGCAAATTTGCTAAGCGCGGCGGCACAAACAATAACTCTTGCAGGGTTAGTGTTGTATTAAACGAATCATCAGCAGGCGCTTGATACAGACGGCTAGCAATGATAGCTATCTCTGGTGACGCTTTATGAGCAGCGCTATTATCGTTGCTACCATTATTATTGTTACTAGTAGCAAACTGCGACAACTCATCGAGCCACTCTGCCTCGTTATCGATACGAAACATCGCCAACTGCTGTAGCTCATTTAACAGTCGCTCGTAGCTGTCTGTTTGCTGCTGACGTTGTCCATTACCTCGCAACTTTGATAACCGCCAACGTTTGAGTGCGCTCGTCATATAGCGTAGCTTTAGACGCCTACTGGCTTCCTCTGGTGCAACATGTCGGATTGCAGTAATGACACGATACAATTCGCGACTGCTCATGAGTTCCTGCAAGTGCTTAGGATCAGGCGCTAGATGAACCAAATAAGCAGACAAACTACCACCGCAAGTACCAACGATAATATCTGGCGTCAAATCATGCGCTGCTAGGGCTGCATAGCTACCCAAATAATAACCAAAGCGTGAGCCACCGCCTGAAAAAAGCTGCACACGCTCATAAGGCTTGATCCGCTCATTATTCATCTATTACTCATCATCAGTTTGTGCAATTTTAATCGCCAATGACACGGTAAAAATACCAAAGCGATCGATACGCATTGTGATTTTTTTAAAGCCTGCGCGCTCAACCAGTTGATCCATTTCTGCTTGCGAACGACAGCGCATGACCCAACTGCTACCGCGGTGATTGTTCAATGTTTTACTGATGAACTCCTGCTCAGGATGCCAAGGTTGATTGGTATAAATCAAATAACCGCCCGATTTTAGGCTGTTATAAATGCCAGCCAATGCCGTCGCTGGTAATGTATTGTCAGAGAACAACTCAAATAACCCAGAAGCGATCGCGATATCAAATGTTGTCGTATCCGTACTGGTATCTTTCGTCTGTACATTGCTATAACTGATAGGATAAAAGGCATCTTTTTTGCTTGTCACTACCCTACTAGCCATTGCTAGTTGCTCTGATTTTGCTTGCAGTGCTTCGATATTATGCATCTCATAATCACGCAATTCAGCGTGCAAATCTGTAAATTCTGTCAATAGATCAAACGCATAAAAACCATGACCACTCGCAATATCTAACAATTTCGGTTGATATGGTTTATTGCTACTTTGATTGTTATCTTCAATATCTGCAAGTGCTAAACGTGCCAACTCCAATATATGCTCACGACGAATGCGGATACCCTGCCAGCCAATATTATTTAAATAGAATTTATCGACTGCCTGTCCGAATTTATTCTGACCGCTGGGCTGATTGTAATAGACATGATCCAATGAATGACCAGAATCAAACCCATGCTCAAGCCCTGTGGCAATCGCAGCACTGACATGACCGAATTTCTGCATGGCAAAACGGGTAATCGCAAAGTTTGGATTGAATGGTTTAATCGCCAGACGATCCACTTTATCTTTACTGGCGCTGTTTAAATGGGCGGTACTCAAATCAGGCGCTTGTACTGGTGTGCTAAATACCTGCTCGGCAAACTCAATACAGTCTGCGAATACGTCGGCTTTATTGGTTTCATGAAAAATCGCATGATAGCTATCTGGATATAACTGCCAGCGTTTCGTCGGGATATTAATCGCTTCATAAAATGCCCGCTCAGCCTGCTTATCGACCACATAATCCTTACCCGCGCATAAGACAAACGTCGGTACGGTGATAGCCCCAGCATCATCGAGCAAGCGCTTACCTGTCGCATGAGTGTCGATGAGTAAGTCGGTCGAGATACTATTAGAGATTAACGGATCCGCATTATAGGCTTGCTGCGCGTCTTTATCATGGGTCAAAACTTGGGCTTTGACATAGCTGCTGACACGTGACATCAGACCTAGCGTGCGTGCTACCTTTAATGAAGGTATAGCAAAAGGCAAATATAAGCGAATACTGAGCGCAGGCGTACCCAATATCATCCCGCGAATATTGGGCGCATAATCGTGTACCCAGGCTGCTGCCAGTACCGCACCAATACTACTGGCGACAATCAGCGTGTCTTCGATAGCGATGCCAGTTTGTCCCATGACCAATTGCACAAAACCGTCTAAATCGCGCTCAAGCTCTGTGACGCTCTCAGCATGATCTTTGATACCGCCTGAGCGACCATTGCCGCGTGCATCCCAAGCAAATACTTGATAGCCCGCTTTTGCAAACTGCTCTCCTAGCTCTGCCAATCGCCCCGAGTGCTCATGACCTCGATGTAATAAAATAACTTGGCGTAATGGCTGACTGGCTTCTTTTATCTGCTCTAAAGACATCGTTAGCCAATAACGATAATAAATAGCCGTACCATCGTAAGCGTTATAGCAGCTTTCACCATTGATGATTTTCTGCTCAGGAACATGAATATCGTCGGTCATATCCTTTGAGGTATCTTTGGTATTTTCAGAAATAGATGGCATTGTTTTGGACTCCGAAAAGGAAGCTTGAGTAGCAGAATTTGACATAGAAAAGTTAGAGATAGAGCTGTCAGGAGATAAGGTATCAGATTGAATAGAATCACTATGACGAGTCATGAGAGAAATGGACTTGTCTGACCGACATACAGGCGGGTTACGCATCAAGTATAACGCTGCCATATAGCGCAGTCGATTGAGGCAAGTCTTTAATAACATGACCTCCGTCAGTATAAGAAACTGTCCCATTCTGGGATGAAACCATGATATCGGTGTTTTTATACCCATAACTGCACCTAGCGTACCCAGCACAAAAGCACGGTCGCTTTTACCTAAAGGCCCTTGATTGGCGCGGTTGTCTAAAACTGCATTACTGGCTATACCCAATAATTCGGTGCTGATACTAAGCGCGATCAAACTAAAAATGTGCTGCTGATGAGCTGATAAACTGACTACTGACGCATCACTTTTCTTGTCAGCGACATGAGGTAACAGACTCGCTAACAACGCCGTATCGGCAACGATATCACCTACTTCGTTCAGTACGGCGCCTAGCGTTGACGCTTGATTATGTTCACGCGCCATCATACCGTCGATGGCATTGAGTGCCATACGTACAAATAATGAAGATGGTAATAAGAGCCATAATCTTTGTTTTTCGACGGCAGGCTTAGCAACCACATATGCCGTACCCACGCTTAATAGTACAGCAGATACTGTCACTTGATTGGCAGTCACATTTTGCTCAACCAATGCATTACTTATCGGACGAAGCTGATCTTGAAAGTGAGATTTGAGCTGGTATAGCGACATAATGCTAGCCAAATATTATCAGTGCCTTAATGTATCAATAAAATTTTGTTTGGTAAAGAATTATAGCGCCTTAAGCTATTACTGATCGACAATCAACGCCTGATAATTTTCTATACATCCTCGTTGCCCATGTCAGTATTGCTAAGCTGATATGCTACAATCGCAAACTTCTTAAAATATCTTGTTAAAAATGCTGCGAGCCGATCACCATGCAAAGCTTAATTACCCTCGTTTTGGTCTTGATGCCAATGTTTATTGGCTTTGCCATTCCCTCTAACCCAACTATGACTAAACTTGCCGATAAAGGCTTGTCTTATTTGGTATATCTCATCTTGGCATTGATCGGTATTGAGCTATCACAGGTAGAAGGGCTAGGTAACCAAGTTGGCGAAATTGCCCTGTACGTAACAGTCTTATCTATATTGACGATTGGCACAGGATTGTTTGCACTTATGCTGTTTGACCGTGTACGACCATGGCATGCCAAAAAACCAAGCGTCAAATCCAAAGAGCATCGCGTTAGTATTCGGGGCAGCCTAGCACAGGTCGTTTGCGTCGTGATTGGGATGGTAATTGGCTATTTCTTGCCCGCTGATTATATGCCACCTGAAAACTCTATGACGGTCATGCTGATGATTTTGATTTTGTTGGTAGGCATCGGTCTCAAAGGCTCAGGCATTACACTAAAAGAAGTCATGCTCAACAAGCGCGGCGTTGAGATGAGTATTATCTTTACGCTATCGGTTTTGATCGGTGGACTTGTGTTTGCCTTACTATTCACAGATGTGTCATGGACTAAAGGCTTGGCAATGGCATCAGGGTTTGGTTGGTATTCGCTATCCGCGATTGTCATGACCGATGCTTATGGTGCGGTATGGGGAAGCGTCGCGCTATTTAATGATTTGGTACGCGAGTTCTTTGCGCTGCTATTTATTCCTGTATTTATGCGCAAATATCCTTCTGCTGCGGTAGGTCTCGGCGGTGCGACCAGTTTGGATTTTACCTTGCCTATTATTCAGCAATCAGGTGGTCTGAAAGTTGTGCCACTGGCGATCAGTTTTGGCTTTTTGATTAATATTGTCTCGCCTGTACTGATGGTGCTTTTTTCGGCGTTAGGTTAAGTTATATTTTATAGATTAGCTTATTCGTATTTGATATTACGATTATTTTATTACTAACCATCTGTTTGACTAGCTTATCGATAGTTTTAGGATCTTCATTGCGTAGATGGCTTTTAAGATAGTTTGTTAAACTTGACTTTTTGGATGGTCGAGTATTTGCTGGTCTACTTTTTAGCTGTGCTATTGCACGTTGATATGTTGCAGCAGAGTTTTTGCTATTCTTATTATTATCATCATCTTGTGATACTTTACTCGAATTTCCTTTGATATTATCAAAAGGTGAGTAATAGATAGTTTTGTTATCTTGTTTTATTATGTCCTTCTTTTTGAGGTACGTCACAACTAAATCAATTTGATTCTGATTATTTGCTTGGCGATAACTTGCAAGTTTTTGCTTGATCACATTATTCAATCCATCAATTTCTTTCGCCTTACTTCGTAAAACTTGATCAGTGACTAAATCTAATATTCCTTGACTATCTACTTTATAACTGAGCTTTTCTTCTTTTTCATCAATACTAATGAGTCCTGCTCTGATAAACTTTTCGAAAACTTTCTCAAAAATATAGTCTTGCTCAGTACTATTGAATCTCTCTAGCACTGTCACTGGAACATATTTCTTCATTGAATATAAGAGGTTGGATTTATAGCTCGGTAAAAACACTTTACGATTAACGATGCTATCAAACACTAAGACATAACACTCATGTATAACTGCTTTAGGTACATTATCTTCGATAGTTTGAGTTAGAGACTTTTGATTTTCTATTATGATATTATTGATGTGATCGCACAAAACGCCTTGGTTATCTGCGACGATAAATTGGCTTTTTTCTACATCTGAAGCATTTTTCCCATTTGATTCGTCAGCGACGGTTAGTTGATTAGCACTTGCTAATCGTACGATATTAATACCATCATAGGCGCTATTAAGATGCTCAACCAAGATATCATAACCACTGTCTCTTGCTAAAATACAAACATCAGCCTTAGGATCAATTTCAGAAATTTTGCCAAGATAAAAAGATAAGTAAAAATCTAAGGCATTTTTTCCTGCGTGCTGCATTCTAATGATATGAACGCTTTCGTTATCAAATTCGAGCAAAGTCTCAACCAACTCAAGTGGTAGACTCTTCTGCTGATTAACACCCAAGAACAGCCATACATGGCAATCTTTTGTCTCTATACCATCAAAGCTTTTAGGCTGAATGTTTTCATAATCAATTAAAATATGCTTCATCAAAATATTCTTATCATTTAGTAAAAGTTACGATTACTTATACCCCACTCGCCTGCTTCGCAAACAATCGCATCAATGGCTTAATCTTACCAACGCGGTACATGCCTTCATTACGGATTTGCTGCACGGGGCGCGTTTGGGCAAGCGATCCTGCAAACAACCAGTTCAGTGCAGAGAAACTATGCATCATCAGGCTATTATGCGGACGGCGCGAACGCTCATAATGACGCAGCGTTTGATTGCCGCCCCACAGCGTGGCGCCACTACGGGTAAAGTCATGCATCAACTGCTCACACAACACTTTTACATCGAGCATACCGAGATTCAATCCTTGACCTGCCAGCGGATGCACGCCATGGGCGGCATCGCCTATGAGTACTAAGTTATCAGCGACGTAGCTTTTTGCTTGTTGTGCCGCTAAAGGAAAACTGGCAATGGACTCAATCTGCTCGATAGCACCCAGCTCGTAATGGCTCGCTGCCGCAAGTTTGTCCGCGATAAAGCGGTCATCTTCCTCTATCAATGCCAATGCCTGATTGCGCGGCAATGTCCATACGATAGATTGCCAATGTTGTGGATTTACCTTATCGTCATCAGTAATATCCGCTAGCGGCAATAGCGCTAGCGTCCCCGTTGGCAACATGGCTTGGCGGGCAGTCGCTTGATGCGGTTTTTCAGTTTGAATCGCACAGCAAATCGCCGTTTGATTATAATCAAGCGTATCGAGCCCAATTCCTGCTTGTTGACGGACAAATGAGCCACGACCATCAGCACCGACTAATAGACGCGCCTCAGTCGCTGTTCCATTATCTAAGGTCACACGGTAGCCTTGCTGCGCACCCAGCCAATCCATATTTACCACTTTGTGACCAGCGATAACGGTCAGATACTCGCTGACATCCGCTTCATGCAAACGCTGCCATAATGCGTGCTCAATAACAGCAGGCTCGACCATACTACCGAGTATCTCAGGCGCAGCGCTTTGATCGCGACTATCACCAAATAATAGCTCGCCCATGCCGTTCAACTGCCAGACCTGCATTTGTGAGTAGTCCGCTTTACGCTGGGAGGCGGCAATGTGTTGCCACGCGCCAACCTCTTCGAGCAAGTTGATACTCGCCAGACTGAGCGCATAGACACGCGCGTCACGTTTACTCAGCACCGCTTGCCACGCTGACTCGTCACGGGCAGGACTGGCATCAACCAATGTCACTGGCATTTTATTTTGTGCCAGCTTTAGCGCGAGTGTCGCGCCAACAATACCGCCACCGATAATCAGCGTATGATTGTCTTTCATGAACTATCCTTTTTGGAGCATTGTCCGTCCATCATCCTATAAATGATGCACGGACGACTCCCCTCTTATTTATTGTGTGTTTTAAAAAAATCGTATTTTGATACGCTGTTATGACTTTAGACCCATCGCGTAAGTCGCAACCAATGGCTTGATATTTGGCAATTTATCAAAGGCCAGTAATGCCATATTACGTACAAACTTAATGGCGGGATTAGGATGGGTAAAGCCATGTACTACGGCATCACAAAAGCGAATCACCCGCTTTTGATCCGTTTGACGTGCTTTCTCATAGCGCTGTAGTAATTGTGCATTGCCGATATCTTCACCTTTGAGCACTTGTGAGCTCATCATCTGCGCCAATACATGCGCATCTCGCATACACAGATTGAACCCTTGACCCGCGACAGGATGCAAAGTATGAGCGGCATTGCCCATAATGACGCAGCGACCCTCAACCTGCTTGTCTGCTAGTACGCGGGACAATGGATATGCGCCGCGGCGACCAGCAGTAACGAACTTGCCAGCGCGTTGTCCAAACGCTTGCTGTAGCGTCTGCAAGAAATGGGCGTCGTCTTCTAGATATTTGGTTTCTTCACCTGTTGCACAGACCCAAACCACAGATCTTCTATATCCTTGTTGATATTCATCATTGCCATCGCCCTCTGGATCCGTCAGTGGTAATACCGCCAGTGGCCCTGCTGGGCTAAAACGCTCAATTGCGACATGCTCGTGCGGCTTATCAGTCTCTACCACGCCAACGATAGCCGTTTGCTGATAGTCATAGGTGGTAGTGCCTATATTCAATAATGGACGTACGGTAGAATCGCGTCCATCACAAGCGACTAATACGCTGGCCTGTAGCTGCTGCTCACTTTCTGCTGCGTCATCGTTGCTAAAGCTCAGCGTCACGCCGTCCGCTTGTTGGGCAACGGCGTTGACACTGGCATTATCAATCAAGGTAACGAGCGGCGACTGCTGCGCGGCTAATAAAAGCTTACGCCCGAGCCATGCGTTCTCAATCACTTGTCCAAAGGATTCTACTTTCTCTTCGGCTTTATTCAGCTGCGCGCGCCCAAAGCTACCTTGCTCGCTAATCTGCACGCTATCGATACGGCACGCATGGCTTTGTAGCTCGTCCCATAGACCAATCTCTTGATAGATCTGTACTGTGCGCCGCGATAATGCCGTATTACGACTGTCCAAATAATGACTGCGCGTACGGTCATCGGTCGGACTGATGGTTGGATAACGGTTTTTTTCTAATAGCGTGCTAGCAATGCCGTGATGCGCCAGTAGTAAGGCAAAAGACAAACCGACATGACCGCCACCGACGATAAGCACTTGCTGGTCGGTGATTGCCTCTCTCTTTTCAGGTAGGCTTTCAGAATTGGATAAAGGTGAACCTGTCTCTTGCATCGTTGTTGTTCCTATTATAATTGTTGGGCAGACACGTCTTTGGCGATTGATAGCCGTTTTATTGAATAGCCTTTATATGATAAAAGCCGCTTTTTACTCAATCGTAAAGCGTTGTAATATCGCTCATAGATTACCACAAATTGCCTATCATGCCGTGCTCTTAACCGTAGACAAATCGTTCGTCCATCCTCATCCCAAGCAAGGTTTATATTGGTAAAATCAGTAAAAACTTAACTTATCAATATCTCAATGCGAGCGTCACTTTTCATTAATGATGTTATCTAACTGATAAATGAACTTAATAGACATGCCGTTGACTCGATTTAGGGTAGGCCTGTGTGTTGATTGCAATCGACATACAAAAACTACGCTATCTGCTCAATGTATCGCTTGAATTTTAAAAATTCTCTACCATAATGAAGGCAAGACTTTTATTTATTATCTTCCACAAAACCAACAATAATATTACCGTCATTTTTAGTATCTACTATAACTACTCGACACCTATATAACGCTACTAACTACTTTATCTCTGAAACCCGTGACGCGATCAAAATTAAATCACAGCGCCGGGCACACAATACAAGGATAATCGCTTGACTGATACCATGAGCCGCCGTATAAAGTTCGAATCCCTAACGCCAGCACAGCTCAAAACCGTGCTGGGCGAATATAACAATCACATGAAATATATCCAAGAACGCCTCGATATCAAAATCATGCAACGCCAAGGCGATTTTTGCTTAAGTGGCGATGTGACCGCTGTCGAGCGCGGTGAACGTATTATCTATAAGATGGTCGATGAAGCCCAAAACACCAAAGATATTAGCGCAGAAGAGCTGCATCTGATTATCCAATCTAGCATCTCGCGTGATGAGGATATGGACGACGATGAGCAGGATGATGATATCGAGGATGCAGAATCAGATGAGGCTAATGAGTTTACGCCTGTTAGTTTGCGTACGCGCAAAGGTCGTATCATACCGCGCGGTGGCAACCAGCAGCGCTATGTAAAAAACGTCTTAAGCTCTGATGTGTCGTTCGGTATTGGCCCTGCTGGTACTGGTAAGACCTATCTTGCGGTCGCTTGTGCTGTCGATATGCTAGAACGTAACGAGATTGAGCGTATCTTGCTCGTGCGTCCAGCCGTAGAAGCTGGCGAAAAACTGGGCTTCTTGCCCGGTGATTTGACGCAAAAGATTGATCCTTACTTGCGTCCATTGTATGACGCGCTCTATGAGATGATAGGTTTTGAGAAAGTTGGCAAGATGATCGAAAAACAAATCATCGAAATCGCCCCGCTTGCGTATATGCGTGGTCGTACGCTCAATAACTCATTTGTCATTTTGGATGAAGCGCAGAACACCACGCCCGAGCAGATGAAAATGTTTTTGACACGTTTGGGCTTTGGCTCACGTGCAGTGATTACTGGTGATATCACGCAGGTCGATTTGCCGCGCGGTCATAAGTCAGGCTTGGCGCAAGCGATGGATATCTTAAAAGACATCGAAGAGATTCATATCACCAAATTTGATTCAAAAGACGTGGTACGCCATCAGTTGGTACAACAAATCGTTGAAGCTTATGACGTATACGATGAAGAGCAAATGGCTTTAGAAGAAAAACGTAAGTTTGAACGTATCAAAGAACAAGAACGTAGACAAGCTGTGGCTAATGCTGCTGCCAAACTATAATAATAATGCTAGAACAATTTACTATAAAGATTTATATTGCATAGAAAAACCGGATTACTAAAGTAGTCCGGTTTTTTCTTAGCAAAGATTGCTTAGGTTTAGCATTACCTGGATGAGGCATGGTCTAGATTGAGTATAGCCGACTAAACACGCCCATTCATAATAAAACAGGACAACAATATGAACCAATTTGACAGTAATAATAGCCACCAAGATCATAGCGCCACTAATGACGATGATAGCTTGGTAGCACTGGATATTAATGCAGCCGATAGTATCGATGATGAAACGCTTGATACGTTTTATGATCGTAAGTATCTATTATCTGTCATGATGGCAACTTTAGATTATATCAATGCGCGCATCAATGAAGGTCTGACGCTACCCTACTTTGCAGATATCGGTTCTGAGCTGTGGCAAGAAAAACCTAAAACCTTGGATATATACATTACAGATGAAATCGAAGGCCAAGCCCTCAATTTAGAGGCACGCGGTAAGGACTACGCGACCAATATTTTGTCTTATCCAAGCGAGTTGCCTATCGCCATCATCGGACTAATGCCAACACTGTCTCTTGGTGAGCTTATTATCTGTCATGAGGTCATGGTACGAGAGGCACATGAGCAAGACAAAACCGTGGCACAGCACATCAGCCATTTGCTGATACATGGCGTGCTGCACCTACTAGGTTTTGATCATGAGCTCGGAGAGGCCGAGCAAGATGAGATGGAGCGCTTTGAGATTGAGATTTTGGCAGGCCTAAACCTACCAAACCCTTATCTTTAATTCGGCCTTAATCAATCTTTAGTGGTCGGCAGCTTTTGCGCTTGACCCATTTGATTGATCATTTGATCCAAGCCTTTGACATGGACGCTACGCTGCGGGAATGGAATCTCAATCTTCTCGTCATCCAACGCGTGTTTGAACTGCTCAAGTAACTGACACTGCATGGTCCACCAGTCAGCATTGGTTGTCCACACGTTCAATGTCAAATCAACTGAATTGTCACCAAGATTGGTCACTCGTACAATAGGCTCAGGATCGGTAAAAGACAACGGGTTATTTCTGGCGAGGCTCAGCATCAGATCTTTGGCTATTTTGATATCCGCATCATAGCCAATACCTACTGTGATATCGACGCGGCGATTGGGTAGTGCTGTATAGTTGACCACCGCTGAAGTTGTGATGTCGCTGTTAGGAATAATGATATCATGATTGTTAATGGACGTTAGATGGGTGTTGACCAAGGTAATCTCGGTCACCGTACCCGTATAGCTGCTGATTTGCACATAATCACCGCGCACAAACGGGCGAAAAGTCACGATCATAATGCCAGCGGCAAAATTCGACAGCTGATCCTTCAGTGACAAACCAACCGCAACCGCGGCACCGCCCAAGATAGCAACGACCGATGTGGTCTGTACGCCAACTTTGCTAAGTGCGGCTAAGACCACGACAACCAATAGCACGCCATACAACAGACGGCTTAAAAAGCCAGAGACTGTTTCATCTAAATGACTACGCGTCATTAGACGACCAGAGAAGTCGACGGCTTTTTTGGCAAGCCAACGTCCAACGATAAATATAATTATTGCCAAAGCCACCTTGATGACTACCTCTAGTGCATTGCTAGTGAGCGTTGCAACATCTACTGTAAAACCTAAAAATTCCATACTAACTCTTTACTCTATAGCGGTGTGTTATAAATTTGGGTGTCGATCAATCTTGATTATTATCGTCGAATATTATGACGTATTCATTGATATTCTATGTTTATTTATCGTGTCACTAATTTTTTATCGCTTTAGTTTTGTGGTTTTAGTTTTGTGTCGTTAGTAAGTAACATCCACTTCGTCGCTATAGCGATAAGTACGTATCAGTCGTAACTCAACAATATCACTCATCTCTTTGGTGAATTGTCCAAAAGGTGCTGCTTGCCGTACTGACTGTTTTGCGGCCTCATCCAGTATCGTCGAATTTGAGCTTTCTAGCAGGCGAATGGCTTTAATATTTCCATTGTTACTAATGATGACCATGAGCCGCACTTTACCAGTAATGCCTTGCGCCCGTGCTTGCACAGGATAATGCAAATTGCCGACACGCTCGACATGCTCACGAAAGGTATTGATATAGTCGGCTGCTGCCCCGCGCGTGGTCGAATTACTATCCATAGTGACCACTTTGGACTTGGTCGCATAGACTTGCTGACGCTGAGACAATTGCGCTTCTAACGTAGCGATTTGCTTACGCAGACGCTCTTCTTGTGCCATGATGTCATCTTGTGCTTGTTTGCTATCATTATCCGACTCTACGCTCGCCTGACGCCAGCTTAACGTGGTGCGCAGATAGCTCTCTTGGTAGCGCTGCTGTCGAACTTGGCGCTGTAGATTGATGACGTCTTGTGTCTCGCTCATTTGCTCAGCAGACAATGGACTCATTTGGTCATTCTCTTGTCTCAGCCGCTCCTCTATGGTACCGCCGCCTTCTTGTGAGGCGTTGGCAATAAAATGCGCGTCTTCGTTTGGCTTCATATTATCGGTGAGCGCCTTTGCTACATCCTGCATCATGGCCGCAGGGTCTTTACCCATCGAAAAGCTAATGCCAAAAATAATCAACACGTGTATGGCGACCGCAATGACAATCGCTACAGGTAAGCTCACATCACGCTTGGGAGGCTGCGCCGAAAAATGGTAGCTTTGTGAGTCTTTGATATAGGCCACAATGGGTCTCAGCTGATAGGTGGCGCGTATGCGTGTAGAGCATTCATTAATGAGCACTATAACGATATGCACGATGTATGTTGGCGCTATCATAACATGACGTAGAATTATGTCGCTAGCCTAACCGTCAATGTCAAAATTTTGGTCCAGCCATTCGGTGTTTACGACCTTTCATCCATTTAAGAAAAAAACAGGTCATCGAAAATGTTATAAAACCAATATCGTGTTTATAGTGTCAAATGAATTGTCATAAAACGCATGTGTCCATTTTGAAGCCACTGTATTTGTTATATACTGTTTTAAAACGCTGGTGCTAAGCCCTATAATTGTAAGGATAATAAGTTTGAGCGACTTTGATAACGTGAATAATTCAGACAGTTTTGACGAGTTCTTTGAGAACATCGGCTATCGTTTTGACGAGTCACTTGGTAATGGTTGGGAGCGTATCGCTCAATCGGTTAAAGAGGTTTATAACAAAACGACAGACAAACTCGAAGATGAGATATCCCTACCAGTCGCACAAAAATACGTCAACGAGGCGCTACAGAGCTTTGTGACGGATAATGTAAAAGCCATACTAGAGCTGCGCGTTGAAATGCATGATGATTGGTTTCGCTTATACTGTACGGTTGATGCTGGCGGTATTTATGCTGAAGTGGCCAGTAATTTTAGTTTGGTACATGTGCAGCTAGATCGTAATGTTCAACGTTTTGTGTTTGGTCAGCAGACGTATACCGATATATTAAATCTACGCTGCGAGTCTTTTGTTAAGCGCCAAGGTGTCAAGCTGGCTATTTGGTTTTATCACAGCGTCCTCAAAAAAGACCCATTGGGTTTTATTCTCTCCTACGTCAATATTGCTCGCCCAAAAGACGAAGTGATTTACCTCGATATTAACCGCTGGCTAAAAAACAACAAAAAGATTATGAGTACATTGTATAAAGTACAGGTCAACTATGGAAAGCTTGAAGAAGAGCAAATGGTTTTGAAGGCGCAGATTAACTATCGTGATTTATTGGCCTCAAGCAATAACGAAGATATCATTAGCGACGATGATGAGCCGCAATTGATGCAAGGCCCTATCGACCCGATAGACGATGCCACCGAACCAAGCCAAGAATAACTATCCAAGATAAATCACTTCTCCATAAAAAACGCTGCATCTTACAGGTTATTGGCCTTACAGATGCAGCGTTTTTTGTTAACCAAGATAATCGTCAGATGCCCCTACCAATAGTTCTCAACAGCGATATTACCCTCACCGCGTCGATTCATCACCAGACCTAATGTCTTCAATGCTTCTTTGGTATCATCCACCATATCTGGGTTACCACATAGCATGACATGCGTCGTATCGACATCCAAATCGATACCCGCGCGCGCTTGCAACGTGCCTTCTAATAATAGCTTCGGCAGACGCTCTGACAATGCGCCGTCGACAGACTCTCGGGTGACGATAGGAATAAAGATCAGCTTTGCCGGATTATCCACCAAAGTGCCAAAGTCTTCTTGCAAGCGTTCGATTTGCTCAACGTAAGCAAGCTCATCCGTCGAGCGTGCGCTATAGGCCAATACAATATGCTCGTAGTCTTCCCATGTCTTTAGGTCTTGTAGCATCGATAAAAATGGTGCAAGACCAGTGCCGGTAGCCAGCAGCCACAAATTTTTTGGCAATGGTTTTTGATAACGCGCTAACGTTAAGAATCCAAATGGCATGGTATTAAGTAGTAACTCATCGCCCACTTGTAGATGTTGCAGCTGTGAGGTAAATGCACCATCAGGAATCACAATAGAGAAAAACTCTAGCACCTCATCGAATGGCGAAGACACAATCGAATACGCTCGAAAGATATCTTCATTCAATGCTTCATCAGAGACTCCATCACTTGCCTCAACCTGTTGGTAATATTTCAACTGGCTGGGATTGACGCCCAAGCGCACAAACTGTCCGGCAGTAAACTTAAAACTATCGGGACGGCTGACGGTAAAACTAAATAAATTTGGCGTCCATGTGGTTTTGCTGAGCACCGTTACCGTTTGAATATTATCACTCATAACTGTTCATCACTTATATTTTATTAAATGGTATTTTTATAAGATAAGTTTGCTAAAGACAAAAATTAAGCAAAAAAAGATGCGCCAAGCTTATCATAAAGCGGGCGCATCTTGGTTTTTTAACCGTAACAACAGATAAGCAGCAAATGACTTATCTTATCGCATAAATCATTGAATCTACCAAATACGAGCCAAGCTTGCCCATTCGATCATACTGTTTGGCAAGATACCAAAGAACAGGATAATTGCCGTCACAGCAATAACCATAATACCGCCGGTACGAATACCCCATTGACCAGAGACATCAAACTCAATGAACTGCTTAGGACGTTTGAACAGTGTGAGTAACACGCGCAAGTAGTAGAATAGACCAATGGCACTACCCAAAATAATCATCGCAGCTAAGAACCAGTGGGTACCTTGTACAGCAGCCAATATCGCAAATAGCTTGGTGATAAAGCCTGCAGTCAACGGAATACCAGCCAGTGATAACATCATGATAGTCATCACAGCGGTCAGTACCGGACGACGCCAGAACAGCCCCTGATAATGAGTCAGCTCATCAGCTTCACCAGACAAACGATATGGGCTCGACATCAATGTCACCACACCAAAGGCACCGATAGATGTAAAGGCATATACCGCCATATACATGCTAGAGATACTATCAGCGGCCGCGCCAATACTGACGATAACAATCATCACGTAACCCATATGGGCAATAGATGAATAACCCAATAGACGTTTGAGGCTGGTCTGACGCACAGCCAACAAATTACCTACCAAGATAGACAAGGTTGCCATCACCATCAATAACATCTGCACCGATGGCAATGCCAATAAAGAGGTATCGATTAAGAATCGAACCGCCAGCGCCATCATGGCAACTTTTGATACCGATGCCAAAAAGGTCGCAATAGGAACAGGCGCGCCTTCATAAACATCTGGCGTCCACATATGAAAGGGAGCCGCAGAGAGCTTAAAGGCGATCCCAAACATCATCATCGCCGCACCCAATATCAGTAGTGGCGATTCAAACAAATTGCCTAGCACCATACTGATTGGCTTAAATGCCAACGAGCCCACTTCTGCATAAATAAATGCCATACCCATAAGTAAAGTCGCTGACGCTGTTGCCGACAACACTAGATATTTTAGTCCTGACTCAAGCGAGCGGTTGCGCATATAAGTGTAAGCAAGCAAACCATACAAGGGCACTGACAACATCTCTAGACTCATAAAGAATGAAGCCATATGCTGCGCGCTTACCATTAGTAATGCACCAATGGTCGATAGCAGCATGAGCAAGTATAGCTCTTCTTTATTGTCTTTGAGGTTGGCCAGATACGCATACGATAGCGTACAACAAGCCAATGCGCAGATCAGGATCACCACCATATTGAACTGAGCAAAATTATCAATCACAAATAACTGCTCAGCATTTGGCGCGATAGCGCCACTCTCGATAAAGCCCGTCATTTGCCCAAGTAGCGTAACCAGAGCAATATTCAAACCGACCACGGTAATTGTACCAGTGACCATATGCGAGCGTTTAATAGTGATAGCAATCATCACCACGAGTACCGTAATCACTACGGCGATAATCGGCGCGTAAGGCACAAGCCCTATCAAATCATTCATTGTAATCTCATTCATGACTTAACGTGCCTCCATTACATCAAGCAGTTGCGACGCATCTACCTGTGTCACTTGACTGTATATATATGCGTTGTTGATCCACTGCATCGCGTGACTTGAGGTATCAAGGAACGGCTGTGGATATAATCCGAGCCATACCAAACCAGCAGCTAACATCAATAGTAATGACAGCTCGCGCTTGCCCAAATCTTTTAATTTACGTGCAGGTAAGCCATGTGACTTAGTCTCTCGCTCTGCCAATGCGGCAATATTATTTTCACCAAATAGTGCGCGATGAATCAAAATGAGCGAGTATAGCCCTGCGAGTACCAAGCTGAATGTCGCAAATACCACAAACACAGGATACTGAGCAAAGGAGCCAAACAAAATCATGAACTCGCCAATGAAGTTACCCGTACCTGGAATACCAAGTAATGCCGCACAGAAGAACATCAGTATCGGTGCGTAGTAACGGAACTGTCCCCACATACCACCCATCAAGGTCAAATCACGTGTATGCAGACGCTCATATAGCTGCCCTGCCATGATGAATAATGCGGCTGAACTCAAGCCATGAGCAAGCATCTGAATCATCAGACCTTGTAAGCTGAGCAATGTTCCAGCATAAATTGCCAATACCACAAAGCCCATATGCGAGATACTGGTATAAGCCAGCAAACGCTTCATGTCAGTCTGCATAAACGCGAGCCAAGCACCGTAGAAGATACCAATCGTACCTAGGGTAATCGCTATCGGCGCAAACTCTTGTGACGCTGCTGGAAATAGCGGCAATACAAAACGAATCAAACCATAGGCAGCAGTCTTAATTAGTACACCTGCCAAATCCACCGAACCTGCCGTTGGTGCTTGCGCATGCGCATCTGGCAACCAGCCGTGGAACGGGATAATTGGCAACTTCACCGCAAAGCCAATAAAGAAGCACAGCATGATGGGATATTCCCAGCCGCCGAGTGACGTACCGAGCAAGTCATTGTAGTTAAAGCTTACTACCCCTGTTTGGGCATAGCTGATAATGACCAATACCAAGATGCCAATGAGCATGATAAGCCCAGATGCTTGGGTATAAATAAAGAACTTAGTTGCGGCGTATTCTTTGGTTTTGCCAACCACATCATGACCCCAAATGGCGATCAAGAAGTAGATAGGAACCAACATCATCTCCCAAAAGAAGAAGAATAAGAACAGATCAATCGCTAGGAAAACCCCGATGACACCGCCCAAACTCCATAGCAAGTTTAGGTGGAAAAAACCAACACGGCGCTGAATCTCATTCCAAGAGCAGGCAACAGCCGCTACACCTAGCAAACCAGTCAATGCCACCATCATCAGTGACAGACCGTCTAATGCTAAATGAAAACTAATACCAAAGCTTGGTATCCATGGCACACTGAATTCAGCGACCCAAGGCACCGCCGCATCTGGCGCAATGACCTGCTTGCTCATACCGCTAAAATCACCCTGCTGCCAAAGCACTAATGACAAAGCAAAGGTCAACGTCATACCGATCAAGGCAATCCAGCGCGGCAGACGTTTATTAAATCGCTCTACCACCCAGCACAGCAATCCTGCAATAAAAGGAATTGCGATTAATGCTGGTAGCATCCACGTTTGTTGTAACTCAATCATCTTTACACCACCGTCATCATTACCAGCACCAGCAATACAGCCATACCCAAGCCAAAGCTTGTAGCATAACCTCGAAGTGACCCTGTTTGCGTCGCAGACAATACTTTATTACCTGCTGAAGCCAGCTTAGGCAAGATATACCACGTTTTATCGATAGGGTCGGCTTTTAATAAGCGGCCGATGAACAAAAAGGGTTTTACAAAAATTATATCGTATAGCGCATCAAAACCTAGGCCATGGTAGCACCAGTGATATAGCGCCCCACCAATACGTGAGCGCTTAAAGCTCGTGAGCATACGTCCTTTATTGACCACATATAGTAATGCCGCCAATATCAAACCTGCTGCCATTGCACCCATCGCGATATACTCTGCGGTGTGCTTGGCGTGATCTTGACCCGCGACTTCTAGCAGATGACCCACACTCTCCGGTAAGACGCCTTGTAGTGGCGGTGTAATCCATGCACCAACAGCGGTAGATAGGACAAGCAATACCGTCAAAGGCAACCAGTACGACACCCCTGATAGCTTATGCGCATGGGTTTTTTCTTCACCAAAGAATATGATCCAAATCATACGGAACGTATAAATTGCGGTTAAGAAAGCACCAAATACACCCATGTAGAATAGTACTAAGTGACCTGTTGCATAAGTCTCCCAAAGAATCGCTTCTTTAGAGTAAAAGCCAACGGTAACCCAAGGTATCGCAGCGAGTGCACCACCACCGACGATATAGCACCAAAATACCAATGGTATCTTTTTGCGCAGACCACCCATCTTAAAGATATCTTGCTCATGGTGTACCGCAAGGATGACCGCCCCTGACGATAAGAACAGCAATGCTTTAAAGAAAGCATGGGTCATTAGATGGAAGATAGCCCCTTGCCATGCCCCCACGCCAAGCGCCAAAAACATATAGCCAATTTGACTCATGGTTGAGTACGCAAGGATACGCTTGATGTCTGTTTGCGCCAATGCACAGAATCCAGCAACCACCAGCGTCAATGCCCCTACGCCGCCGACCCAATACAATAAAATACCTGGCGTTAGCTCAAACAATGGATGCAGGCGGGCAATCAAATAAACCCCTGCCGTGACCATTGTTGCCGCGTGAATCAATGCTGATACTGGCGTTGGACCTGCCATCGCATCAGCAAGCCATGTATGTAATGGCAACTGCGCTGACTTACCCATCGCACCGCCGACCAACATCATGGTGGTAAGCATCATCGTTGGATTATTAATATCAAACACTTCTGGCGCGCGTGTAATAATCTCTTGGATATTAAGCGTACCGAATTCGCGGAATAATAAGAACAAACCGAAGGCTAAGAACACATCACCAACACGCGTAACGGTGAAAGCTTTCATCGCGGCACGGCCGTTGGCTCTGTCGTGGTAATAATAACCAATCAATAGGTACGAACAGATACCCACGCCTTCCCAGCCAAGATATAGCAAGAACAAATCATCTGCTAGCACCAGTAATAACATACTGGCCACGAACAAGTTCATATAGCTAAAGAAACGGGCAAAGCCAGTGTCGCCTTTCATATACCAAGAGGCAAACAGATGAATCAAAAAGCCAATCCCAGTAATGACGCCTGACATGGTCAATGCAAGACCATCAAAGCTCAAGCCAAAATGCGGCGCAAAGTCGCCAACTTGGAACCATGTCCATAGCGGAACTTCTACTACCGTTCCAGCTGGATTGGTGGTCAAAAAGGTATAACTAACCACTAGCGTACATAGAGCCGATAGCAGCATGCTACCCACACCAACAATCGCTGCGATCGTCTCTGATAATTTGTCGCGCATAAAGGCTAAAATCAAAAAGCCAATGAGCGGGAATATAAAGGTTAATGGTAATAAACTCATGACATCATCCTTTCATCTCATTGGCGCTATCGACATCGAGATGCCCACGCTGATGATAAAAACGCAATAATATTGCCAGACCAATTGACGCTTCAGCCGCGGCCAACGTCAAAATGAAGATAAACATAATCTGCCCGTCTGGATCGACCCAGCGACTACCTGCTACTACAAATGCTAGTGCTGCCGCATTCATCATAATCTCAAGACTCATGAGCATAAATAGGAAGTTACGTCGTACCATGACGCCGCACAGACCGATGGCAAATAAAATACCTGCCAAAATCAGTCCATGGCTCATGGGTATCATACCCAGTACATTTTGCGCCTCAGTAACTGGCTGTACTAAGCCTGCCACCTCGTGGGCAAACGGCACGTTTGACACATCTTGTGCCACGCTTGCTGCTAGTACCATTAGTCTGCCTCCTTGCGCGTCACTTTGTTCGCACCTGTTTTCATGCCTACCTTCATACCAACATAGTCATGTGGGTCAACATCTTTATATTCGTAGGGCTTAGCCATTTTTACGGCGTCACTAGCTGTATAGTCACTGTTTTTGTAAATACTGTCATTTTCGTATTGCTCAATACTACCCACACTTGGCTGAAAGTCTTGGCTTGCATGACCGACGATCTCTTCATCGATTGACTCTTTGCCCAAATGGTAAGCAGCAACCAAGGCTGCGAGTAGTAACAAAGCTGCAATTTCAACCAGCATGATATATTTAGTAAATAGCACCGTACCTACTGCTTTAGCAGAGATAGTCGTTCCACCCATCATGACCGCTTCATCATGATTAAGACCAATCATTGCATATAGCACAACGGCAATAATTATCGTCAATCCTGTCGGTATCGCCCAAGTGCCGGCATCGAGCCAACGCTCTTCGCGCTCATCATTGCTCATGCCCAAGTTGAGCATCATGATAACGAAAACAAACAGCACCATAATGGCGCCGGCATAGACAACGATTTCTAGCGCACCAGCAAATGGCGCACCTAGTACAAAAAATATCCCTGCGATTGCCAATAACGACACAATCATCGATAAGATCGCATGCACTGGATTGGCCTGAGTCACTACGCGCAAACTGGCAAATATTGCCACTGCAGCCAGTGAATAAAACCCAGCCAGTTCAGGATGGTTCAAAATATTCATCATGGTAGCAAGCTCCTTAGATCAATCGGTGCAGACTCATTTTGTGCTGCGCCTTTTGGTTTATCTGCTACCGCCATACCTGTCACACGATAATAGTTATAATCAGGGTATTTACCTGGTCCTGAAATAAGCAAATGCTCTTTTTCGTAGACCAAGTCTTGGCGCTTATATTCACCCAGCTCAAAATCTGGGGTCATTTGAATCGCTGTCGTTGGACAGGCTTCTTCACACAATCCGCAAAAGATACAGCGTGAGAAGTTAATACGGAAAAACTCTGGATACCAGCGTCCATCTTCACGCTCGGCTTTTTGTAATGAGATACACCCTACCGGACATGCCACCGCACACAAGTTACAAGCGACACAGCGCTCGTCTCCATCAGGATCACGCGTGAGGACAATACGTCCACGAAAACGCGGCGGTACAGGTACCGGCTCTTCAGGATAAAGGATGGTGTCACGCGGTCTGAGCGCATGACTATTGACCATCCACATGCTGCGGACAATGGTAAATATACCAATGACGGTCTTTTTTATGGTAGTAAACATGGGATTATTATCCTTATCAGCTTTACCCTAGTTCATCAGTGATGGCTAGTGATGATTACAACGTTGGGGAAAAGATCAAAATGACCGCAGCAGTAATCAACAGATTGATCAAGGTTACGGGCAGACATACTTTCCAGCCAAAGTTCATCACCTGATCATAACGCGGACGCATGAGTGAGCCTCGAGCCAAAACAAACATGGTCATAAAGAACAGCGTTTTAATCATGAACCAAAAAGCTGGTGGAATAAATGGGATATCTAAATTGAACGGC
Organism: Psychrobacter piscatorii; assembly: GCF_043641605.1. GTDB lineage: Bacteria > Pseudomonadota > Gammaproteobacteria > Pseudomonadales > Moraxellaceae > Psychrobacter > Psychrobacter piscatorii_C. The sequence goes on along the minus strand of NZ_JBHZRK010000017.1, from coordinate 36,758 downwards.
GCAAGCCAACCGCCAAAGAACAAGCAAGTCATCAAAGCAGAAATCAAGACAACGTTGACATACTCACCAATGAAGAACATACCGAACTTCATGCCAGAATACTCGACATGATAACCTTCAGCCAGTTCTTGCTCTGCTTCTGGTTGGTCAAATGGATGTCTATGGGTGACGGCAACACCAGCCACGACAAAGGTCAAAAAGCCAAAGAACTGCGGGATGATATACCAGCCGTCTGCTTGTGCTTCGACAATGGCACGTAGGTTAAATGAACCTGTTAGCGCAACCACGCCCATCAACGACAAACCCAAAAACACTTCGTAACTGATCGTCTGTGCAGCAGAGCGTAAACCACCGAGTAGCGAGAACTTGTTGGCAGACGCCCAACCACCGAACATCACCGCATAGACAGCAATACCAGCCATGGCAAAGAAAAACAGAATACCAATATCCCAATCAACCACGCCAAGCGTTGGCGAAATAGGAATGATGGCAAATGAAGCCAAGGCAGTAAACATGGCGACCGCAGGTGCCAACGTGAACATAAACTTATCGGTAAAGTTTGGTGTCCAATCTTCTTTAAAGAAGATTTTGAGCATATCGGCGACCAGCTGCAATGAACCAAAAGGCCCGACACGGTTTGGACCGTAACGATCTTGCCACAAGGCCAACATACGGCGCTCATAAATAATCATCATCGCGGCAACCAATACCACGACCAGAAAAATGACTAGCGATTGACCCACCAAAAACAGAATAGACCAAGTATCAAAGCTCATGCTATTGGCCAAAAAGCTTGGCACATCAGGGATAATACGAGTAACTTGCATATTACACCTCCTGTGTGGTGGTCGGCGCTGCGTTTATTTGCGCTGTATCGTTATTGTTCATCATGTCGTTAGCCATGCTACCCATCATCGTCACTGGTGCATCTACTTTACGCACCGACGCGGGCATTGATGGATGGATGATATCTACCTGCCCCACTGGATAACCGATACAGCCTTCTGCCAGATACTCGACAAGCTGCACTGGCAAAGTCACTTGGTGATGATCGATTTCAATGGCTAAATAATCACCAGCTGCGATATTCCAGTCTTTGGCATCATCGATACCGACACGCCATGCCGCCACTGGAAGCTGCTCTGCAATGATTGGGCTACGTGATGCCATCATTGAGCTGGCATAAATATTATAGATAGGCACTAGTTTTGCTTGGCCTTGCTCTATATTAGTGGTGTTTGCAGACATAATTTGCGGTGCCACGTACTGACGCGTCGCCAAGCGCTCTAGTTGGTCAAACAAACGCACCCCTGGATCACCGTTTTTTAGATGACCGCCGACTTTGTCTTGATATTTATTCCACGCCTGCGGGGAGTTCCATCCTGCCGCACTGGCAAAAGGAATCATCGAGCTTGGCGTTTCTTTACCGCTATAACCTTCCATTGAGAAAGTCAGACCAGTGTCCAAATCTTTTGGCTGCATCGGCTCGTGCACTGAGATTGGCGCGCGCATAGCAGTACGACCTGAATAACGACGCGGTTGACGCGCGATTTTCAGACCCGTTATACGGTAGTCCGCTTCAGGCGCAGCACCTTTGATACCCGCAAGTTTAGGGTGCGTTGCGATCAGAGCGTTGATCACATCATCAAGCTGTGTCCAGTCAACATCACGACCTTCAATGCTGCTATGCACAGCATGTATCCAGCGCCAGCCTTCTTTAATACTGCTCATTGGATGGTAGTATTCGTTGTCATAAACTTGGAAGAAACGCTGCGCACGACCTTCAGCTGATATTAATGTACCATCCGCTTCTGCAAAGCTAGCCGCTGGCAATACGATATCGACGTCCTTATGCCAATCAAGGAGCTGATGATCTAACGCAATGACCGTTTTATCCGTCAATAGCTGCGTCAATTTATTGGCATCAATCGCATCTGTTAGCTGGTTTTCTGCAACCACAACCACATCGTAATCAGTGGCTAGCAACTCTTCAACTGATTGACCGCCAAGCATACAAACGCCCATGCTATTGGCATCAGGAACCGTTAGATAGATACCTGCTTGTGCCTGATAATTTTTGTTTACTTCTTTTAACTCAAGGCTTTCTGCTGGCTCACGCTCGACATCATCCTGCGCTTCTGTATTTACGCCCGTTTCAGGTTTGTTCGGCTTGGCAGATAAATCTTGGTCTTCTTCAGGTTGGTCATTAGCCGCTTTTGCTTGAGCTGCTTGTACTTTGGCATTATGTGCCTCAACCTGCTGCTGCTCAGTCGCTTTGATTGCTGCACGTTTTTGGGTCAACGCTTGGGTAATCTGTGCCGCTGCTTCTATCAATGCGGTAGAAGACAAGCTACTACCCGAGACAACTAACGGCTTATCAGCTTGAATCAAGTCATACGCGATTTGCTGTGCCAGTGCTTGCATACCGTCAGTCTCAGGACTGGCATTAGTGTTTTGTTCAGCTGTTTGTGGATCTATTATTTCTGCTAAGTCATCAGCGAAATTGGCAATTTCATCAGCAACTTTGAAGCCAAGTTTAATGATGTCTTCAGGAGTCGCCACTACGCTCACTTTACTGATATCTTCTAGCTTAGTTTGCGTTACATCGATGACATAGACTGGGCTTAGCGCATCTTGAGCGATACGCTTAACAGGTTCTGCAAGCCAAGGCTGCGTCTGTAATGCCGCCGCCATTTTTAGGCCTTCATTTTTTGCCGCTTGGCGTACTGACAAGGCGACGCGTGATGACGTTTGCGTGATGTCTTCACCCAACACGAGCACCGCGTCATGCGTTTCGATATCGGTCATACTCGGGTTATAGATACCCTTAGTGCTCAGCACTTCGATACATTTATTGACCAATGCTTGCTGCTGGTGGTTTAGACCGGTTGAAAATTTATCAAATCCAACCAGATTTTTTAGCGCAAAGTTGGTTTCTAGGCTGGCACGCGGTGAGCCAATACCGATGACTTTTTTATCTTTGATACGTTTGATGGTTTCATCAAGTGCATAATCAATATTGATTTTGACATGCTTATCATTGATACGTTCAAGCGCTTGGGTTGGACGATCATCACGATTGACATAGCCATAACCAAAGCGACCACGGTCACATAAGAAATAGCGGTTTACTTCGCCGTTATAGCGGTTTTCGATACGGCGCAATTCACCATAACGCTCACCTGGTGAGATATTACAACCAGCTGAGCAACCATGACAGATGCTTGGCGCATACTGCATGTCCCATTTACGGTTGTAGCGCTCAGAGTGTGTCTTGTCCGTAAAGACGCCGGTTGGGCAAACTTCAGTCAAGTTACCTGAAAACTCGCTTTCAAACTGACCATCTTTATCACGACCAAAGTACACGCGGTTGTTTGAGCCATAAACGCCCAAATCTTCGCCGCCCGCATAGTCTTTGTAAAAACGTACACAGCGATAGCAAGCGATACAACGGTTCATCTCATGCGCGATGAATGGACCAAGCTCTTGGTTATGATGCGTACGTTTGGTAAAGCGATAACGACGACGGCTATGACCTGACATATAGGTCATGTCTTGCAAATGACAATGTCCGCCTTCTTCACAGGTTGGACAGTCATGTGGATGGTTGGTCATGAGTAGCTCAACCATCGACTTGCGGAATGCTTTGGCTTCATCGTCAGTCACAGAGATGTACATGTCATCGCCAGGAGCGACCATACAAGACATCACTAGACGACCACGACCTGCTTTCATGTCATCGGCGTTTTGGAATTGCTTGACCGCGCACTGACGGCACGAGCCTACTGAGCCTAGGGCTGGGTGATAACAAAAATACGGCACATCAATGCCGAGTGATAAGCAGGCTTGTAGCAAGTTATCTGCGCTATCTACTTCGACAGTGGTTCCATCAATATGTATGACTGCCATGCCGCTCTCCTTATTTCACTACTGGCTGTTGGTTGGCTGCAGCATCAATAACATCGACACCAACCGCCTGCGCGATTTTTTGATCAAACTCTGGACGGAAATATTTAATCGCACTCATTAGTGGTTCCATCGCACCTGGAGCATGCGCACAGAATGTTTTACCAATCCATAAGTCACGCGTTAGGCCTTCTAGTTTTTCTACATCGCCCACTTGACCTTCACCATCGTTGATGGCGGTAAGCAGTTTAACGCCCCACGGTAAGCCATCACGGCATGGTGTACACCAACCGCATGACTCGCGTTGAAAGAAAATCTCAAGATTGCGCAGTAATGGCACCATGTCTTGTGATTCATCAACGACCATAATCAGACCAGTACCCATACGGCTACCCGCTTCTTGAATTGGGTCAAAATCTACGACTACATCCAAATGATCGGCGGTTAAAAAGTCAGTCGATGCGCCGCCCGGCAGCCATGCTTTCAGTGTTTTACCATCTTTCATACCACCGGCTAAATCCTCAATGATTTCGCGTGCCGTATAACCAAATGGCAATTCCCACAGGCCTGGATCATTAACCAATCCTGAGCAGCCGAATAGTTTGGTGCCCGGCGTTTTACTTTTGCCTTTGATTTCAGATAACGACTGATACCATTCGACGCCATGATTCAAAATCGCTGGCATATTACACAAAGTCTCAACATTATTAACAACGGTTGGACGACCCCATGCACCAGAGATTTGTGGAAACGGCGGCTTAGTACGTGGGTTAGCACGGCGACCTTCTAGACAATTAATTAGCGCCGTTTCTTCACCGCAGATATAGCGGCCAGCGCCCGTATGCACATGCAAGTTAAAGCTAAAATCTGAACCTAAAATGCTATCGCCCATTAGATTGTTGGCTAAACACTCTTCGATAGCAGCAACCAAACGTTCAGCGGCCAAGATATACTCACCACGGATAAAGATATAACCGTCGGTTGCACCGATAGCATGGGCAGTAATGAGCATACCTTCAATAAGCTGAAACGGTAGACGTTCCATCAGTAGACGATCTTTGAATGTACCCGGCTCCATTTCATCCGCATTACAGATAAGGTAGCGCGGCAAACCATCCGGCGGCGACATAAATGACCATTTTAGACCAGCGTTAAAACCTGCACCGCCTCGACCACGGACATTGGCCGCTTTAATCATATTGCCGACGTCTTTTGGCGACTTAGATAATGCTTCTTTTAGACCTGTAAAACCTTTTAGAGACTCATAAGTGGCTAAATCAAGCACGGCATCATGATGCGCCAAACGCCACGTCAATGGCTTGGTTTCGCTAGTGGCTGTCGCTTTATCACCATAGATTGGAACACGCTGTGCATTTAGCTGGCTTGGCGCTTGGCCTTGACCGCGACGAGCAATTTGCTCTGAAATCGTTAAAATCATGCGTATAGCTCCAATAATTGCGCGACCTCAGATGGCTGGACAGGGCCGTAAGTGTCTTCGTCAATCAGTACCGCTGGTCCCTTATCACAGTTGCCCAAGCAGCAAATTGGCAATAGCGTAAAGCGGCCATCAGCCGTGGTCTGACCGTACTCAATACCAAGCTGCGATCTGATCTCAGCTGACAGCGCCTCATAACCTGTCAAATAACAAGCCACTGAGTCACATATGAGAATCACATGACGACCGACAGGTTGGCGATAAATACGGTTAAAGAAAGTCGCCACCCCATCCATATCTGACATCGGAATATCTAGGATATTGGCAATGGCGTTTGCTTGCGCATCATCGACCCAACCATTGCGCTTTTGCACGATTTTTAGCGCATCTAGCGAGGCGGCACGCGCCTGTGGGTAATGGTGCATAAACTCATGAATGGCAGCGATTTCATCACTGGTGAGAATGCTTTCCACATCTACTTTTGGCATTTTGTCGGAAACAATTTTCATAATCTTCTGTCTTTCCTCACTCATCCTGCTCTATCACAAGCCAATATCAGTCTCATTAAAACTGGGTTATATCGACAAGCGACAGCATTTTGGTGTGCCATCAGGCAATAATATATTGATGAACAAATACTTTTGAAGTAGCGGCTTTAACGATCACAATCCGCCATCACAATATCGATCGATGCTAGGTACATAATGGCATCAGAAACCAGTGAGCCATTGATGACCGATGGCATCTGCTGTAAATGCGCAAATGTCGGTGTGCGGATACGGGTACGATAGCTCATCGTGGCCTTGTCTGAGGTGATGTAATAACTGTTCAGACCTTTGGTAGCCTCAACGATCGTCGTACATTCGCCCGCTGGCATCACAGGACCCCAAGATACTGAGATAAAGTGGTTAATCAGCGTTTCGATATCATTCAATGTACGGTCTTTCGGCGGTGGTACGGCCAGCGGATGATCCGCCTTATAAGGGCCTTGCGGCATATTGTCCATACATTGACGAATGATACGCAATGACTGACGCATCTCTTCGACTTTGACCATACAGCGGTCATAAGCGTCGCCGTTATAGCCGACAGGTATTTCAAAGTCGTAATTCTCATAGCCCATGTACGGACGTGCTTTACGCAGATCGAAATCCACACCTGTCGCGCGCAGACCAGCGCCGGTCACACCCCAAGCCAATGCTTGCTTGGCATTATACTGAGCAACACCTTGAGTACGACCTTTTAACACACTGTTTTGCAATGCTGCTTTGACATATTCGTCCAAGCGTTTCGGCATCCAATCTAAGAACTCACGAACCAGACGCTGCCAACCACGTGGCAAGTCAGCCGCAGTACCGCCGATACGGAACCAAGCCGGATGCATACGATAGCCCGTCACCGCCTCGATAACGTCATAGGCTTTTTGGCGATCGGTAAACATATAGAATACAGGCGTCATACCACCCGCATCCTGAATGAATGTACCGACGTATAGCAAATTGTTGGTGATTCGGAAAAACTCACTCATCATTACGCGAATGGTTTCAGCGCGCGGTGGCACGGTAATCCCGGCAAGCTTTTCAACCGACATGATATATGGCAGCTCATTCATCACACCGCCAAGATAATCGATACGGTCGGTATAAGGGATGAATGAGTGCCACGTTTGACGCTCAGCCATCTTTTCTGCACCGCGATGGTGATAGCCAATATCAGGGATACAGTCGACTACTTCCTCGCCATCTAGCTGTAGCACCAAACGGAACGCACCGTGAGCAGAGGGATGGTTAGGACCAATGTTCAAGAACATAAAGTCTTCATCACGACCTGAACGTTTCATGCCCCACTCTTCTGGGACAAAACGCAGATTCTCTTGCTCGTATTGTTGCTTGGCGGTGTTCAAGAAGTACGGGGTAAATTCCGTCGCACGCGCATGATACTCTTTACGCAGTGGATGACCTTCCCAGTATTTTGGCAATAAAATACGGGTCAAATGCGGATGACCTGTAAAGACAATACCGAACATGTCCCACACTTCGCGCTCGTACCAGTTGGCATTTGGCCAAATATTCGTCGCACTTGGAACATTGAGATCATCTTCGCTCAGCGCGACCTTGACACGTATATCACTATTGCGCTCAAGCGACATCAGATGATAAAACACCGTAAAGTCACTGTCAGGCAAACCCGCACGATGCTGACGCAGACGCTCGTCTATTGCTGACAAGTCAAATAGCATGACGTACGGCTGAGGCAGTTTGCGCAAAAATAAGAGAACATCTAATAAATCAGCACGCGCCACCCAAACCGTTGGAATCTCATCCACAGTGTGCTGCACGACAAATTTACCAGCGTACTTCTGCTCAAGCTCTGTGATGACTGCTGGGATAGGCTTAATATTAGGATCTGTGTTTTCGACTACCGTGACCATGAATGACGTATTCCTTCATTAATCATAACTAAACTATGTCAACCATAACTGAGCTATGTTAATCATAACCGAACTATGATAAGCGCATAAAATATTAAAGTTATTGCTGTGAATCTAAATGCTATCTAAACTTAGATGCTGTCTAAACTTAGATACTGTCTGGGCTACGTAAGTTTTTGACAGCGATACGATCTGCTTGCTTACGGTCACGCTCAGGCGTCATTTGCGGCTGATAGACACCCTGCTCATTGACATGGATACCTAACGGACGACGCTCTTTGGTGATAGATTCTTGCAATAACATCAAGCCTTGAATCAACGCTTCTGGACGCGGCGGGCAGCCTGGTACATACACATCGACAGGGATGATTTTATCCACGCCTTGTACAACAGAGTAGATATCATACATACCGCCTGAGTTGGCACAAGCCCCCATAGAGATGACCCATTTTGGCTCAAGCATTTGCTCATAGAGACGCTGAATAACAGGGGCCATTTTAACGAAGCAAGTACCGGCGACGATCATCACATCTGCCTGACGAGGCGAGGCACGAATAACCTCTGCTCCAAAGCGTGACAAATCATGAACGGCGGTTAAGGTAGTGGCATATTCAACATAACAACAAGAAGTACCAAAGTTAAATGGCCACAGTGAGTGCTTGCGTCCCCAGTTTGCTGTTGAATGAACGAGATCTTCTAGACGACCCATAAAGACGTTTTTATTGACTTCATCCTCAATCGGATCATTGACCGTTTGGCGGGTCTGCGCAGGATAGGTATCTGCATCAGGGTTGGCTTTTGTTAATGTGTATTTCATAACATACAACCTTTATATTAGGCTTGGCGTCACACTCATCTTGTATACGCTGTCGCCAAAAATTTCGTTATTAATAAGGGGCCAATCACAAGCAATCGTTGCAACATAATGCGATCAGCGAAAGCCAGCAGCACTCACTAGTGCGCAGGCTTGTCGTTTTGTGCAGACGTCGCAAAATCCACAGAAGTCACATTACCTGTGGTATTGATATGATCAATGTTTTGTAGATGACGACGGTTGGCCTCGATATTGTTTGAGACATTGATTTGACCAGAGGACTGCGCGGGTACTTTGCCTGTCGGGTCGACCATTAACTCATGAGCGCCGTCAAACTTGGTAATATCTGCCAAGTTGAAACCTGCAGGGGCTGCATATAAACGTGCCTTTTTGCGCAGTTTGTCAGCAGGTGCCCAACTGAGAGCCCCTAAGCTAAGCGCATAGACCAAGCCTATCAGCAGGTCGATGATAAAGGTCGCGGCCGCAATAAATCCTGCCCAGCCTGTCTCACGAACCGACACCGCGTAGGCGTATAGATATAGTGCCTCTAAATCGAAAATCACAAAGAAAATCGCGACCAAATAAAATTTGGCAGACAAACGAATACGGGCGTTGCCAGATCCGACAACACCCGCTTCAAATATTTCTTCTTTTTGTGAACCTTGAGAGCGACCGCCAAGTAAGCGCGGTACCACCAGCATAAAGACAACTAGCCCAATGGCGGCTAAGATAAAAGCAACTGCTGACCAATTAAAAGCAGACATGATAATACGTGCTCCTCACCCAATCGAGTGTTAGACACAGCGCAGGCACTGACCCATTAAGGTCGCCTCACAACAGGTATAACGCAGACGAAAACACAAAGCAACTGTCATTCACTGACACTGTGTTTAAGTAACTGTCATTGAGTCACATGTTAGGTATTTTGCTGGTAACAACCAATTATCAAGCTTATTAACGACGATGTCAGACCTGACCAACTGTAGAGATTCCGGTATGCACGCGGATAAAGGCTGGTCGCCCAACGCATCTTCTAACAACGTAAGATCAACGTATTAAATCAATATCATATCTGACTGCGTACTTAATTGATTTAATAGCTCATTACACGTGGTTAATAATAACGTGACAACTGGCATAAATTATTTACGTACTATACGCATATCAGTGCCTAAAAGCTAGTTTTTAACTGTATTCGACGGTCATTTTCTATGAAACAAAATGTGTTTTTTTTACCAAAAATTATGATATAGACGTTACCTTATGTTAACCCCAAATCCATGCTTTGTTCGATACGCAAACGCTGTCAAGCTATTTATCAAAAATCAAGTGCGCTCATACCATATTTTCATCACCCAACTCCTCCCCCAAAGTGACCGTTTTTGCTTTATAATGACCCACCTAATTTTACGATGATGTCATCATCAAACCTTAAACTCTATTATCCTTATAACAAACATTATTAAGATATCACTACGTTATTAATTTTGGTGATACGCGCCGCGTTCATCTACTTGTGCTATATCAGCGCTACCCTCTTTTTGCTTTTGTCTTACAGGTCACGTTATGAGTCAACTCAATCCCAAACAACAAGAAGCCATGCTCTACGTATCCGGCCCACTACTTGTGCTCGCAGGTGCTGGCTCCGGCAAGACCTCGGTGATCACGCGTAAAATTGCGTATCTGATTCAAGAGTGCGACATGCCAGCTGAGCGCATCACTGCCGTGACCTTTACTAATAAGGCGGCACGTGAAATGAAAGCCCGTGTCAGCAAACTGCTACCAAGCGAAAAAACGCGCGGTTTGACTGTATCGACCTTTCACCAATTTGGTCTCCAGTTTTTGCGCTATGAGCTGATGCATACGCCACTAAAAGGCAACTTCTCTATCATGGACAGTGATGACAGTAAGCGCCTCTTGATGGAGCTTATGATGCGCGACAACTTAAGTGGCGCTGAAAGTCGTGAACTGGTTGGTAAAGCGATCAAGATGATCTCTGACTGGAAAAACGATTTGATTGAACCTGACAAGGCGATGGAAACGTTAGACGATCCAGAAGACATGATTTTTGCGACCTTGTACGCACTTTATGAGCGTAACTTGCGTGCGTATAATGCCGTCGATTTTGATGATTTGATTGTACTGCCGACCAAAATCTTGCGTGAAAATAGAGAACTGCGAGACAAATGGCAAAACCGTATTCGTTATCTATTGGTCGATGAGTATCAAGATACCAATACCGCCCAGTATGAAATGATTAAGCATTTGGTTGGACCCCAAGGTCGTTTTACCGTGGTGGGTGATGATGACCAATCTATCTATGCGTGGCGCGGGGCGAAGCCTGAAAACATGGCACTGCTAAAAGAAGATTTCCCAAAACTAAAAATCGTCATGCTTGAGCAAAATTACCGTTCAACCACCCGTATTTTGACCTCTGCCAATGCGGTCATTCTCAACAACGAGCATTTATTTGAAAAGAAACTATGGTCAGATAAAGGTCAAGGCGAAAAAATTCGGATTATCAACTGCCGTAATGATGACGATGAGTCTGAGCGCGTCGCCAAAGAAATCGTCACGCACAAATTGCGTTTTGGTAATGAGTGGGAGCAGTATGCAGTACTCTACCGCAGTAACTTTCAGGCACGTATGCTAGAGGCACAATTGCGCCAGCTACAAGTACCCTATAAGTTATCGGGCGGTCAGTCGTTCTTTGCGCGTAGTGAAATCAAAGACATCATGGGCTATCTACGCCTGATTTTGAACCCTGAAGATGACAGCGCGTTTTTGCGTATTATCAATACACCCAAGCGCGGCATGGGACCTGCCACGCTAGAGAAGCTTGGCTTGTTTGCGCAAGAGCACAGCATCTCGCTATTGGCTTCTTGTACTCATGCTGGCTTGACTCATGTTTTGCCATCTAAGGCTTATGGCACGATAAAAGAGTTTGGCGAGTTCATTGAGCACTATACGCGTGAGCTGGATCAACACCCTGATCCTGTACCCATCGTACGCCAAATGATTGATGAGACGGGTTATATTGACTTTGTCCGTAGCGATGCCAAAACACCGCAGCAAGAAAAAAACCGTATTGATAATATCGATATGCTGTATACCAGTATTCAATCTCTCATTAATCGCGCGGAAGAAGACGAAGATCGCACGATTGATACCATCATTCGTAAGCTGGTCTTGCTCGATATGCTCGAGCAGCAGCAGGAAGAAGAGAACACCAACAAAGTCAATCTAATGACCTTGCATGCCGCAAAAGGCTTGGAGTTTGATTTTGTTTATATCATGGGGCTTGAGGAAGAGATGCTACCGCATCGCAACTCTATCATGAGTGAGACAGTGGAAGAAGAGCGTCGTCTGATGTATGTAGGCATTACCCGCGCGCGTCGTGAGCTGACATTGACGCTCGCGACCCAGCGCCGTGCCGGTGGCCAGATGCGCGTCACCTCAGAGTCCAGATTTTTGGACGAGCTACCTGAAGATCATGTTGACTGGCCCGCCAAGGCCAAAAAGAAAAAAGCCACTAAAGACCCAGAAGCGGTTGCTGATGAGTATTTGGCCAATATTCGCGCTTTATTGGGTAAGCGCTAAAATCAACATTGGCAGTGCTAATGCCAAAAAGAACTGACTAGGCAAACGCTAACCCGACGTTTTGCCATTTGCTATTATTGACACTTTATAAAAGATATTGGAATCCTTATGCCTACCTCGATGCCCGATCAGGAACGACCATCAGTGCTACCAGGAGATTATAATCCGGCTGAATACAGTGCCGAATATAAACTGCTGTATTTGCAGGATTTGGTTGCTGATAAAGCATATGAGGCGATTACAGAATTTTTAGAAAAGCAGTCTGAGTATGAGATTGCAAGCCTACTAGAGTCTTTCCCGACTCAAAACCGCCTACTCATCTGGGAGCAAGTGCCAGAGAGCATTAAAGGTGAAGTACTTGCTGAGCTCGAGTACGATACCCGCCAGCCATTGCTGGAGAATATTTCTTCTCAAGAAATTTCACTATTTACTCAAGATCTTGATGCCCAAGACATTTCTGAGATTTTGGATACCGTCACTGAGAGCGTACGTACCTCAGTCATGGCAACGCTCGATGAAGAAACGCGCGTCCAAGTCAATAAACTTGATACGTATGATGACTGGGAAGTTGGGAGTTACATGGATCCCGATATTATCCAAATACGGGATAATATCTATCTGGCGGATGTACAGGATTGGCTACGCGAAAACGAGGATTTACTCGATGACGAAAGCCAAGAACTACTCGTAGTCGATCAAAGCCAGCAATTGCTTGGGCTATTGAGTCTGGTAGATCTGATTAAACATGACCAAAATACGCTGGTTTCAGAACTGATTGATACCGCTATCACGATTAATGATCGCCTAGATATCCAAGATGCCGCAGCAATTTTTCGTTCAGAAGATATCCGCTTTGCCCCCGTGACGAACAGCTACGGCGAGCTGGTTGGACAGTTAAATGGCGAAGACATCATGGAGATTATCCAAGATGATGTCGACAGCACCATGAAAAACCTTGCTGGTGTTAGCCAAGATGAAGAGTTGTTCGCGCCTATTCTAACCAGTGCTAAAAGCCGTAGTGTCTGGTTGGGCATTAACCTCTGTACCGCGCTTTTAGCGGCAGCAGTGATTGGACAGTTCGAAGAAGTGTTGGCAGAAGTGGTGGCGCTGGCGATATTAATGCCAGTCGTAGCCAGTATGGGCGGTATTGCAGGATCGCAAACCTTGACAGTCGTTATTCGCGGTATGGCAATGGGTCAAATCGGTGGTTCTAACCGAGTCTGGCTCCTTAATAAAGAGCTGTGGGTTGGCGCGATAAACGGTATCATTTGGGCGATAATCATGGCATTTATTGCCCAATTATGGTTTCATGACATCAAAATTAGTGCTGTCATTGGCTTTGCCATCGCGATTAATATGACGGCGGCTAATGTCTCGGGAATTAGTATACCGCTGATGCTAAAACGTATGAATATCGATCCTGCACTATCCGCCTCAGTGATTCTAACCACTGTCACAGATATTGTCGGTTTTATGTCATTTTTAGGCTTGGCAAGTGTGTTAATACTCTAGTGAATTGCTAGATGATAAAGTATCCAATAAAAATATAGCATTGTTGTTTATACAATATTGTTGAATAGTCTTAATTTATAAAACTTCTAAATCGTTAAGTGAGTGTGTTATGCAAGCTGTACAAGTGAAAGTGGTCAACCCTAAAATTACTGAAGATGAAGCATTTTCTTTGCCGACTCGTGCCACCGATGGCAGTGCTGGTATCGACTTACGTGCTTGTATTGATGAGCCATTAACGATCAAAGCAGGCGAAACTCACTTGATAGGTACAGGCCTCGCCGTTTATATTCAAGACCCTAATTATGCCGGTATGATATTGCCGCGCTCGGGACTTGGCCATAAGCATGGCATCGTCTTGGGTAACTTGGTTGGGCTGATTGATGCCGATTATCAGGGTGAGCTGATGGTTAGCATCTGGAACCGTAGTGAGAATGACTTTGTTCTCAATCCAAGCGATCGCATGGCACAGTATATCGTGGTACCTGTTGCTCGTCCTGAGTTTGAAGTGGTTGCAGAATTCAGTGATGAAAGCGTACGCGGTGCTGGCGGATTCGGGCATTCGGGTCGTCAGTAACTACTCATTGGCAAGTAAGTTTCGGACAGCGACTTAGATCGTCACTAAGCCAAATCGTCACCAAGATAGCGACTAGGGTTTATCTGTTTACATTAATAGAATGTTGCGCTGTCCATTTTGTATTCATAATCACCTATTTATCACGTCAATAAGGAGAATAAGCCATGCCATCTTTTGCGGCGCAGCAATCCTTATTTCGTGCTTATGACATCCGTGGTACAAACACGCATTTCACCGATGAGTTTGTACAAGCGCTCGGCCATCGTTTTGCTCAGCTCTATGGCTCTCAACGCAGCCAATTCACAAAAAATAGTGATGCCAATACTGCTGCTGATGTTACTTGCTCTTCCGATAGCACCGTTAGCGTCCAGCAGAATACAGTAGCCAAAACTATCGTCGTTATTGGCTATGACATGCGTCATGGCAGCGAATCGATTGCACGTACACTCTCTACTGTATTGACTCAGCAGGGTTTACGCGTTGTCCAGCTTGGTCTTGTTACCACACCCATGATGGCGTTTTGGGCAAAGCAGTATCAAGGCCATGGCATTATCGTAACCGCCAGCCACTCTGCCAAAGACATATTGGGTATTAAATGGTTAGTCAATCATAGATCTCCCAGTAATGTAGAGATTCAAACCCTATATCAACAATTAATCTCTCATACTCATTACTCATCTAAAAACCAAGTCGAGCAAGCAACCTTCTCAAAATCAGACTTACACCATATAAATATTAGCAGCAATACTGGGTTTTCTAGAACCTTGCTTAAAGAGCTGCCTGC
Source organism: Psychrobacter piscatorii (assembly GCF_043641605.1). Lineage (GTDB taxonomy): Bacteria > Pseudomonadota > Gammaproteobacteria > Pseudomonadales > Moraxellaceae > Psychrobacter > Psychrobacter piscatorii_C. The sequence continues at coordinate 21,702 of NZ_JBHZRK010000017.1, read as the reverse complement.
CAAGCAAGTAGCAGACGTCTATATCGCGGCTATTGAGCAAGTCTTTTGTCAGTTGACTCAAGATAATCAGACAGCAACTACAAAAAACCAAAAAACAGCATCTAAGCTTGATTTGGTTGTGGTTATTGATTGTATGCACGGTGCCACTGGCAACATCACTCAGCGCTTATTTGACCGTTTTTGCCAGCATGTCATTGTGCTCAATGATACGCCAGATGGCAGTTTTCCTCTTGGTAATCCTGATCCAGCCGAGCCCAACCGTCTAACCGCGTTGCAGCAAGCTGTCATTTCTCACCATGCCGATATTGGTCTGGCATTTGATGGTGATGGTGATCGTTTGATGATCGTCGATAATGACGGCAAAGTGGTCATGCCTGATCACCTACTCTACTTATTGGCACGCATTGCCATTACAGAACGTCCGGATTCTTTAACCAACTCCTTAGCGTCTGAGGTGCTATTTGATATTAAATGCGCGCATCATCTGCCGAAGCTACTGGCAGATCTTGGCGCGATGCCAGTGATTAGCAAGACTGGTAGCAGCTTTATGCGCCAACAGGTACAGCATCTTGATAGTCAAATTATCTTTGCAGGTGAGCTATCAGGACATTTTATTTTTAATGATGGCCGCTTTATCCCTTATGATGATGCCATATATGCTGCATTACGCTTACTACATTGGTTTGCTAAATCTCGTAATATCTTAGATGATAAAAATGCGCTAACAGATATTCTCCAACGCTTGCCAGCCATGGTCAGTACGGCTGATCATTATTTGCCGGTGCCGCAGACTGCTAGGACAGATTGCTCAATTATGGAGCAATTAACGAGGGTTTGTACTTACTTGCAAGACCTAGCGAGCGTGACTACTCATGCTGATTTGTTTGACAGTTATGATTACCGACTAAACGCCGTTAATCTACCAACGGCTATATGTGAGTCACCAGTCTGTACTTGCTCCACTGTCAGATCACATATAGCCGTCGAACAAGCCAAGTCTTTATTGCCAGCAGGCACTAGACTTAGCTGCATTGATGGTGTCCGCTTGGATTTTGCACACGGATTTGGCGTATTGCGTCAATCAAATACCAGTAATAGCCTGACTGCACGCTTTGCTGGTGACAGCATGGATGACCTGAAAGACATTCAAGCGACCTTTGCCGCGCTGTGTCGCCCATTTAATGCAGAGCTGGCAACACAGATTGTCGCCATGCCTGCTGAATAACGGCATTAAACCTGTATCGATTAAATATGCTAAAAAGAACAACCCCTTTAAAACCCGCCCTTTAGGAGTTAGGAATGACGCTTAATTTAGATGACGCCAAAAACACCGCCGAGGTATTAACCACCGCACTGCCCTATATTCAGCGCTTTGTTGATAAACTCATCGTAGTGAAGTACGGTGGCAATGCCATGACCGATCCTGAGCTTGAAAGCTCATTTGCTCGCGATATCGTCTTGCTAAAAACGGTCGGTATGCACCCAGTCGTTGTACATGGTGGTGGCCCACAAGTTGATAACTTACTAAAAGAGCTCGGTCGTCAATCAGACCGTATCGATGGCATGCGCGTCACTGACAAAAGCACCATGGATATCGTAGAAATGGTCTTGGGCGGTAGTGTAAACAAATCAATTGTTAGCTTAATTAACAAGCACGGCGGGCGTGCAATTGGCCTCACGGGTAAAGACGCCAACTTGATTCAAGCCAAAAAACTGATGATGGAAAAAATCGGCGCAGATGGTGTCGCTGTTCCTGTCGATTTAGGGTTCGTCGGCGACGTAGTAAGTGTCAATAAAGACGTCATCAATATGCTCATTGCCTCTGATTTTATTCCCGTTATCGCACCGCTTGGCGTTGATAAAGAAGGCAATACTTACAATATTAATGCAGACCTGGTCGCTGGTAAAGTGGCTGAGTTTTTACAAGCTGAGAAACTAATGCTATTGACCAATATCAAAGGTGTATTGGGCCGTGACGGTGAGGTAGTAACTGGGCTAACACCCAAGAAAGTCGATGCCTTAATCGAAGATGGGACTATCTCAGGCGGTATGATTCCTAAAATACAGTGTGCGCTTGATGCGGTACGTAGCGGTGTTAAAAGTGCCGTTATCGTCGATGGCCGCGTTCCTCATGCCACGTTACTGGAGATTTTCACTAACGAAGGGGTTGGTACACTTATCAGCCGTGAGATAGAGGCCTAATTGAGCTAGTAACATGTAGCAATGTCAAATGTAGAAAAGCCCAAGTCAATATAAACCCTCGGGCTTTTTTGTGCAGTTTTATCTTTAATAACGAAACTGGCTTAATTTTTATCAATTAAACTTACGAAAAAACTTTATCAAACTCCGCTTCATTAAAACCGCATAGTAATATCGGCTGATCTTTATCCTCTAATTGACCTTCTACAATCGGACGTTTGATCATGCTGGTATTTTCTGCCAGTAACGCTATCGCAGCGTCTACACTGGCATCAGCTTCCGATTTTTGCTCGTCAGTTAGCTTGCGCCATGTCGTTCCACGCTTATTGAGCACTTTTTCGATACCTAGCTCATTTACCCAGCGCTGCACTGTTTCTTTATCGATACCTTGTTTTTTATAATCATGGAACGTGTACTCCACGCCTAGCTCATCGAGCTTATTGAACGCTTTTTTCATGGTGCTGCACGACTTGATGCCGTAAATTGTGATGGTCATGGTGACTCCTTATCATTACTCATAAATACTTGTGAATGTTTCTATTATACCGAAGGCTGACTGGATATAAAAAATACCTCACTTTTAATCGTCAAACCTAGTAAGCAACTGCATCATATCGTCGCAATTTTTGCCAAATTACGCTATGCTATGGCATTGTCAAATTCCACCTATTTTGATCAGTATTAAACAAATCCGTATTAAATAAATCAGTATCAACCAATTTCGAGCCGACTATGAGCAACGCCGTGACAGCAGACCAAACAGAAAACAATTATTACAATCCGCAAGCGATAGAAGCCGCGCAGCAGACCAAATGGGCCACTGACAAGCGCTTTGAAGTCAGCAATGAGCCAAGCGACAAGCCAAGTCGTTACATGCTGTCGATGTTCCCTTACCCAAGCGGCAAGCTGCACATGGGCCACGTACGTAACTATACGATTTCTGACGTATTAAGCCGTTATTATCGTCTAAAAGGCTATGAAGTCATGCAGCCAATGGGCTGGGACGGTTTTGGCTTGCCAGCTGAAAACGCGGCGATTGCCAATCAAACCCCGCCTGCTGCGTGGACGTTTGCCAACATCGACAACATGCGCGCCCAGCTTAAATTACTTGGCCTGTCTATTGACTGGTCACGCGAGTTTGCCACTTGTAGCCCTGAGTATTATCAGTGGGAGCAGTGGTTGTTCTTGCAGTTGTATAAAAAAGGCTTAGTCTACAAAAAGCTGTCGACGGTCAATTGGGATCCCGTTGACAACACTGTCTTAGCAAACGAACAAGTCATCGATGGCAAAGGCTGGCGTAGTGGTGCTGCCGTCGAAAAACGCGATATCCCTATGTACTACTTCAACATCACTGACTATGCTGATGAGCTATTGGATGATTTGGATCAGCTAGAAGGTCACTGGCCATCTGAAGTATTGACCATGCAGCGCAATTGGATTGGTCGTAGTGCCGGTATGGAAGTGCATTTCCCTTATGAGCTGGCTGGCGAAGAAAACACCTTAGATGTGTTCACCACTCGTCCTGATACCTTGATGGGTGTGACCTATGTCGCTGTTGCCGCAGAGCATCCACTTGCCCAATACGCTGCTGAAAATGATGACATGATCGCTCAGTTCTGTGCCCTTTGCAAAAAAGGCTCAGTGGCTGAAGCTGATCTCGCCAAAGCCGAAAAAATCGGTATGGATACCGGCCTGACTGTGACGCATCCACTAACTGGTGAAGAAGTACCAGTTTGGGTCGCCAACTATGTGTTGATGAGCTATGGCTCAGGTGCAGTGATGGCGGTACCTGCTCACGATGAGCGTGATTACGAGTTTGCGGTGAAGTATAACCTACCGATCAAGCAAGTCATCAATACGCCTGATGGCTATTTTGATGAGCTAAAAGCAGATGCTAAAGCAAATGATAGTAAAGTGAATCTTGCTTATACTGAACGCAACACTTTGGTCAATTCAGGTGAGTTTGACGGTCTAGACTTTGAGCAAGCGTTTGAGTCAATGCTTGCCAAACTTGAGCCAAAAGAGCTTGCTAAGAAAAAAATCCAATATCGCTTGCGGGATTGGGGTGTTTCTCGCCAGCGCTATTGGGGCTGCCCTATCCCAATGATCAACTGTGAGCATTGTGGTACGGTGCCAGTTGAAGAGCAAGACTTGCCAGTTGTGTTGCCGACTGATGTTGTGCCTGATGGTCGTGGTAATCCGCTTAAAAATATACCAGAATTTGTCAATACCACTTGTCCTAAATGCGGCAACCCTGCTGAGCGTGAGACTGATACCTTTGATACCTTTGTAGAGTCAAGCTGGTACTATGCACGTTTTGCTAGCCCAAATGATGCACAAAACATGGTCAACAAGTCTGCTGCTAACAAATGGTTGCCAGTCGATCAATACGTCGGCGGTGTTGAGCATGCGGTGATGCATCTACTATATGCACGTTTCTTCCATAAGCTGATGCGTGACGAAAACTTAGTTACTGGCGACGAGCCATTTGCCAATCTAATGACCCAAGGCATGGTACTTGCTGGTACGTTCTACCGCGTCAACGCTGATGGCAGTACGACCTACTACTTTGCAGAAGATATCGATATTGACTTTAACGAACGTGGTCAACCAATCAAAGCAATCTTAAAATCTGACGGCCAGCCAGTCACGATCGGCAAAATCGAAAAAATGTCTAAATCAAAAAACAACGGTGTCGATCCACAGCTAACCATTGATAAATATGGTGCAGATACGGTTCGTTTATATACGTTGTTTACCGCACCTGCTGATCAAACGCTTGAATGGTCAGATGATGCGTTAAAAGGCCCTTATAACTTTGTGAAAAAAGTGTGGCGTATTGCCAATGATCATATGCAAGCGCTAACGGCCGGCAATATCAGTATTGATACGCTTAATAGTGCTACATTGAACACAGACGGGTTGAGCAAAGAAGCCAAAAACTTACGCCGTAAAACGCACGAAACCATCGCCAAGATTGATAGTGACTTGGGTGATCGTTTGGCACTCAACACGCCAGTCTCAAGCCTGATGGAACTTGCCAACGAGTTGACTTCTTTTAACGCCAGTAGCGAGCAAGAGCTACACGTTAAACACGAAGCGTTGACCAATCTGCTGATTATGCTGTCTGTCTATGCGCCGCACGTTGGTGAGCATTTGCTTGAGCAGCTAGGCCTTGATACATTAACCCTAGACTACCCAGCCGTTGATGAAAGTGCGCTGGTACAGGACATGATCACAATGGTCGTTCAGGTCAATGGTAAGATGCGTGGTAAGATGGATGTCGCACCAAACAGCGATCCTGAGCAGCTAAAAGCACAGGCTCGAACGATGGAAAGCGTGGCAAAATTCATCACAGGCGAGATCAAAAAAGAAATCGTCGTACCCAACAAACTGGTTAATATTGTGGTTGTAGGCTAGTCGCCTAGGCTTAGTGCTCTAAGCCTTTTTATCATATGAGGATAGCGTTTATGTCGTATAAGCATCGAGCTGGACAGTCACAACCAACGCCAAGCGCACTACACTTTGGTGCAAAACAATCTGGTGGGCGTAAGCTTGCAACCGCAATGCTAGCAGCATTACCTATGTTTGCGATATTGGGTGCAACGGCGGGTCTAAGTGGTTGCGGTTTTCAGCTACGCGGTTATGACACCCCTATGCTGATCAATGACAGCAAGACAGCCGTCATTATCGAAGATAATCGCACCTCATTTCCTCTAAAATTGCCATTGACACGCCGCCTAACCACGTTAGGTGTCGATGTCATTGACAATATGACAGTTGATGATGTGATTCGCAGTAATCAACAAGCTGGTGCTAAACCGATTGCAGCGATCGATATCAGTAACGTGCGTTTTAAGCGTTACGAGTTGGTGGGTGTATTAACAGAGATTCGCTTGGTACTCTCCGCTGATGTCAGTTACCAGACGATCGAGAATGGCAAGCCCGTCACGCTTACCAATCCGATTCAGGTCGAGCGTAGCTATCAATACAATGAAGCATCCGTCAGTACTGACGATCAGCAAGGCGACCAGATTCGTGACTGGCTCTATGACAGCTTAGCGCGCCGTATCACGGATCAATATGTGGCAATTTCGCTACCGAAAGTCGCACCTGCTGCCAAACAGTCTGTACTGATGAATAAAGGCGCAACGCCAACCGTTGTTGTCGTACCTGAGAAGTAACTTTTAACAAATACTGTTATGAAGCCCTACCATTTGCAGTCATTTAAGTATGAAGAGCAACGAGCGTACGCACTAACTTAGTCAGCTAAGCAAGTTCGACAGCGCTCGTCATATTTTTGCAAATGCTATCATCTGTTTACCAACCTGTGTCCTACCATGCTATGCAAAATACCTTTATACAAGCTTATCCAAAACTCCTGCAGCCTTCGGTTGCGGTAACGGGCTTGTGGCTGGCGCACGGTGACGAGCCATTACTCAGTCAATGGCTGATTGATGCGCTGCGTCCGCATTGGCGCGCGCAAAACTACGCCATCAAGCGCATAGAGCTAATATCGGTGAAGAGTTGGCAAGAGGTATTGTCAGAGCTTGGTAGCCAGTCTTTGTTTGATGATGCCAGTGCGGTAATCGTGACTGGCAATCATAAACCTGATAAAGCGGTTATTGCTGAGCTTGAGCGCTTTGCGGTTGAGGCGCAAACAGGTACGCACAGTCATAGCGTATTATGGCTAACACCCAAGCAAGACAAACGCAGTCAGAGTAGCAAATGGTTTACCCCTTTTGCTCAATACGGCACTGTTATTGATTGCAATTTATACAATGAGCAGCAGCGCCAGCAGTTGTTGCAGATACAGGCTCAAAAATTTGGGTTACGACTGTCGCAAGAAGCGTGGCAGCTCCTTATGTCACACACTGAGCATCATCTACTCAGTGCTTATCAAACGCTATGGCGACTGTCTTATCTGTTTGCACCGCAATTAGCCGCTAGTGATAATGATGAGGATAACGACCAATCTAATAACTTTACGCAGCCAGTAAACAACGTGGCACTGGACATCAAAGACTTGCAAGCCGCTTTGGTCAGTGACGCTCAATTTAGTGTGTTTGATTTGTCTGATGCCATGCTCGCGGGCAATAGTACGCAAGTTGCCAAAATCATGTTTCAGCTAAAGGCGACCGATGAGCCGACCACCTTGGTCCTTTGGGCGATCAGCAAAGATATGCGGCAAATTATACAATTGATGGATGGACAAGACCCACAAGCACTGGGCATTTGGCGTAGCAAGCAAGGTCTCTATCAACAAGCCTGCCGTCGTCAATCAAAAGAACGAACCGCCGAGTGGCCTGCTCTGCTCTATCGCTGTGACCAAGCCATCAAAGGACTTATTCGTCAGCCAGCGTGGGAATTGTTATTACAGGCCGCGCTTGAACTATCAGGTAGAAGGCTGTTTTCAGTTTAATTATTTGAAAAAATTTGCAAGCTTATTTAGCCAAGTTCTCTTATCGTAAGTCCTGTTATTAATTGAATAAGGAGAGTTTTTTAAAGTTTCTGCTATATCAGCTTCTTTTTTTCTACGCCATTCATGATTTAGCTGCGTCATAAGTTCAATTTGCTTATTAAAGCGTATAACTCTTTGATCTTCACCAATGACCCTATTCTCTTGCTCATACTCGCCTGCCAGCATAGAAGTTACCATCTCAAAAAATTCATAAATGAAGTCATCTACATTTAAAAAAGATTCTCTAGATAACTCACTACCGCGTTCACATATTACATAGTGGTAATAGTCGTCGCTTATCTCTAAGTGCGGCTCTCCAAATCCAGATGGCTCGTTTCTTAAGACCACTTCATTAGCATTTAACCCTATTTTTCTACCATAACCATTGATTATATCTTGAACTTGCTGATGATTTAGCACCATAAAACCTTTGTCTAAATATAAATAGTTTTACTATCTTAACCTACATTCAAATTATTATGTTTTTTTCACAAAGCCCCTTAACCTTTCGTAAACTAATTATCATTCCCTTTTGCACATGAAGTCTCTACTATATCTACACTTGATTTAATTGTGATTGGATTGTTGTCATGCGCAAAATGAGCAAAAAGTCTGCTATCAAATGGGGCATTATCGCCTTAGTCGTCGTAGCGCTAGGGGCTTTAGCCTATAATTTCTTAAAACCAAAAGAAACCACCCCCAACTATTTGACCGCGACAGCTGAGATTGGTGATATTGAAAACAATGTCATGGCGTCTGGTAAGGTCAAAGCCTTAAATACCGTTGATGTCGGGGCGCAGGTATCTGGCGAAGTAAAACGCTTGTACGTTGAGGTCGGTGACGAAGTGCAACAAGGCGATTTGATCGCACAGATTGACCAAGTGACCCAAAAAAACAACCTGAGCAACGAACAAGCCAGCCTTGAACAAAGTGTGGCCGCCATCCAAAGCGCACAAGCTGAGTCACTAAGTCGCCAAGCCAGCCTAAAAAGCGCGTATGCCGATCTTGCCAGTCGACAATCTGAGCTCAAGCAAGCGCAATCTGATTTTGCTCGTTTGCAAGATTTAGTCGCTATCGATGCCATCTCCCAGCAGGAATATGACACACAAGCGACTAGCGTTGAGACTGCAAAAGCAGCCGTTGCCAATGCTCGTGCTGCCATCGACACGGCCAAAGCCGCGATTGCGACCACAGAGGCCAATATCAACAGCCAGCAAGCGGCGCTACGTAAGTCACAGACCAACGTCAGCACAGCTGAAGAAGATCTGAGCTATACCACGATTCGTGCACCGATATCAGGTACAGTCGTATCGATCACAACGGAGCAAGGCACCACTGTCAATGCCAACCAGACCGCACCAACCATCGTCACATTAGCAGATCTATCGACCGTGCGTATCAACGCGCAAATCTCCGAAGCAGACGTTATCAACGTCAACGCAGGTATGCCCGTATATTTCAACATCATTGGTAACCCTGACCAAAAATTTGACTCTGTTCTCAAAGCCATTGAACCTGCTCCTGAGCAAATCAGTGACACCAGCTCAACCGATTCTGCTATCTATTATGTTGGCTATATCGAAGTACCTAACACCGATCGCCGCTTTCGTATTGACATGACGGCACAGGTTTACGTCGTGATCAATCAAGCAAAAAACGTCTTGCTCATTCCTGCTGCTGCCCTACAGCCTATCGGCAAAACCGAAAAATCAGTCACAACTAACGATGATCCAAATACAAAAACAGCTAAGGTTCGTGTCTTGAAAGCGGATGGCAGTGTGGCTGAACAAGTGGTAAAAACAGGTATCAATAACCGCGTCGATGTACAGATTTTAAGTGGCCTGAATAAAGGCGATGAAGTGATACTAAGTGAAGAAGGACCACAAAAAGGCGGTAAAGGTGGAAGACCGTTTTAATACCTAAGTAGATAAACCAGCGTCCAATCATGATAGATAAGCGTTTTATAATTTTATATAAGTCATTATATGAGCAGTACTGATATAGGCAGCAGCGTAAATGAACACCAAAAGCCCCAACCCTAATGCCGCAGCAGACACTCCATTGATGCAGGTCAAAGGGCTGATCAGAGAGTTTAAAGCTGGTGAACAAAACATTCGCGTGCTCCATGATATCGACTTGACCATCAATCAAGGCGAGATGGTTGCCATCATTGGACAGTCAGGCTCTGGTAAGTCAACCTTGATGAATATCTTGGGCTGCTTGGATCAAGCAACGGCTGGTGAATATAAAATCTATGGTCAATCAGTCAGTCGCTTAGACGCTGATGAATTGGCAAAACTGCGCCGTGAGCATTTTGGTTTTATCTTTCAGCGCTATCATCTACTCGGCGATATCAGTGCCAGAGATAACGTCTCCGTCCCTGCGGTATATGCAGGAATGGACGGTCAAACTCGTAGTGATCGTGCCGAAAAACTCCTAGCAGACTTAGGATTGGCAGAAAAGGTCAATAACCGTCCAAACCAGCTCTCAGGCGGGCAGCAGCAGCGCGTTTCCATTGCGCGGGCGCTCATGAACGGTGGCGATATTATCCTTGCGGATGAGCCAACAGGTGCGCTTGACAGCAAGTCTGGCGAAGATGTGATGAAAATACTACATGACCTTAATGATCAAGGTCATACCATCATCATGGTCACGCATGACCCCAAACTTGCGGCGCAAGCTGAGCGCGTCATTGAGCTCAAAGACGGTTATGTGATCGCTGATTATAAAACTGAGCATTATCAGCAGACCCATAATGAACCAGAGCCTATTTTAAATAACAATCGCAAAAGTGTATTCAGTAGCTTTATTGATCGCCTGCTCGAAGCATTCAAAATGTCCTTGCTCGCGATGCGTGCTCATAAAATGCGTACTCTGCTGACAATGCTCGGTATTATTATCGGTATCGCTTCAGTCGTGTCAGTGGTTGGGCTTGGTAAAGGCTCACAGGCGCAAATCTTAGAGAATATCAGCGCGCTTGGTACCAATACCATTACCATCAGTGACGGTTATCCTTATGGTGATCCAAGGCGTCAGTACAATGATGATAATCTGACCCCGCAAGACGCTGAGGCCGTCGAAAACCAGCCTTACGTCATCAGCGTCAGCCCACAGCTCGATAGCAACATGAACGTGCGCTACCGCAACATACAGGAAGCAGCTAGTGTCAGCGGCGTTGGTAAAGACTACCTGACGGTCAGTGGTGAGACGCTAACACAAGGTCAAGGCTTTGATGCACAGAGTATCGACCGCCGTATGCAGGACATCATTATTGATGACAGTGCCAAGCGAACCTTTTTTCCGGATAATGCCAACCCTATCGGCGAAGTGCTGCTCATCGGTAGTGTACCTGGACGGGTGATCGGTGTTCTTGCACCTAATGATGGTGGTTTTGGCTTCAGTGTCGACACACCGACGCTCTATATGCCCTATACCACGATGATGTCGCGCATCAAAGGCGGCTCGAACATCGAAAGCTTTGTAGCACTGATTGATGACAATATCTCCTCTTCCGCTGCTGAGTCTGCTATCTCGCAATTGATGATCAGCCGTCATGGTACTGATGACTTTCGTATACGCAATTCAGATTTTATTCGCCAGACGATTGAGTCAACGACGACTGCCATGACGTTACTAATCTCATCCATTGCCATCATCTCCTTAGTCGTCGGCGGTATTGGCGTGATGAATATCATGCTAGTATCCGTTACTGAGCGTACCAATGAGATTGGTGTGCGTATGGCCGTTGGTGCGCGCCAAAGCGATATCATGCAGCAGTTCTTGATTGAGGCAGTCTTAGTCTGTATCTTGGGCGGTTTACTTGGGATTGGACTGGCCTTCGCCATTGGTGAATTGATCAATCGTGTGGGCGGTGACAGTTTCAAAGTCATCTATTCACCAACTTCTATTATTGCCGCGTTTGTTTGCTCGACATTGATTGGCATTATCTTCGGCTTCTTGCCTGCGCGTAATGCGGCAAAACTTGACCCCGTCGAAGCACTTTCTCGCGACTAATAATTGATTATTGACTCGCTTTAGCCAAAAATAGAGCAGTCAATATCGATATAATGGCAAAAATTTAAAGAAACTGGAATAAATTGACAATTTTATAAGAGAATTACACTTTTTTTATCATGTGGGGTTGTAATTGTCAGAATTATATATATAATGTGCTCTCACGTTTAGGGATACAAACACTTTAAACGTTAGGGCTGTTAGCTCAGTTGGTAGAGCAGTTGACTTTTAATCAATTGGTCCCGCGTTCGAGTCGCGGACAGCCCACCATATTTTAGTTTGATCTTTGTTAATCGTTCTGCCCTATTCGGTAGTGGCTTAATAAAGTTAAGTTTAAAAGACATTATTTCAATGTTTAGTTTTAAAAAATTCTTTAACTAGAATTTTTACTTGCAGAGTTAAAAAGCCTCGCTTTTTTATATACTCTTCAGGGCTGTTAGCTCAGTTGGTAGAGCAGTTGACTTTTAATCAATTGGTCCCGCGTTCGAGTCGCGGACAGCCCACCATATTTGAAAAGCCCAGTTACTATCATAGTAACTGGGCTTTTTTTCGTCTGCACTTTTTGTTCTTTATTTTATGTTTACTTATGACGTTGCCTTTTAAAAAGTCGGAAGCTGCCTTTCTTACGCCATAGCAATTTGTGGCTGATCGTATCTTTAATCGTGCGCGGGTATTTGGGTGCTTGAGCAATGAACTCATCAAACTCTACCCTACTCATCGCCCGCTCTCGACCATGTGCCATCATTACTAGTGATGGTTTTAAATCTCTTATTTTTTTTAACGATTGCTTATAGGCTTTGGGGTCATAGACAGGGAACGGCGCAACAAACTTATGGCGCAATTTAATGATGAGATCAGCCGTATATACTTGGCGACTGGGTAGATGAAGTAAAGACAGATCACGATCCGTATGTCCTGGCGTCTCTAATACTTGCCACTCATCAAACTCTGGCACAGGGTCACTGTCTGTGACAGTGATGTCTGGCTTTAGGCTTGCCGAATAATATAGATTTTTAAATGGGCGACCTTGCCGTCTAGCCACATAATACCCTAGATTTATATCGACAAAATGCATCGCTCGTCCACCAATACCGCCGTACCACTGATCTTTCTTGTCAGCAGAGACAATGAGGCAACCGGTCTCTTGTCGAAACTTACGCGCACCGCCTGCGTGGTCAGGATGCATGTGTGTGACCACCACGACTTTTAGGTCCGTAATAGGTCGCTTTAGCGTTGATTTGATATAATCCAGTACCATCGGCACATCGGCACGGCAGCAGCCATCTAGTAGCATTATTTTGTCTGGATATACCGCAAGGTAGCTACTCTGGATATACCCCTCTAAGCGTACAATCTCACACGAACTCATTTGTCATCCCTGATCATCTGATCCTAGTGTCTTTGTATTTTTAGTATAGCGATAATCAATACAAAACAAATCGTTTTCAGTGAACGCTTGTGACCACCGTTTTGTATGATTTCCTCATAAAAAAACCCAGCGCTTAGGCTGGGTTTTTTTTATTAAGAATATCTTTCACATACTCAAGGCTTAAACTTAGGCTAAGTCATGTACTACTATAACCACTTTGTACGTTCAAATTCAAACCATGGTGTACAATTCCTCCACCTCAGTTTCTGATACTGAATCCTGTCATTTTTCGTTAATTCAACAATTCTCTTAACATCCGACTCTTTACAATCCTGACCGAAGACTATTCCTCTTAAAGAATTCCGATATTCGAAATAGAGCTCCTCATTGCACTCAAAAATGGCAAATCTAAATTCATTTTCATTTTCCCAATCTTTAGCTTTTTCAAAGAACAAACGCTTATTAAATTTGAACAAATGTTCATTGCAGTAATCTCTATCACCTTTTTCTTCTAAATAATCAACATTAATCATATACGCCTGTTCCAATTGTGTGTCAGCTAGCAAGCGATCATAATAATCAACATGGTCATAGGTATATTCTTTATCATAAAACTTATCATGAAAATTTTTGGTAAAACGTTCAGAGTCAAAAATCAAACAGATTCCAGTATGATTTCCTGCATATTGAGCCCACATGCGAGGTTTACAGAAACCTCTTTTAGGTGTGTCCTTTAAATGATTACCTGTAAGCTCTTGGTCTTTAGAAAAACAAAGTAACCTTGTTGATTCTTTAAAATATGGATTTAACCGTTTCGACAAATATTCTGGAGTATATTTTGTTAAATCCCTTCCTTCATTCGTACCAGGAATTAGAAGCCAATCTTTTGTTTCTTTTGGATCGTTCGTTTCATTGAATGCAGAAAACCTTAAATTCTTATTTTTTAGAATAAAATCAATTGCAGTTTCAGATTTAGTGTAATGATATATGTACTCATTACTATTCTTTTGAGAAATAAACAATACTTGCAATCCTCTTATATTGATAGTGATTTATCAAAATACAATATTAGCATCGATGTCTTACAACGACAATGTAACCGCACCTAAAAACCTTACCCAACAATATATACCTCTAAAGAAGTTCTGATCCTTTATACAGGCGTCGACTCTCAGATATAGATTATTATAGATATTCACAAACAGTCATACTCTCTCCAAAAACATTTTATCCAAATGAAAAAACCAGCCATATTGCTATGACTGGTTTATTTGCTTAAACATATAATTAATTGTGCATTAAGCCTATTTATGCAAGGTCACGTACCTTTGGCTCGCGCTCCCATAGACGGGTCTTAGCATTTTCGATAAAACCAGCAACGTCATCAAGCGGCGTCACAAACGCATCTTTTTCGATAGGCAATTTGCTCAAGATGTGTTCTTCAGTCGCAGGGCAATAAGCGATCGCTTTGCAATGTGCATAAGCATCATTGAACCAATCTAGTGCTGCGCTGTCCATGGCCAGCTTTTTGGCTGGTGGATGCATGATGATACTGACCACAGCATCAAAGAGCACAGAAGGGCCACCAGCAAGACGTTCGTCCGCTTGAATGTGCGTGCCATCGTCTAACGTCACTTCTTTATTAGGCGCGACGATCTTGACGCTAGCACCAGCGTCGATAGCGGCTTGTTCAAACTTCTTGACTTCACTATGACTAGAACCTTCAGCAACTAAGATACCGACCAAGCGACCTTTTAGGCTCTTCGGTGAGATACCGATGGTTTGAAGCGCTTTTGACGTTCCTAGATCCTGTACAGGTGCAGCGGCATCTGCAGGCTCTGGTAATTCCATACCAAGGGCTGAAGCCACACGGTTGGCCAAGTCTTCATCGATATGCGGCAGATGGCTGAGCATACGAGTACGTACGTGTGCAGTGTCTACTTTACCCAACTCAAACGCATAAGCAGAGGCAATGTGTGCCTTGCCTGCATCGGTCTGGCTACGATAGAACATACGCGGCTGACTGTAATGATCAGCAAAGCTTTCTGCTCTGATACGACCTTTAACGCCATCATCCATCTGCTCTTGGAATGAGGCAAATCCGCGTTTGGCGCTTTCGCGTGGACGCGTTGGATCAAGGCTTTGTGGTTCATACATCACGCGCGTCTTAGGCACCTGCATTTGCATGTGACCATCTTGCTGGTTGTTGGCAAACGGGCATTTTGGCGCATTGATTGGAATTTGCGCAAAGTTTGGTGAGCCCAAACGTGACAACTGCGTATCTAGGTAACTAAATAGACGACCTTGAAGCAATGGATCATTACTGTAGTCGATACCAGGTACCACGTGTGATGGACAGAATGCTACTTGCTCTGTTTCGGCAAAGAAATTATCTACATTACGATTCAAGACCATTTTACCAACGATTTTTACGGGCACTAGCTCTTCTGGAATGAGCTTGGTCGCGTCTAAATGGTCAAATGGGAAGTTATCTGCTTCTTCTTCAGTAAATAACTGGACGCCAAATTCCCACTCAGGATACATGCCATTGTCAATTGACTCAAACAAGTCGCGGCGATGATAATCAGGATCCGCGCCAGAGATTTTTACGGCTTCGTCCCACGTGGTTGACTGTACGCCAAGTACTGGCTTCCAATGGAAACGTACAAAAGTGCTCTTACCGTCTTTATCAATCAAACGATAGCTGTGAATACCAAAACCTTCCATCATACGTAAGCTACGTGGCAGACCACGATCACTCATGAGCCAGATCAGATTGTGCATGGTTTCAGGGCTCAATGAGACAAAATCCCAAAACGTATCATGGGCAGACGCCGCTTGCGGGAATCCGCGATCTGGCTCAGGCTTGACCGCATGAATCAAATCTGGAAATTTAATCGCATCTTGAATAAAGAAGATTGGCATGTTGTTACCAACAATATCCCAGTTACCTTCTTCGGTATAGACTTTTACAGAAAATCCGCGCACATCACGTGGCGTATCTTTTGAGCCTTTGTTACCGGCAACGGTCGAAAAACGGGTAAAGAGTGGTGTCTGCTTACCAGTCTCAGTCAAAATTTTGGCCGTTGTATACTCTTCTAATGATTCGGTCAGCTCAAAATAGCCATGGGCCGCACTACCGCGAGCATGGACAATACGCTCAGGGATACGCTCATGGTCGAAGTGGTTGATCTTTTCACGTAATACAAAATCTTCTAATAGCGTAGGACCACGTGCGCCTGCTTTTAGTGAGTTTTGATTGTCGCTGATAGCCACGCCTTGTTGGGTGGTCAATACTTTGGTGTCATCGCCTGCGCGTTGATGGGTTTCACCCCCATTGCCACGCTCAGCATTCATGTCTTTGGCTGGGTCGGTATGATCGATATTATTATTCATAAAACATCCTAGCTAATGAGTAAAGTAGTCTCTTCTAAGACCATTAAAAATGTGCTTACACAGGTGTTGTATCCTTTGGGATAATACTGACTTCATCTGTCGATTATTTGTCTGTGCTGCTGCATGACCAATTATTAAAAAAGATAAAGGAATAAAAGGCATACGGCTTATATTACCCAAAAACTAAGTCGCTTATAGTTGCGTATATAGTGAACCTTGTTGATGTTTGGTTAAAGCTTACGTGCGCAGTCACTCAACCGCTTGACGGCTTTTGAGCGAGCCCAAACATTAACAATCCAATCTTGTAATGTAGTTATTCTTTAAGGTATGCTTTTATAGCGTACTAGAGATCATCGATAAATAACATTGGCATGGTTTTTAGCCATATATTTATCTCTTTTTTATATAATTATAAGGCTATCGACTATGTCACCAACTTCGAATTTCTCGTCCAAAAAACCTTACCGCTCATTATTGGTGGGTGCATCAATGGGTCTCATGGCATTGACCATCAGCCAAACCGCTGCCGCTATCACGACCAAGAACGTCACTTACACAGTGGATAACCAAGCGTACGAAGGCTATTACGCCAAAGCAGATAAGGCTAACGCTCCTTTTATCTTATTGATTCATGACTGGGATGGTTTGACAGACTATGAGCGCAAACGTGCTGATATGCTAGCGAATGAAGGTTACAACGTACTGGTCGCAGACATGTTTGGGCAAGGTATTCGTCCGACCTCTGTCGAAGAAAACAAACGCTTAACCGGCGAATTGTATGATGATCGCAACAAAATGCGCCGCATACTACAAGGTGCATTGAATGCTGGACGACTGGAGGGCAATGATGTGCGTAACGGCACGACCATGGGATATTGTTTCGGTGGTACAGTTGCATTAGAGTTAGCACGTTCAGGCTTCCCGCAAAAAGCCTTTGTCCCTTTCCATGGTGCCTTTGATATTCCAACGGGTCAAAGTTACGACAAGACCACTGGAGAGATATTGGTATTCCACGGCTCAGCTGACCAGTCTGTCTCTCTAGAGAGCTTTGCGACTCTGGGCAAAACGCTAGAAGCAGCAAAAGTTCCTCATGAAATGGTCACCTACAGCGGCGCACCACATGCCTTTAGCGTATTTGGCAGTGACAGATATGATGCCCGTGCCGATGAACGCTCTTGGAAGCGCTACTTGGACTTTTTGGCAGATGAGTATAAATAATTTAGCAGCATAAAAAACATCGGTAACTGCATAAGAAATGCAAAAAAAAGACACCTCAACGAATCATCAGTGAGGTGTCTTTTTTTGACGTTCTAATCATTTAATACTTCTGAAAGACCAATAGCTGATTATTGGCAGGCATCGCGTACGTTTTGCTAAGCGCCAAATGATGAGTAATTGCTAGGCTGATAATGTCTTCTTTATGACGAATCCCGCTGTCAGAATTACCTTGCCTTAACATCGCATCAAATCGCTGGTTGCCCGCGCTAGTATAGTTACCATGCTCGTTAAATGGGCCATAGACAATCAGCTTACCATCCACAGGTAACGCGTCACCAGCCAGTGCAAATAAATTTTCGACCAACGCCCAGCTGATGATATGTAGCGTATTTGCCGTAAATATCGCATCATAAGGCTTGGCTATATTATTATTTGCTAAATGACTATTAATAGGTACAGAATCGTAAGCCAAATCAAACGCTAATGGCAGAGACAGATTGGGTGCAGGATAAGCATAATGCCAAGCTGCTATATGGCGGTGATTGCTCGTGACATCGCTGGTTTGCCACTGTATCTTAGGTAAACGCGGTGCAAAGTAAACACTATGCTGACCCGTTCCAGAGCCAATCTCTAGCACATGCGTAAAGCCTTGTAGCTCGTTTTGCAACACTTCTAGAATGGGCTGTTTATTATTCTCACAAGCTTGAGAGCATGGCAACGCATCGATATCCATTTGACTGTTTATATGATCGTTTTGCATTGATACTCTCCTCAGACTGCCCGTTACGTTTGCAGCATCTTTCGCGAATTATTGGCAAAATATGCTACTAGTAAATACCCGCCTCAACGCCAGCGGCTAACGTCATGGCAAGCTCTTTTACTTGGTCAGCAAAGCTATCATGCCACTCACCTTGTAGTATCAGCGCCTCTTGAATCCATGACCAACGCAGCCCCGTCGTGATCATCTTCATCGCAAGCTTGGTACCCGTACCATCATGCCCTGCCCGTATATATAACGCAAATGGCATGCCTTGCTTCTCTTCCAGCACAGGATAATAACAACGATCAAAGAAGTCTTTGGTCAGCCCTGCCATATACGCCAGATTTTCAGTCGTGCCGATCAGTAGCGCATCAGCAGCCAACACGTCTTCAGGCTGCGTGTCCTGCGACGATTTCAATACCACATTGATATCTATATCAGGATGATTGGCACCAGCATACGCCGCTTGCGCCAACTTCTCAGTGTTGGGCGACGGCGCATGAGCGACAATCAATAACGTTTTTGTCATGGTATTAGAGGCCACGCGCAGTACGGAACGTTAAGTTCTGCGTGATATCAGGATGAATACTGTTGGCGACTGGACAAGTCAATGCGGTATTATAAAAGATGGTTTGCGTTCTATCATCGAGTTCCTTATTAAAGGTCACGATGATATGGATCTCGCTCACGCGTCTTGGATCAGCGGCCATGACTTTGGTCACTCCAGCCGTGGTGCCTGCAAGGTCAATCTCCATGTCACGGGCTTTGATGCCCATGATGGTCAGCATGCAGCTTGCCAAACTGGTCGCCAGCAAATCGGTCGGCGAAAACGCCTCGCCCTTACCTTGATTGTCCGTTGGGGCATCGGTGATGATTTCATTGTTTGATTGCAAATGAATGGCGGTGGTGCGTAAATCGCCTTGGTAGGTTACTTTTGATGTGGTCATAAGGGTTCTCTTTTTTGAATAATCTATTACGTTTTATTAGCACGCCCTATCATATCTTTTACTATATCAGAATCACTGTAACCTTTAGCCAAGTCCCACCCTGTAAAAATCGCCCAAAGAAATCTGCATAGCGATTTTACATCGTCATACTCTTTTTCTGCGAGTTCCATTCTTACAATAATCTGTGAAAGTCGATTAAGAAAATCAAACACTTCTGGATCATTTAGGTTCGTAGCATTACGAGTATATCTTATTTCTTCATTCAACATTCGAAGATGGTAGATAACCTCTTTGAGATAATACTCATTACCCTCAAGAGAATTAGCTACAGCATCCCAGCGTTTCTCTCCTCGTCTATTCTCCATTTTAAAATAACAACGAAATTCAGACAAATTAAGGAGTTTTTCTTTATTAGAATAATCTTGAGAGTCACTAAGTATTAGAAAAGTATTAATACACGACATTTTAAAACGTATGTATTCATCTTCAAGGCGCTCACGAGCCATATTCCTACGCTTGTATTCAGGCATATATACTACAAGAAAATAAAATATAGAACTAACTACGAAGCCTACACTCAAAGAGTTAATCATACTTCCATAGCCATTACTGTCTACAGTTGTCATTCCGATAGCCAAAGATATCAACGTAAGGAATATCAAAACTATAGTCAATTTTTTATCAAGCATCTACAATACTCTTCAAGAAGATTCAGTCCCAACTTAGCAGACTACAAGGGTTTTTCAGAATTATAAATAAAAGATATATAAAATTTATGGCCTAAATATTAAAAATATCATTAATGTCTTGAGCATCCAAATTCCACGGTTTACCAATATCTGTCCATTTTGATAACATTTTTTGATAGATATCAACCATTGGAGCGTGGCTGTTTAAATTATCATTCTTTCTTAAATAATCTTTCTGCTCAGAAAACTTATTTTGCTTATTGATGAGAAACCTTGCGAACTGCATATATTGCCCTTCATTATTACCATCAAACCCTCTAAAATATGAATAATAGTTGTCAATAATTTCTTGGTCTTTAGATATCCTTTTATAATCTTCAATAGCCCTATATAGATCTAATACATCTAATACAAATTTACCTTCTTTTTCAGGCATATCTTCACTAACCCACTCACTAATCTGTGGATAAAAAACCTCATAACCATCTTCCAGTATCTCGCGAAGCTCATCATAATGCTCTGAATCTTCCGGGTATAATTTTGACAAAATTTTATACTGGTTAATTAAGTTCAATCTCTCTTTCTTGGTAAATTGCATTTTATTCTTCCTTTAATATCTTTCTTTTAATATGCTGTGACATACCCACAATATCTGGATAGATAGTATATTCATCAAGGTTTGCCCATTTAAGGAAAGTTCTAGCTTCTTCTTTAGCTTCATTTGGAAGTACTACTTTTCGATAACAA
The DNA here is from genome assembly GCF_043641605.1 of Psychrobacter piscatorii. Taxonomy (GTDB): domain Bacteria; phylum Pseudomonadota; class Gammaproteobacteria; order Pseudomonadales; family Moraxellaceae; genus Psychrobacter; species Psychrobacter piscatorii_C. The sequence continues at coordinate 902 of NZ_JBHZRK010000017.1, read as the reverse complement.
CCATTTGCACTATTTTCAAAACTATCATTTAGATTGCCGTGTACAGTAAATACACCTTTTTGAGCTAATAGCCTAGCACTTTGCTGTTGCGGAAGAACTGCAATTGGCTTTTCAACTTCTATTGGTATATGCTCCCAATAAATAGACTTATAATCAAACTTTTTATCATCAGGTAAACTTATAATTTCATTACGTCCACTCAACTGGTTTAAAGATCTAGGATCTAAAATATATAAGCAGCTATTTTCTGTACCTTCATAATCAGCATGTAGAATGAATGCAATCGCAACACCCATGACTGTTGTCCAATCAAGTAGCCTTGTAGGAACCCAGTAATGTTGCATATCGAATAATATTTCCCAGTCATTATTCCTTTTATCAAAAAGTCTGGAAGCCGTCTGACTGAATTCAAAGAATAATTCCTTTTCTTTTTTTTGCCAATTACTATATCTAAGTAAACTTGGGTTTAATTTCCAAGACTCTTGAGAATGCCCTCTATACCATATTTCACGAGGATTCCCGAGCTCATTCTCAGCTTTTTTTACTTCTTCTAAAAAATCATTCCAAGCACTCATAAAATATATTACCTTTACAGAAACGGAGTATATGCTAGCAACTTACAATCCTAAAAACTTATCATCATTCTCATAAACTGACAATCAATATAGCAATAAAGTCTGCGTTCTGCATCTTTTCTAGCCTATAGATAATCTGATAGTTGCAAACATTATGTAACACACGTTTAAGAACATAGTAGTGGTAATCAACTAAATTTCAGACAAAGAAAAGCCCCCTCCGCGTTAGCGAAGGGGGCTTTTACTTTTAGAATAGAGAGCTGACGATGACCTACTCTCACATGGGCGAACCACACTACCATTGGCGCAACGATGTTTCACTTCTGA
>NZ_JBHZRK010000016.1:0-85176 GCF_043641605.1 Psychrobacter piscatorii | reverse complement strand
TAAATATCAACTTGAGAGATTATCATTTTAGAAAAGCCTAGGTTTATTTTTATTAAGGTATACCTCAACGGAACCAGGTATCTCACCCTCCAAACCCATTAATAGACCACTTAAAATAGACTGATATAATAGAACCATCTATAACAGACTGCTAAGCTCCTCATATTTATGAAGGCTAATTATGACCACATATATACTTGACACAGAAACAACAGGATTAATCTAGCCACATATGAGTGAGGCCGCCTACTCTATTATTGATATCATCGATTGAAAGGTGACTTTTGTTGCAGAAGCCAAGAGCTAAGCGCCTCAACCCTTTAAAAAAAACTAGCTTGGCTCTATGGCGATATTACATGTTTGCAATGAGGATATGGCAGGTGAACCACCTTATACAGATTTTAGACTGCCTAACAGTGTTGATTACTTAATTGGTCATAATATCGATTTTGATATGACAGTTCTTAAAAATGCAGATATGACTCATACATCTAAGTTGATATGCATCAATGCAATGGCTAATTTCCTTCTTCCTACACTGAAAAGTCATAATCTAGTACCCCTCATCCATCATTTTCACCGAGATATAGCGCGTGCTCAAGCAAGAGATGCTCATGCTACCATTGCCGATATTTACTTTGCTGAGCTGGTGCTTGGTAGTTTGATTGACTTGGCTAATAGTCAGGGTTATGAAATAAGTGATGTGAAGAGCTTATATGAATTTAACCAGATGGCACGTGTACCCACGCATTTAAGTTTTGGCAAGCATAAAAGTGAGCCTGTTGCAGATTTGGCTACCCATTCAGATGGGGCTGAATATCTGAAGTGGCTACTAAAATAAGATACGGTTGACCCTTATTTAGCTGAAGTTTGCCAGCAAGCATTAGAGTCCTTATAAATACACTGATGTAGTCAATTTTATAGTCGAGCTATGCTCAACATTCAAATCGATACTAGAAATAGTTAACGCTAAAGTAGATCAAGTTCTGATTGAAACTATAACTTATTAGGTAGTAAACCCCTTAATGTTATGGTTTTTAAAATAGCATCAATATTTGCATATGCCATGGAACAATCTTGCTCTGACAAACTGGAAAAGCTCTATATGCTATTATTTATATAGTGTAGAGAGCGGGGTATGAAATTTAATTTTCTTAGGTGACGCTATTAATATCGGGGTTTGACTGTATCGATTTGATAGCGGAAGTCAGACAATTTGAGAAAAGCAGCATTTAATCTATCATTTAGTCACTTACGGTATTATTATTGATCGCACTTATAAAAGCATTATTTATCATAATCTTAACGTAGTAATTTGAATTCTGGTGGGCGCACCAATCATGGTATTTTTAGCTTATTTTAAAGCCCCACAGCCTTTTGGTTATGGGGCTTTTTTATTTCTTATCGCATCATAACATTGCATAACTTACGATGTATTTTCATCTAGCATATCGTCAAAGCACAAAATATCCGGCATCGCTTATTAGCCCAATCAACTCATGCTGTTAAGATGTCCAAACTTATTGAAAGCATGAGAATAACTCTCCATCTCTAAAACACGAAAAAGCCTTTCAAGCTATTAAGTATAAAGCTTGAAAGGCTTTTTCGATCATATATTTTTATCTGGGTAAGAGGGTTAATATCGGGGTTTGCCTACAGCTGCTCTTACTCTATATTCAACATTGATTTCGCCACAGCTTCAGCCACTTTAATGCCATCAATCCCTGCTGATAATATACCGCCTGCATAGCCTGCGCCTTCGCCTGCAGGAAATAATCCTTTGGTATTAATGCTTTGAAAGTCTTTATTGCGTTTAATACTTATCGGTGATGATGTTCTGGTTTCTACGCCAGTGAGTAAACCGTCATCAGATGAAAATCCTTGGATTTTTTTATTAAACGCTGGAATGGCTTCACGTATGGCATCCACGGCAAAATCAGGTAATGCTTTGCTTAAGTCGGTTAAAGTAATGCCCGGTGTGTAGGAGGGTTTTACATCACCTAATTCTGAATTTGGTTTACTTTTTAAGAAATCGCCAATGGTTTGCGCTGGTGCACTGTAGTCTTTGCCGCCTAATTCAAACGCTAAGGTTTCTAATTGTCTTTGCAAATCGATACCGGCAAGAGGGTGATTTGGGTAATCTCGCTCTGGGTCGATACCTACAACAATAGCGCTGTTGGCGTTGCGCTCGTTTCTTGAATATTGACTCATGCCGTTAGTGACAACACGGCCTTCTTCTGATGCGGCGGCAACAACGGTTCCACCTGGACACATACAGAAACTATAAACAGAACGACCGTTTTTGCAGTGATGAACCAATTTATAATCCGCAGCACCAAGTATCTCGTTTCCAGCATTGTCGCCAAAGCGTGCTTTATCTATGGTTGACTGCTTATGTTCAATCCTAAAACCAATTGAGAAAGGTTTTGCTTCAACATACACGCCTTTATCATGGATCATTTGGAAGGTATCACGGGCGCTATGACCAATAGCAAGAATAACATGGTTGGATTTCAAGGTTTCGCCATTATTAAGCGTCACGCCAGTTACTTTTGAATCAGTTATATGCAAGTCGTCTACGCGAGTAGCAAAACGGATTTCACCGCCAAGCGCTATGATCTGGGCACGCATTTTTTCTACCATGCTGACTAACTTATAAGTACCTATGTGCGGTTTACTAACAAATAAAATCTCCTCTGGTGCGCCTGCTTTTACAAACTCTGTCATTACTTTACGGCCGTAATGATTTGGATCTTTCACTTGGCTATATAATTTACCGTCGGAGAAGGTACCCGCTCCGCCTTCACCGAATTGTACGTTTGATTCAGTGTTTAATTTGCGCTGACGCCAAAAGCCAAAGGTGTCTTTGGTGCGTTGTCTTACTTCATTACCACGTTCGATGATAATAGGTTTAAAACCCATTTGAGCAAGGGTGAGTCCTGCTAATAAACCACAAGGTCCAAAACCAATAACCACAGGGCGCTCAGTTAAGTTCTCTGGTGCTTCACCTACATATTTGTAGCTGGTATCTGGTGTTGGTTTGACATGGTTGTCTGACTCAAATTGAACCAGTAAATCATTGGCCAAATCTGAGTCGTTCAGTATGATGTCTAGCGTGTAAATTAATTGGATATTTCTTTTATTACGAGCATCATAACCACGTTTAAACATCACAAATGACGCCATTTGCTCAGCAGAGATTTTAAGTTTTGTCGTTATAGCAGTCGTTAGATCTTCAGGTGCATGATTTAATGGCAATTTAATTTCAGTTAAACGTATCATTGGTTACTCATAAACTAGTGTAGAAAACAGTCTCGCATTTTACTGGTACTGATACAAATAAGCGAATAAATATTTTAATTAAGCAGCCTGATGGTAAAAGTTAGACCACATCTTTTTTGGCAATCTATAGCTCAAACCCTTTTGAATACTCGTTCCATTGTGAGCACAGCTCTTATCTTGCGGCGCTGCAAAGCATTATTCTCAAAACCCAAAAATCCTGCCAAGCTTTATATTTCATCGCTTGACAGGCTTTATTGATGTTATAGGTATTGTCTAAAAACTATAATAGTTCTGGCTCATTGCAAATTAGATAATAAAGCCTTTACAGAATGTCGATCAAAGAGAGACATCAAACTCTATAATTTCCTCGATAAATTTGGCTTCAATAGCGGATAAAACGCAATGTTTGTGCCAAAAAATATATATAGGGATGTCAGCAATCCCATCACTTGGGGGCAAACGTCTAAGTTTAGATGCTAGATGAGTCGCAGCAACGAATTGATCTGGCAAAGCGCCTATGCCATATCCTGTGTAAATCAGTCGAACCAGCTCGTCTAAATTATTTGTATAGGCACTGACGTGACCAGTAAAATCATAAGCTTCTTTAAATAACGTTATTGGCGAGAGAACATCACCAATCGCTTCGCTATTAAATGCAATAAAATTTTCTTTTAATATATTACTAAAGCTCAGTTCCTTTACCGAAAATAAAGGATGATGATATCCGCAATATAGGTAATAACGTTGATTAAAAACCATCTTTTGATTGAGTGTATCGGATGTATGCTTTGCTAAACAAATACCAATAGCGGGTTTTTTTGCTTTAAATCATTTAAAATATCCATACTTGATTTGACCGTCAAATCTAACGTAATGTTTGGATACTTCTTTTCGAAATAGACTAAAAAATCATTATATTTAGGATTATGAAGGCGACTAGCGACTAATAGTTTAATGTTACCTTTTAAAAGGTGTAAATTACTGCCTCCCATTGCTTCAATAGACGTAATCTCTGTAAATATTGTTTGCGCAACTTGAAGGCAATAGCGACCAATCGGTGTAAGCTCCAGCTGAGTTTACTTCATTTGCTTAAAAACGCTACTATTTAAACATGCTAAGAATTGAGATTAATAGAATATTCATCTCAACAAGCTAAATTTAGTTATTTATTTTCACTAAACAGTATGAATTAATATCAGCAATCGTTTTAGCGCCCGTCAAGGTCATCGCAACGCGCATCTCTTTATCTATCAAATCTAGCAAGTTACTTACCCCTGCACCACCACTTGCCGCTAAGGCATATATAAATGCACGCCCTAGCATACAAACATCAGCCCCTGAAGCTAACATGCGCACAATGTCTAAGCCACTACGGATGCCAGAGTCTGCTAAAATTTTAATCTCTCCTTTCACTGCATCGGCAATAGGAGGTAGAGCACGCGCGCTTGATAAAACACCGTCCAACTGTCGCCCACCATGGTTAGACACCACTATACCGTCTGCCCCAAAACGTACTGCGTCTTTAGCATCTTCTGGATCCAAAATACCTTTGATGACCATCGGCCCATCCCAGTATTCACGAATCCAATCTAAATCTTTCCAAGAGATAGAAGGATCAAAATTATTACCCAGCCAGCCTATATAATCTTCCAGCCCTGTAGGCTTACCTAAATAAGTAGAAATATTGCCCAGATCATGCGGACGGCCATGCAGTCCTACGTCCCATGCCCATTGGGGATGCGTCATAGACTGTAAATAACGGCGCATCACTGCATTTTTACCACTCATACCAGAGTGTGCATCGCGGTAGCGTGCTCCTGGTACTGGCATATCTACTGTGAAGACCAGTGTCGAACACCCTGCAGCTTTGGCTCGCTCTAGGGCATTTTTCATAAAGCCTCGGTCTTTCAACACATAAAGCTGAAACCACATCGGGCGGTTGATTTTAGGCGCCACTTCCTCAATCGGACAAACAGAAACCGTCGACATTGTAAACGGAATGCCTTTTTGATCAGCTGCCATAGCAGCCTGTACTTCTCCGCGGCGCGCATACATGCCTGTCAGACCCACGGGTGATAGTGCTACTGGCATAGACAGCGTTTCATTAAATAGCTGCGTCTCTAAGCTCAGTTCTGACATGTCATTCAGTACACGTTGCCTAAGGGCAACCTGTGATAAATCTTCAATATTACGTTTTAAAGTATATTCATCATAAGCACCGCCATCTATATAATGAAACAAAAATGGGGGCAGTCGGCGCTTGGCAGCAGCTCTGTAGTCATTTGCAGATGAGATAATCATACGTTTGCCCTTTTTATTTTGTTAGATAACTAGGTAATATTTTTGGATGTCTAATTGTGCATAGCTCAGTACTAAACGATGGATACAACTGACTTATTTTTGAAGCAGAAAGTTTAGCCCACACTTGCTATTACAAACAGCACGAGCAATTACGTTTGATTTTCGACATTTTACCGACACCTGGATTAAAGGTGTTGGTTGGGTCTAAGCCTTTATAGAAGTTTTGCAAATCAGGCTCCGCTTCGTACAAGTGACCGACATTATGCTCAGCAGGATATTTTGCGCCGCGCGCGCCCAATAACTCTAACATCATTTTTTTGACATGCTTAATATCACTGCCTTTCTTCAGAATATAATCTTGATGAAATACATAACAAAAGAAGTGTCCGTAATAGAGCTTCTTTTCTAAGTGTTGTGTGATTTCTTCAGGTAGCACTTCAAGCCACTCTAACTCGTTACGTGGTATGGCAATATCCAATGCCAATATATCGCCTACTTCTTTTTTATGTATAATTTCATACCTTAATGCAGCACCTGCAGCAGCAAAACGATGCAAAAAGGCACTTTCTGACTCTTCCTGACTACATTCAAAATAGTTACCCGTGTCTGAAGAATCAAAAAATATCTTTAGAAAATCTTGTGCTTCCTCTATTCCCTCATCACTCATTTTTAATATTAGGTGATGCTGATATTGGTCGCGATACTCCAGCATTCGCTTCGGTAAATGCTTTGGAAATATGTTGGCGACAAACTGCATAACTTTGTCAGTAAAATGCTTGGGCATCCATGGCCATTTATGGAATTTTGCGTCTATAGCGCCTTTGATAGAAAACAGTCTAGGTAAAGCATTCGTACCGAGATGCTTAATACTTAGAAACGTGTCTTTACCGTATTTAGCAGATACATCAAATATATCGCGATGCATATATTCACCAACTTCAGGAATATTATCGAAGCTCGATAATATCTGCCGTCGCAACTGTGCAAGCTCACTCACACTATTACTGCCTATATAAAAGGTTTTCTCTCTTGTAGCGGTTGGATAAGTATCAAGGCGTACGGCAAATACCGCAAGCTTGCCAGCACATCCACTGGCCTCATATAGTCGTCGCTTGTCAGCATTAAAACGACTCGGCGTACTTGCGTTAACGTCTTTTACTCTGGCAATGTACTCTTTGTCAGATGCCATTTTGCCAGTGTCAGGTAGCTTTCTTTTATCAAAATTACCTGTTTGTAAATTAGTGAGTATTTCTTCAGGGGTATTTCCTAACTCTACATCTAGGTGATTAACCAACACCAGCTGACCGTGTTTATTTATTTGTGCAAACAACGCAAGCTCGGTGTAAGCAGGGCCTCTTTTAACCAGTGCTCCTCCTGAGTTATTAGAGACCCCGCCAATAATCGACGCACCTAATGTTGATGAACCTATGACTGAATGAGGTGCTCGATTGACTGCGTTCAGCTGACTTTGCAATTGGTGTAGCGTCGCCCCAGGCAAGCTAATTACTTGTTCATTATCATTCACTAAGTACAGCTGGTCTATAGCAAGGGTATTGATAACAACCACGGGTCTATCGTAGTCATTACCGCTTGGCGTTGAGCCTTCAGTCAGTCCTGTTTTTGCCGCTTGCATGATAATAATGCAGTCGCCTTCAACACACACTTCTAGGCTACGCCAAATGTCTACTAACGTTTGTGGAAACAAAACTGCTAATGCATTTCCGCCACCAGAGCGCCATCCCATTCTATAATGCTCGTTTTTCTCTGGGTCTGCTTGTACATTACTGGCTCCTAATAAAGTGGTGAGTTTGTCTAACACGTGGTCAGGACTCATTATGTCTTGAGAAGCTCGATTTGACGAAGAGATATGATGCTCCTTATCTTGTAATGGTGTATCACTCATGATGCTAAAGGGCCTTGAAAATCGAAAATATAAATTGCGGCCATGACGATTATTCCACAGAGCAATACATAATATAGAGTAGGTAAAATAGTACGTCTCAATGTGGCGCCCTCCATACCAAGCAAACCTACTGTTGCTGATGCAGCCACCACGTTATGTATGGCGATCATATTACCAGCTGCTGCACCAACTGCTTGTGCCGCGATGATTAAAGAAGGTGAGATCCGTAAGCTCATGGCGGCTTCATATTGGAACTGGCTAAACATCATGTTAGATACGGTATTAGAGCCCGCGATAAACGCACCTAAGGCACCGATGGTTGCACTAATTAAGGGGAAGGTATTGCCAAAAGTACCCGCAAATAACTCTGCACTTGCGACTGGCATACTCGCCACATCTGATAAGTTTACGCCTGAATTAATAAAAATCCTCACCATTGGAATTGTAAAGATAAGTACAAAACCTGCCCCTAACACGGTTTTACCTGATTCTTTGAAGGCATTGTTTAGTGCGCTGACGGGTTTTCTAGTTTGAAGAATGGCGGCAACCAAGGCGCTGATGACTAACAAGCCACCTGGTAAGTACAAAGGACTAAAGCTGGCACTAATATCTGCCTCACTTAAAATTGAGGTTAGGTCTACCGTTACACTGTTAAGTAAAGACTGAAAGCCTGTAAATACTCTTGAAAACACTAGTAAGAGAGCCACTAGTAAATAAGGAAACCACGCCATAAAAGTGGACATATTTTTATCACTCAAAGCCGGTGTAATATCTTCTTTACTGATCACCAACTTACCAAGCCATTCACTTGGCCAGCTTTTTTGCGGCTCAAAATCCCATGTAGTTTTTGGTACTAAAAACCCTCTTTTAGCAGCATTAACAACGATGGTCATGCTGACCAAACCACCTACCAGTGACGGAAACTCTGGTCCTAAAAAAACGCCCGTCAATGTATAAGGAATCGTGAATGCCAAGCCTGCAAAAATAGCAAATGGCCAAATAGCGAAGCCTTCCCTCCAACTTTTGTTTTTACCAAAAAAGCGAGTGAGCATCATCACCATAAAAAGCGGCATAAACGTACCAATGACACCATGCATGATAGCCACTTGACTGGTAATCAGTTGTAAAAAGTCGCCCCACTGTAGTCCTTCTTGTGCCAGTTGAGCGCTAATGGCCGCTTTATCTAACCCATTATTTACACCAATAACGATAGGCGTACCGACCGCACCAAATGATACAGGTGTACTTTGTATCATCATTCCCATCAACACCGCACCCAGCGCTGGAAATCCTATCGCCACCAGCAAAGGTGCGGCAATAGCGGCAGCTGTACCAAAACCAGAGGCACCCTCAAGAAAGCAGCCAAAGCACCATGCAATAATAATAGCTTGCACACGCCTATCTGGCGATACATTGGTAAATCCGGCACGGATAACAGCGATTGCACCAGTATGTTTCAATGTATTCAACAAAAAAATAGCACCAAAGACAATCCACAACACTGAGACAGTTACCACCAAACCCTGAATAATAGATGATGACACTCGATTAATCGTCATATCCCATATAAAAATGGCAAGCGCAGCGGTAACAACTAAAATAATTGGCATTGTTTTTTTGGCCGACCATTGCAAGCCTATAAGAAAAATACCACAGAGAACAATTGGCAGTAATGCCAGTAGACCATATATTGTTTGATTCAAAACCATATCCTTTTTTGTCGCTTAATCTTCCTTGAATCAAGTCATCGAAGCCTTTATCTTGACGGCTGAATAATGACTAAGTTGTGTTAAACACTCACGAACACAGACTGCTAATTTAACCTAGCTGTCTTTCAGACAAAGCCAAACACAGCTTCAACTAGTCTATGATCTAATGTTCAAAACATCCTAAAATAGTCTACGCCTTGTTAATAGATTGATATATTGCATCAAAGGAAAATATTATTTTCTTTTTTTGCTATAATCCAAACCGCATTGTATCAATTGGAGCACAAATATGATTAAAGCTGATGATATGGTTTTATTCGTCCAAGTTGTTGAGGAAGGATCATTTTCTAAGGTCGCTGAAAAACTGTCATTAACGAATTCAGTTGTTAGCAAGCGCATTGTTAGATTAGAAGAAAACTTAAATACCCAATTACTTTATAGAACCACCAGAAAGTTGAGCTTAACCGATGCGGGCATGGTGCTTTATGAAAAAGCTAAAATTGCTCAATTTGCCTTTCAAGAAGCCGAAAATGCCGTAACGGGTTATGGTGAAAATATGAAAGGCAACATACGTATAACTATGCCAGCGGTCTCTGCCAAATTAATACTGAGCGAATCGATTGCCGAATTCTGTAAGCAACACCCTGACATTTCCGTAGAATTACATATTACCAATCGATTGGTTGATCTGATAGAAGAAGGATTTGATTTAGCAGTAAGAACTGCTGAGCTTGAAGACTCTTCGCTCATTGCAAAGCGTCTGATAGACAGCCAATGGGTGATATGTGCGACTCCAGACTATGTGAAGCAATATGGTATGCCTCAAACCCCTGAAGAATTAGAGAATCATGAGTGTCTGATTTATAAGTTTGATAATAACTCTAATAATGTATGGCCATTCCATATAAACGGCACAAAGCAGTTAATGCCTGTCTATGGTCGATTTCATAGTAATCATCTTAGTGCGATTAAACAAGCTACGCTTAGCGATTTAGGTATCGCTTTTTTACCGCAAGCGCTAGTTTATGAAGAGATGCAGCAAAATATGCTCACGCAAATTTTGCAAAGCTTTACGCGAAAGAAACTGGGTATGTATGCGATTTACCCTAGAGCAAGGCAGCCTGATCAAAAACTCAAACTACTTATTGCCCATTTGCAAGAGTCATTACATCAAAAACAAGATTATTATTGCTAAGTAACAGGCCTGTTTTTGATTTATGTAAAGATGGATAAATCAAAAGCTAGCAATATATTTTGGGGCTGTAGTAGATAAGCACTGTGCTAGACTGCTTTTATTGAGATAATTCTTTGTAAAATAATTAAAAAATATAGCGTTAGAGTTTTTCATGGCTGAAGTAGCCGTTAAAACAGTAGCATATTTGCTAGATATCCAGCCTAATATTGCTGCGCTTTTTTATTAAAAAATCAAAATTATTAGATATCGTCAAGCTGCTTAACTAAAATCTCCTAAGTTTATTTCTACGGATTTGACGGCAGGGGTCACTCAATTATTAAGTGAAGGAGCCAAAAACAACCACCCCTCCACATAGCCTCAATTCAGTCCATTATTCCTAAAATAAGATGACATAATGGATGAATCGCTTGTTTTCATAAGATCTGACAAGCCTCATTAAAATCCAATCTTGGAAGACGGCTATACAATTGATCTTCTTGACCATAACCTATATTGATGAGCAGGTTTGAAGTCCAATTACTGTCTTTAAGAAAAGTTTTATCTACCAGTTCATTATTAAATCCAGACATAGGGCCGGTGTCTAAACCCAAGGCTCTACAAGCCAAGATTAGATAAGCCGCTTGCATAGAACTGTTTCTAAACGCCGTTTCTTTTATCAGTTCAGGACTAGAGTTAAACCATGATCGGGCATCCGTATGTGGAAATAATTTAGGAAGCTCTTCATAAAACTCATTATCATAAGCAACAATAACGGTGATAGGTGCTGTCATTGTTTTTTCGATATTACCTGAAGATAGTGCTGGTTCTAAGCGCGCTTTAGCATCATCAGATTTGAGAAATACAAACCGTGCAGGTGAACAGTTGGCCGAGGTAGGTGCCATTTTAACCAAGTGATAGATCTCTTCGAGTAGTGCATCTGGCACGTCTTTTTTTTGCCAAGCGTTAAAAGATCTGGCCTTACCAAACAACTGATCAAGATTAGCTGAAGATAACGATAGGGAATCAGTCATAATACTTCCTTATTGATATTAGATTTTGGATAAGAATTGAAGGATTTTGCTATTGGTTGAGCAGGTCTCTGTGATTGTACTGGCATGTCCACCCGTCACCATTAACTCAAACTGGGCGTTTTGCATACTATCGGCTAGCGCCAGACCGCGTTGCCATGGCACCAAAACATCATCAAGATTGCTTAAAACTAAAGTTTCGTTTTTGATATGCTTAGCATTCATCAGGGGTTGGTAAGACTGTAAGGCTTTTAATCTCGTTAAGACGTTCTTAACGGGAGCAAAATTAGCAATAGCTTTATCCTCTTTTTGCGTGAGTGCTTCTATGTTGTTTGATATCCATATAGGCGGGTATAAAAATATCGCTTGGGCGCGTACAAATGCTTCTATACCTGTATCTTGTAGCAAACTGGTTCGCATGCTAAAACATTTAATCGTGTGAGGATCGAGGCTTTCCCAACCATTTAAGATGACCAGTTTATCTAACAGTTCTGGTGCTTTATAAGCGACTTCCATACCAATGAATCCGCCCAGTGCGTGACCGACGAAATGACAATTAGACAGTCCTTCTCGTTTTAAAATTTCAATTAATTGTTCTGCTAAATCTTGCATAGAATAGTCATCGGGTAAGAGGTCACTATCAGGTGATACGCCCTCTTGTTCATAGCAAATCACATTGTAATGCTCGGTAAAATACTCAATTTGAGGTAACCAAAAATCAGCATGCCCGCCTAAACCTGAACTAAATACGATCGTTTCTGACGTGTCGTTCTTACAAGGATATTTTTCAACTAACATAGGGTTTCATCCAATTTTAGTAAAATTCAAATTGCGGTAAAAATATCTAACAGTTTATAAAATCAAATTAAATTAAATTAAATTGAATTCAATCAACTAAATCAATTCAACGGTATGCTCATCGCTTTCATCATAGTCATACGTTATAGTATCTTCAAAATGTTCAACTTTACCTTTACTTTCGACAGCCTCTTGAGACTTAATATATTTGATTAACGCGTCTATGGTGCCAACCTTTAGATTGTGAGTATCGGCGAATTTCATCAGATCGTCTCTACGAGCCATTTCACCATCTTGGTTGATAATCTCTACAATAACCGCGGCAGGCTCTAAGCCAGCCAGTCTCGTTAAATCGCAACCTGCCTCAGTATGTCCAGCCCGCTCTAAGACACCGCCTTCTTTAGCCACTAATGGAAAAATATGACCTGGGGTTACGACATCATCAAAAGTAACGTCTTGAGACACCGCAGTTCTAATAGTATGAGCTCTGTCTGCCGTTGATATTCCGGTACTTACGCCTTTTGCTGCATCAATGGAAACAGTGAAATTCGTACTATAAGGTGCTTGGTTGTCTTTGCACATGAGAGGTAGTTTTAATTTTTTGCAACGCTCGGAGGTCAAGGTCAAACAAACCAAACCTTTGGCATGTGTAATCATAAAATTGATATCATCAGGCTTGGCTAAAGTGGCTGCCATAATCAGGTCACCTTCATTTTCCCGATCCTCATCATCCATGATGATGACCATCTTGCCAGCTTTAATATCTTCGATGATTTCTGGTATTGTATTGATATTCATAAAATCCACCATTTGTACTTATATTTGCTTTTGTATGTTGTTATGTAGGACGTGTTATCGATTAATCACATGCTCTACATAACGTCCTACTTTTGATACGGCCGTATAGCTACTTCATAGAAATAGTGGTATTTACGCCTTCACTAGCATCCTCATCGAACCAGCGTGATATCACCGTTTTCGTCTGCGTATAAAACTGTACCGCTTGCTTACCATAAGGACCTAAGTCACCGAGCTTACTGGCTCTAGACCCTGTAAACGAAAACATCGGTAGCGGTACTGGAATTGGTAAGTTAATACCGACTTGTCCAACATCGATATCTTGTTGGAACTTATGTGCATGGGCGCCAGACTGGGTGAAAATGGCGGTACCATTACCATTTGGATTGGTATTGATAATCTTAATGGCTTCCTCAAGCGTGTCAGCATACATAATGCACAGGACAGGGCCAAAAATCTCTTCGGTATAGCAGCTCATATCAGCGGTTACATTGTCCAAAATAGTTGGGCCAACAAAGTTACCCTCTTCATAACCTGCTACCTGACAACCACGACCATCTAGTTTGAGAGTTGCGCCTTCGTCTATCCCCGCTTGGATTAAGCGCTCGACACGGGCTTTGGCTTGCTTAGATATTAGCGGACCTAAGTCTTTGTCATCCTTGCCAGCAGATACTATTAGCTGTGCTGATTTTTCCACAATCTCATCAACCCACTGTTTAGATTCCCCAACCAATACGACGACAGACAGTGCCATGCATCGCTGCCCTGCTGCACCAAATGCAGCTCCTGCTAACTGATTCAGACTTTGTTCTTTATTGGCATCAGGCATGATCACGGCATGATTTTTTGCGCCCATCATGCATTGCACACGTTTGCCAGCCTGACCGGCTCGATCATAGACATGCTTACCTACTGCTGTTGAACCAACAAAAGATATCGCTTTTATGTCAGGGTGGTCGCACAGCGCATCCACCGTATCTTTACCACCATGAACCACATTTAATACCCCTTTTGGTATACCCGCTTCAAGTGCCAACTCGACCAATCTCATGGTAACGATTGGATTTTGTTCAGAAGGCTTTAAGATAAACGTGTTGCCTGTGGCGATGGCCATTGGAAACATCCATAGCGGTATCATGGCAGGGAAATTAAAGGGAGTAATACCTGCACAGACGCCTATTGGCTGCTGAACGGTATACATATCAACACTACTGGCAACGTTTTCAATGTAGCCACCTTGTTGCAAGTTACCGATACCTGATGCGTGTTCTACGACTTCAAGACCTCTAAATACATCGCCTCTCGCATCTGCCAGCGTTTTACCTTGTTCTTCAGTCAATAGCACTGCCAGCTCATCCATATGCTCACGTATCAGTTGTTGATACTTTAGGAAAACGCGGGCTCGTTTGCTGATGGGTGTGACACGCCAACTCTGAAAGGCCTCAGATGCCGTTTTGATGGCTTGATCAATTTCCGCAGGTGTTGACTGTGGTACCTTAGCGATAACTTCTTGCGTGGCTGGATTGGTGATATCAATCCATTCCGTGGTCGTTGATTCGGTAAATTCGCCATTGATCAATTGTTGTACGCTGCGTGGTTCTGTATTCATGACACGATTCCTTAAGGTAAGATCAAATAGGGTTTTAAATTTATGGATTGAGTTTTAAGAGTGGCTCTGATGTAGCGATTTCTCTCTCAGTGGTCACGCTCACCTCTTTTTGTTTGTTTTTAAAATTGAAAACGAGGTTCATAAGAATGGCTAAAAACGTAGCGGTACCGATGCCGCCTAAATCAAAGCCTGCAATGTTTAGTGAATAGTTGCCAGTGCCTAGGATTACTGGAACGGCGGCTACCAACATATTGCCATTCTTGCTGAAATCAATTTTTGCATTCATCCAAATACGCGCACCAGCGATGGTAATCAAACCAAAGACAACGATTGAAGCTCCGGTCAAAATAGGCACAGGAATGGTACTGACTAATGTTCCAAATTTAGGAGATAAACCCAATAAGATTGCAAAAACACCTGCTATGACAAAGACGACTGTAGAGTAGATTTTGGTCGCTGCCATCACGCCGATGTTTTCTGCATAAGTCGTCATACCAGTGCCGCCTACCGAGGCTGACAGCGTGGTACAAAGGCCGTCAGCGAAGAACGCTCTACCCATATAAGGCGAGATACTTTTGCCAGTCATGGCTTCTACTGCTTTAAAATGTCCAAGGTTTTCAGCGATTAAGATGATAAAGACGGGTGCAATGACTAATATGGCACTGGTCTCAAAGACAGGTGAGTAAAGGGTTGGAATACCAAACCAAGCGGCATTCGCAATTGGACTAAAATCGATAGGCTTACCCATGCCTAAGACATTGGTTAATAGGAAATAAATAAAATAGGCAGCGACTAGACCTATTAACAATAACAAGCGTCTGACCATACCTTTAGTAAATACGGCGACTGAACAAATACACAATACGGTGACCAACGCCATCCAAGAATCAAAGCTACTGCCGATGACGCTTTGTATGGTGACAGGCGCTAAGTTCAACCCGATAATCATCACAATGGACCCAGTGACCACAGGTGGCATCAAGTTCTCAATCCACCCTGCACCTGTTTTCATTACCAGCAGACCCATCAATGCGTATAAAACCCCGCAGACAACGGTACCTCCCAGGGCAATACCAATATTTGGATTGATACCCGTGCCGCTATAGCCTGTTACTGCTGCTACCGCCCCGATAAATGCAAAGCTAGAGCCCAAGTAACTTGGTACGTGACCGCCCGTGATAAGAAAGAAAAGTATCGTGCCTATACCAGTGATAAGCATCGTTAAGCTAGGATCGAAGCCCATCAGTAAGGGAGCCAAAATTGTCGCACCGAACATGGCGAATGAGTGTTGTGCGCCTAACACCACACTTTTACCCATCGGCAAATACTCATTGATTCCCACCGGTGTCTTTTCTAGGTTCCCAGTGTAGGGACGCCATTTAACAAACCATTTATCCATTTTAAATATCCTTAAAAAGTAGAGGGGTGACACTTAGTACACTTAGTTCGTGCACTTACTCAATTGATGGTAGCCTCGATTGAAATAGATGAGACTTTCACAATCAGGTTTGTGTTTGATATCCAATACTTCACAAATAAGAATATCGTGAGTTCCTACCGAGCTAATAAGCTTAATCTTGCAATCAAAAGAGATACTGGCATCCTCTAATACAGGCGATCCTGTTGACAGCGTGGACCAGTTGCCTTGCTCAAATCTTTCTTCTAATGCCTTTTTTCCGCCGAACACACCGCTTAAATCTTGGTGTTCAAGACCAAGTGTGTTGACGCATAGCACCATATTTTCTTTAAAAAATTTGTATACAGACGCACTTCTGTTTAGACACACTAATAGGGTTGGCGGTTCGTCAGTGACACTGCACACCGCTGAGGCGGTAAATCCTGCTCGCCCTGCTGGACCCTCAGTGGTAATAATGTTCACGGCAGCCGCAAGCTTGCTCATCGCATCTCTAAAAGACTGCTGCATATCGGTTAAGTTTCCTGCCGTAGAGGTGAATGATTCTTTAGACTTATGTTTCATTAATGAGGATTGCGTTACTTGGCTTTCTTTAATTACTGTATTCATCTGTCATTTCCTTTTAAACAATATTCCGCCACATGTGTAGTCAACTAAAGCGCCCTACTACAGTCCAATGCAATGCTAGAGGGTTCGATGTCAGGTAACTTTAAATTCACTAACTGCAGTTATTTTTAAGCAGGTTTTCATCCAATGTGCGCTATGGACGCGATTTCGACGAGGGCGTCTGGTTTTACCAATCCACATTGGATACAAAATCTCGCTGGCTTTTCATTGGGGAAGAACTCTGCATAGACTTGGTTAACAGCGTCATAA
Source organism: Psychrobacter piscatorii (assembly GCF_043641605.1). GTDB lineage: Bacteria > Pseudomonadota > Gammaproteobacteria > Pseudomonadales > Moraxellaceae > Psychrobacter > Psychrobacter piscatorii_C. The sequence continues at coordinate 68,284 of NZ_JBHZRK010000016.1, read as the reverse complement.
TCTGCCCAATCTTTGACAAAAATTGAATTAAACGTCACATCATCCATATCGCCACCAGCGGTTTGAATAACGTTTTGAATCGTTGTTAACACATGACGAGTTTGCGCAGCGGCATCACCCACATGTACGACATCGTTGTTTTCATCAAAGGGCAAAGTGCCCGAGACATAAACGATGTTGTCGGCCTTAGTTGCGGGTACATAGGGTGCCAATGGCTTGCTGGTACATTCAGGGATAATCACTTGTTTAGACATATCTACATTCCTATTTAAGTTAAGTATGAAGCGCTTGGTTTAGGCTCCTAAAAAGCCAGATATCGAAAAGATTAAGTATCCAAAAAACACTGCTGCATGCTGGCAACGTTAGACACCCAACCAAAAAAGGTTTTTACGTTATATAGTGTGGCGTCATGAGCCTCTACTGGCCCTGCCTGATAACAAGCGTCATCTAATAACACCCCAAAATACTCAAGGAAAAATCCATCTCGAAGCGTCGATTCAACACAGACGTTGGTCGCGATACCTGTGAGCAATAGATTACGTATGCCTCGTGACCGCAATACACTATCGAAATTGGTATTCGCGAAGCCGCTATAACGAGGTTTGTCTATGACAATGTCTTGAGGCTCAGGGCTAAGCTCGTCGACCAACTCATAATCCCAGCCTCCTTTTGCCAATAGTGTTCCCTCAAGTTCAGGGTTTCTACGCATGGTTTTTAGGGCATTTGATTTGTGATAATTGGGCGACCCGCTACCACCAGCCTCCACATATTTGTTATCCCAGCCATTTCTAAAATAGATGACTTGTATGCCAGATTGATGCGCAATATCCACGGCTTGCTTGATTTTATCGATGACGGGTTTGGTTGACGTCACATCAAACCCAGCCAAATCCAGATAACCACCTTGGCTGGCATACGCGTTTTGCATGTCCACAACGATCAATGCGGTTTGCGATGGATCTAACTTGATAGGTTCGGGCAATGACTCTAAAACGGGAGAGGATTGTTTGGTAAAGTCTGCACAAATAGTATTAACCGAATTCATATCCACTCCTTTTATTAGGCTTCGCTGACAGCTTGGCTGGCAACTGGGGTATCAACATTGATGCGGCTCTTCATCAGGGGCTGGATTTTGCTGCCAAAATCTTCTACGCCTTGCACGAAATCATCAAAGGTCAATAAGACACCATCTGTACCTTGTACTTCAGCGACTTCGTCTAACATGCTGGCGACATTTTCAAAGGAGCCAACCAGCGTACCCATGTTGATATTGACTGGCGAAACGCTTGAGGCCATATGGCGGATGTTGGTATCTTTGCCTGAGGTTTTGTCCTTACCACCTTGCGACTGCAGCCAATCAATGGCTTCAAAGTCCGCACCATCATTGTATGATTGCCATTTTGCCTGTGCTTTTTCATCGGTCTCATCTGCAATGACCATAAAGAGCACATAGGTCGGAACATTACGGCCCGTCTGATCCGTGTGTACCTTTAAGCGGTCATTAATACCAGCGTAGGCAGTTGGCGTGTTTAGCCCTTTACCAAAGACAAAATTATAGTCAGCGTATTTTGCAGAAAATGCCAAGCCTGTATCTGATTGACCCGCACAGATAATTTTCATATCCGCTTTTGGAATAGGCTTCACCTGACAGTCATTCATCTGAAAGAACTCACCTTTCAAATCAGATTGACCTGTCGCCCAAAGATCTCTTAGGATTTGTACATATTCAGATAGGTAGTCATAGCGCTTGCCAAAATAATCATCGCCTGGCCACATTCCCATTTGTCCGTATTCTGCTTCTTGCCAGCCAGTCACGACATTCAATCCAAAACGCCCGTTTGAAATGCTATCAAGCGTTGATGCCATTCTCGCTACGATTGCGGGCGGCATTACTAACGTCGCTGACGTGGCATAGATTTTTATTTTGGACGTGACTGCCGCGAGTCCTGCCATCAAAGTAAAGCTTTCGAGGTTATAATCCCAAAACTCAGTCTCACCGCCAAAACCGCGCAGCTTGATCATTGAGAGCGCAAAATCAAAACCGTAATGCTCAGCACGTTGCACAATTTGCTTGTTAAGTTCAAAAGTTGGCTTGTACTGCGGCGCGTTTTTTGAGATTAACCAACCATTGTTACCAATCGGACAAAAAATTCCTATTTCCATGAGGTCACCTGTAGATTTTGAGAAGAGAAGAAGAAAGCTATAAAAGAAATGAAAATTCTTTTACATTTTTATCAAAGCAAAACTCATGCCATATTTTTTTATTTATATTTATCAATAACTTATATAATTTTTACCCAAAATTTTTTAGACCATATGGTTTAAAAAAATGCATAACAATAGTGCGGACTGTTATAAAACGGTGCGGTTTGTTATAAAATAGTGCAGAAACACTTGAAAAAGGAATTTTGGTGGTAATCTGGACACGGTGAGTTAGATTAGTAGTAAAAAGGACGTTGGTGAGGGCTATCGCTGCGATTAGTGATCCATAGACTAATAAGGTGTTGATCGCTGCTGAGCGAGCGATATTGGTCAATAAATGGCGCTTGTAATGATTGCTTTGGCCCTTTTTAAATTGAATCAACCATCATCTAAAATTAGGTTTATACGACTTTATAATGAAGGACATGACAGTGAAAGACAGCGTGCTCAAAGAAGAGGCAGAAACGAGTTCAAAAGTACTAAAGAAAAAAGCACATATCATCAATGCGGCATTGATCGTCTTTTCACAAGAAGGACTAAATGGGGCACGAATGGAGAGGATTGCGGAAGAGGCTGATATTTCTAAGTCGAATATATTTTATTATTTTGACAGTAAAGAGGTTCTGTATATTGCTGCTTTGGAAGCGGTGCTCAGTGAGTGGTTGTCCCCTTTGAGCAATATTAACGTCAACCAAGATCCAAGAAATGCGCTCAAAACTTATATCGAAGAAAAATACAAGATTTCAAAGAAATCACCTGCAGCATCGAGACTATATGCGTTAGAGATCATGCAAGGAGCGCCTCACTTAATGGGGGTGCTGAAGGGGCCTTTAAGATATTTGGTGCGAGAAAAGGTAGCAGTGATCGACGGGTGGATTGCAGATAATAAGATTAAGTCAGTTTCTGCGATCCATTTAATTTTCCATATTTGGGCAGTCACTCAGCACTACTCTGACTTTTCTACGCAAACTGAAGCTATTTGTAATCATAGTTTAAGAAATAAGAAATTTGCTAATGATGCGTTAAACACTAGCATTCAACTTCTTGTAGATAGTTTGATTATATAATTTGATATTTGTATCGATGTCTTGCGTCTCTATACCGCCTTTGCTGACATAGTTCTTGAGTCCTGTTTGTAACGCAGAGTCAGTCTTTGTAATTACTCAACCTATGAGTGTGGTTTTGCCTTTAGCAGCGAGGTCAAGACCACCACCCCCTGTGAAGAGGCCTGACTGCTCACCAACCCCTTTATAATCTGCATTTAAGTCAGTCTTGCCTTCATTAACCGAGAGGCTAGAGCCTGCACCTCCGCCTGCTATATCAATATCAGCATTAAAGCTCATGTTCTTTTGTTTACTGTCGTAGGTAGCGGTGTCTTAGTTTGAGATACTAAAAAAGCTACGATACATAACGCATCGTAGCTTTTGATTAAATTAAGTATATTTTTTAATGTATGAATAGTTTGCATACATATGTTTTTAGCTGTGACAATATTACTGCAAAATATTTTTATCTTTGATATCGCTCATCCAACTTTTAGGTAACGCGACTGAGTTTATCTACATCAGCGACCATTTTAGGTATTCGATGTTCACCTTCCATTTCACTGACCATCTCTTTCGCCGTTGTAATGCTTATACCAATACTGGTGACATATAGAGGGCGCTTACTTATCCCTCGCCAAACGGCGTAGTCTTCTGTAATGTCATAGAAATGATTTTTAGCGATACCGATGATGGGCTTTTTATTAGCTAGGTTATCATACAGATATTTGCCTAATCCTGCTTTGCCAACACTATCCAGAAATACATAGCCGTCTATAATAATGACATCAAAAGGCTCTTTGATTTGGTTGATCAAGGCCAGCAAGCAAGGCATTTCTCGTTTATAGAACTGACCTGACTCATAAGGCGCAACGTCATTAACTTCTACAATATGTTCACTTAGAATACGGGACTGCTTATCCTCATATCGAAGCTCAAACATGAATGGTTCATAGGTTTGGGTCTTCCACATGATCTGATTTTCTGTTTCGCCATTTTCAATGGTATAGATCTCTCTAGCTCAGCTGACCGACTGCTTTATAATCCGCATTTAAGTCAGTCTTGCCACCATTGACCGAGAGGCTAGAGCCTGCGCCACCACCCGCGATGTCTATATCAGCATTAAAACCCATGTTCTTTTGCTTACTATCATAAGTAGCGATGTCCTGTAATGACTCTATGTTGACGTCGCCACCGATAGCGCCTTGCGCTCGATTTGTGTTAATGACGCCGCCTTTGATGTTGACACTATTTCTAGAGAAATAAAAAGCTAAGATATATATAATATCTTAGCTTTAAGATGCACTCATATTATTTTTAATTTTCACAATATTTTTATAGTTTATGCACTAAACACCCATTCCTATTTGGAAACCTTTATAAAAATCATAAGCTAAGAAAATAAATAAAAGAAACAAAAGCGTAAAAAATATAATTAATAGGTTTTTTTTCTTCTTCATACTATTTCTTCTCCTTTTCGAAATCTCTTAAAGCCTCATTGATATATTTCTGAATCGTATCGTTAGCAATACTTCCTTCCATACCAACGACAGGAGGTAATTCTCCAAATATAACTTCAGTAGGGAATACGTCAGCTATTGGAACGTTTCTTCTGTCATTCAAACTTGTTTTATCTCCTTTCCCGCTACCAAAATCAATATATGGATCAACATCATAATCCTTATGACCTAGAAGGTCTGTTGGCGGATAATAATTATAACTTCCTGCATTAGTCAAGTCAGTGACAATTCTTCCATAATCACCTTTGTTTATATTCCCATCTTTAGTATCAATAATAATTTCAAGCTGACCATTTTTATGTACGTATTTTTTGTAGCGATATTTACCGTTAGGAAGTTTGCTTGGTTTGCCATTTTTATCAAAGTTATGAAAAATATTTTTACTATCTTCTTGCAATACCCAATCATCTCTATTTTCTTTAAATGATTTTTCAGCATCAGCATTCCACTCTTGTCTTTGAGTAACATGTAAGCCATAAAAAACCTCACAACCTGCACCACTTCTACAATTATCATAAGCGATATTAAATTCTTTATCTCTCGCTTTATCTAATTTCTCCAATGCACGTATTTCTGCTGTTATCTCTGCACATCTTACTGAAATACAATTACCGTAACTATTAGAGCGTTCACTTTTCTCTTTTTTAAGTTTCGCCATTCGGGCACGTTCAATATGACTTAAATAATTATTCTGCGTCTGATTCACACTGTTAGCTGCACCTGCGGTATTTCCGCCAACGACAGTTCCAACGCCTGCTGATAGTCCTAGAAGCAATGCTCCTTTAGTCGTCTCATCTACGCCTTGCTCGTCTAAGTAACGACCTACCGCTGGAATAGAAACCGCCGTAGTACCACTTGCTAAGGCACCATCAACGCTACCAGTTGCAATAGCACCCACTAACGTATGTAAGGCAACCCGATAAGCGCCACCTTCTGCCCATTTATCGGCTTCATCTACTTTACCTTCATTGATAAGATCTAATTGACGGTTACTCGCAAAGTCTCCTACCGCCTTCGGCGCTTCCTTGCCAAACTCCTGAGTAATCTGCGTCTGCGCCCCTAGCTCTTCATTCACTTGACCAGCATCAAAGCTATTCTCAAGGATGCCCGCGTATTCATCACGGTTGTCCGTGGTAATGTCTTTATTACCAGCGATGCCAGTGATACCCGCGCGCGTAACACTGCTATCACTGTCACTATCACTGCCATAGCCAAGGCCATTCATGCTAGGGTTTTTATCTTTACCCACACTTAAACCTACAGAGATCGCATCACCCTCATAGCTCGTGGTGTTCTCAATATCTTGGGTGACTATACCGCCAAGACTCGTATAGTTATTGCGTCCAGCCGCTACTGCCGCATCAGTGGTGGTAATGGCACCACCTATCAGCGTGGTTTTACCGCCAGCGGTAAGATCAAGACCACCATCGCCTGTGAAGATGCCTGACTGCTCACCAACGGCTTTATAGTCGGCATTTAAGTCAGTCTTGCCACCATTGACAGACAAACTAGAGCCTGCACCACCACCTGCTATGTCGATATCAGCATTAAAACCCATGTTCTTTTGCTTACTATCGTAAGTAGCGGTGTCCTGTAATGACTCTATGTTGACATCGCCACCGATAACTCCTTGAGCGCGACCTGTGTTGATGACGCCGCCTTTAATGTTGACATCATTACCGATATCAAGGGTGGTGGTGCCGCCCACGTTGATTTGGCTATTGGCATAGGTGGTGCTATCGCTGTTGGCATAGCCTTTGCCACGACTGGCGCTGGCAGTGATACCTGCACTAGTGTTTTGACCAAAGCTGGCATAACCACCAATAGCGGCGCTTGAGCTCTTATTATCACTACGAGTATTGCTGTTTTGCGCCACACCATTAACGTTTAAGTCATTGTCTGCTTGGAATAGCGCGTCATTACTGACGGTGAGACTGCTGCCATTAATATTGATGTTGCTGTCTGACCCTGCCCCTGTGGCGATTAGGGCAAGGTTGTTAGTATCAATACTTGAGCCTTGATTAGCCTCGGTGACGCTTGAGCTGTTCGATTGGCTCTTTTGACTACCGATAGTTGCTTGGATACGGGTGTTGCCAGCGCCTTTTAAGCTATTCGCATTGATACCGCCAGCCAGTCCTTTTGCGGCATTGGTCGCCTCTTTAGCGAGTGCTTTTGTCTTAAGAACAGCGGCGACACCAGCCATACCTTTCATACGAGTACTTTGGGTATTACCACCCGCGTCAATAAGATTATCAATACTTTTTGCACTGTCTATCAGACTGTTTGATACAGAGACGGTGAGACCGCTTTGCTTAAACTTCTGCTCGCTTTGGTTGGTATAGACGTCCATGACGTTGTCAATGTTGATGTTTTGGGCACGGATGACGGTGTTACCGCGATCGGGGTCTGTTATATCTTTGCTGCTGTCAGCGCCCATTCCGGCAACGATATTGCTGCCCGTCTGCTGGTAGTTGCCACCTGCATCAATGATGACGTTGCCATCAATCGCACCTACTTTACTGGCGGTATGAGTAAGCGCCGTTTTGGCATTACTGTCATCGCTTTGTTGCTTACCAATGGTGAAGCCTAGACCGCCACTTGTGCCAAACAGTCCTGATTTTTTGGTTTGACTAAATGAGCTTTCACTAGACGTGTTCTCAGCTGCTAGAATATTGACATCACCACCAGCGCTCAGCTGGGTGCCACGATCACTGATAGCGTTGATGGCTGTGAAGTTGATGTCTTGTCCCGCTTTAACGATGACTTTGTCACCTTCGATATTGCTGCTGATGGCACTATCGCTTTGCATGTCATAGCGATCTTGGGTGGTCTTTTTACTTAAGAAACCCTTATCAGTGGTTTTCACCGCGGTACTGAGGTTCTGTTTGTTTCTGCCTTCTGTAAAATCGACATTGCCGTCAGCTAAAATACCAACCGTGCCATTAGCACTGGTTATTTGGCTGGCGACTCCTGTGATATTTTTGCCTGCTTTAAGGATAAGGTCATTTGTACCGCTAAGTTGACTGCCGATATCAGCAGACGCGCCTTGCTTAAAGTAGTTATTGGCATCACCAATACTATTGGACTGGTAGCCCACGTTGACAGCATCAAGCTTAATATCGCCTTTGGTGTCAATGACACTACGGCCCCCTCGATTGTCAAAGCGTCCAGCAGCAAAGGTCGTATCGCCACCGACATTGGCGACAAAAGTATTCAATTGGTTACCTTTGTCGTCTATCTGATCTTTGAGACTATCACCAACATAGATACTGGCAATAATATAGGAAGCATGGCCTGTAGATCTGAGTTCTTTAATGGGCTGGAAACACGCGGGATATGGGTTATTGTTCTTTAAGGGTTAGCATGCGCCTTTTCCCTCAGCAGGAACAAATACACAGAATATGGAATGATTTCGTAAATTGTTCTCTACGCTTGCTATAAGCAAATTATTTATTTAACCAAGAAAACAAGCCCTTTTTCTTCTTTTTTTCACTAGCTACTCTCATACGTTCTTGCCACATATCAATCCATTCTTGCTGCGGTCGATTGTAATCAAACTCTTGCATAAAATCGTAAGGTTCAGTGTATTTTTCTAATGGCTCAAATGCTATGAGCTCTTTAGGTGCAATTGGACTGTCTATACCTAGGTCATAGCCATGTATTGCTGCAATTTTGGCGTACAATACCACCTGTACCTGAAGGTAAAAGTCAAACCAAACGTTTCCATCATATGCCGATTTTTTTGCTAATTTGGGTTCAAGTAGCTTAGTTAACGCTACTTGCATTGCTTCCATATTTTTATCACACAGCGCAATATAAAACTCATGATCAGGTATGCGCTTGACATCGAATTTGTCTTTTTTATCGTCTTTTAAAAATATTAGACTTCGCTCTTTTAAAGGCTTCCAATCTCCTGCTAATGCAAGCAAGGTATTCTTATTAAAATAGGAACGTGTGTCTTTACGATCATATAGCTCATTAATTTCAACAATTTTATCTCGGTGCTCAATTAAAAATCTGATTAAGTCAGGATTATCAGACATGATGGCTGTAAAGAAGTTATTGGTATTGTAACCATTGTATGCCCAATAGATTTCTTCTTTACCCATTATTTTTAGTTTAGCGGCCACATAAGCGGCTTGTTTAAAAGCTTTAACATCAGCATGTAATAATAAGTCAGAGGAGGCTTTTGCTTCGTAGTAAGTACCTAAAATATTCATACAATATAAAGAGTTTCCAACCGAAGTATGAATTATATTCAATAATTCAGATATATTGTCTTTGACTGATAACTGAGTTACCTCACTTAAAACATGCTCAACACTTTCTTGATAGTCTCGTCCCGTCTCACTGCCTAAATATATTTTATAATTATCATTCATTTTAATACTCACTTCTTATTAGGTATTTTTACAGGGATAATTTTTATCACGCCATTTTGTTTGTCCACTGCTGTAATAACTGTTTTAATAGGCTTGTTTGATTTAATAGCATTTTCAATAGCTACCCTCGCAGGATCTTTAGGGGGTAATTTACCACGAACAGTATCGATCCATGCAGGAGATAACTGATTGGTATTACCTGCCGCTCTTGGCTCTACTTTAAGCGTACCACTTTTACTAATCTGTTTACTATCCACTATGACTACAGTTCCATCTTTACCTAACAAAACATGATCAAAGCCATTTACACCTTTGTTGTATGTACCTCCTTTAACAGGAGTAAAGCCTGAACGGCTACTAATACTGTTTATTAGTTTTTCAGTCTTAGTGCCACCTTGATCACTATTTTTAATTATATCGTCAACTAGGTTTTTTTCAGCCTTATTAGTTGGATTTAGTACGTTTTTTGATTCTCGTACTTTAGTAGCATTAATAAAACCCTTGGCCGTTGATTCGACAACATCGTCTGAGCTAGTAATTAAAGTCTTAAATGTATTTCCGTTACCTATACGTCTAAATGTATTAGCACCCGCTTTAGCTGCTGCTCCTAAGGCTACTCCGCCAACTTCACTTAAAGCTAAACCAACTATGGTTAGTCGTTGTGTTTCTGCCCAATCTTTTTCTGAAAGATACCCTGCTTCTTTATATTTCCCTTGCAGTTGTAATAGTTTATTATGATATTCCTTCATACGCTGTGAATCAATTGGACCTACTTGATCACTTTTGGTTGATTCTATTAAAAAGCCAAATGTATCTAGCAACCCTGATAGAATAATACCTGTGTCTTTCACTGGATTAGCGTCTTTACCAGCATCTTGATAACCTAAACTTTGTCCTGCCTTATACTCTTTTATTGCAGTACCTTTATTAACTTTTACCTGTAAATCTTTAATAAATTGCTGAGTTTGAGGATTAGCATAACTCTGAATTGCTTGCCTTAAATTAATTGTTTCATTGTTAAATGCAGATTTATCAACATGAAATATCTGAGTTGTTTTCCCATCTGTCGAAGTTATTTTCATACCAGACTTTTGGGCTTCACTAGCGATGAAGCTTAATGCATTTCCATCACCACCATAAATTTTATTCCAATTATTGTCGACAAGTGCTGCACCAGAACGGTTGAGTCGTTTTTGAGCCTCTTCTTTGCTTATACTTTTCCCTTCCTTTTCTAATATATATTTTTGAAAACGTTTAACTCTTTCACTGTTGTTTAGAAAACGGATTTCATTAATGTGCAACTGTCTATTATTCGCATCGACATTAGTAGCGGTGACCGTACTTGACGTATCCAGTCCAGCCGCAGTACCAGCACCTAGTAACGTCAAACTGACCACACCGCTTGCTGCACCATTAGCAATATCTTCGCTCATGCCTTTATCAATGAGCGCTTTAGCTAGCTTAGCTTGTACATCATCAAGCGTAGGCGCAGCAGCAGCCACACCACCTGTCGTCAATGCTCCTTCTACACTACCTGTACCCAATGCTCCAAGCACGGTGTGAGCCGCGACTCGGTAAATACCACCTTCATCCCATTTACTGATGGCTGCCATCTTTTCATCGGCACTCAGATTGGGATTGGCTCTAATAGCATCCATACGATTTTGTGAGAACTCAGCCACGGCCTTCGGCGCTTCCTTACCAAACTCCTGCGTAATCTGCGTCTGCGCCCCAAGCTCTTTATTAACTCGATTGGCATCAAAGCTATTCTCAAGGATGCCTGCATACTCGGCACGGTTGTCCGTGATGATGTCTTTATTACCAGCGACACCCGTAATACCTGCACGAGTCACACTGCTATCACTGTCACTGTCTGTGCCATAACCAATACCATTCATACTGGCTTGTGGTTTGTTATTGGTGCTGCCAATGCTGATACCTGCTTGGATGGCATCGCCGTCATAGCTCGTGGTGTTTTTAAGGTCGGTTGCGGTCACGCCTTGCTTGAAGACGATATTGCTCTTGCCATTGGCTTGAGCCTCCTCTGAGGTCGTGAACACAGCTCCTGTGAAAGTGCCTTTGCCTTCAACCACTAAATCGGCTTCATTGGCGAAAATGCCTGACTGCTCACCAACCCCTTTATAGTCTGCATTTAAGTCAGTCTTACTACCATTGACCGAGAGACTGGAGCCTGCACCTTTTAGATCAAGGTCAGCACTAAAGCCCATGTTCTTTTGCTTGCTGGCGTAGGTGGCGGTGTCTTAGTTTTAGATACGAAAAAAGCTACGATAATTAATGTATCGTAGCTTTTTTTGATTTAAATCGTTTTAGGATTGTGAGCCCTACCTCGCCTGTAGTAAAACAATACTATACAAATGATTAATAACTAAATATTCATTAAATCTTCAATGTCTTCACAATCACCTGAAACTTCAATAACATACCAATTTACAGCAATTAAAAAGCTCAAGTCACTGTTTGATAAAAAGTACTCAATGCCGAAAGATTCTTCCATCAACTCACCGACTCTTTGCACATTTTCAACTTCCAAAACTAAATTTCTATCAACTCCTTCTTGGTCAAAAAACAGGTAACCTTTTTGCTTTTTTATTGCTAAAGTATATGTAAACTCATTCTCTTCTAGAGAAATAACTTTACTATTATCTGATATTGCTAAATGACCACTCGTTCTTAAAGGATCAAACTTTTTAAAAATTTTAGAGATTAATTTTTCAGCTTCTACTCCCTTGATAATTGAATAATTGAGACCTATTTTATCTGCATTCGATTTTAATTCATTTATAATATACATTACCTTTATCTCCTTGTCGTTGGAATATGATCTACAAATATATGCCCTCTAACTCTATCTGAACCTTTACCAGGAGTCTGATATCCTATATGTGGCTGGTGAGGTCCTTCACCTAACTGACCGTTACCTTTTACATTATTAAATTTAGGTATATCTATATTGACATTAGCACCATTAGGACCTACATATTCAGTAGGGATTGTTTTTCCATTGATATCTTTACCCCATTTTGAAACTTTAAAACTTGTTCTAGGAATGCCAGTTTTTTGAAAGGCTAGATTTAAAGCATCTCTATAATTTGAAGAAGTTCCTCTTAAATCAAAATCTTTTTTAGGATTGAACTTCCAATTACTTCCAGTCAATCCTTTTCCTACTACAGTTGCTTTACCAATACGCGAAGCACCTATACCTACTGCGCCTTGAGCTATTACTCCAAGAATACCATCTTCTCTATACGCCGCATCACCTTGCCATCTTAAACTTTGATTTGCAAACTGATCGTTGTTAAATGTTACCCCTGAACGTAAGCTTCCGGTTCCAAGGCCACCTAGATTCTCTATCTGAGAATACAATTTAGGATCAAAAAGTGTATCGCCATTATATCGCTCGCTTCCAGCATAGTAGTTTTTAATATGCTGCCCACATCTTTGATAGCTGTAATTTGTCTCGCAATCATTAGTAAACGCAGCTTGCTGCTTTTTATCAAGGTTCTTATAATACGTATTAATCTCATCTATACGTCTTCCGTTTCCTTTCGCTTTTTTCAAGTCATTAATCCATTGTTGCAGTTGGATATGATTCAAATAATTATTCTGCGTCTGATTCACACTGTTAGCTGCACCTGCGGTATTTCCGCCAACGACAGTTCCAACGCCTGCTGATAGTCCTAGAAGCAATGCTCCTTTAGTCGTCTCATCTACGCCTTGCTCGTCTAAGTAACGACCTACCGCTGGAATAGAAACCGCCGTAGTACCACTTGCTAAGGCACCATCAACGCTACCAGTTGCAATAGCACCCACTAACGTATGTAAGGCAACCCGATAAGCGCCACCTTCTGCCCATTTATCGGCTTCATCTACTTTACCTTCATTGATAAGATCTAATTGACGGTTACTCGCAAAGTCTCCTACCGCCTTCGGCGCTTCCTTGCCAAACTCCTGAGTAATCTGCGTCTGCGCCCCTAGCTCTTCATTCACTTGACCAGCATCAAAGCTATTCTCAAGGATGCCCGCGTATTCATCACGGTTGTCCGTGGTAATGTCTTTATTACCAGCGATGCCAGTGATACCCGCGCGCGTAACACTGCTATCACTGTCACTATCACTGCCATAGCCAAGGCCATTCATGCTAGGGTTTTTATCTTTACCCACACTTAAACCTACAGAGATCGCATCACCCTCATAGCTCGTGGTGTTCTCAATATCTTGGGTGACTATACCGCCAAGACTCGTATAGTTATTGCGTCCAGCCGCTACTGCCGCATCAGTGGTGGTAATGGCACCACCTATCAGCGTGGTTTTACCGCCAGCGGTAAGATCAAGACCACCATCGCCTGTGAAGATGCCTGACTGCTCACCAACGGCTTTATAGTCGGCATTTAAGTCAGTCTTGCCACCATTGACAGACAAACTAGAGCCTGCACCACCACCTGCTATGTCGATATCAGCATTAAAACCCATGTTCTTTTGCTTACTATCGTAAGTAGCGGTGTCCTGTAATGACTCTATGTTGACATCGCCACCGATAACTCCTTGAGCGCGACCTGTGTTGATGACGCCGCCTTTAATGTTGACATCATTACCGATATCAAGGGTGGTGGTGCCGCCCACGTTGATTTGGCTATTGGCATAGGTGGTGCTATCGCTGTTGGCATAGCCTTTGCCACGACTGGCGCTGGCAGTGATACCTGCACTAGTGTTTTGACCAAAGCTGGCATAACCACCAATAGCGGCGCTTGAGCTCTTATTATCACTACGAGTATTGCTGTTTTGCGCCACACCATTAACGTTTAAGTCATTGTCTGCTTGGAATAGCGCGTCATTACTGACGGTGAGACTGCTGCCATTAATATTGATGTTGCTGTCTGACCCTGCCCCTGTGGCGATTAGGGCAAGGTTGTTAGTATCAATACTTGAGCCTTGATTAGCCTCGGTGACGCTTGAGCTGTTCGATTGGCTCTTTTGACTACCGATAGTTGCTTGGATACGGGTGTTGCCAGCGCCTTTTAAGCTATTCGCATTGATACCGCCAGCCAGTCCTTTTGCGGCATTGGTCGCCTCTTTAGCGAGTGCTTTTGTCTTAAGAACAGCGGCGACACCAGCCATACCTTTCATACGAGTACTTTGGGTATTACCACCCGCGTCAATAAGATTATCAATACTTTTTGCACTGTCTATCAGACTGTTTGATACAGAGACGGTGAGACCGCTTTGCTTAAACTTCTGCTCGCTTTGGTTGGTATAGACGTCCATGACGTTGTCAATGTTGATGTTTTGGGCACGGATGACGGTGTTACCGCGATCGGGGTCTGTTATATCTTTGCTGCTGTCAGCGCCCATTCCGGCAACGATATTGCTGCCCGTCTGCTGGTAGTTGCCACCTGCATCAATGATGACGTTGCCATCAATCGCACCTACTTTACTGGCGGTATGAGTAAGCGCCGTTTTGGCATTACTGTCATCGCTTTGTTGCTTACCAATGGTGAAGCCTAGACCGCCACTTGTGCCAAACAGTCCTGATTTTTTGGTTTGACTAAATGAGCTTTCACTAGACGTGTTCTCAGCTGCTAGAATATTGACATCACCACCAGCGCTCAGCTGGGTGCCACGATCACTGATAGCGTTGATGGCTGTGAAGTTGATGTCTTGTCCCGCTTTAACGATGACTTTGTCACCTTCGATATTGCTGCTGATGGCACTATCGCTTTGCATGTCATAGCGATCTTGGGTGGTCTTTTTACTTAAGAAACCCTTATCAGTGGTTTTCACCGCGGTACTGAGGTTCTGTTTGTTTCTGCCTTCTGTAAAATCGACATTGCCGTCAGCTAAAATACCAACCGTGCCATTAGCACTGGTTATTTGGCTGGCGACTCCTGTGATATTTTTGCCTGCTTTAAGGATAAGGTCATTTGTACCGCTAAGTTGACTGCCGATATCAGCAGACGCGCCTTGCTTAAAGTAGTTATTGGCATCACCAATACTATTGGACTGGTAGCCCACGTTGACAGCATCAAGCTTAATATCGCCTTTGGTGTCAATGACACTACGGCCCCCTCGATTGTCAAAGCGTCCAGCAGCAAAGGTCGTATCGCCACCGACATTGGCGGTAAAGGTAGTTAACGCGTTGCCTTTGTCGTCTACTTGATCTTTGAGACCATCACCAACATAAATGCTGGCTATTTGGCTAATGCCAGTACGTGTACTGTTGCTAGCCTCTTTGACAGAACTGGTACTATAAGTGAGACTTTGATTGTTCAAGTCACCACCTACGTCCAGCTGCATGGCACTGTTGGCACCTATTGTCCCGCCTAGATTGTTAAGATCATTCTTGGTATTAATTTGGACGAAGTTACCTTTGATCAGACCGCCATTCGCATTGGTCAAGTTTTTTGCATTAATGTTGACGCTTTGATGACCCACAATATTGCCTTGGTTATTCAAGTCACCTGTCAGCTGCATATCAATACGGTTAGCCGCAATTAAATTGCCTGTACCATCGATTTGACCGACCGCTTGGCGGGTATAGACTTTGGGGACAAGCACCTTTTGACTGCTACCATCATCTAACGTAATACTCTGCTGTACCAGCCAGACGATGTCGGTGGTCAGTTTGGCGACTTGGTCATCAGTGAGCGCAATCCCTGGACGTAGGTTTAGCGTCTGCGCAGTGGTGATACCCGCATCCATAAGCCCTTGGTACTGCGCGTCTTGATTGCTGTAGTCTTCTAGGTAGTAGCGACCTGTCAGCATCATGATTTGATCACGGATATACTGCTGCTCATAGTAGCCATCACCGAGACGCTTTTGCGTGATATTAGGGTCCAGCTGTAGTCGATCTAGCATATAGTCAGATGACAGCCAGTTTTTATAGTTGGCAAAGGCAGGATCGGTCTCAATGAGGTAATCGGCGCTGCTGTCAGGGTTGGTACTATACAGGCTGCTGTTTGGTAGCGTTGGCGCGTCATTACTGCTACGAATTTCTTCCGTCGGGATATTGCTGGTTTGTGGCGCGTTACTGTCCGTCACCTCATAAGCCACGACGGTTTTGTCTATATTTTGGTTTAAAATAGGGAGCTGAAAAGTGTTTATTACCCTACTGTCATCAGCCACTGTATAAGGACCATTCTCATAAGTATAAGGACGATCACTCAAAGGGTTGTCTGATCTGGTTTTATCTTTAGTTCTATAAGAGTAATAAATACTGTTAACATTTTTTAGTACCGTATTGCCCTCAGTACTAATATTTTGAAAACCGAATCGAGAAGTTTGGGTAGGATCATCCTCTAAAACTAATGTAAGACCATCAATTACTAAACTATGATCATTAATCGCTTTAGGCGCATTTATAACAAGATTACCTCCTGCTCTGATTAAACTTGCATCACTCGTTTTGGTCTGCTCTTCGTACCGTTCAACATCATATTTAAATTTTTCATAGTTGTTGAAATCACCATCAACTGTTCTTAATGTTTTCTCCCAATCATCATTCCAGCCATGAACATAAATTTCAATATCTGCTTCATCATATCTGACGGTTTGGTTATCAGGTGAATATTCAATGACCTGATTGCTACTAACAAGAACGTTTTCTTTCTCAAAATCTGCGTTCACATTATTGAGCGTGTCCGTCGTGATACTCATATCCCCTACCGATTCGATAGAGGCGCCTTTATTGGTGACGGTGGTCGCACGGCCTATGGCTTGATGCTCAGCATCTAAGCTGCCAGCAATATATAGCTCGCCATTACTCAGTATTTTGGCCTGACCATTAAAGTCTGAGTTAAATTTGCCTGCGCGTGTCTGGTTGGGATCATTATTTAAACTCACAACGCCAATATCAAGGCGAGTGCGCGCAGCAATTACTGGTGCTGGGGCGGTTGTACTGGCAGTCATAACACCAGTCACAGCATCAGGGCTATTGTTCAGCGTCTTAGCTGATATGGCAATATGGTCACCAAAGATACGACCATTACTGTGGTTGTTGACACGATCTCCAGCTGTAAGATAGGTGTTTGCACCATTGATCAAACCGCTATTATCAATATCTTTTGCCGCATTGAGTGCTGTTGTGCCATTACTGATCAGCTCAGCATTTTTTTGATTACGTATATTTTGTGCGTTGATATTGAGCGCATTTTGTGCAGACAACGTATCTGAATTGGTAAAATTACCTTCTGTCTTGATGGTCAGATTACCCGCTTGTATATCGCTATTAGTACTGTTGATAACAATATCATCAAAGACATCGATAGTGGCGCGCTCAACACCAATCATGGTGCCGCCCATATTGCGATAGCCTTTAGCAGCCACATTGAGGCTTTGATTGGTTTTTATATCACCTTTGTCATTAATAAGCATGCCATCGGTATCAATACTGAGACTGCCTTCGCTGCTGAGTAGTCCTTGCGTGTTGTCTAGCGCTGCGCTTTTGATACGAATACTGTCGTTGGACTGTACCTTGCCTTTGGTATTGTTAAACTGGCCCACTGCTTGCAAGTCAATTTTACCTGATGCCGCAACAATCCCGTTCTGATTGTCAATGCCATCAGCGGACTGGATACGAATACTGTTGGTCGCGGCAATTTGACCATTGCTGTTATCGAAGTTTGCCAATTGCCAGTTAACGTCTTCTAGTTGCAAGCGACTGTCAGTATTAGAGGCGCTACCATTATCAGCGATATTCAGAGTACTGACCGCTAAGCTGGATTTATCTTGGTTAGCCACACTATCGGTTGCAACATTGATCTTACCATTGCTATAGATACTGCCCGTATTGGTGAGATTATTTACGTTAATATTGCCATCACGCGTCACACTTGGTAATGGTGTCGGATTCGGCTCGGATGACTGACTGTTTGGATCTGTGCCAACACTACTGCCGTTATTGGCGGTTGTCGGCGGGACTTTAGAAGGCGGCATGCTGGGCGGCGTGCTCGCGTCAGCATACAGGTCTTGACCAATAATACCGCCTTGCTTATTGATTAGCTGAGAGCTATCAATGGCAAGGTTACCTGAGCCAGTTTGCAGTAGTGAGCCGGTGTTATTCAGCGTAGCAGATTTCATGTCGAAACTGCCTGCCGCAATCTCACCTGAGTTATTAATGCCACCTGTTTGCTGTAGTTTCAAAGTATCGCGGCTACTAACAACCCCGCTATTATTTAAGGCCGCACTATCAATATCAATACCCGCGCGAGAACTTGCAATCGTTCCTGAATTATCGACATCAAAGCCTTTAGTGACGATATTAACCTTACCTTGATTGGCAATCAGACTGCCTGAGTTGATCAGATTGCCATTGTTATCGAGCTGCAAACCACCAGCGCTTGCCACAATACTACCAGCATTAGTCACACCCATGCCTTTGTCGGTACCGATCAGACGGATTTTGCCTGCGTACATGGCACCTAGGGCTGAGACATCCAGTGCCACACCCGTGGCGTTATTAGTAGCATTGTTGTTAGAGGTACTATCGTTAGCAGTAACAACGGTATCAGCTCCCTCTTCCTCATAACTGACCTGATTACTGCCCGTGATAACATCTAGATTTTTAGCATAGACTCCTGCATTAATCTCAGCAGTCCTGGCAATGATCTGCGCATAATCACTACCCATGCTGTCCATACCATCGCCATCGATGCGAACCTTCCCACCTGTCACATTAAAGCCGGTGAGCTTGCCTTGATCCATCAAGGCTTGACCCGTCGTCAACGTGGTACGTGAGGCGTTAATAAAGCCGCAGCCAGCACAGGTGATGCCCGCAGGGTTAGCAATGACCAGCTCTGCTCGGCCACCTGCGATCTCGGTATAGCCTGATAGACGACTTGGATCGCTTGAGTTGACCTCGTTTAGAATCACGCGAGCCTCACCGCGTGCCAGATATGGGTTACCCTCGACCCATCCTGCGAGCTGAGTCTGCGCATTTTTACGGCTGTTATTGAGGATGGCGCCATCAGCACCGACATCAAACTGACTAAAGACGTTACGTGAGACGCCAGCTTTACTTGGCGTCTGAATATTGACTTGGGTTGTGCCATTTGATGATTTTAGTATGGTGGCTTGCTGAGCGGCAGCCGCGTTGCGATCAGCGACAATCTTGGTGCTATCAGCATAGGCGTTATGATTGACACTACCAACCATGGTCGCAAGTCCTAGCACTAGTAGCATATGCGCACGCAGGGGTATGAACTTGCCGCCTTGATAACAGCCCTGTCCATGAGCTGACCCTGATGTCTGCGAAGTGCCTGCTACTTGGCCAATAGTGCTGCCACCCTCGCTAGGGTTGCTTGTTTTACCTTGAGAGCGTGCGGCCTCTGACACCACCATGAGCATTCCACGGGCTTTGTTAAAGATAACTCGGTAGCATTGAGCGTTCATGGTGATGTCCTTTGAGATACGGTTTATGAAATTCGAAATACAGTTTATTAAATAGGTTTGATAGCAAATATAATTTTGATGACGATATGACCTAGGGCGTGTCATCATTTAGATAGCGAGGCTTAAAATGAGATAAATTGTAGTCAAACAAGGAAAAAACTGCAGAGAATATAGGTATATTCGCAAAGTTTTTGACGACGTTTGACAAGATTTAGCCAGTTTAAGATCGCTAAATGATTTAATGGGATAATTGATGACACGCCCTAGTACTGCCATCCTAGGCTAAAGCCAGTGACCCATTCCTTGTCACTAAAATTGTCAGGCTGGGCCAGTGGATAACCGGCAAATACGTCATAACTGGTTCTAAACGGGGTGACATAGCCTTTTACCCCGACGACGCCGCCAACCAAATGATGACCAAGCAGCAAATCATCTTGCTCATCATTATCAAGCGTCACGTACCCTGCATCGACGCCTGCATAAACGGCATGTGGCTTGTCCCCAATATAAGCACTCAGCTCTTGTCTTAAGATGGCACCATGATCCCCGCTCAAGCTGCGCTCACCATCGAAACCGCGCACACTATAACGACCACCAATGCTCAAACGATCATTGGGTACCAGTGCCTCAGTGGCATACTGACCTTTGAAGGTCGCATGATAATTTAAGGCTTGATCATCGACTTGAATGGGCTGGTTGACATCTACACCAACCTTTACGATACCTGCGCGCGCACTGCCTTCATTAAATAACGCCTCAGGCGGGTCGATGGCGTCAAATGCACCCGTACCGCGTTGATACATCACATCGCCAACCCATTGGGTTTTACCAATGACCGTCTCGTAGCCTACCCCTGCTTGGTAGCCTGCGGTACGGCGCTTTTGTACCTCAACCTCGGTATCATCGATAAAGTTGCTTTGCTGCTTGGCAAAACCGCCCGCTTTTAGATAGGTTTTGCTGTGATTATCACGATGCACCAAATGGTTAACGAGCACGTCGGTGTTGTAAGACTCGCCGCTATAGACGTAATCTTGATTGACACCAGCGACCGTTTGATCGTAGTTGTAACCACTATGGGTCAAGGTTAATTGGGTGTTATCGATGGGCAACACATAACCGATGTTGTAGCCCCAGCTACCATTATCCTCGCCATCGCCGCCACCATCTAAGTTATGGTTGTAAGAGAGGTATAACAAGTCGTTGTGCCACGTTGGGTTGTCGAGTGATAGCGTGACATTGCCTTGATAGACGCCTGTGCTGTCTTGACCTGAATCATCTACGGTTGCAGACAGACGCCAGCGCTTGTCCTGTTGCCATTTAACCTGAATATCACTATAGCCAGGTGTTGTCATACGACTACTGGGTGCAATAGAGAAATCGGCGTCAGCGGTCGGCACGCGTTTAAAGTTCTCTAGCGCCTGCTCGATGTCGCGTACATTGAGCAGATCACCAGACTTCATTGGCATGGCAGGAGCAAAGTTGGCAGGGTTACCACTGTTATCGATATAGATAGGGCGAGTAGATTGAACATCGGTGGCAACAATCTGATCAATACGACCAGGAATGAGGGTTAGGAATAGGTTGCCTGACTTGAGGTTTTGGTTTTCTACCAAGACGCGGCTGGTGACATAGCCTTTTTCAATAATACGGTTTTGGACATTGGTGACCAGCTGATTGATGTCATTGGCGGACAGGCAACTGCCTAGTAAAGAACCACTGCCTGTCGTATAAGGCGTTAAAGCAAAGGCGAACTTGTCGTTCAGCTCACCTGTTAGGTAAATATGATTGATGTCGAAACAAGCGGTTGAGGCGGGATCAGTACTCTGAGGGCTGGCTGATACGATAGGAGCAGACGGTGCTTGTTGATACGTATCAGTATTTATATTGACATTGGGCTTGACCAATTGCTGCTGTTTTAAGGCTTCACTACGCTGCTCTTGGTATTGTTCCGGTGTAATGGCATGAGCGCTCATAGTAACCATAATACTAGCCACACTAAGTGATAAAACACTCAACGCGCGATTTGTGATACGCGCTTTTGAAATATCTGTATACATAAGTCCACCATTTTTATAATGGTGGATTATGCTACCGACTGATGTTCAATGCAAGCTGTTTTGTATTCATTAGCTCATTGTTTTG
The DNA here is from genome assembly GCF_043641605.1 of Psychrobacter piscatorii. GTDB lineage: Bacteria > Pseudomonadota > Gammaproteobacteria > Pseudomonadales > Moraxellaceae > Psychrobacter > Psychrobacter piscatorii_C. The sequence goes on along the minus strand of NZ_JBHZRK010000016.1, from coordinate 46,591 downwards.
ATATGATTTTTTAGAATAAACTCATATCAAGTAGATACATTTTATATAAAGATGGTTAAGGCTATATGTCTATTACTCATATTAAGATATTTACGGTTTCTCTATTCTACGATAGCATCAAAGGGAGAGAGAGAGGAAGAAGATATAGTCACCTGACCACAAAAATGTTATAAAATAAATCAACTAAACGATTACCACAATAAATAACCATGACTTACTCCCTAGATTATCGCAAACAAGTCTTAAAAAGCTTAGATGAGTGCATGACCTTTGCTGAAGCTGCTGTTTTCTATGATATCAGTCCAACGACTATCCAGAAGTGGAAAAAGCGTCTTCATAGTAAAACCACTCGATATATTAAGCCCTACAAAATAGAGGATGAAGCCTTAGCTCAAGATGTCAAAGACCACCCTGACGATTATCACTATGAGCGAGCACAGCGTTTTGATTGTAGCCCAACAGGCATCAGTAAAGCCTTAAAGCGTATTGGTGTTAGCAAAAAAAAAGACACTTGAGCATCCCAAAGCCTGTCCTGTGAAAAGAGCGACTTATCTAGCCAAGCTTAACCACTACATTGCTCAAGGCTTTGCTATTGTCTATATGGACGAAAGTGGGTTTGAGAGTGAAACGATGCGTCCTTGTGGTTATGCACCCATTGGTAGCCCCTGCATTGGCAGTTACAATTGGCAAGCCAAAGATCGAACCAACGTCATTGGTGCACTATATGGCAAAACGCTGTTTGCACTCGATTGCTTAAAGACCAACATTAATAAAAAGATTTTCTATCACTGGTGCAAGTTCACGCTGATACCAAAGCTTAAGAGAAAATGTGTAATCGTTATGGATAATGCAGCCTTTCATAAGCGCGTTCAAAAGCTGCTTAACAGGCATGGTCACAGGCTATTATTCTTACCTCCTTATAGTCCTGACTTAAATCCCATCGAGAAAAAGTGGGCTCAAGTGAAGTTTTTACGCCAAGGTTGGATGGAAAATGACTTATCTAAATTGTTTTATGATATTCATCCAAAACATAACTCTTTTGTAGTGCATTGACTATAGTTATATTAATAGAAGATGGAAGTTGAAGCATTTTCTAATGAGTAGTAAAAAAGCAGTACTGGTAAAAATCAAATCATCTACTGGTTGCTTAGATATTCAGCAGCAATTTAATAACTCGACAAATATTATTTGTATTAATATTGCTAGTCGAAATTTTAGAGATCAAACGAACAGATGGCAATACTCGCCCCTATTACGGTTTTTTGTACATATGATGCTGTTTACAGATGAAAAACTATCTGCTATGAATTAAGTTTTTTTGTATCAAATCATTTACTATAGCGTTCATTATGAGAACAACAGAGGATTTTTGCGGTTTCTTACCATCTATTTTGGATGGTGAAAAGGTAGTGATTTAACATCATTATGGGAACATATTCCTACAATGTTTCTTATGGAAGATGAATGCTAAAGTACTCAAAATAGGTTAATTATTAATTATCACTAAACTTCATATAACTATCATTTTTTTTACCTTCCAGACTGTCCAGTATTTGTGTTATACGATCACTACCATATTGATTGGCATACTTATTCTGTTTTCTTAAATAATGCATAAACTCTTCTGGTAACGACACTTTATAATTTTTTACTAAATGTGGAATCATCATCGTCCAGAGATATAGTCGCCTGACCACAAAAATGTTACAAAATAAATTAACTAAACGATTACCAGTATAAATGACCATGACTTACTCCCTAGATTATCGCAAACAAGTTTTAAAAAGCTTAGATGAGGGCATGACCTTTGCCGAAGCTGCTGTTTTCTATGATATCAGTCCAACGACTATCCAGAAGTGGAAAAAGCGTCTTCATAGTAAAACCACTCGATATATTAAGCCCTACAAAATAGAGGATGAAGCCTTAGCTCAAGATGTCAAAGACCACCCTGACGATTATCACTATGAGCGAGCACAGCGTTTTGATTGTAGCCCAACAGGCATCAGTAAAGCCTTAAAGCGTATTGGTGTTAGCAAAAAAAAAGACACTTGAGCATCCCAAAGCCTGTCCTGTGAAAAGAGCGACTTATCTAGCCAAGCTTAACCACTACATTGCTCAAGGCTTTGCTATTGTCTATATGGACGAAAGTGGGTTTGAGAGTGAAACGATGCGTCCTTGTGGTTATGCACCCATTGGTAGCCCCTGCATTGGCAGTTACAATTGGCAAGCCAAAGATCGAACCAACGTCATTGGTGCACTATATGGCAAAACGCTGTTTGCACTCGATTGCTTAAAGACCAACATTAATAAAAAGATTTTCTATCACTGGTGCAAGTTCACGCTGATACCAAAGCTTAAGAGAAAATGTGTAATCGTTATGGATAATGCAGCCTTTCATAAGCGCGTTCAAAAGCTGCTTAACAGGCATGGTCACAGGCTATTATTCTTACCTCCTTATAGTCCTGACTTAAATCCCATCGAGAAAAAGTGGGCTCAAGTGAAGTTTTTACGCCAAGGTTGGATGGAAAATGACTTATCTAAATTGTTTTATGATATTCATCCAAAACATAACTCTTTTGTAGTGCAGTGACTATAGTAACCATCAGTAAAAACTTTAGTTCGCACAGCAACTTTACTATCAATGATATCTAGCTCAGGCGATAGAAATTCTACTACTTCTATGCCATTTATCAAATATTTATAGATAGTATCTGCATCAGCACTTGATAGTTTGTTAACTTTAGTTCTTACACTTGGAAATTCTTTTGAATTTATTATTGGATTGGCAGTACCAATCATTTCTGAGAAAGGAGCTAGTTTCTTCATGTATTACTCTTCCTATTCTGACCAAACCATCTTACTCAAAATGGCATACTTTCGCTTTCATCAGTTCGGCTCTCTAGTGAGGCCTTGAACATTAAGCTGTATGTAATGGTATCAATAGTTTGAGTTATTGAGATAACGGTAGTGTACTTCATAGTGTATCTATCGAGCGGATCAAGAGACTTTCAACTCAATGTCTAACATCCATAACAAGTCTTGTTTGAGCAAGCTCATCAAGATAGTGGTCTATGATTTGGGTATTCTCTTTATCCAAATGGGCATCCCATTCATCAAGCATGACAACTATACTTTGGTCGTCCTCTCTAATTTCTTGAATTTGCTTGATGAGTTGTTGTCCTGTTGAGCCTTTATGGGTTTGATCTGTTTTGTAATTGAAATACAAATTGTGCTTGGCAGGCAAATAGTACGCTCGTTCTTGGTAGTGGTCTTTTAGTTTGAGTAACATACAAGACTTACCAACACCATTACTACCAATCAGCGTTACCCTACCTTTCTTTGGCAACTGTGTTGAATCAAAAATCTCTCCTGTTTGCTTCACACGTATTTGGTCCGCTTGAATGTAGGTATCTAAATCAACAGTAGTAGGTTGTAAAACATTCAAAATACCATCTAGCATCGTTTTAATAACGCCAATACTGGTATGGTAACCAATCAATGCATAGCACATTTGCAATAGCTGAATTTGTCTTGGCAGCGTGGCAATTAGCACCGCCATCGTCGCGGCATCACTCCAATTTTTATTAAAAATAAAGCCAGTGATCACAAAAACAGGTAGCATGAGTATGATCATGCCTAAGCTTGAATTAATGTGCTGAATGGATGTGGATTTGACACTATTATTCTTTGCGGTCGCAAAGCTTTTTTGAACGATATTATTATAGAGCGTGTAATTATGCTTGTTGAAAATAACAACGTTATCCCAACTGTCAAAAAGTTTAGCGGTTAAGCTCAACCGTGATTGCTGATCTGTTTTGGCAGCGGTTTTTAAAGCATGTCGTCTGAAATGTACAAACGTAGAAGCAAAAACAATACCTACTGCATAACCAAGCAATAATGTACCATCTAAAAACCAAGCAATAACGAGCACGTTAAATAAGACGTTAAGAACCAACGCTGAAATGTCAAAGATACTATCAATGACGGTCTCAAGCGTGTAGTTACTCTCCTGAGCGAGTGTTGTCGTTGTCGTTGCCGTACTCTGTAACTCGTCGCTGGATAACAAATAGGTCTTGCCTAAAAAAACAGTATGGAAAGTGTCGTTGTATAGCTTATGAGCGTCGTACTTAGCGCGCTCCGTATTGGTGACACAGAAATACGCAGGCACATAAACGATCACCAAAGAGGCGGCAAACAGCAGCATATAAGGAAGTAAAGGCCCATTGTCAGCAAAACTTTGTGCAAGTCGAGCAATAAAATACGTTGAGGACGCTACAATGATTTGCTGAATTACTAAAAAAAATAATGCTATACGCAAATACTTGTTTGAGATAATTTTATAAATCAAGATTTTTCGATATCCCTTAAAATTCACACACATAAATCTAGCAAATAACGGCTTCTTGCTGACGTATAATCTGTTCATTAACTTTCAGATTTTTTGTGACTGTATCCTTCTTCATACACAGATTTTGCTAATAGTAATTTCATCTTCGTACTTGCCAGTAGGTCCGTAACCACCTTCAGAGCCGATCACTCCGACCACGCAAGTTTCAAACGACTTATAATAGCTGTCTTGACTAATTTTATTTGAGTCTTTCATTAAAAGCTGCTTGGGATCTGCCACATAGTAGACTTTGCCATTTGCATCCAGCTCATGTATTCAAAGCTTCTCTTAAAGACTCCACGCATTTCTACTTCTTCTGGAATTTGCTTTGCTATGGCTTCTGATGGGTTTTCTTTCACCTCATTAGCACTGTTAGACTCTCTATTACTGCAACCTATACTCATAAATATAAGTGTCGCAAATCCTGCTACTACCAATCTGAGGTTAGACATTTAGCTTTTCCTGTAAAAGATATCCATAAATTAGATTTTCTATGAAACGCAACCAAAAAACTTGGTTATAAATACATTATTTTAGTAGACTATTATCGATTAAAATAAGTGTTTCTACAATATAATTAACACTTTGTAATAGTGAAGCCTTACTTGAGCATTAAGCACCTTAGTAAGACCTTGAGTTTTTATAGTAAATGGCTAACAATCAGGCTGAATTAAGGGTTGGATATTTGGAATGTTGATAACAAGTGTGATGCTTGCCTCATTACCAATGTTGATACTAGCCAACATACTAATTACACAATGATTCGTCTGTAAGGATAAATACAATGAAAATTGAAATACGTCATGCCGAGCCAGAAGATGCAGACGCGTTGCAAGCCATTCATGCCGATGAGGCTTTATATGCAAATACTTTGCAGCTGCCTATGCCTTCCAAGACCCTATGGCGCAAGCGACTGGCGGATATACCTGACAATATGTATATGTTAGTGGCTGAAATTGAGGGTGAAGTGGTGGGAAGTCTCGGGCTTCAGACTATGACATCAAAGCGTCAACGCCATGTCGCAAGCTTTGGGGTCAGTGTAAAAACGGCAGCACAAGGCAAAGGTGTCGGCAGAGCGCTTATAAACGCAGCGCTGGATTTGGCTGATAATTGGTTGGATATAAGACGTATTGAAATTATCACTTATACCGATAACACCGGAGCCATCGGTTTATATAAAAGCTTGGGCTTTGTGATAGAAGGTGAGATGGTGGATTATGCTTATCGCAACGGCGAGTATGTCAATGCCTATCAGATGGCAAGAATTCGGAAAGCTAAAAATGAATAACACGGATAGTTTCTAAGATAGCTTACTTCGGTATTATACCTAAATGCAAAAAGCCACATAACCCGTCGCGACATTAATGTTTGCTCCATATATTGTGTCTGCAAGGGCATGAAATTTTTCTCGTGCTGTCTGCATACTCTGCGCGATTGTCCGTGGTGATGTCTTTATTACCCGCAATACCTGTAATGTCTGCTCGAGTCACACTACTATCACTGTCACCATCGCTGCCATAACCTAGACCATTCATACCAACTTTTCAAATAAAAATGAAAATCATTTGCATTTTTGAGTGATTTTTATTTAGAATGCTTCATTTACTTTAGACGGCTCAGTATGATGTACATGAACAATTTGGGCGTGGCACAAGGTCTGCTTCGCTATATGGATAATGTCTCAAACACCATACAAAAACAGGTTTTACATTCTATAAGTTGGGTAAGCGCTACGCTGCGTACTCACCCTGATGTTAGTCAACAAGTAGCCGTTATATGAAAGCAATGTCTCTCTCCATCCATCTGTTTGTGACAGTATGCTTAGGCTTAGTGTTGAGTAGTTGTCACTCATCTGATGCCACCTCGCCCGCGCCTGCCCTAGAGACGCAAAACACCTTAACGCAGCCCCTGTCGGTACAATCGCCTTCTAAGGTAATGACACCAGATTGGGGCATCGCTGCGACACTCACCGCCATGGGCTACCCGCCAGTGGCAATGGGTGATAAGCCTTTTTATAAAGAATGGGTTGGCAAACCTATTATCCCTGCTACCACATACGACGTGGGTACTCGCTATCAGCCCAATCCCGAAATGTTCTCTCAGCTCGATCTAGATGTGGTGATAGACACCGGATTTTATGAGCATTTGCGTCCTATGTATGGCGACCTGCCCATTCACTCTATTGAGCTGAGCAGTCTAAATAGAGTTGCTAAATGGGAAGACTTTATAGAGCCCACGTTAGAGTTGGGTCGCTCTATTCATCAGCCTCAAGCGGCACAACACTATCTTGACCAGAGTAAAAGTCAAATAACACAAGCAGGTCATACGTTTCATACGCGCTATCCTCATATCAAAAAACTGGCGGTAGTCCAATTTGCTGATACCAATAATTTGCGTATGTTTTCATACAACAGCTTGTTTCAGCCAGCACTAAACGCCATGGGGTTAGAACTGGTGGCTTTCGCAGATGGCAACCAATGGGGCTTTGCGCCCATTATGCTAGGGGATTTGGCACAGCTCGATGACGATACTTGCTTGGTAGTCGTAGAACCTATCGGTGATCTACTTAAGCTGGAGCTAGAATCCAGCTTGGTATGGCAACGCTTGGGATACTCGTTTAAAGATAATCCAAAATCTGCCGATAAAGGTCGCTGTCTAACCCTACTACCGGCCACTTGGAACAATAGTGGCGTGGCTTCTATGAATGTCTTGGCCGATCGATTAATGAATGCCACTCTTGTAGGCAATACCGACTTATGATGAAAAACAATGTTTTGTCTATTAACCGCCTTTATTTGATAGTTACTTTTTTGATAGTGATGGCAGTAGTCAGCAGTTACGCTGTCATACATCAGTTATGGAATCTACCATTCATAGAGCTGTTCACTCCGTCATTTGACTTGTCGCTTTCGGATATGAGTATCCAACTGCAAATCGTGCCGACCATGATCGTGGCATCAACTGCAGGTGGCCTTTTAGGCTTAGTTAGTGTCTTGCTACAACAGTTGGTAAAAAACACGCTGGCGTCAGACACAACATTGGCAGTGGGCAGTGGCGCAAATATGTCACTGCTACTTGTGACATTATTTTTCCCTAGTTTCAATCTAGGAGGCAGCTTTTGGGTTGCCTTTATTGGGGCCATTAGCAGCATGGCAATTGTATTCATCCTTGCCGCACCAAGTCGCATGAATCCTCTGGTACTGGTGTTAGGAGGGTTGGTCACCAATATCTTATTGGGTGCTATCGCCGCCTTATTGATGATTTATTATGCCGAAGAATCCTTAAATGTCATGGTATGGGCAGCTGGCAGCCTCACGCAAAACAATTGGCAAGTGTCTATTGTATTAACCATTGCCAGTGTGGTCGCCTTTATCAGTTTAATGCCCTTGTTAAAGCCGCTAGAAATCATGAGCCTAGACGATAGGCAGGCAAAAAGTTTGGGCATACCTATCAATCTTATTCGAGGACTGGTAGTGGGATTGGTGGCGATATTAACGGCCCTTGTCGTAAGCCGTGTAGGACCTATTGGTTTTATCGGACTGGGTGCCGCTACCCTCGTCAACGTATTTTCTGTCAGACATATCGGTTACCGTCTGCTCTTGGGCTATGGATTTGGGGCGCTTCTGCTGTGGGTGACCAGCAATGTCACCACGATACTACAGCATTACCTAAGCCTAAACATTCCTGCTGATGCGATGACCGCCTTACTTGGCGCGCCATTGGTTATATGGCTAATCGTAACCCAAAGCCAGCCTCATAAAGATGAGATTAGCCCAACGCTTATTTCAGAACGCCGCGAACCGCATTTACTTCTCTGGAGTGTCACCTTAATTCTACTAATTGTCGGCATACTTGTCTTCACTGCCACAGCAAATGGTTGGCAATTGAATGCCGTATGGAGTTTGATTGTTGATTTTAGACTGCCTCGCACCCTGAGCGCGGCTGCCACTGGCGTGATGCTAGCGACTGCGGGCGTACTGCTGCAAACCTTGACGCGCAACCCTATGGCCAGTCCTGAGGTACTGGGCATCAGCTCAGGTTCTGCAATCGGCGTGATATTGGCCTTTGTGTTCTTGCCCAGTTTTGGCTACGCAGGCATTGTGCTGTCAGGATTATTGGGCGCAGCGATTGTGCTCAGCTTGATATTATGGCTGGCTCGTAGAATAAATCCTGCCTATTTGCTGTTGGTTGGCGTGGCGATTGCTGCCTTGATGGGTGGTTTGTTAAGTCTGGTCAAAATATCTGGAGATCAGCGCTTGCAAGCGGTTCTCAGTTGGCTATCGGGCTCCACTTATCTGGCCAGCCCTGAGACTGCATGGCTACTTGTGATATTCGCCCTGTTACTTTTTTTATTGAGTTTTATGCTGATAAAACCACTAGAGATACTGAGCTTAGGCAGCGGGATAGCGCGTGAGCTTGGTGTCTCTTTAAGGCTGTTTCAAAGCTTGATATTAATCTTAGTGGCAGCGCTTAGTACCATATCAACATTGGCAGTCGGTCCGCTTAGTTTTATTGGTCTAATGATTCCACATCTTGCCACGACGCTCGGCGCGGTTCAGCTCAAGCGCCAATTGCCACTGGCGGCTATTTTAGGTGCCGCATTAATGGTGCTGGCGGATTGGCTTGGGCGTTATATCATATTTCCTTACGAGATACCGGCTGGCACCATTGCCGCTATTATTGGTGGTGCGTACTTCTTATACCTGATGCGCCGTATCAAAGCGTGATTCACACCACTACTTATAATACTACTCTATAAAGAGGTGTCTATTTAACGTCATTCACGCTTCTATGAGTGTTGATTAGGCATTGGTTCATCATGGCTTTATCATACTATGCGTTGATATTGTTGCATGCTCATTCCTTTTTTCATCGAATCGGTCAGCTCGCGCCCTATTCATTCATGCAATTTCATCAAATACTCAAGCTCACCGATCAGACACGTAGGCAAATGTGTCAAAAATATCTCTATATTTTATTGCTAATAATTCTCATTATCATTATCATGTACGCAATTGATCGTGACATGTTAAGCCCATTAAACAGCCTGTCACTGACAAAACCGTATATTGATTATTCATTCAATGCTACATCAAGAGAATGTTAAGCCAACTAACCCAATACTTTTATCGAGATACCATCTGATGTTTATCATTACAAAAGGCACCAAGCGACATAAACCCAGCTCCTTGAGTTGGTTCATCAAACAAACGATGCATCTGTCAGCCATTGCTTCATTGGCAGTCAGCTCATCTATCATTCATGCTGAAACCACCGACCGATCCGCAACTGGTGATAGTATCGCCATCAATGATGCTGACAAAAAAGCCGAACCCAGTACCACGCTAGAGACTATCGTGGTCACGGCAGATATAGACGCACAGATTACTGAAAATACCGACCGCTATACTATTCCTACCGCCAGTAGCGCCACTGGACTGGCACTTTCTGCAAAAGAAACTCCGCAGGCCACCAGTGTAGTGAGCAATCAGCAACTCAAAGATCAAAACTCAACCAATCTAACAGAGGTGCTCAAACGCGCACCTGGTATTCAAGTGGGCAGTATCGATGGCGCTCGCAGTGGGTTCTCAGCGAGAGGGTTTGGCATTACTGGTTTTCAGATTGATGGCTTAAATACAGATTTTGTTCAGCAAGCGGCGATGGGTGAATATTCTGCCAATACTGCTATGTTTGATCATGTTGAAATCGTACGTGGTGCGACAGGCTTGATGAGTGGCTCAGGCGACCCTTCTGCCAACGTCAATCTCATTCGCAAACGTGCCGATAGCACAGTGCCCGCCACCGAACTCTCTGCCAACGTTGATCGTTATGGCAACTACGGCGTGAGCGTCGATCGCAGTCAGTCATTGACCAAAGATGGCGCGGTACGTGGCCGAGTCGTGGCAAGCTATCAAGATGGCGACACCTTTATCGATCGCCAAGAACTGGGGCAAAACCTAATCTATGCCACAGTGGATGCTGATGTGAGTGACAACACTACCGTCAGTGTGGGCGCAAGCCGTCAGCACAATAAATCAAAATCGACCATGTGGGGCGGTTTGCCAAGTTATTTGAGTGATGGCTCAAAAGCTGAGTGGGACACCAGTAAAAACGGTAGTGCTGACTGGTCAAACTGGGACTCTGACAATGTTTACTACTTCGCTGACATCGATCATGATTTTAATGAAGACTGGAACCTAACCACCAATGCCAGTTACAACGAGAGCGACAGCAGCCCAAAACTCCTTTACATGTATGCCAGGAGCTTTGATCCTGACGCTGGACTGATTTATAACTTAAATCCATTCCATGCCGATACTGAACGCAAGCAAATCAATGTAAAAACCGAGCTGACGGGTAATTTTGATGCACTAGGCAGAACGCATCAAGTCATCGTCGGTGGCTCTTACAATAAAAGCGATCTTGATACCTTTACCTATACAGCGCCGCCTGATGGACTTTTACCAATATCTGACTTCGATAACTGGGATGGCAGCTATGCTGAGCCAGCATGGGGCGCCAAAACCCAAAGCTCTGATGTCACGACTAAGGAAAAGGCGATCTTTGCCGCCACTCAGCTTAAGCTAACGGATCCCTTGTCAGTGATTTTAGGATCGCGTGTGTCTGAATATGAGCGCTCGGGTTTTCAGTATGGAACTAAAATGAATACTGAATCCGAGCATATTTGGGCGCCTTATGCGGGCATTACCTATGATATTAATAATAATCATAGTATCTATAGCAGCTATAGTACTATTTTTAAACCTCAGTCAGAGCGTGATATCAACGGTACTTATCTCGATCCTGTCGAAGGAAAAAACTACGAGATTGGTCTAAAAAGTGAGTCAGATAATGGCGCACTACAAAGCCAAGTCAGTATTTTTAGAATCGAGCAAAATGATCTTGCTCAAGATAGTGGTCAAACAATACCAGGTGCCGGTCTTGAGAGAGCCTACTTTGGTGTAGATGCTGTAAGTCAAGGCGTTGAAGTCGAAGTTACTGGTCAGCTTAGCGACAAGCTAAAGGCCGCTATTGGCTATACGCATTTTAATGCTGAGGGTCGAGATGGTAAACCCGTTAACACAGGCTACGCCGATACCACGCTCAATCTGTTTGCCACTTATGATATGAACGATATCGTTCCTAATTTGACAGTTGGTGGCGGTATCGATTGGTCAAATGGATACTATGGTATTGTTACCAACCCTGTGACTAGTCAATCTGAAAAGTATGGCCAAGATGATGTGACGCTTGCTAGCATCATGGCCAAATATGCCATCAATGACAACCTAGAAGCACAGCTTAACGTCAACAATTTATTCAACCAAAAGTATCTTGCTGGCGAAAACTTCTTTGGATTAACGTATGGCGAGCCTTTAAATGTAGTCGGTAGAGTGACTTATCGCTTTTAGTCTAAATATTAGGGCGTGTTGAGATTGAAAGTTAACATCTAACAAATTGACATTCAGGGTCGGCTTATAATACCATTGATAACTACTTTCATTCATCTCAACGATGATCCCATAATAACTTTTTGGAGTAATCCCATGCAGTGGACTAAACCAGCTTTTCAAGACATTCGTATCGGTTTCGAAATCACCATGTATTTTGAAGCACGCTAAAAACTCATAGACCTGAATACATTAAAAGCCCTAGATGATTAGGGCTTTTACTTTTTTAGCAATTTGGAAATATTGATCTATGTATATTCACGTTTTAGGCTCAGCAGCGGGCGGCGGTTTCCCGCAGTGGAACTGTAACTGCGAAAACTGCCATGGCGTACGCCAAGGCACCATTGAAGCAAAGACCCGTACCCAGTCTTCGATTGCCATATCAGAAAATGGCACCGATTGGATTTTGTTTAACGCTTCACCGGATATTCGCCAGCAGCTATTTGACTTTAAAGCAGCTCAACCAGCCCGTCATCTAAGAGACACAGGCATCACCGATGTGGTGTTGATGGACAGTCAGCTTGATCATACCACAGGCCTATTAACCTTACGTGAAGGCTGCCCCATCTCTGTTTGGTGTACGAACATGGTACATGACGACCTCAGCACAGGTTTTCCGCTGTTTAACATGTTAAAGCATTGGAACGGCGGCCTACAATACAATCAAATCGACCCAAAACAAAGCTTTCAAATTAACGGCTACAGCAATTTAGAACTGACGCCTTTGGTGATTAGAAGTTCAGCACCGCCGTATTCGCCACATCGCAATGATCCTCATGATGGCGATAATATCGCGCTGATTGTCAAAGATTTAAAAACACAAAAGCAGCTGTTCTATGCGCCAGGCTTGGGCAAAATTGACGATGAAGTCATGCAAATCATGAAAGCGTCTGATTGCGTGATGATTGACGGCACGCTATGGACAGACAACGAGATGCAAGAACGCGGCGTTGGCACTAAAACGGGCCAAGACATGGGGCATTTGCATATCAGTGGTGACGATGGCTCTCTGCATTATTTAGATCAGCTCGATAACGCTCGTAAGGTGCTCATTCATATCAATAATACCAACCCGATATTGAACGAGCAATCTGAACAAGCGGCGACATTAAAACAGCACGGTGTTGAAGTGGCCTTTGATGGTATGCAGATAGAGCTTTAAGACAAACGGTAAGATAAAGACAGCAATCGCAAGGTAAAAATGATGCAAGAACAAACCGCAGCACTCAGCCCAGAAGCGTTTGAACAAGCGATTATGGCAAAAGGTCAGTATTATCATATCCACCATCCTTTTCATATCATGATGCACGAAGGGCGCGCGACGCAGCAGCAAATCCAAGCGTGGGTCGCCAACCGCTTTTATTACCAAATAAATATCCCGCTAAAAGACGCGGCAATCATGGCAAACTGCCCCGACCAGCGCGTTCGTCAAGAGTGGATCCAGCGCATGATTGACCAAGACGGCGTTTATCCTGATGGCGGCGGGCGCGAAGCGTGGCTTGGTCTGGCAGAAGCAGTTGGCCTGACGCATGAGCAGGTGATTTCGGAAGAATTGGTATTGCCCGGTGTGCGTTTTGCTGTTGATGCTTATGTGAACTTTGCCCGCCGTACGTCATGGCGTGAGGCGGCAAGTAGCTCATTGACTGAGCTGTTTGCGCCGCAGATTCATCAGTCGCGTCTAGAGTCTTGGCCCAAGCATTACCCTTGGATCAAAGAAGAAGGCTATACCTATTTTCGCTCGCGCCTTAGCCAAGCTCGCCGCGATGTTGAGCATGGCCTGACCATTACCCTTGACTCGTTCAAAACGGCCGAGCAGCAAGAACGCATGCTTGAGATATTACAATTTAAACTCGATATTTTGTGGACGATTTTGGATGCCTTGAGCCTCGCCTATGTGCATGACCAAGCGCCTTATCAAAGCGTCACCACAGACAATGTCTGGCATAAAGGATTGTTCAAATGAGTATCCCTGCTAGTTTACCTGAGCTGGATCAATCGCTGGTTCCCACATGGCGTCATGGCTATCGCTTCCAGTTTGAGCCAGCGCAAGATGCTTATGTCCTGCTCTACCCTGAGGGGATGATCACCCTTAACGACAGTGCCAGTATCATTGGACAACATATTGATGGCACCGCATCGGTTGCTGATATTATTCAAAAAGTGAAAGCCATGTTTGGCGATGTGCCTGAAATCGAGCAAGACATCATTGAATATATGCTGGTCGCCCAGCGTGAACATTGGATTGACTTAGTATGACTGCACCCGTCGGACTGCCGCTATGGTTACTCGCTGAGTTGACCTATCGCTGCCCCTTACAATGCCCGTATTGCTCCAACCCCATTGATTATGCTCAGTACAAAGAAGAGCTGACGACAGAGGAGTGGTTTGATGTGTTTGATCAAGCGCGGCAAATGGGCGCGGTGCAGTTGGGCTTTTCTGGTGGTGAGCCGCTGGTGCGTCAAGACCTAGAAGAACTGGTCGCTTATGCGCATCAGAAAGGTTTTTATACCAACCTTATCACTTCAGGTATGGGACTTACTGAAGCACGCATTGCCAGTTTAAAAGATGCAGGATTGCAGCATATCCAAATCAGCTTCCAAGCCAGTGATCCGACAGTAAATAACCTCTTAGCAGGTTCAAAACACGCCTTTGAGCAAAAGTATGAAATGTCACGTCTGGTCAAGCAGTACGACTATCCGATGGTACTTAACTTTGTGATTCATCGGCAAAACATCGATCAGATCGACCAGATTATTGATCTCTGCTTAGAGCTAGAAGCCGATACAGTAGAGTTGGCTATCTGTCAGTTTTATGGCTGGGCATTTGAAAATATCGAAGGCCTACTACCGACCAAAGAACAAGTGGTCAGAGCCGAACGCATTACCAACGAATATCGCCAAAAAATCGAAGCACGTGGTATCAAATGCAAATTGATTTTTGTCGTACCTGATTACTACGAAGAGCGACCAAAACCGTGTATGGATGGCTGGGGTAAGATTTTCTTGACCGTCGCGCCTGACGGCACTGCCCTACCGTGTCATGCTGCCAGACAGCTGCCCCTAGCGTTTCCCAATGTCAGGCAGACGCCATTAAAAGACATCTGGTATGACTCAGATAGCTTCAATCACTTTCGCGGTGATGAATGGATGCCTGACATGTGCCAAAGTTGCCCCGATAAAGAACGTGATTATGGCGGCTGCCGTTGCCAAGCCTTTATGCTGACGGGCGATGCCAAAAATGCCGATCCTGTGTGCGGCAAATCGCCATATCACTACCTGATCGAGGAAGCACGTGTTAATAGCGAGACGCCAACTCCGTTTGAAGAGCTGCGCTTTAGGAATCCTAAAAATTCTAAACGGCTAAGTGGCAAAAAAGCCAATGAAACACAAACGAGTCAAGAGCAACTGATTCCCACGCGTACGGTCACGGATTAATAATGAATAACCAGCCTATCATTTTTGATGGTCATAATGATCTGTTAACCCGCCTATGGCTAAGCTCGGCTGACGATCCCGTGCATGATTTTATTTATGGCACCCTACCGGGGCATTTGGATCTAGCTCGTTGTCGACAAGCAGGATGGATGGGCGGCTTGTTTTCTATTTTTTTACCACCCTACGCTTATGTGAAAAACAACCATCCTGATAAGTTATCCAACCCGTCAAACTCAGACTTCACTGCGCAAGAAATCGTTGATATTTGCTGCGCGCAATTAGAATTTGCGCAGCAATTACAAGATCGATCAAACGGTCAGATTCAGATCTGTACGTCTGTTGCACAAATAAAATCCTGTCAGCAGAACCAGCAATTGGCTATCGTTTTGCATCTTGAAGGCGCTGAGTTTTTGGCCATTGAACCTGAGTTACTGGATGTGTTTTATGAAGCAGGACTCAGAAGTATTGGCCCACTATGGAATAGAAAAAGTCTGTTCGGTGATGGCTTAAATGCGTCCTTTCCGCACTCTCCAAATACAGGCTCTGGTCTAACCCGCGAAGGCAAAGACCTTATTTTGGCGTGCCGTGACAAGCATATGCTGATTGATGTGTCGCATATGAATGAGCGCGCGTTTTGGGATACGCTAGAGATTGCCGATCAGCCGATTGTCGCCACTCACTCCAATGCGCACGTCTTATGCGCGCAAGCAAGAAACCTAACTGATCAGCAGCTGGCTGGCATCAAACAAAGCGGTGGTCTGGTTGGGGTGAACTTCGATGTGGCCTTTTTGCGTGCGGATGGGCAGCGAGATACGCAGACCTCACTTGATGTGATTGTCGATCATCTTGATTATCTGATTGACCATCTGGGCGAAGATCAGGTTGGCTTTGGCTCTGATTTTGATGGGTGCTTATTACCTGATGAGTTGTCTGATATCAGTCAAATCTCCAAGCTAATTGAACGAATGCAACAACGTCACTTCTCTGATACGCTGATTGAAAAAATCACGTCAAAAAATTGGTTTAGGGTGCTGGGTGAGATATGGCAGTAATAGTTTATATCTTTGAATACCGTAAGCTTCATCTAAATTGTTTTTTAACTAAAATGGTTTGCTAAGTAGGTAACTAGTAACTTCACTCTCTTCCAGACCTTTAGCACCATTCTTCAACCAGAGTTCAAAATGGTTTAAAAATGAAGAGTTAGCTTCATCTTTCATTATAGGTTGGTGGAAAAAACTTTTATTCTTTCTTAAAAACTCTATGTGCTTAATTGAAAATACATACAACTCTACCTCTTCTTTACTTTTGGGCACATTGTTACAACTATCAGTTGTATGTGTAGACTCTTCTCTTAAGAGATCTAATAAATCTTGAAACCTACCTGATTCAATCATGTTTCTTACGAAATTTTCCAACATATTATTTACTCATCTGAATAATTTTCAAGCATTTATATTAATTATTGAAAGTCAGAATGATAACCTCGAGAGCCTTTAATTGCTTCAAGTAAGTAATCTTTTCCATTATATCTGCGCTCATCCATAATTTCATAACTATTCCTTTGATTATTGATGGATCTTATTTAGCTCAGACTTTTTAATCATTTCAGTTTGTTTTCTATGCATGTCTTTTTTAGTCCCTGAGTCTATTTTTTCATATTCAACACCCATCTCTTCAATTTCATCAGTGGAATAGCGCTTTTGGTTACCCTGCGTGACGGAATTACTATTAGATATTGAAGTACGACTAATTATATAACCACGCAAACCCAAAAAAACCACCCTAGCCATTCAAGCTAGGGTGGTTTTCTATTTTAGTTTTAAAGTCATCCTTTCTAAAACTCTAAATCCTACGCAGGCCAACCGTCCAATACAATCTTGCCATGTGCTTGCTGGTTTTCTAGCATTTGATGTGCACTACGTACATTTTCAGCCGTGATAGTGCCAAGATGATAGGCAACGGTGGTTTTGATCTCGCCTGCATCAATCATATTGGCAACGTCCGTCAATAAACGATGCTGCTCAATCATATCTTGTGTATGGAACATAGAGCGCGTAAACATAAACTCCCAATGTAGGCTCAGACATTTAGTTTTAAGAAGCTTGGCGTCTAATGATTCAGGATCATCGATAAGTCCCAATTTACCTTGTGGCTTCAAGCATTTGATGATTTCTTCATAATGCTCATCGGTGTTATTGAGACTGATGGCGTAATCTACCTCAGTGATACCTGTCTTCTCTAGCTCATCAAACAATGGGTTACGATGATTAATCACATGATCTGCGCCTAAATCCTTTAACCACTGTACGCTCTCATCTCGTGATGCCGTACCGATGACTGTGGCAGAGGTCCGTGTTTTTAATAACTGCGTTAAGATAGAACCAACGCCGCCCGCTGCACCAATAACTAATATTGAGACGTCATTAGCACGCTCATCACTACCGTTTTTATCTGCCGAATTATTAGTAACGGGCACTTGCAGGCGCTCAAACAACATCTCCCAAGCCGTGATCGTGGTGAGTGGTAATGCCGCTGCCTCAGCAAATGACAGCGATGCTGGCATACGCCCAACGATGCGCTCATCAACCAGTTGATACTCAGCGTTGCTCCCCGAACGGGTTAGATCCCCTGCGTAATAAACCTTATCCCCGACTGAGAATAGACTGACCTCGTCGCCAACCGCTGTCACAATGCCAGCTGCATCCCAACCAATCACTGCGTACTCACCCTCTGGTGCAGGACGCGATTGACGGATCTTATAATCCACTGGGTTGACGGATATGGCTTTGACCTCTACTAAAATGTCATGGCCTGATGCAGTTGGCTTATTAAGGGTAATGTCCTGTAGTGCTTGTTCGTTATTAATGGCTAGATTGTCTTGGTAACCAATGGCTTTTATTGTCTGATTTTTCATTGTTTTTATTCCTAATAATAAATAAATTGAGTAGAGTCCTCGCGCGAACCGTACTGAAATACATAGCGCTTAAAAGGTGGTCATATACTTTTAATACAACGACTGTAACACCTGCTGTGTCTGACGTTCCAGCTCTGCAATGGCTTCTTTGTCTAACGCGTCGGCATACGGCTGGCCAAATTCGCCCCTAGCATCGCCATGTGCACCATCTTTGATATCGTTATCAAAGTATTTACCTGTGTCATCTGCGAACTCATCCGAGACAGCCAATGCCGTTAGGATATTTGCGCCTTTATCTGCTGATGACCAGTGATGACCATACGCTTCGTCAACCATCTTGGTGTTCAACAATGATCCCGGATTGACAGCTATCACGTTAATATCATGGCTAGCAACTGTGTCAGCTAAATCCATGCTCCACATCGTGAGTGCCAACTTACTTTGCGCATAGGCAGCTTTGTCATCGAGACGCTCTTGTCCTACAAATGCCTTATATGTTATTGGCGTTTGGGCAGCTGAGCTCAGATTCACAATACGCGCTTTATTAGATTGCTTGAGTAATGGTAGTAGCGCATTGGTCAATTCATAAGGCGCAAGGTAATTGACCACGAAGCGCACGTCCAAACCATCTTTAGTCATCGCTGACGCCGTGGTATAAATGCCTGCATTGTTTATGAGGACATCAAGCTTTGGCAGTGTGTCATTGATTTCTGCCGCCATCTTGAGCACAGCCGTTAGGTCGGAGAAATCCGCGACAAACCCATCAATATGATCTATGGCATCGCCTGTTACCACGGCTTTTACTTCAGCGATGACACTAGCAAGTTTGTCAGCATCGCGGCCATGCAGGTACACCTGATGACCCGCTTCTGCCAGTTTTAAAGCCGCCAATTTGCCAATACCATCCGTGCTACCGGTAATTAAAATTGTTTTAGTTTTACTCATGATTGCAACCATCCTTATTATTTGATTATTTAACTTATGGTTATATTATTAGGTACACGCTACATTTTATCCGTCGTCATGGTATCCATTGTTATGAAAGTGTTGTACTTCATACAGCTACTATTGATCATTTTTCAATATTATTTTAAAAGTCGCGGGCGCTTAATACGGTCATTTACTAGATGAGAATCCTAAAGACAGACAATGGCATCTGTCTATTTCATGGAACCTATACATATAAAGGTATAACAAACAAAAAAACGCCAGTAAGTGAGTACTTACTAGCGTTTAAATAATGCCTAACAGTTTAAATATCTTTTATGAGTTGTCTGTCCAAATCCTCAGTCAGTATCAATTAACGTAAATCATCAACGACGGCTAGCATAGCAATAAGCGATGCTTCCCCTAACTGAATAGAACGCTCTGGTGACCAGCCCATTTCTGCATCAGGCAGATTATCGTTGTCTTTAAATGGCATCTCTAGCGTATTGGCAAGACAATCAAAACGTTCAGCCACCCAGTTGGTCGCGAGCGTCATATTCGCCGCGCCTGGCGCATCAATCTCATAGCCGACCTCGGTCTGAAAGTCAGCACTGGCTAATTTCAATACGTCTGAGAACCGATCACGTAGATGTGCGAGGCGCTCATTATAACTCGGCGTGCCTTGAGAGCCAGCAAGGAATGCATAAGGTAGTGCTTCATCACCATGCACATCATAAAACAAATCAACGCCCGTCTCTTCCATCTTCTTAATCACATAAAACACTTCAGGGCTTTTGTCCAAGCTTGGACTTGCCCATTCACGGTTTAGATTCGTACCGGCGGCGTTGGTGCGTAGATGCCCGCGTACACTGCCATCAGGATTCATATTGGGCACAATATAAAAGTTGGCTTTATCTAATAATAGCCTGCTATTGGCATTGTCGCTATCTAACAAGCTATAAAGCAAACCTTCGACCAGCCATTCGGCCATCGTTTCACCCGGATGCTGACGCGCAGTAATCCAAATGTTGCGTTTGGTCGTATCGCCATCACCAATTTTGACCAATGTTAGGTCGCGCTTATCTAGCGTGTCGCCTAAATGCTCTAATGTCACTAGCGGATGTGTCTGTACAGCGGCTAATAAATCTTGATGACGCTCATAACTATAAGGCGCAAAATAAGCAATTTGGATGGTTTCGCACGCCAGATCTGCCACGATGGTTAATTTGCCATCTTGATAAGTGGTCGGTAGACGGAACCAATGCTGACGATCGTAGGAAGCGACTGCTTGATAATCCTCCCACCCTTCTAGATAGGAAGCCTCCCCTGCATTCATAATATTGAGAACGTACTCTTCTCCAATCTCACCAGAGAGACGGAAGTTGAACCATTGGAAAAATTCTTCGCCAACGTCTGGACGAATGGCGAGCTGAATATTGTTTTTATCTTCTAGGTTAAGTACGTCAATATTACCTGCGTCAAAATTGGCAGTGATACGCATGATCGCTCCTTGATGAGTTGTGATGAGTGGATTTGATAAGCTCAATTGAGGCATAAAGACATATGATAGTCTGTTTTATGCTAGATATGGGCCAATCTAATACAGTAGCGTATTATTTTATTGGTCATCACGCCCTCTTTTTCAAGTGATCAGCTGAATGGCGTTATCTACTTGGACTTTATCCAAACTGGAAAGCAGATAGCTGCGTTTTTAGCACTTGCTCAGAGTAAATTTTATCCCCCTTATCATTGCCTGCGGCACCTGCTACCACCATCAGCGGTAGCAAATGCTCCTCTGCGCCTAATGGATGTGAGGCCATTGCATAAGGGGCTTTTGACCAGTTAGCCAGTGCTGACCAACGCGTCTCCCAATCCGCTGCAACAGTATTGGTCAGCCAGCCGTCAAAGCGCTCTGACGGTGCGGTGAAGTTTGCATCGCCATAGCCGCGCATATTATGAAAACTCATACCGCTTCCGATGATTAACACTCCTTCTTGACGTAATGATTGCAGGGCTCGACCCGCTGCCAGATGCGCTTCTGGGTCTAAATTATTGCGTAGTGACATCTGTACTACAGGAATATCTGCCTCAGGAAATATCACCTTTAACGGTATAAAGACACCGTGATCAAATCCACGCGCCGCATCTTGTTCATTTGGGATTCCTGCCTCAGTTAGCATTTTACTGACTCGCTCAGACAATACTGGCGCACCTGATGCTGGATAAGTCAAATCATAGGTATGCTTGGGAAACCCATAGTAATCGTAAATCAGATCAGGTTTTGCACCAGCAGTAATACCAAACTCAGCCGTCTGCCAATGGCCGCTAATGATCAAGATAGCCTTTGGTCGCTCAGGCAATCGATTCGTAATGCTCGCTAAAAAAGTCGCCATCCCATCCCACATATCTGCAGGTTGCCAATCCATAAAAAAGCAAGGTCCCGCGCCATGCGGGATAAATAGCACAGGTTGAGTAACTGACTCGTTAGATGCGTGTACGCTCATCACTTGCTCCTCGTCACTTCTATGAAATGGTGTTATTAATTGATATGACGTTATCAACGTGAGTCATTACTGTTATTAGGATGACGCCTCTTTAGCGTTACTGACAGCCATTAGAGGGAGCTATGACACACGCCCTAGCTTTTCTGATATTGCCTTATCCATGCTTATAGCACCGCCACCTTGTACTGCTAAAGCAATCAAAGCCACCATCAAGGTCAATGCGTATTCGTAGCCACCATCAGCGGCAAATAGGCCATTGCTGATATGGACAGAGAAAATAGCGACTAGCATCGTAAAAGCGGCGACCAATGCAGCAGGTCGAGTCAGCAATCCTAATACTAAGGCAAGACCACCAAAGAACTCAGCACCGCCTGCTAAGATGGCCATCAGGTAGCCAGGTTCCATGCCCATACTGCTCATCCACCCAGCCGTACCTGCCAGCCCATTGCCACCAAACCAGCCAAATAGCTTCTGCGCACCGTGTGCCATCAAAATCAGGCCCACAGGCACACGAAGGATTAGGGCAGCAACGCCAGCTTTCGATGTTAAAACTCTATTTAATAATGAGGATTGCATTGATGAGTACTCCATAACGTAGTAGTAAAATAAGGTGTTTAGATATTGGTATAAACATACTTTACTATCATCGTTACGGAAGAGTAAGCCAAGTTATATTGAATAATTATCAACGTAATGTTGTTAATTGATTGGATATAAACCTTAATAAGTGTGGAAAAGACACAGACAAAATACCATCGTCGTATGACTCATTAATGTATTATTACATCCAAAATAGGTTGGCCATATTCTACACCGATCCCATCCTTAACCACTATCTCGCTAACAATACCGTCATGCTCACTCACGACAGGGAGCAGGCGCGTCAGCTCTTCAATAAAGCAAACGGTTTGGCCTTTTTCAATACGATCGCCTTTTTTAACAAGATTATCCGTCACGGCGTCAGCGCTTAAATGCACGATACCCACATGCGTGGCACATACCTGCGCAGACTCATTGCTATCATTTTCAGCGAGGTTCTCACCGTTGTCTGCTTCAAATGGTAGACGATGGCGCTGCGAATAAATAGCATTAACCACTTTGATTGACTGACCACCCTCTACGATCGTCATTTCCTGTAATTGGCTGCGCTCAATAAGCTGCACCACTCGCTCGACTTGTTCGATATCCATCATACCCTCCTTATATTATATTTTTTATTCGATACTGTTTTTAGCTCAGCCCAGTTTTTAGCTTAGCCCAAGATATTTGGCAATGGTCATGATACTGAGCACACTCATCGCAATAGCGATCAGCCAGCCAAAGGCAGCAATCCAAATAGGATGCTTATAGTTGCCAACGATGTTTTTTCGATAAGCGGCAATCAGAATAATCACCATCGCAATAGGCAAGACCAAGCCGTTCAATGTACCGACCAGTACCAGCACTTGAGCGGGCTTACCAATGGTGGCAAAAACAAGCGTTGAGATGACGATAAAACCGATAATAAAATAGCGCTTATAGGTTTCAATAAAGGGATGGAAATTGGTCATAAATGACACTGAGGTGTAAGCCGCGCCAATGACCGAGGTCACAGATGCCGCCCAAATGACGATGCCAAAGATCACTTTACCCACGTTACCTAAGATATGCTCAAAAGGCGACATCGCAGGGTTTGACGGATCTAAAGTTAGGCCTTGTGACACCACGCCCAGAACAGCAAGGAATAAAAATACCCGAATCACTGAAGCGACCAAAATGCCCGTGACTGAGCTTTTGGTCACTGAGCTTAGATTTTCCTCACCTGTCACGCCCGCCTCTAGCAAGCGGTGTGCGCCAGAAAAAGTGATATATCCGCCGACCGTACCACCGACCAAGGTCACGATGGCTACCGCATCTATTTTGTCCGGCATGATGGTTTTGGTCGCCGCTTCTGCCAAAGGTGGGTCTGATTTGAACACCACATAGATGATTAAGACAATTAAGATAAAGCCCATGAGCTGAGCAAACTTATCCATTAAAGGCCCTGTCTCTCGGCCCAAAAATATCCCAACGGCAATCACACCACTAATCAGGGCGCCCGTAATTGGCGAGATATTAAACATCGACTGCATGCCAAGGCCAGCACCGCCGATATTACCAATATTAAAGGCAAGCCCGCCTGCAATAATCAAAAATGCCAGTAGATAACCAACTCCAGGAAACACCAAGTTGGCGATTTCCTGTGCGCGTTTTTTGGATACCGCTACCACGCGCCAGACATTGAGCTGGACGCCAATATCCATAATGATTGATATTAAAATAACAAAGCCAAAGCTTGCCATTAAACTTTCGGTAAAAGTAGCGGTTTGGGTTAAGAATCCCGGCCCGACTGCTGAAGTGGCCATCAAAAATGCCGCGCCCAAAATGGCGGTATTGTGCTTTTTTAAGGTACTCATAAACATCCTTGTTTTGTACAGAACAACTGACTTGAGCCATTAACGTTCACACAGCTATCCATCAAATGATTATTATGCAGATATCGTGATACCCTTTCGTTCTAATTGTTCTTTGATCTCTTCAGCAAATAAAATGGCGTGCGCGCCATCGCCATGCAGACAGATACTCTCTGCCTCAACAGGCACGACCTCACCGCAGACACTGGTCACCGTCCCTTGGGTAATCATCTGCAATACATGGTCAATAGCCGCTTGGGTATCGGTGAGAAGCGCGTTGTCTTTACTGCGCGAGACCAATGAGCCATCTTTTTCATAGTTTCTGTCCGCGAATACCTCAGATATCGACACCATCCCCTGACGTTTGGCGGCAGCAACCAGATGACCCCCTGACAGCCCCATGACTTTTAAATTGGGATCAAAGCGTTTGATCTCACTGACCAAAATATCAGCGAGCGACTCATCAACAGCCGCTTGGTTGTATAAAGCACCATGCGGTTTGACATAATCTAATGACACACCGACCAGATCACACAGCGCTTTGGTTGCACCAAGCTGATAGGCCATCAATGCCCGATAGCCTTCCTCGTCCAAAGACTGATTGGTGCGACCAAAGTTTTCTCTATCGTCAAGCCCTGGGTGTGCTCCAACTCTAACGTTGTTTTTTTTGGCCAATTGCAAGGTCGCTATCATCTCTGCATAAGAGCCAGCATGCAGCCCGCAGCAAACATTGGCAGAGCTGACAATGGTAAGCAGTTTATCGTCTTGTCCGCAGCCTTCGGCAACGTCTGCATTCAAATCAATGTTCATAACTATACTCCTGTATCTGATCGATATAATGTTGTCGGTTGTGGCGCGCACGGTGCGCCTGCCTGCTATCTACGAGGGTAAATTGACAAGTTTTACCAAATCTTATTTGTGCCATTAATCCGATATCGGCATCGATAACGGTAGCAATTTTAGGATAACCGCCCGTGGTTTGCCCGTCTGCCATTAGCACAATTGGCTGACCTTGCGGCGGCACTTGAATCATACCCATATCGACACCGTGCGAACTCATCTCGTTGGGCTCTGTTAACTCAAGCGATAACTCACCCGCCAAGCGATAACCCATACGGTTACTGCTGGTCTGTAGCTGCCACGGCTGGGAGACAAAAGCCGTCTGCGCAGATGGTGTAAAGCAATCATACTCGCTACTTTTAATCACACGGATGGTATTGGTTGGTGCAAGAGGAGCCACACCGATGATGGGCAAGCTTGACGGTGCTTTTACCTTTAACCTATCATCCACTTGTAAGTACCTACCGTTAAAGCCGCCGAAACCAGCTTTTAAATTGGTACTACCCGATTGCAATATAGACTCAATATCAAACCCACCATGCACGCAAAGATACGCATACATGCCTTCTATCGAACGTAGTAGCTTGAGGGTTTGCCCCGCTTTTGCATTGATGCGCCAATAACTGGGTATACGCTTGTTATCCAAATATACCTCATAAAGCGCGCCTGTGAGACAAAAGCTGACATCTGCCTCAAACTGCAGCGTCAACTCACCCATCGCCAGCTCAATTGCCGGCTCGTCACGCTCATTTTTTAGTAAAGCATTACCTGCTTGCAGCGCCCAATGATCCATTGCGCCACTTCTACCCACGCCCATACTGCGATAACCAAAACGCCCTAGGTCCTGAATACTGGCCATACCATTGGTCGTTAAAATCTTCATTGCTGCCACCTATTGACTCATTTTTTACAGGGTCTTGTTTTATTCATGAATATCTATTGCGGTAAAGCACAAAGTATCACCTGCACTCAGCAACGTTGGCGAATCTTTGGTCAAGTCAAATAAATCGGTGTCTGTCTGACCCAATAACTGCCAACCGCCTGGAGAGGCAAAAGGATAAATGCCTGTTTGCTCGCCACCAATACCGACCGACCCTGCAGGCACGTGCGTCCTTGGGGTAGTATGCCTTGGGAAATGTAGCGACTCAGAGAGACCGCCAAGGTAAGGAAAACCGGGCTGAAAACCAATAAAATAAACGGTGTAAATAGCGCTGGTGTGCAGATCGACCACAGCGTCAATAGGCATCTCAAGCGACGCTGCCATTGCTGCTAAATCAGGACCGTATTTGCCGCCATAATGTACGGGTATCTCGATATGCTTACCGTCGATGATTTTCTCAGGCATCTCCTCAAGCAGCGCGGTCAGTTTGTTTTGTAGCGCGTTAAACTCATCCCATGCTAGCGGGTGACTAAACACGCTAAGCGTATTCATACCGATAATGACTTCTAACACCTCAGGCATGGTTTCAATAATATCCGCCAGCGCCCAGCACTTTTTCTGTTGATCTAGGCTGATAGGCTTGGGAAAAAACAACACAAGGTTGGTTTCACTGCCGATTTGCCATTGTAGGGTCATCCTTGTACGCTCCATGGTTTTTATTATGTGTTCTGGCTATTATCTTGATAACTTGGCATTTATATCTGTTTTATATATTTTCTTTGATCCATTTTTCTAAGTAATGGATACTCATTTGACCCTCACAGAACCCTTTATCGGCAAACAGACGCTGATGCAGATCAATATTGGTATCAATACCCGTGATCTGCGCTTCCGATAATACCCCTTGCATCTTGGTGATTGCTTGCGCGCGCGACTCATCCTGTACACATATTTTGGCAATCAAACTGTCATAAGTAGGCGGTACGGTGTAGTTGGACTCGATATGACTTTCCACTCTGACGCCAAAGCCTGCAGGCAGGTGGCAATAGCTAATATGTCCTGCATTTGGTAAAAAGGTCTTTGGGTTTTCAGCATTGATGCGGCATTCAAAGGCATGACCACTGATGGTGATGTCTTGCTGCTGGTACGCTAGCGGCAGCCCTGCGGCAATGCGTATTTGCTCACGCACGATATCAACGCCCGTCACCATCTCAGTGATGGTATGCTCCACTTGCACACGCGTATTCATCTCAATAAAGAAAAATTCGCCATTTTCGTACAAAAACTCAAACGTCCCTGCCCCTCTATAACCCATCTGCTGGCAAGCCGTGGCACAAGCCTCGCCTATCTGCTGCCTCTGCTCGTCAGTAATCCCAGGTGCAGGTGCTTCTTCAATGACCTTTTGATGGCGGCGCTGCATCGAGCAGTCACGCTCACCCAGATAAATGGCATGACCATGGGTATCAGACAGCACTTGTATTTCGATATGGCGCGGGTGTTGTAAGTATTTTTCGAGATAGACCACAGCGCTGCCAAAGTTGGCTTTGGCTTCGGTTTGGGTCAAGGAGATGGCAGATAATAGATCGGCTTGTTTTTCAACAACACGCATACCGCGACCACCGCCACCGCTTGCGGCTTTGATAATGACTGGATAACCCACATCATTGGCAATCTGTATGACCGCATCGGAGTCTGTTGGCAGCGCGCCCTCAGAACCGGGCACACAAGGCACGCCAGCCGCAACCATTTGCGCCTTGGCGGCGACCTTATCACCCATGGTGCTTATGTTTTCAGCGGTTGGACCAATAAACTGAATGCCTGATGCTTCCACCAATGCCGCAAAGTCTGCATTTTCTGATAAGAACCCATAGCCGGGGTGAATGGCTTCCGCCTGTGTCATTTTGGCCGCTGAGACAATCGCTCTTTGGTTTAGATAGCTTTTTGCGGCATTGGCAGGACCAATACAGATCTTTTCATCCGCCAAACGTACTGGCAAGGAGTCTTTATCTGCTTCTGAATATACGATGACTGACCTAATACCTAACTGCTTGCAAGCCCGACTGATACGTAATGCAATCTCGCCACGGTTAGCGATTAATATTTTGGAGAACATATATTTTCCTAAAAAAGAGAAATCAGATGTTTATTAAGCCACTGCTGGTTAGTTTCTAGGCTGACTGGCAGGTTCAGTGACGAACAAAGCCTGACCATATTCGACGATATCCCCTTCCTTAATCAGAATGTCTTTGATGATACACGCCGTCTCTGCTTTGACCTCATGCATCATTTTCATTGCTTCAATGATGCAAAGCGTCTGCCCGACTTCGACCTGATCGCCTATGCTGACAAATTCATCGGCGTCAGGCTCAGAACGCCGATAGAACGTGCCCAACATTGGCGCTGATATGTCATTTTTTTGCGGTGTGTTTGCTATCTCTTCAGTCTCATTTGCCCTATCACTGGTATTATTTTCATATTTATTATTATCACTAGATGCAAGCGTGGCCTGTTGTTTATTGGTTGCGCTGCTGACAGTACTGGTAGAAGACTGGCTCGTATTTTGCACAGCAGAATGACACACAATAGCGATGCGTGCGTCACCGTCGGTCACCTCTAACGATTGTATATCGGCGTTTTCTGCGATTTTTATCAGCTTCTCTAAATCATCAAAATTGATATTCATATTGGACACTATTCCTTTAGTTTTTATAAAAAGTTGGCTTGAAACAACTGGCGCAAAATCAAAGCAATTATGATGATTTATAAGACTGCTAAGTCTTCATCCTTAGGATCGCAAATAAACATATATCCCGGTGCATGAGTAATCATCAGCTCAGGACGACTGGTCATGGCGATGCTCTGCGGCGTGACACCGCACGCCCAAAATACAGGCACTTCGCCTGCTTTTATGGTTGATGGATCACCAAAGTCTGGAGAACTGATGTCTTTGATACCGATTAGGCTGGGATCGCCGATATGAATGGGTGCGCCATGCACTTGCGGAAAACGTGAGGTGGCTTGCACGGCTTTTGTGATTAACGGATAAGGTATCGGTCTCATACTGACCACCATTTTTCCGTGAAATTTTCCAGCAGGCTCTGTTTCTATATCAGTGATGTACATCGGTACATTGTGGTTGTCTTCGATGTGTCTTATGGGGATGGAGGCACTCAACATAGCCGTCTCAAAAGAGAAGCTACAGCCTAAAAGAAAGCAGACCAAATCGTCGCGCCAATAGTTTGTCAAATCAGATACTTCATCGACCAGCTCACCATGCTGGTATATTCGGTATCTAGATAGATCAGTTCTGAGATCGGCCCCTTTTGCCATTAGCTTCGGCTCTGCGCTACCGATATCGGTGACGTCTAACACAGGGCAAGGCTTGGGATTTCTTTGTGCAAATAACAAAAAGTCGTAAGCCAAATCTTTGGGCACAATGACCAAGTTGGCTTGTATATGACCTTTGCACATACCAGAGGTAGGTTTGTCTATTTTGTTATTTCTGATCAGCGCCCTGACGTCTTGTGGCGACAAGTTCCCTATGTCTGGCATGGTTGTTCCTTTTTATGCGTCATACTAAGAATAGTAAGCTATTGTCTGATAAAAGCATCCTAACAAATATAAATTGATGTGATTGATTTGGCTTCAAACTGTTACAAAAAACACCACGCTTTATATCGTGCTGAATCATGCGTTGACCACTACAATATTAGTGACCGATTAATGATGACAGCCTGCGATATATGAGAGCCGTTATATGAAAGCCATCTCATATATATCGGCGACCTTTAGGAGCATGACCATGTTTGACTCTCATAAGCCCTTGTTATCTACAAAAATGAAATCGCTATTGTTTTCTGCCTGTCTGGTAGGTGGCGTATCACTACTCACCAGCTGTGACTCACAATCCTCAACTACTGATGACAATACAGCGCAAATGGATAAGAATACAGCAGCCTCACAGACGGATACATCCGCGCCTGTTACTGCTGATAATAATGAAACCGCAATAGATAAAGAGCCTATAACTATAGATACAAGCCCGCCTGATGACCAAATGGTGAGTCCATCAGGCTATCAAAAACTGGGCTTTGGGCAAGTCATTACCCCCGCGATTTTGGCGGAGTTAGGCCTGACCAAACAGGAGAGTGACAATGAGCAATGCTACTATGTGAGCGATCCAAAACAGTATTACATGGATCAATCTTATGGCAAACGCGCGTCTGTCCTATATCAAGTGATAGATGGCAAAGTAGCACTGATTACGATTCGAGATTCCAAAACGCCGTTTTATACGGGCGTTCATGTCGATGATGCGGTAACAGCGGTGATGAGCGCGCATGATGACAGTCTTACTTACGAGGTTGATAAATATGCGGTGGATGGTGACTTTTATAACCTAATTGCAAACGTCAACTTTATCGTGACTGGCGATGCAGATGCGGGCGCACTCTTAAAAAAAGAGGATATTAAGCTCAATAATGCCAATGATACCTTACCCATTCAAGTTGAATATCATATCAAAGGTGGTCAAAAACTCAGTAATAACACCATTAGCGAGACTGAATGGACGGTAGAAAATAAGCGTGTATTAAAAGGCAACGTAGAAAGTATTGATATCGGTATTCCAGAAGCAATTTATTTGGTCGAAGGCTGCTCATAAAAATTGGACTTTAAACCCAGAACTAAATATTACACCCTAAACATAAAGAACCCGATAAGCAATCCTACTTATCGGGTTCTTTGTCTGCTATAACGCTACCTAATGTGATGACTATAAGATGATTATAAATCACTCATTCAACGCTTGGCCATGCAATGCATGGCCTAATATCGTATATGCTGCCTTAACTCGTTCTGTATTGGGATATTTTTTATTTGCCAAAATGACAATGCCTATTTTTTTGGCAGGTACATACGCAATATAAGCCCCAAATCCATTCGTTGACCCGGTTTTATTGACCCACACATCATTTAGCACAGGCGTTGGTGGCTCATTCACTTGGATAGCTTGAGGGTTTAAAATAACCTCTGTTGAATTGCCATCTAACAGCATCTGCAGCGTCGTCGGTAACGAATACATCTCCCAAGCCAGCCCTTGCGTAAAGTATTTGGTTTGATAATAGCCTTTTCTATTATTCTCAAGTGCTTGCTGCATCTGAGTATCTACCGTTACCAGCCCCATATTCGCCGCCATGAAGCGTGTCATATCGGCACTGGTTGATTTGATACCGTACGCTTCTGCATCTAGAATACCGGGGTTGACCCTGATTGGCTCACCTGCCTTGTTATAACCAAAGGCATAATCTTTCATTTTATCCGCAGGGACATTGACAAATGTATTGGTCATCTTAAGCGATGGCAACACAGTGTTTTCTATGAGCTTGGTATAGTCATCACTCATACTCAGGGCAGAGATATGGCCGAACAGTCCGATACTGGCATTGGAATACAGACGGGCTGAATCAATAGGAAACTTAGGTTGCCAAGATTTATAATATTGCAGCAGCTCCTTATTATTCTCAATATTTTCAGGCACCTGTAATGGCAATCCGCCTGCGCTATACGTACCCAAGCTGATGAGCTTTGTATTACCAATGGCACTGTTTTTTAGGTAGGGAATGTACTTGTCCGCGGTATCATCGAGTGACAAGGTGCCATTTAATTCTGAATAACTGGCCAGAGTGGCCGCAAAGGTCTTACTCACAGAACCCAGCTCAAAAATTGTGTGCTCTGACACAGGCTGGTTGCGCTGCTTGTCAGACAAACCATAGTTGTAAAAATGTGATTTACCATCGACGATGATTCCAAATGCCATACCAGGGATCTGATATTGGCTCATTAACTGTTCGGCCTGATTATCCACTTCTTGCTCTAAGCGATCATTAGTACTGGCGGCTTGCGCTGGTTCAGATATCAGTAATGTCGATAGCAGTACGCTCAGCGTTAGGCCAAGGAGCGGTTTTTGCATAGATGGTTTTTGAGCAGTCAGTGTTGATGTAAATACGTTCATAAGTAATTTATTAATGCCGTCTGTTTAATTGTGAAAAGGTTGGCTACTAAAGGTAGCAGCTTTTATGGTCATTTATCACCTTGTTTTTTACACTTTATGTTTTTAGCGCCAATGTCCTCTTAGTACTTATTAGCACTTACGCAAAAACAGTAATAAATGGCGCAAAACGCTCAAATAACGACACACCGTAAAGAAAATCAGACAGCAATGAGCGTGTGGTCTGCTACAGTATCAGCCGATTATTCAGACTAGGCGTTATCAAACACGTCATCTATAGTCCCGATCCTTGTATCCAACCAACCGACATAGTAGACACGATGATAAGCGCATTATTCAATGCCATATCAGCCACGATAAAGGAATAAGCCATCCATGATTGCGCTCATTGAACAACACCCTCAGCTCATCAGCTTAGGCATGGTGCTTATTTTGACGATAGCGCTATTATGGCTGATACAACACCTCATGATTCGCTATGGTAAGCGAATATTGGGATTGATTTCTCGTGTCGATTTTTGGCTGCGTGAACATATCGCACGCCTACCACTAATGGTAGGTCTACAGCAAAAATACCCAGCAATGTTTGGCTTTATTACTAAGCGCTTTGCCCGTGGTCACTTTTCTGGTCTGATTCTCACCATTTTGACACTCTTGAATATATATATTTTGGCGCTGTTTGCAGGGTTGGTCGAGGATGTGGTGAACGCGGACTCTATTGTGACCACCGATCTGTTTGTATCGCAGCATATGAGCGTGCTACAAGATTCGAGCATCGTGCCTGCCTTTGTTTTTATCACCAGTTTGGGCTCTACACCGATTACTTGCTTAGTCATTCTGCTGACGGCAATCCTCTGCGCGGTCGTGCGCCAGCCTTATATTTTGGTCGGTCTCCTGATCTCGACCATCGGCAGTACCGCTTTTACTTTTGTGAATAAGATGGTTTTTCAACGTGCCCGCCCGATTGATATTTTATTGCAAGAGCACACCTATTCGTTCCCAAGTGGTCATGCCACCATCAGCATCGCGCTCTATGGATTTCTCGCTTATATGGCGATTCGCTTTAGCCAAAGATTTATTCACCAAGTGCGGATATTATCGCTCGCGCTTTTATTATGTCTGCTTATAGGGTTGAGTCGAATCGTGCTCAATGAGCATTATCTGAGCGATGTGATGGGCGGGTTTTTGGTGGGGACATTATGGCTGACGATTGCCATTAGCATGATGGAATGGCTGACCGCACGGGGGAAAATCAATTGGCGTATCGTATGGTCAGCGCCTCAGCGATATATGGTGTGGTTCAGTGTCGTTGCTGTGCTGATTGCGACCTTTGTATACGCTACTGTTTATCAGTTTCCGTTGCTTGGGTAGTAGTAAAAACTGGAATGATCAAGGCTCGAGTTTAGGGCTTATCATTCGACTTTGATATGGCAAACGCTTGGGAGAATATATCAAAGATGTGCAAATCAGACATTCGGTTGATCTTTATCTTTATATTCTAACGCGACTAGAAAAATGATACATTTCTTATTTCACTACTCTGCTTTAGTTTTAATCGGTGATAATGTTATATCAGGATATGATTCATAACTTCCTTCCCAATTCTTATCTCCTGGAATTACTTTTATTTCCCGCCAGTATTTTACATCGAGAGCTTGATGCTCTATTTTTTCAGGCATAAACGTTTGTGGTATACAGAGCTTTGATTGTTCTGGTAAATATTGTTCTAAATTCGATCGACTAAAATTAATATCGTTTATTTTTGAAGTGACCTCGACCAGTATAATTAAGGACATTAATGCTAAATGAGTATCTTCATAAGAAGGAGTGATACCCTTGTGAATGAAAGCATTTCGAGCGAATCTTGCTTTACTAAGAGACGAGTAAAGATCTTCTTCTATAAGACCTTGCTGATAGAACATTTCTACTTTGTGAGCAGAGTTCCATTGTTGAGATTCCATAAATTTACGCCTCTTAGGTATATTTACAGACTTAGCATCTTCAACAATTGTTTCTTTCCAAATAAACTCTAACATTTGCTCTACGCCAATCCAAGTATGGGCTAGTGCTTCTCGTAATTGATGCTTCTTGTAATATGTAAATGCATTAATGAAAAGCGACGGTGATAACGTTGGCAACTTGGCTAACACCTTATGCCCATAATTATATGCTGATATAACTTTACCAGCTTCCAAAATTTCAGGCTGAAGTAACCTGATGGAAGCTAATGAACCTGCATCACATTCGCCAATAGCACGATGAAAGTCAGAATTACTACTATGAGTTGATGAATGACGATAATAGCCTGTCATATTCATGCTACCTCTCGATATATCTAAAGGTGAGATTGACTCGACATAAACCCCACCTAAGAACACTGAGGCAAGAATACGGTTGAACTCTTCAACAACTAAATTATCGTTTTTAAACTCAGCAATGAATGGAAATATTAAGCTTCCGTCAAAACCAAAACATGCAGGCATTTGTTTTGGTAAGTGCGCATCGAAAAACTTACTTGCTCTATGAAGTTTTACATAATCATAAGTAGAGCTATTTATTTCTTTTAAACTAGGTTGCCATAAATCCAAATTGTCACGTGAGATTAATCTGAAAGGTTTAAAGTTCGCAATCAAAATTGGAGTCTCAATTTTACCCATATATTGCTCGATATTTTTGTAGCACATAACATCTTATTCTCTACTATTTTGGGAGTCTATAAAACCCCAAAATAACTTTTAATAACTTTATTGAAAATATTCATAACCCATATCTATACATAGTAATCAATATATTTAAGCCTAGGCACTAAGTATCATCATATCTTGTATCATTCAACTTTGACACAGCAAGCGCCTGCCCCAATACCTCAAAGACGCGCGGATCAGTCGACTGTGCCACATTAAAGCGCATAAAGCTATCAGCGTCGTCTGCTTGACTAAAGACACTACCAGGGGCAAGCACAACACCGTGTGTCATACAGTGATTGGCCAATAATGAGGCGCTTTGACCCTCAGGCAGCCGGCACCAAAGAAACATCCCTGCTTGCGGCACGAGCCACGGCGTAATACCCACGGCGGCCAAACGCCGAAGCACTTGCGCTCGCATCAGCGCCAGACGATGATATAGCGCATTCATGTGCTTGTGATAGCCGCTATCACTCAGCGCAGACAGTATGACCGCTGCCGCCAGTTGACCACCACCAAAGCCTGTGGCGATTTTTAAATCCAGTAACGGCTCGATATAGTCCGGAGGCGCGGCAATATAACCGCAGCGCAATGAAGCTGAAAGCGTTTTTGAAAAGCTACCGATATAAAATACCGCCGACAAACCGTCTAGCGCGGCCAACCTCGGCGCAGGCGTGGTTTCAAAGTCTGCAAAAATATCATCCTCAATGATATATGTGCCAGCCGCTTGCGCCAATTGCAGCACCCGATAGGCGCTCGCAGGTGTCAGCGTGGCCCCTGTCGGATTGTGTATCGCAGCGTTGGTGATATATAGGCGCGGCTGATGGGCGTGTAACAGCTGTTCAAAAGCAGCCGTATCAGGGCCGTCTTGATTAAAAGGCACACCGATTACTGTCACCTGATGCGCGCGCAATAGCGCATGAAAGTTAAAATAACAAGGATCATCAACGAAGACGGTATCACCTGCGCTGAGCAGCAAACGGCAAATCAAATCAATCGCCTGTGTGCCCGACTCGGTCAGCATCACCTGTGTAGGTTTGGCCTCAATACCCAAACCTGCCATTCGCCGGACCAACAACTGACGTAGCGCAGGCAACCCAAGCGGCGTCGCGTAGTCACTGATCATCGCCACATCACCGCGAGCAACACGGCGTAGCCCTCGGCGTATACCCGCCTCATAAAGCCAATCTGCTGGTAGCCAGCCGCAGCCTGGTTTTAGGGCATCATTTGGCGTCTCAAGTGACTGGCGCGAGACCCACAGCGGATCGACCTCGCGATCCAAGTTCGGCCTTACAGCCGCTAAAGCGCGCGATTTTGAGACCTCAGCGACATAAAACCCCGACCCTGCACGCGCATAAATCACGCCCTCAGCTTCTAGTCGCTCATAGGCGGTCACGATGGTCGACGGCGAAAACCCCATGCTTGATGCCGCTGCGCGCACGGAGGGTAAGCGACTACCTGAAGCATAAGTGACTGTGGCGATTTTGGCTTTGACATCAGCCATAACCATCTCAATGCGGGTCATTTGACGACTCATTAGAGGTTTATCCTTATTATTCTTTCTAACCGTATTGACCATACTATTTATGAGTATTACTCAATTATCGTAGCACTCATCCCCACAAATCATCGCATCAAAACGGTGCTGATTCAAACTATCTGTTCGCTTATCAGACAAAAGTATCTACAACTGTATGGGTACAACTGACCAAACAGTTCGGATTTATTGTACTGGACTGTACGTGGTGGGCATCGTCTGCTTTTGTTGTAATGGTCTAACAGTCAAGCAGCACAAAGCGCAGCTGATACCCCCTAACAAGGCAGAATGATAATGATAAAAACAGCGCAAGTAACACAGGCAACGACCACACAAGGCTGGATAAGCGGCCTTATGGGTGTGATGATTTTTGCAGGCTCTCTACCCGCGACCAAACTTGCTGTCATGGGTTTTGATCCTGTGTTTTTGACCGCCATACGAGCCACGCTTGCTGCCTTGCTTGGCGGCGCTATATTGCTGCTGTGCAAACAGCGGCGACCCACCAAAGCTGACCTGCCTGCACTGATCGTGGTCGCACTTGGCGTGGTGGTTGGCTTTCCACTACTGAGCGCACAAGCGTTGCAGTATATTACCTCTGCACAAGCCATTGTGTTTGTGGGAGTATTGCCGCTATTTACTGCAATGTTTGCGGTGCTGCGCGGTGGTGAGCGCCCATCTGCTTTGTTTTGGCTATTTGCCTTGCTTGGTAGCCTGTGTATCGCAGGCTATGCGGCTGCTCATAGCGGTGAAATGTCAATACTGGGGGCGCTGTGGATGCTGGGTGCGGTCATCACCTGCGCTGTCGGTTATGCCGAAGGCGCACGGCTGTCTCGAATCCTTGGCGGCTGGCAAGTGATCAGCTGGGCGCTGGTCATATCATTACCAATGATGCTACCTATCGCATATTTGACCACACCTGTAGACGTATTTAGTGCCAGCGCGACCGCTTGGCTCGGCCTACTTTATGTGTCGTTTTTTAGTATGTTTATTGGTTTTGTCTTTTGGTATCGCGGTTTGGCATTGGGCGGTATTGCGGCTGTCGGTCAGTTGCAACTGTTGCAGCCGTTTTTAGGATTGATATTGGCGGCTTTTTTGCTACATGAAGCGGTTGATTTGGGTATGGTGATCAGCACAATAGGTGCGCTGCTATGCGTGGTGGCCGCTAAAAAGTTCTCGACATCGCCAGCAGCAATGACCGCATCAAGAAATACTTCTCAATGACAGACGTTTTTAGTTAATAAAAATCTGAATATTGACCCTCCAGCAATTCATATCAAAAAATAATTACGAGAATATCACTGAAGCCAAAGCAGCTATCGATGATGATAGCTGCGACTATTATCATCGCATGAGCGCACTGGGCGTCAATGACGATTTGCTATAACTATAATTATATAAGGATAACAACATGCCGCTAGTACGAATAGACGTGACTGAAGGTCGCAGCGACGACGAGCTTAAAATATTAATGGATACGGTGCAAGACTGCGTCGTGAGCGCGTTTGAAGTGCCTGAGCGAGACCGATATAAAATCGTCACTGAGCATAAGCCCGGACGTATGATTTTGCTCGATACGGGTTTGGGATTTGAGCGCACAGAAGCCGCCATCGTTGTTCAAGTATTTACCAGCCCACGCGCAACAGTGATGAAAAAGAAATTTTGTGAGTTGATGGCAGACAAGCTCCAGACGCATTGCACACTTGACCCAAAAGATTTATTTATCTCTTTTATGACCAATACTGATGTGGATTGGAGTTTTGGCTATGGTGAAATCCAATATCTGAACGGTAAATTGTAAAGCCGATTTCAATTTTTCAATCACGGCATATACAGTCAAAAACTTATAAAAAAAGCGCCATTCTAATAAGATGGCGCTTTTTTCTTATCATTGGCTATCACTTTACAAAGCCAATTTTAATCAGATATATCACTTATAGATTTGGATTCACGATGATTTTCACCGCAGATTCATTGTTATGAATCAAACGCTCAAACCCTTCTGAAATCAAATCATCTAGCTTGATGCGCTGGGTAATAAACGGCTCAAGATCGACAAGTCCGTCTTCGACCAGTTTGATGGTGTCTTCGTGATTGTTCACATATCCAATAGTACCGCGAATATCCAGCTCTTTCATCACCACGCTATGCACGCTGATTTCTGCAGGATGGCTCCAGATAGAGACAATCACCACCACGCCAGCAGGTTTGGTCAGCTCAACCAAGGAGTCGAGCACCGCATTGACACTGGTACATTCAAACGCCACGTCTACGCCGCGATCGTCAGTGATTTTCATCACCTCTTCCTTTAAATCGACTTCGGTCGGATCCAAGACATAGTCAGCCACGCCGCTGTTTTCGGCTTTTTCTTTGCGTTTGGCGCTCAGCTCGGTCAGAATCACCGTCAAACCTTTGGCTTTTAAGACTGACGACAATAACAGACCAATCGGGCCACCGCCGCCGACCAGTGCCACATCGCCTTTTTTTGCGCCGCTGCGGACAAAGGCATGATAGCCGACCGATAAAGGTTCAATCAGAGCGGCTTGGTCTAGTGGAATATCGTTTGAGATCGGATGTACCCAACGGCGTTTGACCGCGATTTTTTCGGACAAACCGCCACCACGTCCGCCTAGACCGATAAAGTTCATGTTTTCTGATAAATGATAGTTCTCCCCTTCAGCGGTAGAGACGTCATCGGCGATGATATACGGCTCAACCACCACGTGCTGACCGACCTCAATATCATCGACACCCTCGCCGACTTCGTAGACCACGCCCGAGAACTCATGCCCCATGGTGATGGGTGCGGACTCGCCTGAGATGGGATGCGGGTGACCACATGGCGGGATAAAAATAGGCCCTTCCATAAACTCATGCAAGTCCGTGCCGCAAATACCGCACCATGCCACGTCGATACCGACCGTACCCGCCTCAACGGTAGGCTCTGGGATGTCTTCAATACGGATATCACCTTTGTCATAAAAACGTGCCGCTTTCATATCATGCTCCTTTGATAAGTCTAGTCGTGGTTAATATGCTGCAATGAGGGTTACTCGCCACCATCATGCCCAGATTAAAGTTGGGCTGTCAACGATGGCCACGTATGCAGTTGTTAAGCGAAAGTAACGCTACTGCATACGCCCAGCCAAGCTATTGATATCGTTAGGAACGGACGTTAAAACAATGAAATAAACTCGTCTTTTATAAAAAATATCAACAGTTGCTTATTTTTTAACAGCCATTACAACTTGGCAAAATCCTCCAAATCAATCACTTGATGGCAGTAATGGCGCATGATGTGGTGATCATGACTGACCATCACCAGCGTGCACTGCTGCGCTTGACACTGCGCCACCAGTAAATCCAGCGTTTCTTTTTGAGTAATGGGATCGAGTCTAGAGGTGACCTCATCAGCGAACAACAACACAGGATTGAAAAGTAGCGCGCGCAAAATCGCCACGCGTTGCAACTCTCCACCTGAGACATTGAGCGCGTTACGTTCAAGAATCCGTTTATCCAGCTTTAACTTTTCTAATAACTCAGGCACACGGTTGGCATCTAACCGATGCTTGCGTATGACATCATTAAGCAAAGTTTGCAGTGGTACATGTGAGGCAAAAGCAGCAGGCGGATCTTGATACAGTTTGAGCACTTGATGGCGCTTGGGTTTGGTCTGCCATGTGATAGCACCGCTAGCTGGTTTTAACAGGCCGCAGAGCGCGTCTCCTAATGAGCTTTTGCCAATTCCGC
Source organism: Psychrobacter piscatorii (assembly GCF_043641605.1). Taxonomy (GTDB): domain Bacteria; phylum Pseudomonadota; class Gammaproteobacteria; order Pseudomonadales; family Moraxellaceae; genus Psychrobacter; species Psychrobacter piscatorii_C. Next base: position 6,844 of record NZ_JBHZRK010000016.1, on the reverse strand, counting down.
TGCCACCAATCACGCCAAGCACCTCAGCGCGCTTGAGACTAAAACTCAACCCCTCAAACAATACCCGCTTACCACGCGCTAAACTCACATCTTTTGCGGTCAGTAAGGATTGCTCTTCAATGATTGCGCTATTTTTTGCTGGCCAATTATCAGGCGCGGCAGCGATGAGTTGTTTGGCGTAGTCTGACACGGGTTGATTGAGTACCTGCTCGCCTTTACCTTGCTCCAGCAGTTTGCCTTTTTTCATCACCATGATGCGGTCATCAGCACCCACGCTCAGCGCTCCTGCCACATCGATATCATGAGTGATGGTCAGTAGTGTGCCGCCATCGCGGGCGACGTTTTTGAGCAGATTAATCACCGCTTGTTTGTTGATCTCATCTAGACCTTTGGTCGGCTCATCAGCGATGACAATATACGCGCCGCCCGAGGTGGCAATTGCAAAAGACGCGCGCTGCGCCATGCCGCCTGACAGCTCGTGCGGATAGTAATTGGCAAATTTGCCCAGCCCGAGCGTCTCTATCTTCTCTTGTGCCAATTGCTTACTGACCTTGTTGTCTTGTTTGGCGACAAAATACAGGCTCTCCCACACTTGGCTGAGCACGTCCATCGTAGGATTCAGCGAACGGCTTGGCTCTTGCGGCAGCATCGCCATACGGCGTCCCCAGTAGGCACGCAGCTGCGGCTTGGTCAACGCTTGGTTTTCGATCAAAATATCGCCGCGGCTCAATAGCTCATCAGGCAATGCGCCCATGATGGCTTGTGCCAGCAAACTTTTACCCGAGCCTGTTTCACCCAAAATGGTCAGATTTTGGCCTTTGTATAACGTAACGCTGATGGGCTCAACCAAACCCAGCCCAGACTTGGTAAATACCGCCAAGTCGTCCGTTTTTACCAATACATTTGTGGCGGCCTTATCAACATTGGCAGCATTAGGAGCATTGTCTCCTGTAGTATGCGCGATCATTTCATTTTTCCTGAGAGTAATTGTAGGCTTAATACCAGAATAAAGACGGCAATAATAGGCTGAAGAAACACAAACGGCGCTTGATAGTAATACGGAAACAGCTCCGTCATCATCAGGCCCAGCTCAGCGGTAGATGGACGCAAACCAACATTGATAAAGCCTAACGTAGCCAGTGCCAGCACCGCATTACCTGCCGCAAAAGCACTTAGAGTGGCAACAACAGGCAAAATCTTGGGCAAAAAGTGCCGTTTAAAACAATAGAAAAAATCCATACCCATCAAACGCGACGCTTCGATCTCGCGGCTGCTGGCGATGGTTTGGGTCATGGCACGCACCATGCGAAAGAACTCAACCCAAAGCACCAAGGAGATACCCAGATAAAGTGACCAAAAGGTGTTAGGCGCAATCGCTGCAAATAATAAGACGAACAGCAGCCCCGGTAGCGCCATGATAATGTCACATAAAAAGGTGCATATCTTATCCACCCAGCCGCCAAAATAGCCGCTGAGCACACCCATCAATAGTCCAAAGAATAGGGCAAAACCCACTGATAGGACAATCAGTAAAAACGACAACCGAATGGCAGACGCGACCCGTGCCAGCATATCTCGACCAAAGTGATCGGTGCCAAACCAATGGCTGACACTGGACGATTGCAGCATATTACCAAGGTCTTGTATGTCGGCATCTATCGGATAGTACAGCGGCTGCAAAAACGCAAAAACTAATAATAAAATGAGTAGTAGTCCGCCAAATTTTTGTACTGGTTGTAGGGCATGAACCCCGCTAAAAATAGTCATAAAATCATAATTCCTCATGTGGCTTCAGTTTGTGGCTTTAATTTATGGCTTGGGTTTGTAGTTGTCATTCTGTGATAAAGCGTTTTGACAATAGCTTTGGCAGTAATGATTAACGTGCCAAATCAATACGCGGATCAATCAACCCACTGAGCAAATCCACCACCATATTGAGCACCACAAACATACCGCCCATAATCAACGCGGTGCCTTGTATCATCGGCACATCACGCGCGACGATGGCATGCACCAACGCATGACCACTACCAGGCCAAGCAAACAAACTCTCCACAATCACCACCCCTTCAACCAAATACACGAGCTGTACTGAGTGATAAGCCAAAATCGGAATGGTCACGTTACGTAAACCATGCCGACAAAACGCCGTCCATTTATTCAGTCCTTTAAGCTTGGCAAAATCATAATATTCAGACGTTTGTACCTGTACCATCGCATGGCGACTCACGCGAACCGACACCGCAGACAGCCCAATTGCCAAGGTCAATGCAGGTAAAATATAATGCTGCGGCGTGCCATAACCTGCAGCGGGCAGCCATTTTATCTGGACGGCGAGTAGCGTGATGAGCGCGATACCAATAATAAAGATAGGCACAGAACGCAGTACGGTACTCGCCACCAACGTCAGACGATCAAACACCCCATTGGGGCGCTGCGCCGCCAGCAAACCCAGCGGTGGCCCGATAAAAACCGATATCGCCAGTGCCGCCAGTGCCAAAGACAGCGTGTGCCCAAACTGATGCGCAATCTCCGCCCATACTGACTCGCCACTGACCAAAGAATGCCCAAGGTTAAACTGCACCAAATCCAGCAACCAATCAAAATAGCTTTGCCACCACGGTTGATCCAATCCAAGCTCTGAGCGCACCAGTGCGGCGGCGGCGGCGTCCGTTTGGTCATAGCCGTAGCGACTGGCGGCGATACGGTACGCCATATCACCGGGCAAGCTGCGGGTCAGCACAAAGGTCAGCGTACCAACCGACCAGACCACCAAGAGCAGCTGCAGCACCCGATGAGCAATATATTTAAACATAGTTATCCATTACAATTTTTTAGGGTTATAAAGCATTGTGGTTGTCGCGCAAATGACAGTAAAAACGCCTTACCAAGACAGCTTGTTTAGATAAAAGTTGCGCTCCAAACCATCAATCTCTAAGCCTTTTAGTGACTTATGCGCGGCGGCGTTTTGTTGGTAGTACACCACAGGTACAACAGGACGCTCATCAAAGATGATCTGTGAGACGCGTTGTTTGGTCGCCGCATCACTGTCTTTGGTCGTTTCAAGCGTTGATAACAACTCGTTAAGCTCCGCATTGCGCCAATTCATCACGCCCCAATCGCTGCCTTGTGGGTCAAAATCTTCGACCAGTGAGCCGATTGGATCAGGGGTCATGCCGTAGTTACGCGCATAGAGTCCCATCTCAAGCGTGCCATCTTGATGACCTGAGGGAATCTCTGAGAAATTACCGACGGACACGTCGACGTCGACGCCGAGTTTTTTCCACTGCGCTTGCAAGGCGGTGGCGATGATAGGCAGCTCAGGACGGTCTGAGAATGTGCGTAAGGTAAACTTAAAGGGTTTGCCGTCTTTTTGGAGCATGCCATCACTACCTTCAGTGAAGCCTGCGTCTAATAGGCGCTGCTTGATAGCTTGTGGGTCAGGCTGCTGGTTTGGGGTGTTGATTTGCCAGTCTTTGAAAATCGGCGGCAAAATTTGCGCGGCGGCGGCATTATCAGCATGCATCACAGATTGGGCAATGGCTTGTCTGTCGATGGCATCACTGAGTGCTTGGCGCACGCGTACATCACGGAACAGCGGATGGTCCGCATTGACTTTGTATTCGATGGTACGCGCCAAGGACTTTGACTGAACTTGTAGATTCGGGTCTTGCTGTAGGCGGGCGAGACTGGCTGAATCTAAGGTAAATACGAGGTAATTAGGTTTGCTCTGTGCCAGCAGGGTGCGGGTTTCGCTGCGACTGTTGGCTAAGTAAGTAATGTCTTGGATCTTGGCTTTTTCGCCCCAGTAGTCGGCAAAGGCTTTTTGCTCGATTTTTTGTGGTGGCTCAAATTTGGTGACATAGTATGGCCCTGTACCGATCAGCTGAGTGACCTCATTATTCTCATCAAACGATGAGCTGGCCAAAATGATACTGGTCGCATGCGCTAAATAAGCGGGGAAAGACATCAGCGGCCGCTCTAGGCTGATTTCAACTGTTTTGTCATCAACGGCTTTGATGTCTGAGATTGCAGCCGACTCCAACGCAGTGGGCTTGCTAAGCGAGACCTGCAGGCTTTTTACCACATCATCCGCTGTCAACGGCGAGCCATCATGAAATTTCACCCCATCACGCAACACAAACGTCCATACATCGCCCTTATCATTAGACGACCAGTTTTGTGCCAGCATGGGCTGTAGCTCTGCATTTTGTTTGGCGTCCACCAACGTCTCGGCAATTTGCAAACGCTGAAAGATAAATCCAGACTTACTGGGATCAGCGGAGGTTAGCTCCCACGGCGTCACCACGATTAAATCCTGCTGACTGTCATCGTTTGCCGCTGTATTCGTCGCGTTATTGCCCACTGTTTGCGCACCAGCAATGACATACCATGCCAGCCCTGCTAGCACCACCAATACCGAAATCAAGCCAATTTTTTTCATATATCTTCCGTTATAGTATAACATTTCAAAAAAACGTTATGTTATAACGAAAGGTATTAAAGGTAAACCTTTTTCTACTAAGGCTAAGTACTAATCCTCATGCCATTTTATGAGTTCAAAACGATACTAACCTTATAAAAATACATTGCTTACGCATCATAATTTTTATAAAAATATCGAGTAAATTCATCGCTTTGTACAGAGAAAAACCAAAAGAACAAGACTGCCTTTCGCAAAAATATATGGCTATACTGCGTTTGAATTATTTAATATAGATAAGTAAATGCTCCAAAATTTCAAAAAAATATTGGTCATTTTTAGTATAGTAGCGGTTATTGGTGGGACACTAACCTTTGTCATGACTTGGAATAATCTTGGTTTTGGGGATGGTTTTCTGCGGGCTTGGCTGAGCTCTTTTGCGCTTTGCGTCATCTGCATTGCACCTATCGGTGGCGTGATCGCCTTACTAATCAATAAAATATTACGGGCGGTATTGCCAGATATTTCCACCGTGCAGATGAATGTCATTTTTGGTCTATGCATGGCAGTCATCATGGAATCGATCATGGCCGTGGTTACCACGATTAATCTCAATGACTTCTCTGATTGGCATCACTTTCTTTCTATGTGGATTGCCAGTTTATTGACCGCCCTTCCGATTGGTATTTTCTTTTCAATCATTCTCTCGTTAATCATCAAACCCAAACTTGAGCTTTTTTGGGCAAAATAATTGTGGAATAAAAACAACGAATTCATAGAAGAGCGGTCGATAAAACAAAAAAGGTCTGAGCGAATGGCTCAGACCTTTTTATATTTAAATGAAAGTTTTTATACAGATTTGCGATACCAGCTATCAATAACATACCTGATAATATATTTGCCCATTTTTTATAGACAAATAGCTTTTAAGCATTATCGGCAATACGGATGATAGGCTTTAAGGTAGTACCCTCGGCACTGTCTTTTGCCGCTTGATTGATGTCTTTAAAATCATAGTATTTGACCAATTTATCAAAGGCAAAACGTCCTTGTAAATAAAGCTCTACCAGCTGCGGGATAAATATCTTGGTAGTCGCGTCGCCCTCAACGATACCTTGGATGGATTTGCCGCCAAGCAGCAAGTCATTGACATCAAAGTTGGCATCTGTCTCAAGCGCCGGTGCGCCTACGACACCAATGGTGCCAAGTGTGCCTAGCGAGTCGATACCTTGACGCAAGACAGCTGGAATACCCGTTGACTCTAAGGCAAATAGCGCGCCGCCGCCTGTGATGTCGCGTACTTTTTCGACGACGTCTTCTTCTTTACTATTGATAACGTGGGTCGCGCCAAGCTCCTTGGCAAGCTCCAACCGTGAGGGCACCACATCGACCGCAATGATGGTCGTCGCGCCTGCTACTTGTGCGGCCAGTACTGCAGACAAGCCCACAGCGCCTGCACCGAAAGTCACAAAGCTCGTGCCTGGGCGCACTTTTAGCGAATTGATGACCGCGCCTGCTCCTGTCTGAATGCCGCAGCCTAACGGGCCAAGCAATTCAATCGGGGCGTCTTTAGATACCTTGATGGTATTGCTCTCTAAGCTGAGCGCATAGGTCGCGAATGAGGACTGGGCAAAGAAATGGTCGTTGAGCGGGTTGCCGTCAGCGTCTTGAATGGCGTTATTGCCGTCCATGTCACTGCCGCCAAAGTTGCGCGGGTAAAACTCTTTACAATAGGGCTCGTGACCTGAATGACACGAACTGCATTGTGAGCAATAGCCATAGCTCAGCACCACATGATCGCCTACTGCAATGTCTTTGACCAGTGGCCCGACTTTTTCGACGATGCCTGCACCTTCGTGACCCAATACCAGCGGCAGCGGCACGGGGTAATCTTGGTCACGCACGATCATATCGGTGTGACACATGCCTGTGGCGACGATTTTCACCAGTACTTCATCGTCTTTGGGCGCGCGAATTTTGGCTTGCTCCAAGGTAAAGTCAGCGCCCTTTTCTCGGGTGACGGCGGCGGTAATGTCGGTATATTCTGTTGTACTCATGTCTAAAATCCTTTTTTATCATATGCGGTGAAGCCTAGCGCTGATAAGCACTGCATCTATTCTATATGCCTGTTTTAGGGCGGAGTGCTTGCTACTAGAGCATTTTTTATGCTGAAATATTATATTTTTTATAGAATTGTGGCATGACTGAAATAGACTTTTTTAAAACCGCTACTTTACAGCGGACACTTTAAAGTAAGTCTATCTAAAATATACGTGAGCGCCGCAGGCAGTGTCAACACAGAAACTGGCGCTGTATCCGTTTTGATACAAACGTACTGGACAGCACTAGGGCGTGTCTTCAATTCATCTTACAATGAACGATAGTACATGCCAGATAAAGCATTGACTTAAAATTACGAGC
>NZ_JBHZRK010000015.1:0-89233 GCF_043641605.1 Psychrobacter piscatorii | reverse complement strand
ATTTACATATTCGTTGCCGCTAGTCCGTCTGATGAGGGCGTATTATAGAGGGTTTAATTTTTGTGTCAACCTGTTTTATTAATGTTTTTGGACTTATTTCCCCGTAATTTAGAAAGTTGAATATTTTCAATGGGTTGGAGTTAGCTTCTTTAAAAAGGCAATAAAAGTGTGCTCTGGTTGATAGTTTTATCAGATATGTAGTGCCGTTTATTATCTTCTACCTCTTTCAAGGCACTCCTACTCATACCTCCAATATTGAGATTACTACAAACATCACTATATAAAAGGTTAGTCGACAAACTTTATATAGTTTTGCCAACATTCTATTTTGAAATGTCCAAAAATAACTTTCGCAGTTTATCTCTTATTGAGCTTAAGGCTCTATCCCTTGATATCTAGTGTTGGTAGACGGTTTTTGCTATAATCATCCTTTTATTACATTACTTATTTTTGCTGATTATCTATATTAGATAGATGATAAAGTTCTGTCTATGATGTCGGTATTGATTTGACACTCTTGAATAACCAATAAAATCCACAATATATAGCACTACAAAGCAGTAACAAGTAATGTGTCACTCTCACTATATATCACAACGATTAGATATAATTGATGCGGTCTCACGGTTATATGATTGATGGTTGCAATCATCACTGCCAACGGACCCAATAACAGGCGAATAGATTATGGTAGCGATTACTTTACCCGATGGTAGCGTGAAAGACTTCGAAGGTCATACAACAGTCATGGAAGTGGCGCAAAATATTGGGACAGGGCTCGCTAAAGCGACGGTCGCTGGGCGTGTCAATGGTCATCTCGTAGATGCACATGATCCTATCGTCGCTGATGCCAATGTTGAAATCGTGACGCCGAAAGACGACGATGGTGTTGATATTATTCGTCACTCATGTGCTCACTTATTAGGTCATGCGGTTAAACAGCTATATCCTGATGTGAAGATGGTCATTGGTCCTGTTATTGATGATGGTTTTTATTACGATATTTTTAGTGAAACGCCATTTACGCCTGAGCATATGGAAGCCATTGAAAAACGCATGATGGAGCTAATCAAGCAAGATTATGACGTTATCAAAAAAATGACGCCACGTGCCGAAGCGATCGAGATATTTGAATCACGTAACGAAGACTATAAGCTAAAACTGATTAATGATATGCCAGGTGAAGAAGCCTTTGGTCTATATCATCATCAAGAATATGTTGATATGTGCCGTGGCCCGCACGTACCAAATACGCGCTTTTTGAAAGTATTTAAACTGACTAAAATGTCAGGTGCTTATTGGCGCGGTGATGCGAAAAACGAGCAATTACAGCGTATTTATGGTACTGCTTGGGCTGATAAAAAACAGCTAAAAGCTTATATACAACGTATTGAAGAAGCTGAAAAGCGTGACCATCGTAAAATTGGTAAAGCGCTAAACCTATTTCATATGCAAGAGCAAGCGCCAGGTATGGTGTTCTGGCATGCAAATGGCTGGACAATTTATCAGGTACTTGAGCAATACATGCGCAAAGTACAATATGATAATGGCTATGAAGAGATTAAAACACCGCAAATCGTGGATCGTAGCTTGTGGGAGCGCTCAGGACATTGGGGCAATTATGCAACCAATATGTTCACGACCTCTAGTGAAAACCGTGATTACGCGGTAAAACCAATGAACTGCCCTTGCCACGTGCAAGTGTTCAACCAAGGCCTAAAATCTTACCGTGACTTGCCACTACGTATGGCTGAGTTTGGTTCTTGTCATCGTAATGAGCCATCAGGTTCATTGCATGGTTTGATGCGCGTACGTGGTTTTACTCAAGATGATGCGCATATCTTCTGTACGCAGTCGCAGATTCAACAAGAGGTTGCTGACTTTATTAAGCTGACGCTTGCTGTTTATGAAGATTTTGGCTTTGATAACATTATTATGAAGTTGTCTACTCGTCCTGAAAAACGCGTTGGTAGTGATGAGTCCTGGGATTTTGCAGAAAAGGCGTTAGCAGATGCGCTTGATAGCTCAGGGCTAGACTGGGATTACTTACCTGGCGAAGGTGCTTTCTATGGTCCAAAGATTGAGTTCAGTCTAAAGGATTCATTAGGACGCATTTGGCAGTGCGGTACCATTCAGGTTGATCCAAACATGCCTGAGCGTCTCGATGCTGAGTTCGTCAATGAGCAAAACGATCGCGAAGTCCCTATTATGTTGCACCGTGCAATTCTAGGGTCATTTGAGCGCTTCATTGGTATTTTGATCGAAAACTATGCCGGTTGGATGCCAGTATGGCTAGCACCGCAGCAAGTTGTGGTCATGAATATCACTGATAAACAAGCTGATGCATGCGAAAACGTGGTTAGCGAGCTCAAAAATGCAGGTTTGCGCGCTATTAGCGACTTGCGTAACGAAAAGATTGGATTTAAGATACGAGAGAAAACATTAGAACGTATTCCCTATATGCTAGTATTAGGGGATAAAGAAGTGGAATCGGGCAGCGTCAACGTCCGAACTCGCGAAGGTGAGAACCTTGGCGTAATGAATGTTTCTGAATTTATTACATTAGTACAGACCGCTGTCAGTAAAAAAGGCCGACAGACCCCAAAAACAGATGAGGAGTAATACCTATTAAACAGTCCAACCGTTTGAACATCAACGAAGATATCAACGTCAAAGAAGTCCGTCTCGTCAAAGAAGATGGCGAGCAAATGGGCGTGGTTGATATCGCAACCGCGATGAAAGCGGCACGTGATGAAAACCTAGATTTGGTTGAATTAGTTCCTGAAGCTAAGCCGCCAGTATGTAAGATCATGGATTATAAACATTTCCTCTATGATCAAAAGCAAAAGGCTAAAGAAGCTAAGAAAAACCAAAAGCAGACTCAGCTCAAAGAGATGAAGCTACGTCCTAGTACCGAAGAGGCCGATTATCAGGTTAAACTGAGAAAAATCGTGAGCTTCTTGGAAGATCAGGACAAAGTTAAAATTAGCATCCGTTTCCGCGGACGTGAAATGGCGCACCAAGACATTGGTCGCAAACAACTTGATCGTATCATTGAAGATACTGCTGATATCTCAAACGTCGAACAATATCCTAAGATGGAAGGTCGTCAAATGGGTATGTTGCTCGGACCTACAAAGAAAAAGTAATCTGTTCATTGGGTTACTTTGAGTAGTGGCTGTTAGTCCATATAGCTATTTATAACTCTAACCATCAATATGCTACGGGATATTGATGGTTTTTTATTATTTGAACTGCTTACTGTCTCTTTTAAATGTATTTAGCCAGATATAATTGGCTGACGCTATTTTACAAAATCTACCTTCTCAACTATTTGATTACGCGGTAGTCTAAAGGTCTGTTTTATATTTGCTAATCAGCATTTATCAAAATTTTTAGTCAGTGTATAACAATAACGTATATCGCGACCGCTAGAGTCACGGATAAAACACACTACTTTTAGCCGACATCAAAGGAAATTTCATGCAAGAATTGACGCCACCAGAAAACGCCACAACTCCTAGTATCTCTCTCACAGCGCCTGAACCTGTCAAAGAAATACAAAAAAGTGAAGCCGATCAAATGGTCAAGTTGGATGAAAGCCAAATTCCAGAGCTCGATGCCAAAGTTGATGCGTTTGTCGATCACGTGATTACTAACTCGGTGCACAGCCCAGAGTTTCAGCAAAACGTTCAATCTATTCATAATTTAGGTACGAAAGAAATTCGTGAGTCAGCGCAAGTCTCTAATCGGATGCTGGAGCTACCAGCCAAAAGTCTCAATGACAGTTTGTTTGATAACTCCCCTATCGCCAAATCTTTGACTGAGTTACGCGGTATCGTCGAGGACTTAGATCCGAGCAAAAAAGAGCTGACCAACTCACGTAAGCTGTTCGGTCTGATTCCATTTGGTAATAAAGTACAAGATTATTTCCGTCAATATGAGTCAGCTCAATCACACATCAACGCGGTTGTTACCAGTCTATATAATGGTAAAGATGAATTGCTCAAAGACAATGCGATGATTGAGCAAGAGAAAGTCAATATGTGGGAGCTGATGCAGTCTATTCGCCAATATATCTATGTTGGCAAGAAGATTGATGAGCAACTAGAGCAAAAGGTCTACGCTATAGAGGCAACAGATCCTGAGAAAGCGCGTATTATTAAAGAAGAGATGCTGTTTTACGTCCGTCAAAAAAATACCGACTTCTTAACCCAGTTAGCAGTGAATGTACAAGGTTATCTAGCGCTCGATACCATTCGCCGTAATAACTTAGAGCTGATAAAAGGGGTTGATCGCGCAACGACGACGACTGTTTCAGCACTACGTACAGCGGTGGTAGTTGCTCAAGCCATGACCAATCAAAAACTGGTACTTGATCAGATTACGGCATTGAATAAAACCACGAGTAGCTTGATTGAATCAACCTCCGCCATGCTCAAACGTCAGTCAGGTGAGATTCATGAGCAAGCAACCAGTAGCAGCATTGAGCTTGATAAACTACAAAATGCCTTCAATAATGTCTATGACACCATGGATATGATCAGTAATTATAAAATCGAAGCATTAGAGAATATGAAGCAAACGGTCAATACTTTGACCACTGAAGTAGATAAAGCACAAAAATACTTGGATAAATCAAATCAAACTACGGTGCTAGAAGTATCGAAAGAGCTTGATAGCAAAAAGATCACCAATCAATCAAACAGTGTTGATATCGACATTTGATTTATCCATATAGCAGTCATTAAAACTGACTGCTTCCTGCTACCGAGGACACATAAGACAATTGACGCAAGATATTGCGCCGTCGTTCGTGTTAAGATAGTCACTATTAATAATTTTAAAAATAGATACGGTAATTTATGAGTTGGAATGATCCAAACGCCTCAAGTGAGGCAAAAAAATATGACAACCCGATTCCTAGTCGTGAGCTGATACTCAGCACGATTAATGAGCATGGGGAAGTCACGCATCAACAATTGGCAAAAGCCTTTAATATTGATGATCCTGACCAATTTGACGCTTTGGGCAATCGCTTGAAGGCAATGGCACGTGATGGGCAAGTGAACCGTGAAGGCCGTCCTTATCGCTATCGCACGGTCACCAAACAAGATATCGTTACAGGTACGGTATCTGCACATCCAAAAGGTTTTGGTTTTGTGGTGCTAAGTGATATGCCAGATTTGTTTTTGCATGAAAAGCAAATGCGCTGGGTATTCAATGGCGATACGGTAGCAGCTGTCGGTACGTCAACAGACAATCGCGGTCGTACCGAAGGCCGTATTGTTGACGTAGTCGAGCGTCGCCAAAACAATTTCATCGGTACGCTTGCGCGTGATGAAGACGGCTATTGTGTTGAGCTTGGTAGTCCAAACAATCATCAACCGATCACGGTTACTGATGACAACGTACAGGCATTGAACGCTAAAGAAGGCGCACCTGTAAAAGTAGACATCATTGATTGGCCAAACCAGCATGAATTTGGTACAGGTAAAATCACTGAAGTGTTGTCTGATGACAACGACCGTGAATTGATTATTGAGACAACCCTTCTTAACTATGATATCCCATCAGATTTTAGTGAAGCGGCACTCAAGCAAGCTGCTGATTATCAAGAGCCGACTGAAAATGACATAAAAGGCCGCACAGATTTGCGTCATCTGCCACTTGTCACTATCGATGGTGAAGATGCACGTGATTTTGATGATGCCGTATTTGCTGAGAAGCGTTCTGGTGGTAATTACCGTGTCGTGGTTGCGATTGCGGATGTCAGCTACTATGTCACACCCAATTCACCACTGGACCAAGATGCCTATGAGCGCGGTACATCCGTATACTTCCCGCATCGCGTGATTCCGATGTTGCCTGAAGTGCTCTCTAACGGTCTATGCTCATTGAACCCTAACCTAGATCGCTTATGTATGGTTGCTGATATCAAGATATCGCGCGCAGGCAAGGTCACAGGATATGAGTTTTATCCCTCAGTGATGCACTCGCAAGCACGCTTAACCTACAACCAAGTGAACGACTATCTTGCCAATCCAAATGATAAGAGACTTCCTAAGTCATTAACGGGCAATAAAGACGTCAAAAAATCCATCGATACGTTATACCAGCTTTATGAGCTACTGCTTAAGAAGCGTGAAGAACGTCATGCAATGGAATTTGAAACGGTTGAAACGTACATCAAGTTCAACGAAAAAGGTGGCATTGACGCTATTTTACCGCGTACTCGTGGTGACTCTCAGAAGCTGATTGAAGAGTGTATGCTCCTCGCTAATACCTGCGCGGCAAACTTCGCGCTCAAGCACGAGCTACCAGTCTTATATCGTAACCATGATAAGCCTGATAATGAGAAGTCGATGCGTATCCACGAATATGCAAAAAACTTCGGTTTACCTTTCCCAGAAGAGAATCCAACGCAAGCGGATTATCAGCGCATTATCGAAGCGACCAAAGACCGACCAGATGCGATCAGCATCCATAGCATGTTGCTGCGTTCAATGATGCAAGCAAACTATGCGCCTGACAATATTGGTCACTTTGGCTTGGCTTATGATGAATACAGCCACTTTACCTCGCCGATTCGCCGTTACCCAGATTTGATGTTGCATCGCGGTATTAAAGCTCAGGTAACGAACAGCAAACAGCCTGTGATGGACTTCTCTCTTGATGGTGCTGGTACACAGACGTCAGATACAGAGCGCCGTGCAGAAAAAGCATCGCGCTATGTAGAATCTTGGCTCAAGTGCCACTATATGACCGATCATGTTGGCGAAGAGTTCGAAGGGGTTGTGACCTCAGTCACTAACTTTGGTCTATTTGTCACCTTGACTGACTTATACATTGATGGTCTAGTACATATCTCGAATGTTGGTGATGACTTCTTCGTTTATGATGAGCAGCAACAGCAGCTTATCGGTAAAGACAAAGGCACGCTCTTTGGACTTGGTGATTTGGTCAAGGTACAGGTTGCTGGCGTCAACATGGACTTGCTGCAAATTGACTTTGATTTAAAAGAAAAACTGCAGTCTAGTGCCATGAATCAGACAAAAAAGCAGCCTGCTAAAAAAGAGCAGCCTAAGAAAAGCCCTGCGAAGAGAAATAATAACCGTAGAGGATCTAGCAAAAAAAGCTAATCTGAAACTGTAGTACCATAAATAAAAAGGGCTAACGATAACGTTGGCCCTTTTTTATGCTTTGTTATTTATAATTTTAGGTTAAATATTTTCTTACTGTGCATCACTCATCTGATCCAAACGATCTTGTTCAGATTGCTGTGCTTGGTCAATTTTATTGGTTGCATCATCTAAAATGGCTTTTGGCTGTTCGCCAAGTGGTTTGCTGGCGATATTTGCAGAGCTATTCTTAGAGCTATCTGCATCAGATACAGCTGCTGTAGGCTGTCCAGAGGCAGTACTGCTAACGGCAACCTCTCTGTTTTTCTCGTGACTATTGCCATTAATGATATTAAAACCAAGCAATGCCACGATGCCGATTACGGCGAATATGATTAGATGCTTCATTTCCATAAAAAAACTCGACTCTGATTAATTACCAAATACGAGTTCCATTGCACTTTTTGTGCCGACTTTTAAGCCTGCTATCTCTTACTATTCTTGTGGACTATTATTATTAAGTAAATCCGTTTCATCTGAGCTTTGAGCAATCTCTTGCTCGACCTTTTCCATCAGCTTGTCATCAGGGCGGGCATCGAGGACCTCATCAGCATTACGGCCTTGCAAAATAACTTTGGCTCGCGCCTTTGCTTGCTTTTTATCTTTATCATCAACAGGTATGTCATTATTCTGACGTTCAACCTTAGGCTCAGGCGTGGTTGAAGTAATCGTCATGTCAGATTTAGCACTACTCGTACTGTTCTGCATATGTTCAATGGCTTTCTCTAATTTGTCATTAAACCGCAAACGATAAATGGGTTCAGGCAAGCTAAAGCCTTCGTTTTCTAATGCATGTTTGGTCTCGCGAATGGCAATACTACGCGCTTTGGCAAAATCTGTCTCTGATTGATCTACCCAAACCTGAAACTCTAAAACGATATTAGAATCACCGACATTGATAATGACAGCAATTGCTTTAGGTTCATCCAATACAAATGCTAACGTACCTATTGCATCCAGTCCTACTTTGATGGCTGCCAACGGATCATCATTCGCATCAACGCCTAATTCAAAAGTAAAGCGGCGCTCAGGATTTTTGGTATAGTTTAGAATGGTACCTTTAAAGACTTCAGCATTCGGAATACGCAACTGATTGCCATCTAATGTCATCAGTATCGTCGCACGTGAGGTCAGACGAACGACAATACCTTCTTGCCCATTGATGACCACTTGATCACGTGCACGAAACGGCTGACGAATACTCAGCATTAGGGAGGCGATATAGTTTTCGATAGTATCTTTGACTGCAAAACCAACGGCAATACCAATAACACCAGCACCGCCAAGCAGAGTACCTAAAATTGTCTCCGCCCCGATGAGACTCAGCCCTAAGATAAGACCAAAAATAATAAAAATGACTTTTACGGTCTGCGACAACAGCTCAGCGACAAAAGGATTGGGCGTTAGGCGCTGCCACATTCTTTTGCGATTCGACAACCAACTGCCAAACCATGTCACCAATACAAAAATAACGATGCCGACTAACAGTAAAGGTAGAGCCTTTACGAGGTTTTCTAATTGCGCTTTTAGACCTTGATAAACCGTCGAGACATTCTCTTGAACGTCCAACGTTCGATTAATATTGTCATCGACCGTGACAACATCTGTCAGACGGTTGGTCAGATTGATGGCTTGCTGCGCTTTTTTTTCGTTGGCAGTCTCCCCTGTTAGCGTGACAACACCTTGGCTAACACTGACATTGACAGCCTGCAACCCTTCAATTTCAGAAAAAATACCATTGATACGCTGACGGATTTCATTGTCTTTTTGCGGTGTGGGTGTGGTTTCAATTTGACCATTATTGGTGCTCTCGCCACTGATTACTGGTGGCGGAGCGGTTGTCGGTAATGAGGTGATAGGTTCTGATGCTTCCTCGTCTGGCGCAGGATCACTATCAGGTGTTGCCTCTTGTACACTCTCCACGCCGAGCGCGGTTGCAATGCCAGAGAGTTCTTCACCAGCAGCATAAGCGGGCCACGTACAAAGGATGCTTAACAGCAACAGCATTTGACCCCACGCTGTTATAAAACGGCGAACCATTGGACGGTCAAAATAAGTGGCCATAAGCATCCTTTGCTTTTTTAAATATTTTATATCGTTCAAATTTTCACTGGTGATTAGCTATATGACTTTATTTATTTAGCTATCTAAGTAACGTTGTGCTTCGCTCAAATTCAGCGTGCCTTCATAAATAGCACGACCAGTGATGATACCTTCGATACAATCACCATAAGGCTTTAACAGCTCGATATCTTTCATGTCAGTCACGCCACCTGATGCAATCACCGGTAGACCGCCTTCGCGAGCCAAATTGACGGTTTGTTCAACATTCACGCCTTGCATCATGCCATCACGGGCAATATCAGTATACACAATAGAAGAAACACCCACATCAGCAAAACGCTTGGCAAGCTCGGTTGCCTTGGTATCGGTAACATTGGCCCAACCATGAGTGGCTACCATACCGTCTTTGGCATCGATACCAACGATAATGTGTCCTGCAAATTCACGGCAAGCTTCTGCAACAAAATCCGGATCTTCAACGGCTTTTGTACCAATAATAATGTAGGTCAGACCGGCAGTAATGTATTGCTCAATAGTATTCATATTACGCACGCCGCCACCTAATTGAATAGGCAGGTTCGGATATGCTTTGGTAATATCATTGACCACTTGTCTGTGTACTGGCACGCCATCAAAAGCACCATTCAAATCGACCAAATGTAGACGACGTGCGCCCTCATCTACCCAACGTGCAGCCATAGCGACTGGGTCATCAGAAAACACCGTATCATCTTCCATACGACCTTGTTTTAAACGTACACATTTACCATCTTTTAAATCAATGGCCGGGATAATGACAGGCACAGCACACATATAGCATTCCTTATAAAGCACAATATTGGCAATAAATTTAGTAAATTACATTGTTGAGAATGAAACGATATTAGAGAATCAAACAACGATAGAAAACACCACGCAAACGCGGCATAAATTATAGACAGATTCAAAAAACCAAATAAAATTGGTCAGAAATCTGCTCAAATAGAGATAGGATACAATCGAAACCAAACAATCATAACCATAAGTTGTAGTACGTAGAATCACCACCAACATTCGTTAAATTCTATTACTGACTGGCAATTTTAGGTCAATTTAGCGTATAATCCTAGGTAAATTTTTATTTGTTTCTATGTGATAGTAACCAGGTGTTACGCTTTTTGTTGAGTCGTTATTGCTTAGTAGCATATCGAGGCGATTCAGATACAACGAGCAATGGCTAAATATATCTGTATGATATTAACTGATATTTTGCCAAAAAGGATTATAATAGAAATCTAATCTGGTAGCTTGTATACCACCGATTCTACAGTCTTAAGCCCCATTGGTTGCCTTTTAAATCCCTATCACGAGCTAACAATATTAGAACAGTTATGACTAGAGTTATAGCAGCTCACAATAATGAATTGATGCTTGCTTATCTAGGTTGCCTTTTAGCCAGTTTATCATCTACTTCAATAGATCGTTATTTGGTCACACTTCTAAAAAATCGCGTATTTTTACACGATACTGATTGGATAAAAGTGGCCCATCATACTGGTGTTACAAGTTTTTAATTTCAATGAAACGTGTGATAAGGCTGTTATTTTCAAAGTAATCTCTTTTGGCAGTGTGCTTTTGGTGATTGATTTTGATTCGATAGTTTTAGCATACACCTTGGTAGCCAGTCGCCACTTTGGTAATTCGAATAAGACATTAACGTGTTGTTAAGGAGTCTAAGGTCAGCGTTAATACTCTTAATAGTAGTTATGATTATGTATTATCCTCACAAAGCTTTCATCGCTATTTCAATATAGAAGTAGATGATTGAAGGCTTTATTGAGTGATATAAATGTTCATACTACCGATGTACCAAACAGGACGTCTGGTATCGTTTTAGACTATGGACTAAGTTTTCGCTTATGATTACCATCAAAAAAGGTTTGGATTTGCCCATCACCGGTGAACCCTCCCGCGAGATATCTGAGCACCAACCGACACATGTAGCACTTGTTGGCTATGACTACGTGGGCATGAAGCCTACGATGAATGTCAAAGAAGGTGACATCGTAGCAAAAGGTCAGCCCGTTTTTGAAGACAAAAAACGTGTTGGCGTCATCTACACTGCACCTGCTGCTGGTAAGGTCGTCGCGATTAAACGCGGTGAGCGCCGAGTGTTTGAAAGTCTTGTGATCGCGGTCGACCCAAAAGGTGAAGAAATAGACTTTGAGCGCTATGACTCACAGCAGCTTGCTGACCTAGACTCTGAAGTCGTTGAAACCCAACTGATTGCTTCTGGCGAATGGACTGCGTTTCGTACGCGTCCCTACAGCCGCGCACCAGAAATTGGTGCTCGTCCACACGCTATCTTTGTCACAGCAATGGATACCAATCCATTAGCCCTTGACCCAATGCTTGTGATCAATGAGCAGCTACAAGCGTTCAATGATGGTCTTGCTGTACTTTCGACACTCACGCCAAAGACTTTTGTCTGTCATCATGGCGATGCCCAGCTGACGCCAGTCGCAAAAACTGCGACTAATAATGTCACTGAGTATCACGCCTTTGCTGGTAAACATCCAGCAGGTCTTGCTGGTACGCACATTCACTTTTTGCATCCAATCATGCGCGGTGTGTCCGTATGGACGATTGGATATCAAGACGTGATTGCAATTGGTAAACTGTTCACGACTGGACATCTGTATACACGCCGTATGCTAAGCTTAGCTGGCCCTGCGGTTACCAAGCCACATTTGATTGCGACCGAACGCGGCGCTGATATTACGGCATTGACTAAAGGTCAACTAGCGGCAGGCGAGAACCGTATTATCTCAGGTTCAGTATTGTCTGGTCGTAAAGTGTTTGACAATATCGCCTATCTGGGTCGTTTTCATAATCAGATCAGTGTACTAGCTGAAGGCCATGAGCGCCCAGCGTTCCACTTCTTTAGCCCAGGTAAAAACCGCTTCTCAAAACTGCCTATCTATATTTCGCAGTTCTTTGGTGGCAAAAAATACAATTTCACCACGACAAGTAACGGCTCACCTCGCGCCATGGTACCAATCGGTGTCTATGAAGAAGTCATGCCTCAAGATTATCTACCGACCCAACTGTTACGTGCTTTGATTGTCGAAGACATCTTAAGCGCCACTGATTTGGGTGCACTTGAGTTGGACGAAGAAGATTTGGCACTATGCACCTTTGTATCTCCTGGCAAATATGAGTTCGGTGATATTTTGCGTGATAACTTAACGCGCATTGAGCTGGAGGGCTAACCACGATGAAATTTTTACACAATATGTTCGATCGTATGGAGCCATCTTTCACTAAAGGCGGCAAACACGAAAAGTACTACGCTATTTTTGAGATGTTTGATACGTTCTTACGTCAACCAGACTCAACCACCTATGCGTCATCGCATGTGCGTGATGGTATTGATCTAAAACGTATTATGATTACGGTATGGCTATGTACGTTCCCAGCAATGTTTTGGGGTATGTACAATATCGGTCATCAAGCACTAACTGCTATCGCACAGCTCGGCTTGCAGCCTGACGGCTGGCGTACAGTTATCACTAGCATGGCAGGCTATAACCCAGACAGTATCTGGGCCAGCTTTGTCTACGGAGCCATGCAATTTTTGCCGATTTATATCGTGACGTTTGCGGTTGGTATTCTCTGTGAGATTATCTTTGCCGTTGTCCGCGGGCACGAAGTCAACGAAGGTTTCTTTGTGACGTCAGTTCTATTTGCATTATGTCTACCACCTGATATTCCATTATGGCAAGTTGCCCTAGGTATTATCTTTGGTGTGGTTGTTGCAAAAGAAGTGTTCGGTGGTACTGGTAAAAACTTCTTGAATCCTGCCCTATCGGGTCGTGCATTTCTATATTTTGCTTATCCAGCGTATATGTCTGGTGACTCAGTATGGACGGCAGTAGATGGATTCTCAGGCGCGACGCCGCTTGGCCTTGCAGCCCTTGGGGTGGTTCCTCAGGACTTCGTCGATGTCTATGGTAATGCGATCACGTGGAGTGATGCATTCTTAGGTAACATGCAAGGTAGTATCGGTGAAGTATCGACGCTAGCTATCCTAATGGGTGCTGCGGTGTTGCTTTGGACGCGTATTGCTTCTTGGCGCATCATGGCAGGTTGTGTGGTCGGTCTGATCGCGACGTCTCTTGTGTTCAATATGGTTGGCTCTGACGACAATATGATGATGAGCTTGCCGTTCTACTGGCACTTAGTGATCGGTGGTTTCGCTTTCGGTGCTGTGTTTATGGCAACCGATCCAGTTTCAGCTGCGCATACTAATAAAGGCCGCTGGGCTTACGGTATTTTGATTGGTTTTATGACCGTATTGATTCGTGTCATTAACCCTGCTTTCCCAGAAGGCATCATGCTGGCCATTTTGTTTGCCAACTTATTTGCTCCACTGTTTGATTATTTTGTGACCCAAGCAAACATCAAACGCCAAACCGCTCGGAGGGTTCGTTATGTCCAAGCCCAAAAGTAATAACGCAAAAACCATTAGTGTGGCTTTGATGCTGTGCTTGGTGTGTTCCGTATTGGTCTCGGCAGCTGCCGTTGGCCTAAAGCCAGCACAAGTCGAAAATGCGCGCTTAGATCGTAACAAAAACATTTTGGTTGCGGCTGACATGTACGATGCAGAGTCTGATACAGCAGATGATGTTGCCGAACGTTTTAAAGACTTCGATGTCAAAATCATTGACTTAAATAAGGGCAACTACCTTGATGACGATGAGTTAAAAACGGCTGGTATTCCTGATCGTAATGCCTATGACGCCAGTCAAGCGACAAAAAACCAAGCCTTAAGTGAAGACTTGGGTGACAATGATCCTGCTGGTATTGGCCGCAAGCCAAAATATGCTAAAGTCTATGTCAAAGAAGATGACGCGGGTAAGCCTGAGCTAATCGTTTTGCCAATTCAAGGCTACGGACTCTGGGGTACGATCTATGGTTTCTTAACCCTTGAAAGTGACATGAATACCATCAAAGGTATCAGCTTTTATGAGCATAAAGAAACCCCAGGTCTTGGCGCTCGTATCGAAGAGCCAGAATGGCGTGCAAAATGGAACGGCATCCACTCTTATGATGACAGTGGCGAAGTTGCCACAGGTGTAACCAAAGCCGGTAATTCAAAAGACAACTGGGTCGATGGCATCAGCGGTGCAACACTGACTAGCCGCGGCGTCAGTAACATGATTCAGTTTTGGTTAGGCGAGCAAGGCTACAAACCTTATCTAGATATGCTACGTAAACAGAGCGGCCAGACACTTGATAATGCAGACACACAAGCAAGTCAATCAAAGCCAGCAGCTCAACCTAAAACCGAATTGGCAGCCACGCTACCAGTAGCAAACGGCAAGGAGGCATAACATGGCTGATACTAAAAGTATTTTAACCACGCCTATTTTTGACAATAACCCCATCGGCCTACAGATCTTAGGTATCTGTTCGGCGTTGGCGGTCACAACAAGTATGGCAAATGCCATGGTCATGTGTGTGGCATTGACATTGGTAACGGCGTTCTCAAGCTTCTTTATCTCTGTCATTCGTAAAAAGATTCCATCGAGCATCCGTATTATCGTACAGATGACGATTATTGCATCATTGGTTATCTTAGTTGATCAGGTACTAAAAGCGGTCGCTTATGATGTGAGTAAAGGTCTGTCGGTCTTCGTTGGTCTGATCATCACTAACTGTATCGTTATGGGCCGTGCTGAAGCATTTGCGATGAGCAACCCGCCAATCCCAAGCTTTTTAGATGGTATTGGTAACGGTCTTGGTTACTCAGCGGTCTTGTTATTTGTCGCTACTATCCGTGAGCTGTTAGGCGCAGGTACTTGGTTTGGTATTACGATCCTACAGCCAGTTACTGATGGCGGTTGGTATATACCGAATGGTTTGTTGCTGTTGCCACCATCAGCGTTTTTCATTATTGCTTTATTTATCGCTATCGTCCGTATCTGGAAACCAGAACAAGTGGAAGAAGCTGAGTTTGTAATGAAGCCGCAGTCTAAAGGCATGGCACATGGAGGCGGTCACTAATGGGACATTATATTAGTTTATTTATAACCTCAGTCTTTATTGAGAACATGGCACTTGCCTACTTCTTAGGCATGTGTACTTTTTTGGCCGTATCCAAAAAAGTCTCAACGGCTATTGGTCTAGGGGTTGCTGTGATTGTCGTGATGGCCATCACGGTTCCGCTAAACAACTTGCTATTCCAGTTCATCCTAAAAGATGGTGCGCTGGCATGGGCAGGCTTTCCTGATATTGATTTGAGCTTTTTAGGATTGCTCAGTTATATCGGTTTGATTGCTGCCACCGTACAGATTCTAGAGATGTTCTTAGACAAGTTTGTACCAAGTCTTTATAACGCGCTTGGGGTATTCTTACCACTGATCACTGTAAACTGTGCCATCTTAGGTGGTGTACTATTTATGGTAGAGCGTGACTATAACTTTGGTGAGTCTGTCGTCTATGGTGTGGGTGCAGGCTTCGGTTGGGCACTTGCTATTACTGCATTGGCAGGTATTCGTGAGAAGCTAAAATACTCAGACATTCCAGCGCCATTGCGCGGTCTTGGTATTACCTTTCTCACGGTTGGTCTTATGTCGCTCGGCTTTATGTCGTTCGGTGGTATGTCCATCTAAACTACTAAGCTCAAAGCTTCTATTAGCTATTTGATCTATTTAATTCATTTATTCGGTAAGGGTTCGGACACAGCTTAAAACATGTCTTCGCACCCCTACCCCATAGATTAAGGATACCTACCATGGATTACGCTACGGCGATTGGTGGCGTTGCTATGTTTACCTTGATCATCATGGGCCTCGTCGCTATTATTTTGGCGGCGCGCTCAAGACTGGTCAGTTCAGGCGATGTCACTATCCATATTAATGATAATCCCGATAATGACGTGGTGACACCAGCAGGCGGTAAACTACTGCAAACGCTAGCGGGCGAAGGCATATTTTTGTCTTCAGCGTGTGGTGGCGGTGGTACTTGTGCGCAGTGTCGTTGCCGCGTTATTGAAGGTGGTGGTTCTATTTTGCCCACCGAAGAAGGCTACTTTACTCAAGGCGAGATCCGCAATCACATGCGCTTGGCTTGTCAGGTAGCTGTTAAGCAAGACATGAAAATTGAGATTGATCCTGAGTTCTTTGATGTACAGAAATGGGAATGTGAGGTTGTCTCCAATGACAACGTTGCGACTTTCATTAAAGAGCTGGTACTAAAAATTCCAGAAGGCGAAGAAGTAAACTTCCGCGCCGGTGGTTATGTGCAGCTCGAAGCGCCACCGCATGAAGTACATTATAAAGATTTTGTGATTGATGAAGAATATAGAGAAGACTGGGAAAAATTCGGTATCTTCAACTATGTCTCGAAAGTTGATGAGCCTGTTATCCGTGCTTACTCGATGGCCAACTACCCTGAAGAGAAAGGTCTGATCAAGTTCAACATTCGTATCGCAAGTCCACCGCCACGCGGCGGCGAAGGTATCCCGCCAGGCAAAATGTCTTCATGGGTATTTAGCTTGGTACCTGGTGACAAAGTGACAGTTTCAGGTCCTTACGGTGAATTCTTTGCCAAGAAGACCGAAGCTGAAATGATCTTTGTCGGTGGTGGTGCTGGTATGGCCCCGATGCGCTCGCATATTTTTGATCAGCTCAAACGCTTGAATACGGATCGTAAGATTAGCTTCTGGTACGGTGCTCGCTCGATTCGTGAGATGTTCTACGTTGAGGACTATGACCAACTAGAAGAAGAGTTTGATAACTTTGAGTGGCATGTGGCACTGTCTGACCCATTACCAGAAGATAACTGGGAAGGTCCAACAGGATTTATCCATAATGTATTGCTCGAGAACTATCTGAAAGACCATCCAAACCCAGAAGACTGTGAATACTACATGTGTGGGCCACCGATGATGAACGCTGCCGTAATCGACATGTTACACAGCATGGGCGTAGAAGACGAAAACATCATGCTTGATGATTTCGGTGGTTAAGTTAGCTAGATAAACTTAAAAGCATACGAAAAAAGAGTCTCAATTGAGGCTCTTTTTTTTTGTGATTTTTAGCAATTATTATAATTTCTTAGACTACAAATCTAACTGGTAGATTAGCTTTGCTATCCTATATCATGAATGCTCTAAATATTAAGAAAGGACGCTTATGAAAACGAAATACAAAGATCTGACCATTTGGATCACTGGTGCCTCTAGCGGTATTGGGCAAGCATTGGCGATTGCCTTTGCCAAGCGTGGTGCTAGAATTATTCTTAGTGGCCGTGATAATGAAAAACTAGAATCCGTCAAAAAAAGCTGCAAGCGTGCGAATAGGCATATTGTCATTCCTTTTGATATTAGTGACGCTGCTCAAGCAAAAGCAGCCTATGACAATGCCAAAGCTCAGGCAGGAACAATCGATTGGCTAATCAACAACGCTGGTATCAGTCAACGCTCACTCATCATGGAGACAGATGAAGACGTCGAACGCCAAATTATGGAGATAGACTACTTTGCCCAGACGCGTCTGACGAGACTGGTATTGCCAGACATGATTGCACAAGGCGGTGGCAAAATCGTCATGGTATCAAGTGTCGCAGGCTTATTAGGTACGCAATATCGCGGCGCTTACGGGGCAGCCAAAGCCGCACTGCATATGTGGGCGAACAGCTTACGTGCTGAACTGCATGACCAAGGCATAGAAGTGGCAACGATATTCCCAGGATTTATCCAAACCAATATCTCTATCAATGCATTAACAGGTGATGGCAGCGCCCAAGGAACGATGGATGAGGCAACCAATAAAGGTCTGACGGCAACTGAGTTTGCAAAGCAAGTGGTGAAGGCACTCACAAAAGGCGAAGAATATATCATTGTCGCGGGTCGCAAAGAAAAACTGGCAACACGAGTCAATCGTATGTCACCACCGAAACTCTATAAGCTAATACGCGAGTCGCAAGTAAAATAGATTAGTCTGTAGTAGCTTAGTATGCAGTGTCTTTGCACATAATAGATTGTCACTGAACATTGCCATCATTGGTATTTTTAAGCCCAAGGGGTGTAAAATAAGCGTATCTTGTTTTACACCCTATTCATTTCTACGTCATACCGAAGATATTATGAAAAATACAATGTACTGCTTATTTTCTAAGAAAACGATCAAAAACACACTGTTTAGCACAATGAGCCTTACCAGCATCTTGAGTCTCAGTGCTTGCCAGCAAACACCAGATTATAACTATCTGACTGGTGAAACGATGGGGACAAGCTACCATATCAGCTATCAGCTCCCTGACGATGCAGACGAAGCAGCCATACAAGCGTCAATCGATGAACGCTTGAAACAGATTAACGACAGCATGTCGACCTATCAGAGCGACTCGACCATTTCTAAATTTAATCGGTTGGATAAAAACACGCCGATTACCATCGACGCTGATTTTAGTCGAGTGCTGGATGTGTCAAAGATTGTCTACGAGCAATCTGGTGGTGCGTTTGATCCTACCGTTATGCCTTTAGTAGAGACTTGGGGTTTTGGCAGTACCATGACAGTCGAGCGTCTACAGAGCCCGCCTACAGCGCTCGAGATTGCTCAAGCAAAAGCACTGGTAGACTTTGAGAGCATCGTAAAAAAAGACCAAACGGTATCCAAAACCAAAGACGGCGTTGAGCTTGATTTTTCTGCCGTTGCCAAAGGGTATGGGGTTGATGTCATCGCTGACGTACTCAGAGAGGACTATCAAATCCGCAACTACATGGTTGAGATTGGCGGTGAAATTTCGACGTCTGGCGTTAACAACCAACAGCAGCCATGGCAAATTGCGATTGACGCCCCTATCGAGGGCAGTACTGTTAGCGAGCGCCAAACGATATCTGCGATTCGTCAACCAAAAAATACGGCTAGCCAAATGCATCTGGCAACCTCTGGAAATTATCGCAACTCCGTCATATTCGATGGCAAGCGCTATAGCCATACCATTGATCCGACCACTGGCAAACCTATCGCGGGCGGTGCACCCTCAGTCACGGTAGCAGCTGACTCAGTCGCCTTGGCTGATGCATGGGCAACGGCGCTGACAGCGATGCCCTATCATAAAGCACTAGATGTCGCTAAAGCCCAAAACTTGGCTGCTATGTTTGTGGTATTGGCTGACGATGTAAAAACAGACAGGTCTGAGAGTAATACTTCGGATAACGTGTCTGATGATAGTATCGATGACTGGCAAGTAGTACAGACTCCTGCGATGCAAGCATTACGCGCTGATAAAAAGCCCCAGTAAGTTTCTGGCATTGAAACAAGAGAATACGATAACCCGCAACGAGCTTCGCCAAAATTTGCTATACTATTAGTTAGTTGCCATGAAAAGTACATCGTTATCATCAACAGCAACTGCCCCACTTTTGACAATGAGGTTTCCTCTATGCTTAGCCAATTGCTTCCCATGCTTGCCATTACCTTTACGGTGTTTATCCTATTTTTCATTTTTATGGGCATCGGTTATATGGTCAAAAAAAAGCCGCTTAAAGGCTCTTGTGGTGGTGTTGCCAAATTGATGGGTGATGAGCAGTGCTCATTTTGTGGCGATGATCCCAATAAGTGCGACTCATTGATGGCAGAACAGCAAGAAAACGCATTAAGAGCTGCACAACTCGGCAAATCTGTGTAAAAACTCATTGGTTACCATACGCGGGTAGTATTTACCTAACATCTGTTCGTATAATAGCGTCAAGTCATTCAAAAGTGACTTGGCGCTATTTTTATATCGCCATCTCTTATTCTTCCTATTTAGACACTCTTGACTTAGATATTTCCTATTTAAAAATAGGCTAGCAGACTTATCTGTTTTGCCCTCTGCAAATTTTTAGTTCTGATTGACGTTATTGATTACCGTTTAGGTACGTGTCTGAGTAAATGATCTTTGGTGTTGTTTTACAAGCGACGATTTTTCGGCGCTGTTTTATAACGTGTTCCTTTCCTTGTATCGTTGTGCTGCTATGTCTACCTCATCCAATCTGCCTTCATCACGTTTCACCTTTTGGTTAGTGCTATGTGCCATGATTTTGCTAGCGACCAATATGCGTGCCCCTATCGTTGCGCTGGGCGCTATCGCGCCAGTGGTAAAAGAAGCACTCAGTATCTCAGAGATACAAATTGGTTGGTTAGGTGCTGTGCCGATGCTGGGTTTTGCCCTTGGTGCGCTGATCTCCCCAGCCATTGGCAAACGCTTCGGGCTTGAGAATACGCTGATTGCCATGATCGCACTATTAACTACTGGTATGATTTTGCGTACCGTTATCCCGACGTGGACTGGGTTTTTAATCGGTACTTTATTGCTGACCTTAGCAATCGGCTTTGCTAATACACTAGCCGCGCCTGTCATCAAGCAACGTACTCCGCAACATATTCCGCTGATTACGGGTTTGTTTAGTTTAACCATGACAGTGACCGCAGGGATAGTCTCAGGCATCGTCCTCCCTTTGTCTGAGCAAGTAGGCTGGCAATGGGCGCTGGGTGGCTGGACGATTTTGGGTATATTTGCGTTACTGATTTGGTTATTTTTGCGTGTGCGTTTGGGCTCATCCAACCACCAACCCGTCATATCTACAGATAAAGATACCTCTGATATCTCTATGTGGCGAACGACGTTTGCTTGGCAAATTGCTGTCTTCATGGGGCTGCAATCATTACTGTTTTATACCGTTGCCAGTTTTTTGCCTTCTATTTTGGTTAGTAAAGGGCTATCTGCCGTGAGCGCTGGCCAAATGGGTTCTGTGTTTCAGTTTATGGCACCCATCTCTATTTTGAGTCTGACGTGGCTAATCAATCGTGGTCGTCCTATTCAAGCACTCGCTGTGTTTGCCGCTGTACTCAATGTCATTGGCGTGCTAGGTATCAGCTATCTATCTACTGATTTGGCGTGGCTATGGTCAGCCATGATGGGGATTGGGTGCTCAGCGATTTTTACCTTGAGTATGATGCTGTTTTCCCTGCGTACCTATACCACCAATCAATCAAGTGAGCTGTCTGGTATGGCACAAGCCGTCGGTTATTTGATTGCGTTTTTTGGGCCGCTTGGCACAGGCTGGCTCCATGAATCGACTGATAGCTGGGGTCTGCCACTTTTTATTATGCTAATACTAATGATTGCAAACGTGGTGATTGCTTGGCTCGTCAGTCGTCCGGTGATGGTTGATGGTAAATACATGTGATATTACTTTTTCGATCTCTATAAGCTTTTGATTTCTAACGCGTAATAAAGCTGTCTTTAAATTAACCTTAGGGCAATATTGGTCGCCGTCTTATTTTGCTACACTGGTTTGATTGCATATAGGACACAACCCCCATGATGAATTTACCCTTTCGTTTCGCTCAGCGCTTGCCTGCTATCGTCATACTCGCGGCTGTCATGGCCATCAGTGGCTGTCAAAAAGATGCCGAACCCACAGCGCCGACTGACACACAGAATACTGAAGTAACTAACAATCAAGCCGATACTGCGTCCGTAACCACTGAGGCCGCAGCGCCCGCGGATCAACAAGTCAATTCGTCACCAATCACTATTTTAGCGCTTGGCGACTCACTGACAGAAGGTCTTGGGGTTGATAAAAATGATAACTACCCTGCTCAGCTAGAAGATCGTCTGCAAGAGATGGGCTACGACAACGCCAAGGTGATCAACTCGGGTCTGAGCGGTGAAACCAGTACGGGACTCGTCAATCGCCTTGACTGGGTGCTACAAACCAAACCTGATGTGACGATTTTGACCATTGGTGCTAACGACGCCATACGCGGTATCGATGTGGCGACGATTGAAGCCAATATCCGTACGGCTGTTAAACGTCTACAAGACAATGGCAGTGTCGTTATTTTGGGTGGTATGTCGATCTACGACAATTTAGGCGATGACTACGTTGCCGCGTTCTCAGACATTTATCCTCGCGTCGCTAAGGACATGAACGTGACCCTTATTCCGTTCTTCTTAGAGGGTGTGGGCGGTGACCGTGAGCTCAACCAAGCCGATGCGATTCATCCGACTAAGGAAGGCTATACGATCATCGTCAATGACAATATCTTGCCTATTCTAGAGCCTAAATTAAATGAGTTAAAAGAGCTAAAAACAGCCGATACTGATAACACAGCTGCAACTGCTCAAAACCAGACGACTAACGAGACCATGTAATGACATCATCAAGCTCGATTGCAGAGACATCGCAAACAGACTTTAAGACACAAGCCCTACTGACTGCCTCCCAGTTAAACAAAACCGTGCAAGTCGGTGAGCAAAAATTATCTATCATCAAGGATGTAGATATCTATGTCAACGCGGGCGAGTTTGTGGTCATCATGGGTAAATCAGGCTCGGGCAAATCGACCTTACTAGGGTTGCTCGCGGCATTAGACTATCCCGATAGCGGTACGGTGTCGCTAGCAGGTCAAACGCTCAGTAGTCTGGATGAAGATGCGCTGGCGGTCATTCGTCAACAGGACATGGGCTTTGTCTTTCAGTCGTTCCATCTACTGCCAACATTGACAGTGGCCGAAAACATCGCCTTTCCTCTTGATATCGCCAGACGTCCAAATCCATTACGCGTAGACGAGCTGATAGATGCGGTTGATTTGGGTCACAGGCGTCACAGCTTACCCAATCAACTATCTGGCGGTGAGCAGCAGCGCACAGCGGTGGCACGAGCACTGGTCTCTCATCCCAAGATTGTATTTGCCGATGAGCCGACAGGTAACTTGGATGAGCAAAATGCGGATCAAGTCATGCAATTGTTATTAGACTTACGCCAGCAGGTTGGCTCGGCACTGGTAGTGGTCACTCACGATCCTGCGCTTGCTGAGATGGCAGATCGCGTCATTACCATGCATGATGGGCGGATTGTACCGACATGAATGAAAAGCTGACAGACAACAAATCGACTGATATAAAAAAGACTGATACCAGTATACGTCAAGAGACCAGTTATTCTAGCGGTATCCTCAATCAACTTTTCACCAAAACCCTAGGCTCGCAAGCACTCAGCCGTAGCTGGTGGCAGCGCTGGGTCTATCCTGTTTTGTTTCTACTCACATTGACCTTATCACTTGCAACCTACCTGACCCTCGACTCGGTACAGCAGTCTGTCGATAGTTATATCAATGACAATCAGCGCGCGCTCGTTGGTGGTGATTTGATTTTAAACAGTAAACAAGACTGGCCCAGCGAGGTACTGGCACAAGTAGAAACCCTCCCCGATACGCAAACCGTGTATGACTATCAGTTTAGCGCCATGCTGGTCACTGATGAGCAAACCTTGCTTGCCAGCGTCAAAGCAGTCACCCCTTCTTACCCTTTATACGGTACAGCTGAGCTTGCCTCAGGAAAGCCGCTCTGGGATCAGCTGACGTCTGACAGTATCATCGTCGCCCCAGAAGTGCTCAGTAGTCTAAACGCTAGTGTCGGTGACCGTATCGATATTGGAGATGCCCAGTTTACGATCAGTGATGTGCTAACCAAAGAGCCTGATCGACCTTTGACCGCGTTCGGTTTTGGCGGGCGCGTGTTAATGAAACAAGATGCGTTAGAGGCGACCAATCTACTCGGTCAGCGCAGCCGCATCAATTACCGTATCGAGATAGCAGGTGATCCTGAGCTGATAAACACGCAGCGCAAAAAGCTCACAGGCATACTGACCAGTTATCCTGATATTGAGCTCTCTGATGCTGATTCGGCGGACACTTCGGTCTCGCGTATCTCTGATAATGTATTGATGTTCTTAAAACTGCTGGTCATTGCCGTACTGCTACTCTCTGCGGTCGCCATGTACGGCGTCATTAGTGCGTTCGTCAGCAAGCAGCAGTCCAATAATGCCATTCGTTTGGCGTTAGGCGAGCCGCTTGGTTCACTCAAACGTAGCTACTATCAACTGCTTATCATAACGACTGTCATTGCTTGTATCGCCGCAATTGTCCTTAGTCTTGGCTTGCTTAAAATCGGTCAGCCGTACCTCGTGGCTATTTTGCCTGCTGACGTTGGTCTCGCTATCAACCCAATCAGTGCGATCAAGACCATATTCATTGCCTTAGCCCTGACGCTACTGATTGCGCAGCGCGGTTTGAGTGCGCTTAATACCACTAAACCCGCTACCCTACTCAATCAAGGGGCGAGCACGCAAACACAAAACTTGCCTTGGTATCGACGCGTGCCATTGCTTTGGTATGGGTTGGTGCTGGCAGGGCTGTATGCTTTCTTTGCTTATGAAGTTGGCTCACTGTCATTAGGCGCGCAGTTATTGGGCGGCTTGATTGGCTTTGTGGCGATATTTTGGCTACTGGCGCGTGGGTGGCTATGGCTGCTTAATAAGTTAGCGAGCAATGCCAAGGTCAGTTGGATGCAGCGTATCGCCATTCACAATCTGGCGCGTAAGGGCAATCAGTCCGCATTATTCTTTGTCACTTTATCGCTATCGGTCGCGGTGCTGACGCTCATCACCACCCTCAATCACAGTATCAACGCGCAGTTTATCAATGCCTATCCTGAAGACGCGCCCAATCTGTTTTTGCTCGATGTGCAGAGCGATCAGCATGATGAAATTGATGCAATCATTGACGCACCTGTTACTTATTATCCCGTCATTCGTGCGCGTGTAGAAACGGCGAACGATGTAGCGGCAAAAGATATCGAACCTGAGGATGGATTTGATGACCCTACGCGAGTGTTTAACTTAAGCTACGCGGATACGGTCATGGATACTGAGTATATCGTTGATTCGCTCACAGACGATGCGCTGTATACGCCTATCGATGATGCCGATCAGCAAGTCAAACCCTTATCTATCTTGGACACTGCCGCCAGTATGCTCAATGTCGGCATGGGCGATCAGGTACGCTTTAACATTCAAGGTATCGAGATCGTCGGGCAAATTACCAGTATTCGCACGCGCTATGAGCGTGGCCCAAGCCCGTATTTTTACTTCTTGTTTGAGCCGTCGGTGCTGTCCGCTGCCCCGCAGATTCAATTTGCCACCGCGCACGTATCAGAAGATGCCATTCCAGAGCTACAAGGCAAACTGGTACGCGAGTTCCCTGCGGTCACCACAATCGATGGCACGGCCATTGCGAAGCAAATCCAAGAGCTGGTGGTACAAATGAGCCGCTTGGTCTATGTGTTCACCTTGCTTGCCCTACTCACTGGCGTCATGGTGCTGATCAGCTCGCTACTGTCTACTTCGCAAGATCGCATGAAGGACAGCGCGTCATTTAGACTGCTCGGTATGCAAAAGCGCGACTTGTATATGCTCAATATTTTAGAATTGGGCGTACTTGGTATTAGCGCAGCGACCTTTGCCGTTGTCATCGCCAGCGTTGGCGCATGGGCGGCTATCACTCAATGGTTTAATCTACAATTTAGTGTGCCGTGGACGAGCTTGGCGATTGGCGGTGTGGCATTAGTTGTATTGCTGTTTGCTATTGCCATTATTTATGTGAGGCTGGTGATTGGGCGCGGGATTATGGCAAGGGTAAGGGCGATGATCTAGGGTGAGAAGCGTTAAAAAATTGCATTGCAATTTTAGCTTAGCAAGGAAAAATCCCTTAAAGGGGATTTTTTGATTGTTAATTTAGCAAAGGCTAATGATGGTTCATTTGTTGTAGCTAATCCTACTATTCGCTATCATTATGGCTGAACCGCTCTTTCATTTGATATCAGGTTCATAATTATAGTTTTAAATATTAGAATTATAATCAACTATTCATTACAGTGAACTGGAAAGATTTCTATGGACTCTTACGATTATCAGTTTCAAAATCTAACTGAAAATTCATTACATTGGCATAATAAGGCGAGCCAATTATTCGTATCAGCAAAGGTTTTATGGGAGGCGATGGATAATGGTTATGCTATCGAATGTTGGTCAACCTACAAAATGCTTATGGGCTTATCTTTCGAGTTGCTATTTAAATCAATTGCTATTCAACGAAAGCTTGTATTTCCTGCTACACATCAGTTAGTTGAAATTGCCAATTCAGCAAACCTAAAACTAACCACTGATTAGAAAAAAATCTTAATAGTGTTGACTGAATATATACTTTGGGATGGTAAATATCCTGTTCCTCACAAAAAAATTCATTTAGAAAATCATTGGAAATATGAGAACAAAGTGGCTCATGACAGCAAAAAGCATGGAAACCTAACTATTCAAAGGCAAAATAATAAGCTTGATTTTGATGAACTTGCGATAACATGGAAAAAGTATTCTGATATCTATATGACTGAATATACAAAAAGATAAATTAATATTAATAGGTACTTTCCATGAAAAAATGTTATTTATGCGGTTTAGACTTCAATAATTCATCTGTAAAGCAGCACAAAGAACATATAGTTCAACAGGCTATAGGAGGTAATCTTACCTGCAAAGATATACTTTGTGAAAGTTGTGGTTCCAAGCTTAATAATAGTATAGATATAGAGTTTAATAAAATATTTGAAACAACATCTGTATTATTGGGAATAAAAAGAGATAGAAAAGACATAAGTAAAAAAAGGATTATAGGTAAACATCAAGCTTTTATTCCTGAGATTCAAGAAGTATTAGACGAAAGGGATATAAGTGTAACTTGGTCTGACGGGAAAGTATATCCTAATAAACCTTTTGAGATTTATAGTGATCTTAATAAAAAAATAACCATTTACTCAAATTCAAAAGTAGCTGAGCATTTCAAGAAAAAAGTAGAGAATGACTTTAGAGAGCAACATCCTAACTCACCTTTACCAGAAATAATTATTTGTGGAGATTTATATGGATTGACTTCTTTTGATTTCAAACTCGACAACAAAACATTCAAACAAGGTTTAGCTAAAATAGCAGTAAATTATGCTTTATTTTGTGGATTATCTAGAGAACAATTAACTTCAATACTATGTATTCATGAAGATAATAAGCAGGCTAGTTTCACAAAAAATCCATCTGTAATACCATTCTATCCTTTGAGCATAATAGACAAACTAATCGAAGATAAAAAGGCGGATTTTCAACCTTATCCTACACATACCCTGATACTGTTTAATTCTTTATTCAATCCAAACGTCTTAGTATGCTATATAGATTTATTCTCAACTTATCAGCATTATGTCCTTTTAAGTAATAATTACTCAGGACCTAATATTTACAAATCTTATCCTCAAAAGATACTTTTTGAGAAAGAAAGCATTTTTGAACCGTATAGACATTACTATAAGGATCGCTCACGTATTTTGTCCTCGCTAAACATAACTAAAGAAGATCTAGAAGCTACTTATAGAAATAGAAATGGAAGCAAAGAAGATGCTGAATATAGGCTTATTACTCAAAGGCAGAATGAACAACGTTACAATATAAATTTGGAAGAATATTTAGATAGTATTATAGATACAATTATGATTGAAGAAGTAGATAAGCTTCATAATGAAACTGACTTATCTATAGTTAAAAGCTTATTTGATAATATGAACCTTTTTTATTGTGCTAGTGAAAACGACGAAAGATCATTTAATATTGATAGTTTCAGAAGATACTATATTGATAGTGCAGGAAGAAAAGTTGACTATGTCGACGAGATATGTAATGAGTATAAAAAATCATTAGAAGAAATAAAATATTATAATCATAAAAAATTCTATGATTTACAAATATTTCACAATAATAAAAATATAGATAAGAAAACATCTAATTGATATGGTTACTGAGACTTAAATTAGTTTATAGTATCATTGAAAATACTATTTTCATACTTAGGCATCGTTTGTTAATAAAAAATTTACTCTATTAGTTTATTTAATTTACATGTGCTTGGAAAGCAACCTACTCCTAACTTGAGCAATTTCTTTGATTGTCATAATGGATTTCGCTACAGCATGGCTTTTATCCTTGACAGTAGCGGGCATATAAGATGTGAGAGAATGGCGAGATTAGCTCCAGAATACCAATTTCCTTAAACAGCAAACCCAAAACGCTCGCTATTAATTTAACGGGCGTTTTTTTATTACGCTGATACGCGTACCTCACATTTGCTATACTAACGCCACTTTATTACTCAAATAACCCTCTCACGGTAACGCTATGAAATTCTCAAAGTTCGGTCAAAAATTTACCCAGCCCACTGGCATCTCACAATTGATGGATGATCTGGGCGATGCGCTAAAAAGCGATCAGCCCGTCAACATGCTGGGCGGTGGTAACCCTGCCAAAATTGATGCCGTTAATGAGCTGTTTTTGGAGACCTATAAGGCGCTGGGCGTTGATAACGACGCAGGCGTGCCCAATAGTAGCGCGATTATCAGCATGGCGAACTACTCCAATCCGCAAGGTGATGCAGGCTTTATCGATGCGTTGGTTGGCTTCTTTAACCGTCATTATGATTGGAACCTCACGGCAGAAAACATCGCCCTGACCAATGGCTCACAAAATGCGTTTTTCTATTTGTTTAATCTGTTTGGCGGTGCGTTCACTGATAATAAGAATGAATCTGTCGACAAGTCCATTCTACTGCCATTGACCCCTGAGTATATCGGCTATAGCGATGTGCATGTGGAAGGTCAGCATTTCGCAGCCGTATTGCCGCATATCGATGAAGTGACGCATGATGGCGAAGCAGGCTTCTTTAAATATCGTGTCGATTTTGACGCGTTAGAAAACTTGCCCGCGCTAAAGGAAGGTCGTATCGGGGCGATTTGCTGCTCACGCCCGACCAACCCGACTGGCAACGTGCTGACCGATGATGAGATGGCGCATTTGTCCGAGATTGCCAAACGCTATGACATACCTTTGATTATCGATAACGCCTACGGTATGCCTTTCCCGAATATCATCTACTCTGATGTCAATTTGCATTGGGATAACAATACGATTCTGTGTTTTAGCCTATCGAAAATTGGCTTACCCGGTATGCGTACGGGTATTATCATTGCCGATGCCAAAGTGATTGAGGCGGTCAGCGCGATGAATGCGGTGGTGAATCTAGCACCGACACGCTTTGGTGCAGCGATTGCCACGCCACTGGTCGCAAATGACCGTATCAAGCAGTTATCTGATAATGAGATTAAGCCGTTTTATCAAAAGCAGGCGAAACTCGCGGTGACGCTATTAAAAGACGCATTGGGCGATTATCCGCTCATGATTCACAAGCCTGAAGGCGCGATATTCTTTTGGTTATGGTTTAAAGACTTGCCGATTAGCACCCTTGAGCTGTATGAGCGTCTCAAAGAAAAAGGCACCTTGATTGTACCAAGCGAGTACTTCTTCCCCGGTGTTGACGTTAGCGATTACCAACATGCACACGAGTGTATTCGTATGAGTATTGCCGCGGATGAGCAAACACTGACGGATGGTATTAGAGTGATTGGTGAAGTAGTGCGCGAGTTGTATGATGAGAGGTAGGTTAGCTTCATAATATGACTTTGCGTGAGACCTCTATGCGTTACGAATTTGAAAATTTGAAAATCAGTAGAGAAAAAAGATACTCGCTAGGTAGAGAAACCACTACCAATAAATATTACTTATCTTTTCCAGTTAGTCCGCCAAATCATAGGTATGTTGAGTATGAAGAATATTATGAAATTTCTTTTGAACAGCTCAATGAATTTTTAAAAAACGAAGATTCATTAATAGAATTTTTGGATCAATGTAGAAGAAGAAAAATGGATAATTTAGTTCTTTTTTATCCTATAGCTCCTATTCGAGGTTATCCAAATTAGATTACCCGCTTGAAAAAAAACGGACTCATTAATAGTCCGTTTTTTTATGCTCTGAAATGATCTATTTTATTTTAAATGGACGGTTTGCTAACCTTTTAGCTAAGCGCTTTTAGTAATTCATTAGCACTTAGTTTACCAAACTCATTGGCAGCTAATGGTCCATCCCCTGAGATCAGTTTTCTGTCTTGATGAGTGCTACCGGTGGCCAGTTTATTGCTAATTGTGACGCCTAGGTCTTCAAGCTTTTCACCAAAGTACCATGGCATCGTACCAGGCAGATAGCCAATTTTTGGCATTTGCTTATCCATACCAGTGGGGAACGCTACCATCTCATAACCTTTAAAGATAAAGTCGCGCTCGGACTTATCATCCGCCTTATCAGAAGCGTTTAGGTTAGCGGACAATAAAGCGGCAGGTCCATGGCAAATCGCCAAGGTAAACAAGTCATTTTCATGGCCCCAGCGTAGCAATTCACCAAGGTTCTTGTCCTCAGGCAAGCCTAGCATCGCGCCATGACCACCTGGAATAAAAATCGCTGCATAGTCGTCGCTATCGGCCATATCATTTTTGACAAAGTCAGCGATACTTTTTGGACTCTCAAGCTTTGACTGATA
Organism: Psychrobacter piscatorii; assembly: GCF_043641605.1. GTDB lineage: Bacteria > Pseudomonadota > Gammaproteobacteria > Pseudomonadales > Moraxellaceae > Psychrobacter > Psychrobacter piscatorii_C. Next base: position 58,644 of record NZ_JBHZRK010000015.1, on the reverse strand, counting down.
CTCAGCGTATAGTTGTTTAACATCGTCATCGTCTTCTGGCATCGCCCATTGCTCAACTTTGACAGACGCTCCTGTTGGCGTAAAGATATCCGTGTCAAAACCTGCTTTTTTAAAATGCAACAATGGCACCATCATCTCAACAGGGTGATTGCCGGTATCAAACTTTTTACCATTTTCCATGGTCATGTATTGCTGCTCGCTACAGACCATGAGGATTTTTTTATTTCCCATATACGGCGTATCATACTCTGTGTTGTCATAGTTGGTTTTACTTGGGGCCGCCAATTTCAAAGATGACTTGGAAGGAATATATACTCCCGCTTCGATTTCTTGTGCTTGCAACCCTAATGTTTCTTTTGCATTGTCTAGTATTCCTTGAATATTCATAGTGCTTCCTAGTTATTATTAATTATGGAAAATGGATAGCTAGTCAGGCGATATTTAAAGACAATATACTTAGGATATACGCCGATACCGCTACCCTTTTATCTTAAGATAACAAACTAAGAAAGGGTTAAATAGACAAGACTTTTTATGTTTCGTAAGCTTTGTAAAGAGAGCGTGTTTGATCTGTCAAATTACAACCGCTGCAATAACTACCTACTTAGGCAGAAGCTATTTTAGAAGTCATTTATGTTGGTATTCTTATAGGAGTATTGTTCTTGATGAACCAATGCAAAGGCATGGTATAAAAGCGACTGGTGGAAGTGTTTTGTGAACTTTGTGATTGAGCGCAAAACAAATAATTGTAAATAAAGCGAACAAATAAAAACGGACTCATTAATAGTCCGTTTTTTTATGGCGCTTGGTCAGTGAGGTAGATCTATTGGTCGGGTGAAATATAGTCGTCCACTTATTCAGCGCAAAGAGTAAATAAGGCAATAGGCACGTATTCATCAGATCGTGCAGACTGGCCTTTATGTCCACCATTTCTAACGCCAAGAGTCCTTTGGGTACGATGATATGGCGATTGTCCAGATACTCACCTGATAACGCCACGCCAGTGACCACGATCAACGCGATAAACGCTCTGATATTGTGGTTTTTGATGATAGGACGCAGCACAAACAGACAAAGTAGGTAGACACTAACGCCGACATAGATATGTAAGGCATCTTTGGCAAGGCCAGTTGTTTCAACAACATTCATTTTAAAGGCGGTAAAGTCCACTAGAGTATTCCAAATATAAGCGAGCAGAAAGTGATTGAGCGTATCATCGAACCATAATAACTAGAAATTGATAACGTAAAATGAAAATAATGAGAAATAAAAAGGCAGACTATACAAGCGATAATCTGCCTTTGGCTGCATGACATCTTTGATTTACGTTTATCGCCTATTTACACATCCCAATCCACGAAGTTCTTTAGTAGCTGTAAGCCTGCGGTATGGCTTTTTTCGGGATGGAACTGAGTCGCAAACAGATTGTCTTGGATGACACTGGCACAGAACGGTTGACCATAGTCGCATACCGCTGCGACTTGCTTGCGGTCGCTAGGGGCGCAGTAGTAGCTGTGCACAAAATAAAAATGCGCGTTGTCTTCAATACCCTGCCAAAGCGGATGGTCAAAATCCATACCGCTGATGGTATTCCAGCCCATATGCGGCACTTTTATCGTGTCGCCTTTCTTATCTTTCCACGTCGGATCAAATGCTTCTACCGTGCCATTTAGGATACCGAGGCAGTCTGTACCACCATTTTCAGCGGATTGCGTAAACAATGCCTGCATGCCCACACAGATGGCCATAACGGGCTTGTTAAAAACTGCATGGCGTATCACCTCATCAATGCCTGCCTCATGCATACCAGCGATACAATCACGCATCGCGCCAACACCAGGGAAGACAATTTTATCTGCTGCCGCGACGACTTTCGGATCATTGGTGATAGAGACATCTGCACCCACGACCGATAGTGCCTTGCCAGCTGAGTGCAGATTGCCCATGCCATAATCTAATAATGCTACTTTGGTCATCAATTGGTTCTCGTTTTTAAATATTTTGACTACTATACTATTAGCTATTATCTAGGTGTAGATAAGGTTTTGCTACAAGGAAGTCGAGCGCAGGCTGTACAACCAGTACGCCAAGCTTGACTGGCCCTTTTGAGTAATCTTGTAGAAAAGCCTTAAATGCGTCTTAGAAAGCCTCTTTGGTCGATGGCAAGGTGTTTAGCGCGCGCTCATCGTATTCACAGGCCATACGCAGCGCACGCGCAAAAGCTTTAAAGGTTGATTCGATCTGATGATGGCTGTTTTTGCCTTTGAGGTTGTCTAAATGCACCGTCATCCATGAATGATTGACGAAGCCATAAAAGAACTCACTGAATAGATCAACATCGAAGCGGCCAACGTGCGAGCGCGTAAATGGGATGTCCATGTGCAGCCCTGGACGCCCTGACAGATCAACCACAGCGCGGGTCAGTGCTTCGTCTAACGGTGCATAAAAATGTCCATAACGACGGATGCCTTTTTTGTCGCCCAACGCTTTGTTAAATGCTTGCCCAAGGGTAATACCCGTGTCTTCAACGCTATGATGGTCATCGATAAAAGTGTCACCGTTGCATTTGATATCCAAGTCAAACAAACCGTGACGCTTGATTTGATCAATCATATGATCCAAAAATGGTACGCCCGTGTCTACCACGCCTTTGCCCGTACCATCGAGGTTGACGGTACAAGTGATTTGCGTTTCGGCAGTGATGCGCTCAACGGTCGCGATGCGCTCAGGGCGACCATATAAATTTAGGTTTGTTGCTTGATTTTGCTCAGTTGCATTGGCTGTCATGGCTATTCTCTATCGGTTTTTTATCAGTGAAAAGCGGTCAATTATAAATAGGGTAAAACATCGCCCATTGCTGTTCGTTACATCGAGGCTAGCGCTGCAATCAGCGTCAGCAAAAAATGTATGAAAAAGTGATATATACAAAAGATATCAATATATTAGGGTTGATGTGTATCGCACATTATCTAGCCTCATCATAGCAAACCCTAACATTTACTGCCACGACCAAGCGCTAAACCACGTACAAAATTACGTCATTCTGCTAAAATAGTGTATTCAGTATTATCAATCATGACTGGCGCGAACGTTGACAGTCTCACCTTTATGGCACTACTCTCTATGACATGGTGCTGTCTGACCATAAAACCCCTCTGTTTATAGGAACTGCTATGCCTTTAGAAGCGATCGCTATTAATAGCTTGGATGCGCCACTTATCAAAAAACCTGCTCGCGACAATGAGCTAGCAGAACGCTTGCAGGCCTTGTACGACAGTGATGATGCGCAGCCTGATGGTGCCGAGGTATTAAATATCGTGGCGCAAGGATTCAAACGTGGACAGTACCTCTATGTTGGTATGTTCAATGATAAGCCTATCGCTGCGGTTGCCTGCTTTGATGATGGGCAGACCGATGCCAAGTGTTTGCAATATTTGACGGTACACCCCGAAAACCGCAAACGCGCCATCGATGCCAAATTCATCAAACTGGTCTATGATGCCGAAGTCAAGAAAGGTGTCCGTGAGTTTGTGCCTGCTGATGCAGATATCCACCGTATTATGAGCGAGTATGAACTACTGCGCGTAAAAGACTAAATGTAAGACTAAAACGGCGATCAAAACGGCTCATTTTGCCAATATTTGATTATTTACCGACTTTTATGAGATATAACGCAAAAACCACTTGACAGTCGTGCTCATATTTAGTTTAATAGCGCCTCAACGAAGACGGCTCGATAGCTCAGTAGGTAGAGCAACGGATTGAAAATCCGTGTGTCGGCAGTTCGATCCTGCCTCGAGCCACCATTCGTTAATAAATTCCAAAAAGCCCCAAACAGCGATGTTTGGGGCTTTTTTTATGTTTAAATTTTACCGTATTCTTTAGCATTCATTTTATTCATGCGTCGCTCTTATTCGTAGAGCCGAACACTATTCGTACAGCCGACCACGTAATAGCAAATGACAGCGCTCGCGTGAATCCAAGTCATAGATCGTTGCGCGGTAATCAATCCCGTGGCGTCCTTCAAAGAATATCACGCGATCACCCACGGCTAAGAAACAAGACGTGCGCGCATCATAGATAAAGCCATCAATCACAAACGCCAAATCACGATCTATCTCACGTACGGTATACGTCTCACCTTGCGGAATCAACTTTTCAAACCAAGCGCTATGGGCTGCCATACTCGTAAACATACTTGTCGTTAGCAGTAGTAGCGCAATCCGTATTTTTTTAGATATTAGCGAACGGATTTGCTTAGTGACACTTATTTTATTCTTTAACATGATATTTCTCATCGCTCACTTTACTCACGGTTGCATAACATTTTTGTGCTTTTTTCTACACCGCTTGGCTCAGTATACTCAGTAACTATGAATGAATAGATACCCATTATAGTACAGAGCCTAGGTGGCAGATATGAGAGAATTCGATTACGACTTGGATTATAAAAATCTTGATCTACGTGAGCATCCTGAGCTATATCGCGTCGGTCGCGGTGAGCAAGGCGTCTTACTGGTAGAGCCTTACAAGTCTGAAATCCTCCCGCATTGGCGTTTTGCTACGCCTGATATCGCCTGCGAGAGTAGTGAGACGATTTACCAGATGTTTTTAGATTACTTGGCTGACGATGACTTCGTCGGTGCAGATATGGCGCGCAAATTTATTCAAATGGGCTATACCCGCGCGCGTCGCTATGCCAATCACAAGGGCGGTAAAAAATATAAAGGGCCGGTACCTGATGATAAAAAAGGCCAAAGCGGCGCCCATGGCCGCGAAGAGTTACCACGACAAACCGAAGACCCCATCAAAGCAGAATCGGCGCGTATTTTTAAGCAAAAATGGGACGAGTGCCGTGAGAACGAAGATTATCTAAGAATGAAGAAAGAACACCGCGCGCGTTATAAAGATGTCGAGTAACTGCTAATGCTCATCACCTTGAGAATATAACAACACTAAATTGACCAGTCTTAAAATACTACTGTGCTAAGGTATAACACGGAATATCGAACATAATAAATATAATTACTTTTAATAGTGAGGAACGATGAATAAGCAACTTTTAATTTTTGACTTTGATGGAACGCTCATTGATAGCGTGCCCGATTTGGCCGATGCGACCAATGCAATGCTGACCACGCTTGGCAAAGACACCTACCCAATTGAGACGATACGCAATTGGATAGGCAATGGTTCACGAATGCTCGTAGAGCGTGCTTTGGTCGGTGATATCACTGTCCCAGAGGGCGCATTGACCCAAGCCGAAGCCGATCACGCAGAGCAAATATTTTTTGAAGCTTATAAAAACCTTAGTGGTAGTAAAACCGTTGCCTATCCAGATGTCGATAGCGGCCTTAAAAAACTTCACGCGGCTGGCTACACACTCGCTCTAGTCACCAACAAACCTATTCGTTTTGTGCCAAAAATATTAGAATCATTTGGCTGGCAGGATTTATTTAGTGAAGTGATGGGCGGTGACAGTTTACCCGTCAAAAAACCAGACCCAGCGCCTCTATTGCACGTTTGCGACGCTCTCAATGTTAGTATCGCGCAGTCAGTGATGATTGGGGATTCTAGAAACGATATGTTAGCGGGGCAAAACGCCAATATGGACACGCTTGGTCTGTCTTATGGCTATAACTATGGACAAGATATTCGCGAACTAAATCCGACCGAGGCGTTTGATAATTTTGCTGATTTAGTGGGTTGGATCATGAAAGAAAAGGTTTAATCCATATAGGCTATCAACTGGTCATAATGAGGCGCCCGAGCGCAAACGAAGATTATGCTTTGATGCGATAACTCAGCGCCTCTGATACATGGGCGCTATTAATATCAGTACTATTCGCCAGATCAGCGATGGTACGCGCCACGCGCAGCACTCGATGATATCCACGCGCGGATAAATTCAAGCGCTGCTGAGCAAGTTGCAATAGTTGCTTTTCGCTGTCGCCGAGTTTGATGTATTCATCGATTTCGCTCGGGCTTAGCTCATTATTAACTTTTCGTTGTCGTTTTAATTGATGCTGATGCGCGGCTGCTACTCGCTCGCGTACTTGTTTGGAAGTTTCACCTGCCTGCGCGCTTTGCAAGTCAGCAATGGGCAATGCTGGTACGGTAATATGCAAATCAATACGATCTAATAGTGGCCCTGACAGTTTATCTTGATAGCGTTTGATTTGCTCAGGTCGACAGCGGCAGCGACCTGAGGTATCGCCGTCATAACCACACGGGCACGGATTCATCGCTGCGACCAGTTGGAAGTTCGCTGGAAAGGTCATTTGCGAGTTGGCACGGCTAATGGTGATTTGCTTGGCTTCTAACGGCTGGCGCAATACCTCAAGCACACTGCGATCAAACTCTGGTAACTCATCAAGGAATAACACGCCTTTATTAGCAAGCGTAATCTCACCCGGTTTGGGCCGTGAGCCGCCGCCAACCAAAGCCACGGCTGATATGGTGTGATGCACTTGTCTAAAGGGACGTGTGCCGTAATCGTAATCACTGTCTGCCACTGAATACGTACTAGCTACCTCGAGCGCATCCTCATCACTGAGATCAGGCAATATCGTCGGCAAACGTGACGCCATGAGCGTCTTGCCCGACCCTGGCGGCCCTGTAAATAATAAAGAATGACCGCCAGCTGCTGCAATCTCCAGCGCGCGTCTGGCATGGTGCTGTCCTTTGACATCAGCTAAATCCACTTGATAGCCAACATGTTGCTGTGCAGAACTAGGCTGTACCACTTCCAAACATTCATAGGTTGCGTTTGGGGCAACTAGCGACTGTAAGTGACTGCAAACTGCTTTTAGGCTCTGTGCAGCCAGTACCGTCACGCCATCGACGCGACTGGCCTCCCGCCCATTATCAATCGGTACAATAAGTTGAGGTGTTTGCTTAGCTTGCTGTGAAGGATTGAGCTCACTTTGTGCTTGTTCATTTGCGTCTATCGCTTGTGATAACTTTAACGCGAGTCCTTCCGCTTTAATCGCGCGTGCCACTGCCAAACTGCCGGTTACCTGCCGAAGCTCACCGTTGAGTGCCAACTCTCCAATAAATTCAAACCCTGACAACACTTCTGGCTCAATTTGTCCGCTTGCCGCCAAGATGCCGATGGCAATCGGTAAATCTAGACGCGCGCCATCTTTGGGTAAATCAGCAGGTGCTAAGTTGATCGTTAGACGCCGATTAGGAAATTGAAACCCTGAATTAAGAATGGCAGAGCGTACCCTATCTTTACTCTCGCGTACCGCCGCTTCTGGTAAACCAACGATAGTCAGGGCAGGTAGTCCTTGTGATAGATGAACCTCGATGATAACTTTGGGTGCATGTAAACCGACGACTGAGCGGGTATAGACTTGAGCAAACGACATCAGCGTTTCCTGATATTAGAGATTAATCGATGATAAAGTATTATTTATCAACGCGCAAATGTCGTGTTTTATAGTCTATTTTATTTACTAGCATAGTTATCAAAAATTATTATATGATAAGTAGGTGCTCTTATGCCTCGTCTTAACTGACTTGATTTTTTGATTGACTCAATGCCTATTAGATAGGCTAGATACAGTAAAAAATTTTCTCAGTATGGCACGTCCAGAGTTAAAAAGAGCATTGGCAATAAAAGGATTTTATTGATCATATAAAGCTCGGTGATTGCTGTTTTCTACGGCTTTATACACACCAACTAACCATGGATGGATAAGCTTATGAGCATCGATATGCTTAATCGGCGTGTGCCTAGGCTCGCGCTACTCATAGTGGCAGTCTCTATAGGGTTATCTGGTTGTTTCGGCGACGACGATAACGATTCATTTACCTCTCAATCAACTTATTCAGCAAATATTCAACGTACCGAGTTCGGTATACCTCATATCACTGCCAAAGACTATAAAGGACTTGGCTACGGCGTGGGTTATGCCTTTGCCGAGGATAATATCTGCTCGCTGGCGCGTGAAGTCGTCGTGGCTAGCGGCCAAAGTATGCGGTATCTGGGCGACGAAGGCGACGTGGACAGCGACGTTTTTTATACGTGGTACAACTCTCCGGAGAGACGCGCTAAATTTTTGGCTGCTCAGGATCCAGAGGTCGTTGATGCGGTCACTGGTTACGCGGCTGGCTATAGCCGATACCTACGGGATAAAGGGGTTGATAACATCAATCCTGATTGTGCGGGTGCAGAATGGGTACGTGAAATCACGATTGATGATTTGCTGACCGTATATGGCAAAGCGAACTTGCGCGGTGGACTGTCTAACTTTGTCCGACCCATCGTAGCGGCCGCACCGCCTGATTCAAATGCAACGATGAACAGCAGTAGAATGCGTACCGTTGATCCAGAGCCAGTAGCCGAGTTTGATAACTCCACGATCAATGCAATGAAAGGTGGCAGCAATGCTTATGCTTTTGGCAGCGAGGTAACTGGTACAGATAGTGGCATCTTATATGGTAACCCGCATGAGCCATGGGAAGGTGTGCAGCGCTTTTACGAGTTTCATTTGACCTTACCAGGCGAGCTTGATGTGATGGGCTCCGCTCAACAAGGTCAACCCTTTATTAACATCGGTTTCAACAAGGATGTGGCTTGGAGCCATACAGTTTCGACCGCCAAACGCTTCACCCTTTACCAACTCAGTTTGGTAAATGGCAATCCTATGAAATACAACTATCAAAACAGTACAGGTGTGTTTGAGCAACGTGATATCGAAAAAGTCGATGTGACCATTCAACTGCCGAACAATCAGACATTGGTTCGTCCTATCTACTTATCACAGTATGGACCTATGCTGAATGTGAAAGCACTGAACGGTCAATTACCTAACTGGGGCGATAACAATCTCGCTTATACGATCCGTGATGCAGCTTCTGAAAACCCGCGTGCCCTGAATCAATGGCGTAGTATGAACAAAGCGCGCAGTGTGGAAGACTTGGTTGATAGAATGCAAGATACCCTTGGTCTCGGCTTCGTCAATACCATTGCCACTGATCGCTATGGTAAAGCACTATATGCCGATATCTCAACCGTACCGCATGTCACCAAACAACAGCTAGAATCTTGTAGTGCCAATGCTGGTCCATTCCTTGGCGCGTTGATTGCATCAGACTTGCCAGCACTAAACGGAGCCACAGCTGCCTGTGAATGGGGCAATGATGCTGACTCGCCGCAAGCAGGTATTTTCGGACGCTCAAATCTGCCTTTCTTAATTCGTGATGATTACGTCGCCAACTCAAATGACAGCTACTGGTTGAGCAACCCCAAGCAACCTTTAACTGGGTTTTCACCTCTCCTACGTCGTCGTCTATCGCCATTTTTAGGGCCTAATGCCGTAGATGGTGTGCCGTTGCTGATGCGTTCGCGCATGGGACTGACACAGATCTCAGATAGACTCAGCAATAAAGACCAACTTGGTGGCAACACCTTTAATTTAGATAATATGCAAGACGTTGTCTATGGCAACCGCAGCTACGTCGCCGAGCTCGTGCTCGATGATGTGTTGGCAGACTGTACAGCCAATCCTGTGATGCCACTGACCAGCGGTGGTACGATCGATGCCACTCAGGCTTGTGCAGTTTTGAGCAATTGGGATCGTCGTGATAATTTAGATAGTAAAGGCGCTCATGTATTTAGAGAATTCTGGCGCAAAGTCAATTTTACGGAAACCACGGACGATGCATTCAATGTTAAATTTGATATTAACGACCCTGTCAACACGCCTCGTGACCTCATTATCAATGACAATACCCGCAGCGCATTGGGAGATGCGATTGCCTTCTTTAATAGCAAAAATATAGCGCTTGATGCGACTTTGGCAGATCTACAATATGTCATCGATGCAGGCAATAACAATGAAAAAATCCCTATGCATGGTGGACTTGGACGCGAAGGTATATTTAACGTTGCTCAAGGTCCAGAACTAAACGAAGATGGTACTTATAAGCCAATTACCAATGGTCCTACCTATATGCAGACCGTCACCTTTGATAGTAAAGGACCCGTCGTAGAGGCGCTATTGGCTTACTCACAGGCCTCAGACAGTACACGCCCTTACCATCGTGATCAGACACGTCGTTATTCAGCTAAAGACTGGATACGCTTACCGTTTAGTCAAGCTGAAGTCAACGATCAGGCCGTTGGTAATACTCTTCAGCTAAGAGAATAGTTTTCATAGAAAAAAGCATAAATATAAAAAACCTCAGCTTAGCACTGGGGTTTTCTATATTTGCATAACAATCCTCCTTCAGCACTTAAGAACACTCACCGACCTCCCCACTGTTAATAAGGATTTGCTATACTAGCTGCTATATATTTAGCGACACCTATTGCTACTAATAGACGATTCAAACAGTTCTATTAACCAATTATAAAAATACAAAATAGACTCCAAATATGAGTCATTGATAACATAAAACCCAGCAGTGTCGAGAGTCAAAACGAGGAATACCGCATGACAGACTATTCAGAACAGAGCAATCAGCAGCCCTACAATCGTGCGGACGAGCCGCCAACTACTATGCGCCCTGTTATGCAACCCGACAACCCTTATGCCAGTACACGTGGCAGTATCACCAGTAAACAGCTACCAGCATTTGATGAGTCTATCATCAATAAGTACAATCGCTCGGGACCGCGTTATACCTCCTACCCGACGGCGTTAGAGTTTATGCCGATACCAGATAGCTTCGAGACAAGTAGTTTTGAGGCAGTCGGTCTTGAAACAAAAATCCTGCAGAATCGTGAGTCACGCGCGCCTTTATCTTTATACTTCCATATTCCGTTTTGCCGTCATCTTTGCTATTACTGCGCATGCAATAAAATCATCACCAAAAAAAATAGCGATTCTGGTGATTATCTGCAATATTTAATGGCTGAGATTGCCCTTAAACGCCGTTTGCTGTCTGTGCCAGAAGGTAGCGAAAAACCTTTAGTCAAGCAGCTACATTTGGGCGGTGGTACGCCAACATTTTTGCGTGATGAAGAGATGGTTAAACTGTGGGAATTTTTGCAGACTCAGTTTGAGTTTTTGCCAGACGATGAAGGCGACTATTCTATCGAAATCGACCCGCGTGAGCTGAGTGATAATACGCTCAAGATATTACGCAACCTCGGTTTTAATCGTATCAGTTTAGGCGTGCAAGACTTAGATGAAACGGTACAAATTGCCGTCAATCGTGTGCACTCAGCAGAGCTTATTGAGAGTGTCTTGACAGAGGCGCGCGCGCTTGGTTTTCACTCTATCAATATTGATTTGATTTATGGTTTACCGCATCAAACGCCTGCTACTTTGGACAAAACCGTACATCGTATCATCGAGATGTCACCAGATCGCCTGTCTGTCTTTAACTACGCGCATCTGCCTGAGCGTTTCAAAGCTCAACGTCAGATCAGAGACGAAGATCTGCCCAGCCCAGCGGCTAAATTGACCATGCTCGGTAATACCATCAATATGCTAACTGAAGCGGGTTATCAATATATCGGTATCGATCACTTTGCCAAACCTGATGACGAGCTGGCGATCGCCCAGCGCGAAGGCAAGTTACATCGTAACTTTCAGGGTTATACCATCATGGGTGATTGTGACTTATTGGGCTTTGGCGTCTCATCCATCAGTCAAATTGCCAACAGCAATACGCGCTATATACTGCAAAACGACACCGATCTACAGAACTACCAAGCTAAGATTGATATGGCGAAAATTAATCCTATGGTCATGCCTGCCGTGAAATATATTAAGACGTCCATCAAAGATCGCTTACGTGAATATGTCATCATGAACCTTCTTTGCCATGACTATCTTGATTTTAAAGATGTGAATCAAAAATTCGGTATCGATGCGATTACCTATTTTATTGATGAGATTCAACAGCTGGGCGAGATGCAAGCAGATAGACTGATTGATATGGATGCTGCTGGCATTCGTATCTTACCTAGGGGCCGCTTGCTTGGTCGCAATGTCGCCATGGTATTTGATGAATATTTGGAGAAGAAACATAAAAACCGTTTCTCAAAAGTTATCTGATATAACGACTTGGCAGCCAACTATTAGCCATTAAAAAGACCTCAAACGAGGTCTTTTTTTAGATATTACTGTGGATATTTACAGCTTTAATTTATCGCCAACCATGCCTTTAACAGTGCTCAAAATATCTGCTGGCAACACCACCATTTTTGAGTTGTCAGACTCTGCCAGTTGGCGAATGGACTTGATATACTGCTCGCCAAGTAAATAGACAATCGGCATCTCTTCGTCACCCATCGCCGCTGTGATAAGACGAATCGACTCCTCTGAGCCTTTAGCCAATACCACTTGCGCTTCTGCATCACGGCGTGAGGCTTCCAGACGACCATCTGCTTCCAAAATAGCCGCTTGTTTTTGACCATCGGCACGAGTAACGGTCGCACGGCGTAAACGCTCTGCGGCTGCTTGCTCTTCCATAGAGGCTTGCATGGTTTGCGAGGGATTAATGTCTTGAATCTCTACAGTTTTAAGCGTAATACCCCAATCTGCGATGTCTTCTGAAATCGCATGTTTGAGCAAGGCTTTAATCTCATCACGACTTGATAAGGCATTATCCAAATCCATTTCACCAATAATCGAGCGCAAGGAGGTTTGCACCAAATTGCGGATACCATGCTCATAATCTTCAATACCGTAGACCGCTTTATCTGGACGCAAGATGTTGATATAAGCCACGGCATTAGCGATGATAACGACGTTATCACGGGTAATGACTTCTTGTGATGGAATGTCTAATACGATGTCCTTTGTGGTAACTTTATAAGCGACTCTATCCACAAAAGGAATGATAATGCTAAAGCCAGGCTCTAGTGTTTGCTGATATTTACCTAGCCGCTGCACGACCCACTTATACCCTTGCGGAACGATACAAACGCTCTTAAAGACGGTAAAGACCACCAGTACTGCCAATACCAGCATCACGATACCGACGCCATTTAAACTACTCAAGATGCTACCCATGTGATTCTCCTTGACCCTCGCTTTATTTGCCAGCAACGTGATTTACGTCCTTTTTTTCTTAATTTAAAAATCTTTGGTACCTGATAACGTTTATTTGCTAGTACCTGTCTCTTTGAGATCGGGTTTGTGCAAGCTCAGTCTACTCGCTTTAGATTGTTTGGCAGGCATTTTGCTACTTGCAAGCACTTGACTATTAATCGTCGGAGTAATGTTTGGCCGTATGGTTTTGGGTGCTTGAAGGCGCTGCGTGGGTGCAACCACCATCTCATCGCCAACCACCTTTATGACTACCACACGATCACCTGTCTCGACATTCACGCCTGCTGTGCGACATGGCCACTCATCTGCACCCCAAATGGGCACGTTAAAACGCACCATACCTGAAATGCCTTTTTGCGGTTTGACCATGATCATGCCCGTCTCACCAATAATCAGATCGCTACTCTGCCCCGCCTTTTTGCGGTTCATTGACAGCGGCTTGATGTATTTGACCCAAGCAAACATAAACAAAACCGATAGCGTAAGCCAGATCAGTACCTGAAATAATAACGGGATAGGCAACAGCCACGCTAAAGCGGCAACGATCACGGCGGCCGCGCCAAACCAAAGACTTGCAAAAGTTGGAATAAATATCTCAGCAATCATCAAGGAGAAGCCCAACACCAACCAATGCCAAGGTTCAATCATCCAGATAGTCTCAATCATCGCTGTCTACTCCTGTATCTGCCCACCTTCCAATGTAGCACAGTTTTGCAGATAATATTATCTTAAAAATCAATTACCTATTATTATTTATGGTGTGGTATTTTGATAAAACAAGCACAATGAATGCTAAAATCGACACAAAAAAAACGACCACTTAAAGTGATCGTTTTTTTTATTTCTTTTTGAATGAATTAGAACTTAACGTGAGCGCCTAAAGTTACGCCATCAACATCGATGTCTTCAACACTAGGATACATGTTATACATAACTTCAACAGAAGCCATTGGTGTAATGTTGTATCCCAACCCTAGACCACCGGCAATGCCAGTCTCAGACTCACTTACATTGTAGCTATAAAAAGAATCTTCTTTATCTGTGTAATCTACTTCGAGTTCATTTTTTGCGATACCTAAACGGCCTTTTGCATATAGAGCAGTGTTTGGCAGGACATAATCATATGTTGCATATAGGCCGTAAACTTCGCCACTATATTCTAATTTTTCAAAACTATCATCGAATACGTCAGCATCACTTGTAGTTAGATACTCAGCTTCAACGCCAAACTCTGGCGTAAACTTGTAACCGCCATAAACGCCGTACGATAATGCTTCGTCATCCGTATCTTCTGCATCATACTGACCAATTTTAGCACCAACGTACGATTGACCAGCACCATAAGAGATAGCTGCTTGCGCACTCATTGTCATTACTGAGCCTACGATTACCGCAAGTAACGCTTTTTGTAGATTTTTCATAAAGTTTTCTCAACCTTGGATTTAATAAACAAATAATTTGTTTAATATCAAATAGTACTGAACTATTTTCTACTTGTTATTAGTAGTGGCGGTATCATACCAAATTATTTACCAAAGTAAACATATGTTGCAAAAATATTTTACAGGCATAAAAAAACGACCATATAAAATGGTCGTTTCTTCGTTTTTGACTACAATTACAGGTAAGCTATATTAGCTTAGAACTTTAAGTTAGCGCCTACAGTAAGCAGCTTAGTATCTGCATCACTATCCATCATGGCATACTCTGTTTCGACATTGAAGTTAGGATTCACTGCGTAACCAAGACCGATACCACCAGCAATACCAGTATCACTCACTGAATCGCTGCTACCATTATCAAAATCAGCTTCTAGCTCTGTTTTAGCGATACCAAGCTTACCTTTGGCATATAGTGCAGTATTTGGGAACATATAACGGTAAGTACCGTACGCGCCATAAGTTTTGGTATCATAGTCGCCAGCATTGTTGTCTAGGTCGGCATCATCTGAACCAACATATTCAACTTCCATACCAAAGTTAGGATCGAAGTTATAACCAGCATACACACCATAAGCAGTTGGATCGTCGCCACTTACATCATTGTCAAATTGACCAATTTTAGCACCAACATACGGTTGACCCGTGTAGCCGTTACCATAGTTAACAGCGGCGTTTGCACCTACAGTAAGTAAAGAACCAGTTGCTAGTGCAAGTATAGTTTTTTGTAGAGTTTTCATTATTAGCTCCTTCAAGTAAATGTGGACAAACAAGTTATTTAGTTGTATTGACCATTTGGCCCTATCGCCTTGTTTGCTAACGATGGGTACATAGTAACAAACTATTTCAGACACTCTGTCAGTGTTTAATGGTATGAGAGTTAAGATTTGAAAGCATTTGTCAGTGCTCGGGTTACAAAGGCTGATATATGAAACTTTTTGTTACACATCACGTTTTTGTGCAATAATCCCTACTCATTGTGTTCCGCGTATACTGACGAATAAAGAAAAAGGACGGTTCTGTATGTCAGCTTCTATCAACGCAAAGCTACAAACTGCGCTCTTACAACTCAAAGATAAACAGCAGTATCGCAAATTACCAGATATCGAACATCAAGGACGGTATGTAATTGTTAATGACAATACCCTATTAAATATTGCTAGCAACGATTATCTAGGTTTGGGCAGTGATGCTGAGTTGCAGCGTGAGTTTTTCGAGTTTATTCAGCAATCAATGGACTGTTTGCCCAAAATGAGTGCAACATCATCGCGTCTGTTAACTGGTAACGATACACAGCTACAGGCGTTAGAGTATGGGCTACAAGCTTGGTATGAAACCGCAGCTGGAATAAATCAAACCGCGACGAAATCTGCGTTGGTATTAAATAGTGGCTACCACGCCAATATCGGGATTTTACCTGCATTGACTGCACTATCAGTGAAGACGGTTATTTTGGCAGACAAGTTGATACACGTCAGTATGATTGATGGTATCAGGCTAAGCGAAAGTAAACGGTGTCTGTATCGCCGCTATCGACATAATGATTATGCGCATTTGGCTGCTATGCTTATGCAGGTTGAAGAGGACGTGGAGCGTATCATCATCGTCACCGAAAGTATTTTTAGCATGGACGGGGATCGCGCTGACCTACCCGCATTAGTTGAGCTAAAAGCCACTGACAGTCGTATTGAGCTGTATGTCGACGAAGCCCATGCTGTCGGTGTACTGGGAACTCAAGGATTAGGGCTAGCCGAAGAAACAAATACGCTCACTGAGATTGACTACCTAGTGGGTACGTTTGGTAAAGCGTTTGCTTCCGTTGGCGCTTATATAATATGTGATGAGGTGGTCAAATCATGGCTCATCAATCAGATGCGTCCGCTGATTTTTAGTACCGCATTGCCACCAATCAATCATGCATGGACACGGTTTATTTTGGCAAAAATGCCGCAGCTACAGACGCGGCGACAGCATTTGGCGCAGATTTCATTACAGCTGAGCCAAGCCATTAGCCCTGAATATCGTGTAGCATCAGCAGCAAAAGATCCTATTTACGAGTCACCCATTGTGCCTTATATTTTGGGTGACAACGCTCGTACGATGGCAAAAGCGAAACAGCTCCAAGCCGCTGGATTTTATGCCTTACCCATTAGGCCACCGACCGTCCCTGCCAATACATCACGTATTCGCTTGGTACTCAACGCAGCCATTACCCATGCTGAGTGCGAGCGCCTGATCATGCAATTATCTATATGACGACAGCAGTTTTTGATGCTCATTATAAAATTTTATGTGAAAGAACGATTATGGAACATCCCTTCACTACTTCTGAGCTAAGTGCCCGCAAGCAGACCATTGCGCGGCATTTTTCTCAAGCCAGTCAGTACGATAAACATGCTCACATTCAGCAGCAGGTTTGTCAGCACTTATTGATGGCTATCGATAATACCAATCAAGACAGTGTGCTTGAGATCGGTGCAGGCACGGGACAACTAACGCAGCTACTGGCAGCATATGTACAAAGTGAGCGATGGTGTATCAACGAGTTATGTGAGCAGCAAGCCACTCATTTACAGGAGTTGTTGCCACAAGCACAAATCCTTATTGGCGATGCGGAAACGATGGATTTAGGCGGTGAGCATAGCTTAGTCATCAGTGCCAGTGCGATTCAGTGGTTTGATAATCCACTCAGCTTTATCGCACAGTCAGCCTCGCGGCTAAAACCTAATGGACAATTATTACTAAGCACCTTTACCCCAGATAATTTTTTGCAAATAAAGACACTGACACGGCAAGGACTGCATTATCCAGATATTAGTGAATGGCAATCAGCACTGGATCAAACAGGATTTAGACACATAAAGCTATCAACGCAGCGCTTTAACGTGCCTTTTGCCCAGCCTTATGATGTGCTTAAACATATGAAGATGACCGGTGTCTCTACCAATCAAACACATAGCAGGCAAACGATTGGTGAGCAAACGTCCAACACACAGCCTTTTGTCTGGACCAAAACCCGCTTGCAAGCATTCGAGCGCGATTATTGGCAGCAGTTTTCGGGCATAGATGAGGACGATCAGCCTTGCGTATATCTGACTTACGACGTACTAATGATTGATGCGCGTTTGCCATAACGGCACGCTTGAAAATATATACTTGAATATCAGGCATAAAAAAACGCATCTCAAAAGATGCGTTTTTTTAAATTGACTACTTACCAATTCTACCACTCTCAAAAACGTGAGTAGCAAGGAAAACGAGCGTAAGTACTACATTTAGTAGACTAAGCGAGTTTGACACAGCTAATCGCGTTTTTGGGTTTGGTATTACTTTTTGTCTTCGTCTACTTCAGTAAACTCAGCATCAACAACGTCATCATCCGCTTGGTTGCTACCATTAGCGTCAGCACCTTGTTGGAACTGGCTTGGATCCATACCCTCGCTACCTGCTCCACTGTCAGCATAAATCTTCTGGCTAACTGGCAAGAATGCGTTGTCTAATGCTTCAAGCTTGGCTTTGATTTCGTCATGATCGTCTTCTTTCGCTGCCGCTTCAAGCTCAGTGATCGCAGTTTCTACTGTTGATTTTTCTTCATCAGTCACTTTATCTTCTGCTTCTTTCAGCGCTTTTTGTACCGCATGAATACGACCATCTGCTTCGTTACGAACTTGCGCTAGGTTAGCGAACTTCTCATCTTCAGCAGCATTAGCCTCTGCATCACGAACCATTTGTTCGACTTCTTCGTCCGACAAACCAGAATCCGCTTTGATCTGGATGCTTTGCGCTTTACCAGTACCTTTATCAGTTGCTGAAATGTTCATGATACCGTCAGCATTGATGTCAAAAGACACTTCGATTTGTGGTAAGCCACGTGGTGCTGGTGGAATATCCGTCAAGTCAAAACGACCAAGCAGTTTGTTTTGGTTAGCGATTTTACGCTCGCCTTGATATACCTGAATGGTTACCGCTGGCTGGTTGTCTTCAGCCGTTGAGAATACCTGTGATTTCTTGGTAGGAATCATGGTGTTTTTCTCGATAACTGGCGTCATCACACCGCCCATGGTTTCGATACCTAGGGTCAATGGCGTTACATCAAGTAGCAATACGTCAGTTTTATCACCAGATAATACCGCGCCTTGGATTGCCGCACCAGCTGCAACTGCTTCGTCAGGGTTCACGTCTTTACGTGGCTCTTGACCGAAGAATTCTTGTACTTTTTGTTGTACTAGCGGCATACGCGTCTGACCACCAACGAGGATAACGTCATCGATATCGCCGATTTTTAGGCCAGCATCTTCAAGGGCGATTTTACAAGGGCCCATGGTGCGCTGTACTAACTCTTCAGTTAGGCTCTCTAGTTTTGAGCGACTGATGGTCACAACCAAATGCTTAGGACCACTGCTATCAGCAGTAATATATGGCAAGTTCACTTCAGTGCTTTGTGCACTTGATAGCTCAATCTTCGCTTTTTCAGCCGCTTCTTTTAGACGCTGCATCGCAAGAGAGTCACCTTTTAGGTTAACGTCTTGTTCTTTTTTGAATTCAGCCACTAAGAAATCGATCAATGCTGAGTCAAAGTCTTCACCACCTAGGAATGTATCACCGTTGGTCGCTAGTACTTCAAACTGTTGCTCACCGTCAACGTCTGCGATTTCGATGATTGAGATATCGAAAGTACCACCACCCAAGTCATATACAGCAACAGTGCTATCGCCTTGCTTCTTGTCCATACCATAAGCAAGTGCTGCGGCAGTTGGCTCGTTGATGATACGTTTTACATCGAGGCCCGCAATTTTACCCGCATCTTTGGTTGCTTGACGCTGTGAGTCATTGAAGTAAGCAGGTACAGTTACGACTGCTTCGGTTACGCTCTCACCAAGATAGTCTTCTGCTGTTTTTTTCATTTTTTTCAAAATTTCAGCAGAAACCTGTGGTGGCGCAAGCTTTTTACCGTTGATTTCTACCCACGCATCGCCGTTGTCTGCTTTAGCGATTTTGTAAGGCACCATACCGATGTCTTTTTGCACGACTTTGTCATCAAAACGACGACCGATCAAACGCTTAATCGCAAACAAAGTGTTGCTTGGATTGGTGACCGCTTGACGCTTCGCTGACTGACCAACCAATGTTTCGTCATCTTTATAAGCGACGATTGATGGTGTGGTACGCGTACCTTCAGCATTTTCGATGACTTTAACTTTGTCACCTTCCATTACTGCTACACACGAGTTAGTCGTACCTAAATCAATACCAATTACTTTACCCATAATCAATTGCTCCTAATTTGTTTTTAACTATAAATACTTATTTATCCAGACCGTAGTCGGTCACTTGTTGCTATATATCGGTTTGCTTGTTGTATTTTTCAAGGCGGTAATCAAGCAAAAACAGTCTTTCCTGTGATTTTTTGTGAAAAACCTTCATATTAGTAGGGTTTAGCCCCAAAAAATATTATTGACCAACACGTACCATGGCTGGACGTAGCAGACGACCGTTTAAGCTATAGCCTTTTTGTAGGACTGTACCGACGGTATCAGCTTCTGCTTCTGGATCGATACCCACAGCTTCATGGAAGTCCGCGTTGAATTTCTCACCTTCTGGATCGACTACTTCTACGCCATGACGTGTAAGTACAGAGACCAATGCTTTGTGAGTTAATTGAACCCCTTCAGCGACTGGGTCATTCGCGTCTGCGTTTTCGATAGCACGCTCTAAATTATCAACGATATCGAGTAACTCTTTTGCAAATTTCTGGAGAGCGAATTTTTTGCTTTTATCTGCTTCTTGCTCGGCGCGCTTTTGTGCATTGTAAGCTTCAGCGTTGGCGCGGGCAGTGCTTTCTTTGGCTTGCTTCACTTCACCTTCTAACTCAGCGATACGCGCTTTGAACGTATCAAGATCGATCTCATTTTCGATGGTAGCTTCTTCACCTGAGTTGTTCTGTGGATCAAACTCGTTCATGGTTTCTTCTAAGATGCTGTCTTTGTGATCAACATTGTCATGCGCCACTGTTTGATCAAAGTTTTCTTGGTTGGTATTTTGCTCGCTCATGATAGCTCCTTGGAATGTCAATAATAATTGAGATAAGACACAATAAATCAGCCAATCGCTGGCTGTATCATGCCTTTATCAGATACTTAACGGTTATCACTCATTTTTTTTATTAATACGTGCTAATAGCTGCTTGATAAAGGTAGTAAGTATAAATTTCAAGCCTAAAGCAAAGGAATTTTTCGCATTTACGACAAATATGGTTAGATCTTTCTTTAAAACAAGTACTCAGCATTTCTCCGCTGTGTCAACTGGTCTTAATATACGTTAACAAAACGTACAAAAAACCGTCAATTACTCTAAATAGGTTACCGTTGCTACCCACGCCATTACTAAATAACACCCTGTTTTACGCACTACTGCCTTATTATTGCTACAAATATTATTCCTTACTCTAAAGTGTACGCTGATGTAACAGTAAACACTCAAAAACAGTTATGAGAGATGTTATGTCTAATTCAACAGTATCATCAATCAATACCTTACTGAACAAAACATTGATGGCGCTGCATTTGGCGTCAAACGATGAGATGATTAGTGAAGCGAAAGACAACGGTTTGCAAAAAAAGCGTTTGAGCGTGAAAGAAAAAATGCTCAGTTATAACCCAATGACACATTGCCAACCACACACTCTGCACTATGCGATGAAAGGTCTTGGCTATCTACCAACGCCAGTATTAGAAGGTTTGATTGGTTACTTAAAAGGACCTCACTCAAAGCAATATCTGCACGCCAATGCTCATTTGCGCCTGATCCTCGCGGTGAACAGTCATCTTAAGACGCCATTAGAGCTGACGCCCATGCATGAACTCCGTGAAAGGTTTGCTGCGGATGCGGTGGCGATGCAAGCACCGAGCGTGTGGCACCAAGCGGGTGGCAGTATGCTAAGTAACATCAAACCTTTTATCAAAAAAGGTGAAACACCTGTCAATTGGGAAGATAAAACCATAGCCAACGCGGATGATGGCGATATGACCATTCGCTGCTATCAGGCAGGTACCAAGAGCATTGGCCCTAAAAAAAGACGTGCCCATAACCCTGACAAAGCAGCCATGTTGTTTTTTCATGGTGGTGGGTTTTGTATTGGTGATGTCGACACACATCACGAGTTCTGTCACGCGGTCTGTGAGCAGACTGGTTGGCCCGTGGTCAGTGTGGATTATCGCTTGGCTCCTGAGTGTCCTGCACCCGCAGCCCTAAAAGACTGTATCACCGCTTATGCTTGGCTTGCTGAGCATTGCCATACCTTAGGTGCCTTACCGTCACGTATCGTTCTTGCAGGCGATAGCGCAGGTGGTGGCCTTTCTACCTTGATTGCACAGCAACTCACTGCACCAAACGAAAACGCTTGGTTAGATTTGGGTGCAGATGGTCAGAAAATGTTTGATCTATTAAAGGAGCTACCTACGCCGCTAGCACAGATGCCGCTATATCCTGTGACTGATATCGAGACAGATTATCCGAGTTGGGAGCTATATGGTGAAGGCCTGCTATTGGATCACGCTGATGTGGCAGTATTTGACGCTGCTTGTCTTGAGAATAGTCTATTGCCACGCATACATATACTAAATTCACCAATGCTTGGTGATAACAGCAAAGTATGTCCCACCTATATCGTCGCCGCTGAACTCGATGTATTGCGTGACGAGGCATTTGCTTATGCCAAGCAGTTAGAGAGTTATAAAGTCCCTGTTGAGACCCATACTGTGCTGGGTGCACCGCATGGCTTTATTCATTTTATGAGCGTGCATCAAGGACTTGGGCAGGAAACAAAAAATATTATTAATGGTTTTGGCGGCTTCGTCCATGAGGTCATTAGTACAAAATCGCAGCTCGTGGCATAGCGGTTAGCTGGTACTAGCTATTTATTAGTATGACCAGAAACGGTAATTAACCAAATTTCTGAGCGTGAGCCCAATCGAAACGGAATACCCCAAAAGCCATAACCCGAGGACACCACGAAGTGTCCTCTACCGATGGCCTCATACCCATAGCCTAATCGGTTTATGGCGCTCACGATGAAGTTGGCGGGGAATACTTGTCCATTGTGAGTGTGTCCCGATACCTGTAGATCGATTGGTAACTGACTGTGCTCATCAATATCGCTTGGTCTATGATCCAGCAGTATCACTGGCTGTGAAGTATAAACTTTCGCGAGCAGGTCAGTTGTCGCGACACGCTGGCGTTTATGATTATCAAAACGTCCAACCAGCCATATAGGCTGACCCTCATGTTCGATATCAAGCACATCGTCATTTAATAAATGTACGCCTGCATCGACTAACGCTTGGCTGATTGGCTGTTCGTGACCATACAAATCATGATTACCCAGCGTTGCATAGACGCCATATGGTAGATTAGCGCACAGCTCAGCTAAGTTTTTTGCCATATTATAGTTATTAAACGCGTCTGTATTGTCATCCATGATATCACCTGGCATAAGCAGCATATCAGATTGCGAATCAATCATCAGACGGTTTAACCTATCTATCGCTGCTACGCCAAATAATCGTCCTAAATGTAGGTCACTCGCGACCGCAATGCGCAATGGTTTAGCGAGCGGTTTGTTGATACTAATGGACAGCTTACGTACGACTGGCACATAAGCACTATGCAGCGCATAAGAGAATAGTCCTATAAATATAATCAAGGCTAGGGCGCGTAATCCAATAGCGATACTGCTCAGGTCATTGGTCACATTACCTGACAGCAGGACTATTAGCCAGTATCCACCATAGAGTAGGCTTATCAGCAATGCCGTGAGCAACATAAAATGCATAACCAACATCCAACCGCTAACCCAGCGGTAGCTATTGGCAAACGCTCTTTTGACACTTAATATTAACAATCCGTTAGTCGTGATAAATATAGCAGACCATATAGCGATCTGAAGCGCTGGCGTGATCCAAGGCTGTAACCACCACTGTAAGCTTAGAGCAGCGCCCGCACTAAACAGCTGCAAGAGCAAAAAAATGGTGATGAAAAATGCATAGCGCATGGATTGCCCTTAGACAGAAATACAATCTAGTGAATATTTAATATAAGCCGACCTTCTTATGTTTCACATGAAACAATCATGATGTAACTACTTCTGATCCTCTAATGCTTGTTTGAGTGTCACGTGCTTGAATGTGTAACCTGCATCAAGAAGCGCTTGTGGCAGCACCTTCTGACCATCTATTAGTAGCGTTGACATCTCACCAAACATCAGCTTGAGTAAAAATTCTGGCAAGGTAAAAAGTGTCGGCCGATGTAACCATGAGCCAAGCGTTTTAGTAAAAGTATGGTTACTCACAGGATTGGGTGCCGTGAGATTATAGACAAAGGCTGGCGTATCACTTCTTGTATCTATAACATTATCGTTATGTGAAACTCTTTGTTTATGGCCAAATTGACTGACAAGATGCTGCTCAATAATAAAAATCGCCGCCCCTACCCAATCGTCACGGCTAATCCAGCTCATAATTTGTTGACCATCACCCAACTGCCCGCCAACGCCAAACTTAAATGGCAGTAATAATTTGGCCACCATACCGCCTTCAGGATGTATCACAACGCCTGTTCGTACAATAGCGACAGGAACATCGTAATCAGTCGCTTTGAGCGCCAAGCTCTCCCACTCCTCACATAAGCGATGGGCAAAGTCTGTCTCAAAACTGCTGTGTTCAGTTAATGGCTTATCACCTTGCGTGCCGTACCAACCGATTGCTGAGCCGCTTACTAGTAGTTTTGGCTTTGTTGCAGTACGTTGGATGAAGCTTAATATCGATTGAGTAGGCTTAATACGACTGGCTATTAACTGCTCTTTGCGCTCATCGCTCCAACGCGCGTCAGCAATACCTGCGCCAGCTAAATTCAGTATGACATCAAAGCTCATATCAGAGGTTGCAAGCTCATCGTAAGTCATCATACTGATGTCATCAGGATGAGCTTGACTGCTATCTCTGGTCAGCCAAGTAATCATCACCTCTTTACCTTGCGTGCGATACCGTTCGATTAACTCTCGGCTAAACGCACTACCCAAAAACCCTGAGCCACCACTAATTAAAACCTTCATACCCTACTCCCTATATGTATCAAATATCGTAACGATGACCTATCGTTGAAAGATTCATCGTTCAATAAAAATCAGCCCCTTTTAACTATCGTCTACTGTTTTGTCATTTTTATCAAAATAACTTTTACATACTTTTGGTAAAGCAACGGGAGCAAAAAAAGTGGGTTTAGCGATAGCTAGCGCTGAGAAGGTATATTTTTGCTATGGCTACAGAACGATAACCATAGCAATCTTCAGCTGGCGAAATATGGTTTATCGATGGCGACAGCACAAAAAAGACAGTACGAAAGACTAGGCTATAATGGTATGAAAGGTCGTTTATTGCCTGCTAACGAATGACTGAGCCTGTCGTTGCATCACGGATTTGGCTGGGTAAGATATAACCTAGAGTATCTGCCTGAAAATAGCCAATCTGCTCACCAAAGTAACCATAGGCGGTATCAAAGGTGCTGGCAGGCGATTGACCTGACGGGTTGCAGCTAGTCGAAACAATGAAGCCAAATGGGTTATTTTCGCTGACCATCTGTTGGCACAGTTCTCGTATGATAGGATGGGCGATGACCCTGACTGCAATGGTCTGATGCTCACCCATTATCCATGAGGGCATCGTGGTCGAAATTGTCTGAGGAATGGGTAATAACCAAGTATGCGCTTGGCGATTTTGTAGCTCGCCGTCATTAACATCTGACTGCCAGCTATCGATAATTTGCTGGCGCTGGGGGTTATTTAAAGAGGCTAGTAGAGGTGACAAATGCTCTACGCTATCGGTAATGACGATCATGCCTTTGGCTTGTGGACGTTGCTTGATATCCAAGATACGCTGCACAGAGGCTTGATTATAAGGGTCGCAACCGATACCCCAAACGCTTTCTGTTGGGTATGCAAGCAGCTTTCCTTCTTTAAGCCAGTTTGCAGCTTGTGTGGCAGAGTCAGTGATAAAGGGTATAGATTGGCTCATAGCTTACATGTTTTATGCTGGAATAGAGACACTAATAATAGCACAAGAGACAGGCTGACTAAGGTAGCGATATTTAGAATCTATCCTACTTATTTTTATGTGGTAGTTCGGAGTAACGATAAGTTATACACGTAAATAGCGTCCGCCTTGCACACTGATGACGCCCATTAGCTCAAGTTCCATCAGCTGTCCAATCAGCTGTGGCGGCGCAAGATTAGTGGCAATAATAAGCGCATCTAAATCCTGTCCATGCCAATCGAGCTGCTCATAGATCTGTGTTAAATGCTCAGGGACAACGATCGCGCTACGAGGGGATTTGATATGAGAAGGTTCTGGCTGACTGACCGTTGTGACAGAGCCCGTCTCTACATTTAGCGCGTCAGAGGATTGAGTGACCTCCGATTGGTGTCTATTAGCGCTTGTAGTAATATCTGTTGGTCTATACGAGCGCTTACCATAATCAAGCTGACCATTGACGTCCTCTAACACCTGCTGAGGATGATAAATCAACGTTGCCCCTTCACGTATCAGATGATGGCAACCTTCGGCATTGCTATTATCAATATGACTTGGAATGGCAAAGACTTGTTTGCCTTGCTCAGAAGTTAAACGGGCAGTAATTAACGAGCCACTTTTGATCGTCGCTTCGGTCACAATCGTGGCTAGACTCAGCCCAGCTACCAGACGGTTACGGCGCGGAAAGGTATGTTTGTGCGGCTGGGTATGCGGCAGTAGCTCACTAATAATGCAGCCACCTTGCTCGATGATTTGAGCAAATAACTGGTCACGATGATTGGGATAATTCACATCAATCCCTGTGCCCATCACGCCGATAGTACGACCTTGATAGTCATGATCAGTCTGCGCCAAAGCTCCTAGATGAGCCCTTTTGTCCACGCCTATCGCCAGACCACTGGTGATGATATACCCTGCCTGTGCCAGATATTGAGCCATATCAAACGTGATTTTTTGAGCATGGGCTGTTGGTTTTCGACTGCCCACGATAGCAATTTGAGCTTGATGCAGGCGCGCGCTATTTCCTCGAAAGAACAATAATGGCGGCGGATCATAAATATGAAGAAGCTGAGCAGGATAGTCAGGCTGACCCGCAAACAATAAACCATAGCGCCCATCTAGAAGCGCTTGCTGTATCTTATCAATAGCAGCACGTGTTTGCTCTGGCTGTTCATGACGTTTGAGATGCGTGTGATGAATGCCTAGCTGCTTCCATGCCTCTACCTTGGCTTGCCACGCGAGCTGCGCGTCACCATAAGTGGTAACAAGCTTGTGATAAGCAGATAATGATGCATTCACCTCATACCACAGCGCCAATATCGCACGCTGATCGTCGGATAAAGAAGAGGTGACTGCGGTCATTGTCATCTGTCTCGTTTGGGCAAACTTAGCAAAATCGCTTCACAAAGCCTTATGTGCTTATAGATAAGGGGGTGGCAATAGTTGGTCGCCAACATTGAGTGGTAGCTCAGAGTCAAGTACGTAAGCATAGCTGATATTATCAAAGGTATTAAACACCATCACCATACCGCTTGGCTCATTTGGCAAGCGTACCGGCATGTCATTATCCTTAACATCTCGTACCAATGGGCCTTTTTGATACACGGTCAGTACGTCACCTGGTTTGGCGCCATGCAAGCTGCCTAAGTTGATCGCTACCACGCTGCCTTTTGCGGCAGAGCTGATTGAGTCCATTACTCGCACAATCATACCACCACGACTGACGCTGGCAGGCGTTGGATAAAAGACAGGTGGAATGGCGTTGTCCAACTCTACAAACACGCGATCACCTTCACGCACTTCTTTGTCGTAGCTATCAGTAAGCTGCAAGCTGGTGACACCATTGCTTTCTGTCGAAGTAACAAGTCCAGTCGCTACTTGCGTGACTTCTAGACCGATAACTTCTTGAGTTTTAGGATCAACGTACAGGTCACCCTCGCGGTATACGCCATAGCGCTGACCAACAATTAGTGGCACCCCTTTGGCATAGACTTTATCACCGCTTGCCGTGATTAGGTTGCGGTTTTTGGAAGCCAAGATATAAGGTGTGGTATTGAAATCTTCTGGATTCACAATGAGCGTTTTATCAAGCCAATGCTGAATAGCAGACCATGGAATAGGCGGAATACTATTGGCCGTTGATGTCACGGCGATAGTACTGGCAACCACGTTACCCGTCAGTTGCTTTTCGATACCAGCACAGCCCTCTCCTGTATCGACTCCTATTAGCGTCTTACCTTGAATCACACAAAGGATAAGAATGTCATCTGGATAAATAAGGTTTGGGTTTTTGATTTGCTTGTTGGTTGCCCAAATCTCTTTCCAGCGCCATGGACTGTCGAGGTAGCGGCCTGAGATGTCCCATAGGGTATCGCCTTTTTTGACGATATAGCGATTGGGGGCATCTGCTTTTATGGTAGGTGGTGGATTATTGGCGTGGGCTGTGGTCATCAACATGGCACTGCTAAATGTCGTAACTAATAATCCTTTTGCCAGTGCTTTTGCTGTCTTTTTTAAGCTCATCTTCATGGTTATATCCACAATATGTACCACTGTTTTGGTCACAATAAATCACACTTAATTCATCACTCTAAAGACATTTGACTTTATTCAAAAAAAATAGAAAAAATCAATATTATCAGCGATTTATAAGTATCACTCTTGTGGCAACTATAGGGCAGCTGTTCAGTATAATTGGCTAGATTCATTCCTAAAAAAGCGTCTAGCAAAATAATGACTCGCTGACGCTGTTTCTAATACTACAATTATATCTACCATAACACAATCATAAACACTTTATTACAATGGTGTAACTTTTATACAAACGCTTCTATCTATAGAAGATAAACTCAAAACATTTATCGCTTATGCTGGATTTGGTGCAACATGTTGACGAATTTGCTCAGCAACCAATTCAGCTTTGTTCTCTAATACAGTCACATGTTGTGGCAGGCTCTCTAAGCCTTCTGTGTGAGCCGGACGCTCGATGTCGATTTGCCCCACTGCTTCGATGATAGTGTCAGCAAATTTAACAGGCAATGCGGTCTCTGCACAGATAATGACTTCGCCTTCACGCTGTAGCTCTTTGGCAACCTTGATACCGTCAGCTGTATGCGGATCGACAAGTTCGCCATGCTGTTCATACAACGCTTTGATCGTGTTTAAGCGATCGCTATGGGTTGATTTGCCAGCAGCAAAGCCATAACGCGTATTGACCGCTTCTATTAGGTCAGACAAGTCAAACCCTTGACCTGATTTTACGCCGTCAAATAACTCATGGACGCGCGCACTGTCTTTATCCAGCAACAAATAAACAAAACGCTCGAAATTCGAAGCTTTTGAGATATCCATTGATGGACTTGAGGTGACATAGGTTTTGTCAGTGGGACGTGGCTGATACGCACCTTGGTTAAAAAAATCGTTTAGTACGTCGTTTTCATTGGTGGCGACGATCAAACGCTCAACGGGCAGACCCATTTCACGAGCGATGTGACCGGCACAAATATTACCAAAGTTACCTGAAGGCACGCTAAAGCTGACTTTTTCATCATTGCTCGTTGTGACCGCAAAATAGGCTTTAAAGTAATAAACAATCTGCGCGAGGATGCGTCCCCAGTTGATCGAGTTGACCGTACCCAAGTCATACTGCGCTTTGAAATCGGCATCTTGCTGCAGCGCTTTGACGATATCCTGACAGTCATCAAACATGCCATCGATCGCGATATTATGAATATTATCGTCGGTCAAGCTGTACATTTGCGCCCGCTGAAACTCACTCATTTTGCCATGCGGTGACAACATAAAGACTTCGACGTTTTCTTTGCCGCGCAACGCGTATTCCGCCGCACTACCCGTATCGCCGCTAGTTGCGCCAATAATAGTGATACGTGCCTCTTTTCTCTTCAGTACGTATTCAAAAGCATTGCCCAAGAACTGCATAGCAACGTCCTTGAATGCGAGTGTTGGGCCGTTTGATAATCCTAAAATGTATAAATTGTCTTCGAGCTTGCGGACAGGAACAATATCATCAGAACCAAACACATCGGCCGTATAAGTGCGCTCGATAATGTCCTGCAAATCGACTGCAGGAATATCAGTGGCAAAGCACTGCATAATCCCCATCGCGAGCTGTGGATAGCTGAGCGTACGCCACTCATCGAGTACAGTGCTATCAATCGTTGGATAATGCTCAGGCAGCATCAAACCACCGTCTGGCGCAAGACCCATTAATAGCACATCACTAAAGTCCATCGGTGCTGTCTGACCACGAGTACTGATATATTTCATTAGATTGTCCTGTCTACAATAATGTTATTCAATAGTTAAAAGTGATTTATTCAGCAGTCTTCTGCAACAGCGCATAATAAAAACCATCACCGCTCTCGCTATCAATTGGCAAGCACTGGCGACCGATGGTTTGCGCGATACCCCAATTGCAATCCTCAGTAAACTCAATCACTGACGCATCGTTGTGATAGCTAATAAAGTCTTGCATTTGCAGCACGTTTTCTTGCTTTAAGATAGAGCACGTGACATATAACAGATACCCACCCGCTTTAAGCTGTGGCCATAGGTTATGCAAAATATCAGCTTGCAACAATGCCGTTTGCTCGATGTCTTCTTCGGTACGCAAAATGCTAATATCAGGATGGCGGCGAATCACGCCCGTCGCGGTACAAGGAGAGTCCAATAATATCGCATCAAATACCGGCTCATTGGTCGCGGCTTTTTTGTTTTTACCATGCTGCCATCTGGTGGCATCAGCGCAGACAACGTTAAGGGCGATATTTTTCTCAGCTTGCTCTAAATCTTGCTGTCTTAGATTAAGACGCTGTAAATTCTCACGAATACGCTCAATACGCGGTGCTTCATTATCGATAGCGGTTAGCTTGAGTTTAGAAGCTAGAGGTTTCGCTTCTGCATCGTCTTGTTTCACGTGAAACAACGATGATTCGCCATTAGCGCTTATGAGCTCTAACCAGTGAGCAAGCTTACCACCAGGCGCAGCACAAGCATCTAGAATGTGTATCTCGTTATTCGTATTTTCCGTATCAGATTTTTCAGCGCTGAGCTTCGCCATTAACGCTTTATTGATAATGGGTGCCGCAAGCTGAGCATGCATGTCTTGCACGCTGGCGATGCCTTCAGCAAAATGAGGCAGAGCATTGACAGCGGTAGTCTGATGCAGTCTTAAGCCTTTGGTAGATAGTGTTGTAGTAATATCTGACGAGTTCGCTACGCTAAAACCAGTCGTTAGCTCAACGATATCTGCATCAATTTCTGCGCCATACAGCGACTGTTGATAATCCTCTACTGAAGTAACGGCCGAGTTGACTCGCAAAAACATCGGTGCCGCTTGGCGCAAGCCTTGTGTTAGCGCATCGTACTGCTCACTCCAATCTTGCTTAAGCTGATAGGCAAGCCAATTTGGCAAGCTGTGCTTTTTATCGCACTTCTTACGAAATTTGCTCGGGTTTTTGGCAACTTTACGCAAGATAGCATTGATTAAACCAGTCGCATGCGCAAACTCAATCTCTTTTGCCGCTTCAACCGTCTCATGAATCGCGGCATGATCTGCCACTTCTAAATACAGTAACTGCACCAAACCCACTTGAATCGTAGTACGAACTTCGATCTCATCAATAGGATTGTCTGCGAGCGTGTCGAGCAAGCGCGCAAGGGCATGCCATTGGCGTAATGTTGTGAGCAATAACGCATGCGCAAAACCTTTATCACCATCGTGCAAGCTGTTTAATAACGGGTCAAGCACGCTTGAGAGCGATTGACCATTTTGAATCGCAAGCAAGGTGCGAATAACGCGCACGCGAACGCTGCCGTTCATGATTAGATTGCTTGATGGCTTGAGCTTGTTGTTTCTAGGTGCATTGTTTTTAGACGCAGTGCTGGTTTGTCTCATGAAGTTGTATTTCCTTGACGTATGATTGATCGCGTCTTGTGCTAGTAGGGTTAAATGTCGTTAAAGCTATTTAGATAAAGCTATTTTGATTCTGTCGTGAATTGATCACCATCGTTCAACTGATTGCCATGACAAAGCTGTTCCGCCGTCATTGGCTTACCACCAGCAAACTGTAATTTGGTTATCGCCAATGTGTTGCTAAGTTGTGCGTCATGAGCGGCATTATCGTTTGGTTGTTCAGCCTCTTGACCGCAAGCCACTAAGATTGCTTTGCGTCCCACACTCACGACCGTACCCGCAGGCTTGTCAGTTTTTTGCGTGGTATTGATCGGGAGTGCAGCGAGTATTTTGACACGCTGCCCTTCTAGAAAAGTATAAGCACCAGGCCATGGTGTCAGTCCACGAATTTGGCGTTCAATCGCAGCAGCAGGTTGTGTCCAGTCAATTTCACCCTCAGTTTTTACGAGCTTTTCGGCATAATTTGCTTGGCTGCCATCTTGGACAATAGCCTGTGCTTGATAATGCGCTAAGTCTTTTAACACCGTGCTAATTGCAGTCGCACCAAGCGCTGCCATCTTATCATGTAGGCTCGCTGCCGTCTCATCAGGCTCTATACTAGCGCTCACCTTATAGAGCATATAACCAGTATCAAGCCCTTTATCCATCTGCATGATGGTGATACCTGTCTCATCATCACCTGCTAATAGTGCACGGTGAATAGGTGCTGCACCGCGCCAACGTGGCAACAATGAGGCATGAATATTTAGACAACCATGCGTGGGTGTGGTCAATACACCGATAGGCAAAATCAAACCGTAAGCAGCGACAATCATAAGATCTGGCTGATACGTACGCAACGTCTGTCGTGCTGCCATGCCCTCTGTACTGGATTTTTTGAAGGTGACTGGCTGCTCTACCGCAATATCGTTCGCTAGTGCCACTTCTTTAACAGCAGAGGCTGATAGTTTTTGGCCGCGTCCTGCTTTGCGATCCGGCTGGGTATATACCGCGACAATATCGATATTAAGTGCGTCTTGCTGGCGAATGAGCGCTTCTAGGCAGATCGCAGCAAACTCAGGTGTACCAGCAAATACTACCCTTAGTCGGTTAGTAGTTGGGTTATCATGGTCAGTAAGCGAGTTAGATGTATCAAAGGTAGGAGCAATTGTAGTCATAATCATGCATTGTATAAGGTTTATTTGTCCATTATAGGTGAGTTTACGACGTTGTGCCATAAGTGTGGTAGTCTCAATCCAGTATGACTAATAGCGCTTTTTGTCTTTATAATATGAGAAGTGTCATTGCTCTAGTTGTCGACCTTCTTATAGAATAAAAATACTTTATCAGCAATACTCTGCAAATAGCACACTATTATTCTGCTATAGATAATAGGAAGGTATCAGTAGCAAGGTTTTGGATAAATCAATTACTATAAGAAACGATGATTTCACTATATATTTTTGCGTCGATATAGGGCCATGCTCTCATGCAACAGTTCCAGTCCTTACAGCGATTATTGATCTTCTATGCATCGACCTTGCTGGTCATGCTATTGCTGTACTATGTCACGTTGTTTGATGGGTTGAGACATCATAGCGAACAACACAGTATAGATACTTTTCATGCGTTACAGCATAGTATTACTGAGCATGCCGCGCCTATCGATGTAGAAATAGAAAAAATCCTAAAACAGCCTACTTTTGATCATATCAGCTATCAGCTTATTTTGATGATGCCATCTGGGCAAACTTATATCCATCGTAAAACTCAACCGAATGAATCAGCTTTTACGACAGTCACGTTTCCCACAGTCAATGCAGCTACCTTGTCTAAGGATAATCAAAGTGCTTATACAGTCAGTAATAGTGCTTTAACAGGAACGATAAAGCTCGAAAGTGGTCATCAGGTTTATGTTGTGTTGCGCTATGAGCCTTTGACTATCGAATGGACCTCGTACCGTTATTGGCTACCATTAATGGTGGCTCTGATACTGTTTTTTATCGCTTTGTTTTATATGCTCCACCGTCGAACCAACTGGGAGCAGCTAATAGCTTACACTGATAATTTGAGTGTTCATGCAAAAGAATCTTATACGCCGCCACCCTTTTTACAAGAAAAATCCACCACTGAGTTTTTGCTGCTAGGTCATGCACTGAGCCGTGTCAGTTATCAGCTACACAACGACTATCGACGTATCAAAACATTAAATCATCGTTTGGAGCGCTTGGTTGATCAGGCACCGCTGCCAATGCTGATGAGCTTACGTCACGGTCATATTAGTTTCTACAATCAACGTTTTGAAAAAACATTTACACCCTCTGCCAAAAATGGACACAGTTATACACTCACTGACTTTGTCATGGGCAAAGATGAGGCGACTCAGCAAATACTTCAAGCGCTAGCTGGTTTACAAGTCTCGCGCACATTGACCGTCTATGGAATACAAAACAAACAAGCCTACCAGTTGCATGCCACTCCATGGTTTGGTGAGCATGGACAAGTTCATGGTTTTACGGTACTACTTAATGATGTCAATGAGCTGGTTAATCAGAACGAGCAGTTGCAACAGCAAAATAAACAGCTACAGCGAAAGGTTGATGAGTTCAATAAACTTAGGTTTGTCATCGGTCATAAGTTGCGCATACCGCTAGAAGCTATGATCGATATCCTTGAGCCAATCGATCCGAACACATTGAATGCAAGACAAAACAAAACGCTAGATACTTTGATTACCACCAGTCAAAACATGCTGACCGCACTCAATGAGACGCTACATATAGGAAATATCGAGGTTAGAAAAACTCGTCTTAATATTGAGCCCGTCGATATTTACAAGCTTGGTCAGGAAGTTAATGAGCTAATCATAAATGATACGCGGCAAAGAGGGCTTGAGCTGATTTACTTCTTTGCCCCAGACTCTCCACGCTCTATTGATACTGATGACGTGCGTCTCCGGCAGATTTTGCTGAATCTACTGCACAATGCCGTAAAATTCACCCCCTCCGGTCATGTAGCACTTATTATCGAACTAACCGACCACGAGCAAATGTCAGAGGCTAGCAAAGAGACCTTGCAGTCTATCAATACAAACCTTACCACAGATGCAGTGAGTTGCTGGGTGCGCTTTAGTGTGCAGGACACTGGTATCGGTATCACATCTGCCAAACAGCATCAGCTTTTGTCGTACTTAAATAAACCCCATAGCCCAGATATTAATCCAATATCGCAAAATGCTATCGATGCAGGGTTGGGACTAAAAAACGTCAATAGCTTTGCGCGATTACTAGGTGGATTTATAGAACTAACCAGTACCGTTAATGAAGGTAGCGTGTTCAACCTCTATTTGCCTTGTCGACGTCCAAGCTATCAGCCGGTATATCATCCTAGTCAGCACCTAAATCATATTTGCCTAATCGCGGTCGTCCATCAGCCGCTTGTCGCGCAACATTTACAGCGGCTTTGTGAGCACTTAGCGATATCTAGCACTATTTATACTTCTGTAGACCTAGCGACTATAGAGCAATTAACAGAACGCCTAAGTCGAGAGCAGCAAAGCTCAGCACCCATACTCCTACTAGATTATGAGTACTATGACACCAGCGCGATCTTAGTTGGCAGCAAGACCAACGCTGACAGCTCAGCGAAATATCAAAATTCATTACCACAAGGGCAGTCTGACCTCACAAAACCCCATTTAACGCACAGCAATCATATAGTTACGAGCATCGATAGACGGCAGGCATTAAACAGCCTGCTCGCTAATACATCCTTTCCTAAAATACTGTTTAGTATGAAATCTGAGCGCCGCATACCCTCTATGTTACTCGATCAATGTGATGGCTTTTTGGCAAAACCTTTAGATAGTGCGCTATTACTGTCTGAAATCCTGCGCTTGACAATACCAGCTAGAAAAAAGCTAACACAAACACAAGATATCAAAGAGAACATTAGCGAGACAACTGTTCAAGAAGAAAGTTCGCAGCCATTATCACCCCTTATCTTAGTGGTGGAAGATAGTCCAACCAATCAAAAAATAGCCTGCAAAATGCTGAGTAAACTTGGCTATCGCAGTATCGTTGCAGAAGATGGTCAGCAAGCGCTTGATATATTAGCCAGCCAGCGTGAGGAGATTTCCCTGATTTTGATGGACTGCCGGATGCCAGTCATGGACGGTCTACAAGCTACTCAGGCAATCCGCGCACAAGGCGACGATATACCTATTGTCGCACTAACGGCGAATAATACAGACGAGGATCGCAAGGCGTGCATGCAAGTGGGAATGGATGAGTTTTTATCCAAACCTATCAGTAAAAAGGATCTAGAAACCGTTTTACAAAGCTTTATATCCTAAACGTCAATGAAAGAATAAAAAAATCACCCTGTCGATATTACTTTGATTTCGTAATACTGACAGGGTGAAAGGTCTAGACAGGTAAGTAAAACCTCAAACGTTATTTCATAAAGCCATTATCTGCTAAAAAAGCTTCTGTAATTTGGCTTTGAGGATTTGCAGCATTCATACCACCAGACTGTGATTTATTTAATAAACGCTCCAAATAGCGTGCAACGATATCTACTTCGATATTGACCTTATTACCTACCAACCAATGCTTAGCGATGTTGGTCACTTGAGCGGTATGCGGGATAATATTTAAAGAAACGATATTGTCACGTACCAGATTGGTAGTCAGACTAATACCGTCCACTGTGATAGAACCTTTGGTCGCCGTATAGTGCGCCAACTCTTGTGGTATCTCAATCTCAATATAAATAGAACGTGCGTCTTGCTGTATCTTACTGACGACGCCTACCCCATCCACATGACCAGCAACAATATGGCCACCAAAACGAGTCGTCGGTAGCATCGCTTTTTCTAAATTAACCGTATGACCTGCTTTTAATGCTTCTAGCGCTGTTCGAGCAATCGTTTCACGTGAAACATCGACAGAGTAATGGTTATTACCAAGCTCTACAACAGTCAAACAAATGCCATTCGATGCAATAGAATCACCCAGTTTTACATCGCTAAAATCTAAGTCATTGGACTCTACGGTCAAACGTATATCACCGCCTGTAGGTTGCATGGATTTAACTTTTCCAACGCTTTCTATAATTCCTGTAAACATATCAGCCTCATCTCATTATTATACTGTCGTTATAAACAATGTCTCTTTACTTATCAAATGGTTAGCCAGTTTTCGCTATTAATTTTCAGAGCACATTTTTACTATAAAGCACTCAATCAATTCACACTTTCATAGGATAGATTGTGGATAAGTAAGTATAAGTCAAGACATATAGGGATAAAAACCCTACCTATTATATAGTTATCCACAACACATTTAAATTTGTTTTAAAGAATATAATACTGGAATGCATTTTTAAGTATTTGATTAATATATATATTTTAAGAAACGTCAAATGAAATATACTTTTTATGTTTCATATGAAACAAAGTTATACACAGTTCCATGTGGAACACTCAATAGCGATACTTACTTATCCACATATAGTGCATACCATGAACCATTTGTGGATAACAAAATTGCAAATAAACAGCCTATAAAGGCAATAGCGTTAATTTAAGGTCAGAACCTAGCTGCTCATAATTGTAAATATCGAAGCGCAACTGTTGAGCCAGTGAGATAGGATTGAAATTAACCATTGGTCGCGCTTGGTTACCAAGTAGACAAGGCGCCTGATAAACGATCAACTCATCAACCAGCTGTTGATTCAAAAAGCTTCCTGCAACGCTAGCACCTGCCTCCACCAAGACATCATAACACTGATGATCTCTCACTAATGTTGCTAGTAAAGCGGCGAGATCGTCTGTGCGCCAATAAATCGTATCTGTACGGCGACACAATTGATAATCAGACCGATCACTGTACTCTAAACGCTGACGTCTATCGAGCACCACGATTCGAGGCGTGGGAACTTGCTCAGGTGATATGCCTAATTGATTCGAGCGCACATTAAGCTGTGGATCATCGGTCATTACTGTTTCACTGCCAGTTATGATTGCCCCACTTTGTGCTCGTATTTTTTGTACATCGGCGCGTGCTGCATTTGATGTAATCCATTTTGACTCACCAGATGCCATGGCAGTACGACCGTCTAAACTGGTCGCTATTTTTAACCGTACATATGGCATCTGAGTCCGCATGGCCTTTAAAAATCCACGATTTAATGCCTCTGCCTGCTCTGTTAGTACACCGACTCTCACGACGATACCCGCTTGCTTAAGTAGCTTTACCCCGCGACCTGCGACCTGCGGATTGGGGTCTAGATCTGCAATCACAACACGCTTCACATTAGCTTTAATAAGTGCCAACGCACACGGCGGTGTACGCCCTGTATGGCTGCATGGCTCTAGAGTCACATAAGCCGTTGCGCCCACTGCTCGATCGCCTGCTTCTTTTAATGCAAATACCTCTGCATGTGGCTCACCAGCTTTCGGATGAAACCCTTGACCGACCACTTCTTCAGCTTGGACGATGACACAACCTACTGCTGGATTTGGCCTAGTAGTATACAAACCGCGCTTAGCTTGTTCGATAGCAAGCATCATAAAGTAGCGATCTTGCGCATCTTGAGAGTGATTTATAGTTGGCATAACAGTAGGCTTAATAAATGATTGGTAATAATTACGGAGAGTTTTATTTAATAATCTAAGCGCTTTGAACTCAAATCAGTTCAATGGTTAGACATATTTATTGATGTATCAACTTATTTGTCATTTGGACGAATATTAGCAATCTCTTGATGAAAGGCATCGATGTCTTGAAAATCACGATAAACACTAGCAAAACGCACATAAGCGACATCATCTAACGCCTTTAGTTCACTCATGATGATTTCACCCAAGACTTTGCTACTGATTTCACGCTCACCCATTTGTCTGACACGTTTTTCAACTCGACTAATCATTGCCTCTTGCTCATCGATAGTGATGGGGCGCTTTTGCAAAGGCAACAAGATAGAACGGCGCAGTTTTTCATTGTCGTAAGGCTCAATCTTGTTACTAGATTTGATAATCCTTGGCATCACCACTTCTACCATCTCAAACGTTGTAAAACGCTCTTGGCAACTATTGCACGAACGGCGGCGACGCACTTGCGCACCTTCTGCAGCAAGACGTGAGTCGATCACTTTTGTCTCTGATGCATTACAATACGGGCAGTGCATAGCAATTCCTTATTTTACAACGAAGAATAAAATCAAAACTTATAAGATAGACAAATTTATTGAGTAATAGATAGGGTTATTCAACCGTTATTTACCAATACAAAAACTACCAAATATCTTGCCGAGCAAATCATCAGCACTAAACTCGCCCGTGATCTCACCCAAACTCTGCTGCGCTTGACGCAAGCTTTCGGCGACTAATTCACCTGCTTGAAATACCGTTAACTGCTCATGCGCCTCTACGAGATAGTTAGCAGTCCGTCTGAGGGCATCTATATGACGTGTACGAGCAATTAGGCTATTTTCTGGTGGATGAAAACCTACCTTTGTACATAACGCTTCGACTAAATTGTCAATACCAGCGCCTGTTTCACATGAAACATCAACTTGTTCGTAGCCTCTATCTTTGATTTCTGCTTGCGTTATAGAAGCCGATTTTTCACTACTATCATCGCTCAATAAATCACTTTTATTGGCAATTATTAG
The DNA here is from genome assembly GCF_043641605.1 of Psychrobacter piscatorii. GTDB lineage: Bacteria > Pseudomonadota > Gammaproteobacteria > Pseudomonadales > Moraxellaceae > Psychrobacter > Psychrobacter piscatorii_C. Next base: position 19,517 of record NZ_JBHZRK010000015.1, on the reverse strand, counting down.
TAATCGTTTGGCATCTGGCAGCTCGCCAAATAACTGCTCAGCCAATTGCAACGGTGTACTTTCTTCTTCAACATCGCGAGTCACATCGTAAACCATCAGCAGCATATCAGCTTGGGTAATGGCGGTGCGAGCACGTTCAATGCCGATACGCTCTACGGTATCCTCTGTATCACGTAGGCCTGCCGTATCAGTAAGGTGAAGTGTCAAACCATTGAGCACGACCGTCTCTTGTAGCGTATCACGCGTAGTGCCAGCGACATCGGTAACGATAGCACGTTCTTGCCCTGCTAGACGATTTAGCAGGCTTGATTTACCGGCATTTGGCCTACCTGCTAGCACAACATGGATACCATCTCGCAAAAGCTGACCTTGTTTTGCCGTGGCTAATACTTGCTGTATTTTATCTTGCGTTTGTTCAAGCTTATTCTGTATCACGCCGTCAGATAAAAAATCGACATCCTCTTCATCAGGGAAATCAATGGCAGCTTCAACGTGCAAGCGCAAATGAATCAACTGTTCTAATAGCTGATTAATCTTTTGGGAGAACTCACCACTTAAAGATCGAATCGCACTACTCGCGGCCGCCGCACTGGTCGCATCAATCGCATCAGCGATTGCCTCTGCCTGCACCAAATCCAACTTATCATTATCAAAAGCACGATAAGAAAACTCCCCGGCACTCGCTTGTTTGGCACCCAACTCAAATACACGTGCAAGCAACTGGTTCTGTAAAATGACGCCGCCGTGTCCTTGTAGCTCAATCACATCTTCACCCGTGAATGAATGCGGACCTTTGAAGAACAGTACTAACCCTTCATCAATAACAGTGCCATCAGCTTGATAAAAGCGGCAAAAACTGGCCATACGCGGCGTAAAAGCAGATTTACCCGTAAGGGTACAGGCCATAGCATAGGCACGGCTACCTGACAGACGTATAACGCCCACACCGCCTCGCCCGAGTGGCGTTGCAATCGCAGCAATCGTGGCGAGTCCCGATATATTAGATTTTTCAGAAGAATTAAGTGCGGCTAATGCCATCTCTAAGGAATCCACAATGACTCTCAATAGCTAAAAATCCCATTATAGACGTCTGTGCTCATAGTGACAAAGCAAACTTTGAAACGCAGACTAATCATTGATATTTTCTCTTTAATGTTGATAAGCTGTGGATAACATTTTAGCACTTATAAAAAAACCACCGCTTGCGCGATGGTTTTTGTTATTACTTTTCTGATAGAGCGTCAGTTAATCAACTATTTTTACCGTGCGACGTTTCTGCTCTTCTTCGACTTTCTTATTCACGATATATTGCTGAGTCATGCTGAATAAGTTGTTCACTGTCCAATATAGTACCAAACCTGCTGGGAAGAACAGCATGAACGCGGTGAAGATAATCGGCAAGAACTTCATCACTTTTGCTTGCATTGGATCTGCTGGCTGCGGATTCAACTGCTGCTGTATGAACATTGACGCACCCATCAATAGCGGCAAGATAAACCATGGGTCCATGGCCGAAAGATCGCGAATCCATAGAATCCATGGCGCATGACGTAGCTCGACGCTCTCTACAAGCACCCAATACAAGGCTAAGAAAATTGGCATCTGCATCAAGATTGGTAAACAACCTGCCATCGGATTGACTTTTTCTTCTTTGTAGATGGCCATCATTTCTTGCGACATTTTCATACGATCGTCGCCATGCTCTTCTTTTAGCGTTTTTAGTCTCGGTGCAATAGCGCGCATTTTTGCCATTGAATAGTAACTCTTATTAGAGAACCACATCAAAGCAATTTTAACTAAAATCGTTAGTAGGATGATTGACCAACCCCAATTACCCACAACTTTATGCACACCTTCCAAGATAGCAAATAAGACCTTCGATATTGGCCACAGTAAACCGTAATCAACCGTCTTATTCAGACCAACTGCCACATCTTTTAGCTCAGACTGTACCTTTGGACCTGCATACAGTGTGGCATCCAATGTGACTTGCTTGTTCGGTGCTACATTGACTGGCTGACTGTTAAAGCCAATAAAGTAGTCGTTACCAGTTTCGCGGGTGAAGAACTTACCCGTAAAGTTTTGGGGCGTCCATGCAGAGACAAAATAATGCTGCACAATGCCAACCCAGCCTTTATCACTGGTCGTCGTCAGCTCGCCATCGCTGAAGTCTTTAAATTTTAGTTTATTGTAAGGATCATCTGGCGTACCCCAGGCACCACCAAGATAAGTCGCCATGCTCAGCGCGCCTTTATCAGACATACCAGGATCTTTACTATCGTCACGTTTTAGCTGCGCAAACATCTGGCCTTGCCACGCGTTAGTAGAAGCGTTTTGAATTTTGTAGCTGATATCGATCGGATATTTGTTTTCAGTAAAAGTAAACGTCTTAGTGATTGTCACGCCATCTTTTTTGTAAGTAAGCGGTACTGACAATGTCTGTTGCCCTGCTTCCATTACATAATTATTAGCGGTGTGGCTGTAAGTCGCTCTACCTTCTGCTGTATCAATACCATTTTGGCCGATAAGTCCAGACTGAGCCACGTATACACGATTGCTGTTGTTTTCTAGCAATACGAAAGGCTTATCGCTATCGAGCGTCGCGTCATACTGCTTGAGCGCAGCATAGACAATATCACCGCCTTCTGGGTTGATTTTAATGTCATAGCGATCGGTCGTTACCGTGATTAATCCTGTGTCCTTTGCAGGCGTAGCTGTCACAGCTGTGTTATCCACAGGTAGTGTCTGAACCGGAATATCACCTGCGGCACCAGTGGTAGAAGGAATGTCAGCACCTACTGAACTTGTAGTTTCTGGCACCGCTTCTACAGCTGGTGCATCGGCATAATCATCTCGCCATGCCAAAATCAGCAGATAAGCGGTAATTAGCATCGCAATGATGATCATCACCCGAAATATCTTTTGCATAAACCTTTCCTAGATTAAAAATTAGGGAATGAAAAATTAGGGCATGTGTCATGACTGTACTGCATAGTTATCTTCATGATCGATAACTGCGTTGAGAGTCATTTACATAAAATGTGCATCATTTTACTAAAAATCTGCTTCAAATGATACCAAGAGTGTGGATAACTTGTGGGTAAGTCATTGAAGATGATATCTAAAGCTCGAAGTTGTGGTTTTCATGTTGTCTTCATTAAGTAGTTAAGACGTGGCACATAACCCTGACGATCTCGGTAAACCCCCAGTCCTTGAGCGGTACTATTGGATATATCAGTAAAGGACAAGTACTTATAGCGATAAGAAGATAAAGGGAGTGGGACAAAGTCAATGCCGTGTCCACCAAGCGGATGACATCTGCTAAGACGTTTTAACAGCAACCAACTACCTGCACGAGTGCCATGCCAAGCCAAAGCTTGTTTACCGTAGTTTGAACAGGTGGGATAGTAACGGCAGCGAGCAGGTATGATAGGGCTAATTATTTTTTGATAAAAATTTATTATATTTAATAAAAATTCATAAATTATTTTATTTATTAATTTTAATAAATTTTTCATTTTATTTTTTTTCTATTTTTTTAAATATATTATTTATTTCATTTTTTAATTCTTTATTATTTATACCTTTTATTGATTTTTTTACTATAAAAATAATATCTTTATTTTCTAATTTAAAAGCTTTTGTACGGAACTGCTCACGGATATGTCGTTTAATCAAATTTCGAGCGACAGCAGTAGGTACTTTACGCTTAGTAATCGCCATACCGATACGTGGCTTGTCACAAGCACTAGGGCTCACAAACGCCATCAAGTGACTCTGATGTATTTTACGCTCAGGTGCGTCAAACACTTCACGAAAAGCTGCTGGTGTCAGTAGGCGCTGCTCTTTAGTAAAATTGGCTGTAGGTGTAGCTGAAAGAGATTTGGGCATGGTATGACCTAATATGATAGGGAATGGCGATATTAGAGATAATAGCAAAATATAGGAACAAAAAAAGCGCCGATGCGGGCGCTTTTAATATATAGCTAAGTGTCAGTTGTGATGATTGACTATTGCAATCTATAAGCAATAAGAGCACAACAAGCACTATTAGCCATGCTTATCGCTATCTACTGATTATACAGTTAGACGATGACGTCCTTTAGCACGGCGACGAGCTAAGACCTGACGGCCTTTTTTAGTTGCCATACGAGCACGGAAACCGTGAGTACGTTTACGCTTGATCACGCTTGGTTGGAATGTACGTTTCATAACTCACCTATCAAAATAATGGACTAAATTCGTAATAACGGAGGATTATACCATCCAGTATAGTTTTGGTCAATAAACTAATTTAGCCTGTTTTCAGAGATTTAGTTTCTGCTATCAGACTACTAGATATTATTTGTTCAATACTTCAGTTTGTTCAACCAGTTTCTTAGTTGACAGTAAATAATTTTTGAAGTTATCCACAGTTTTGTGTGATGTCTATAATAATAATTAATTAATATATATAAGTATTGTTGTTATTGGGACCTTAATTATCTGTGGTTAACTCTGTTTTCTATTTATTTATCAAAGTACTAGACTATGGGTAAGGCTGTGGATAACCTGTGGGCTAAATATGGATAACTTGTCTTTTTGATTTATCCACAAAACTGTCCACAGTCTTATCCCCAAAAAACAAGGTTTTATCCACAGGGTATCTATGTTAGATTAGCCCCTACTTCGTGTGTGGCTTCTCATAGCTTTCCAGTGTGACTTTTAAGACAGTTAATTGCGGTTGATACTAAGCATTTATGTAGAAGGTCAGGCTATTAAAGTTAACTATTATTTCAAATTATAGGGTTAGTATTTTTCATGATAGACACAGCAAATATTTGGGATAAATGTCTGAACGATTTGCGCTACAACGTTAAAGACAACGTTTTCACCATGTGGCTGCGACCTTTGTCAGCTCACCAAGAAGCACAAACTCTAATCATTCTTGCGCCTAATGATTATTTTGTCACGTATATCAAAAAGAACCATCTTCAAGATATTCAGCAATTGGTTGCCAAGCACAGTCAAGGTAGTATTGAGGAGGTTGTTGTCCGTGTTGATAATGCGGGACGTGAGGTAGACGATAGTCAGCAGTCACAATCAGGCTCGTTATTTTTGGAAGATAAGCCCTCCCCTACCCCATCTGAGCATAAATTTGAATCTATCCATCATAATAATTCGAAAGCAGATATCGACGCTAATATGCGTCAGGGAGAACTAAACGACTCAGCTGATGCTAAATCACTGAGCTATCTCAACCCTGACTTTACTTTCGAGACATTTGTCACTGGTAAGTCGAACAATCTGGCCTACAAAGCTTGTTACGAGCTTGGTAAAAAACAATCAAAAAATAGACACAATCCTTTATTTATATACGGACCTTCTGGATTGGGAAAAACGCATTTAATGCATTCTGTAGCACATCGCTATTTAAAAAATAATCAAAGCTTTTATTATTTCACTTCTGAGAAGTTTATAAATCAATTAGTTTATTCATTAAGAAATAATAAAATAGAAGATTTTAAAAAGAAAATAAAAAAAGTAGATTTATTAATTGTAGATGATATTCATGTCTTAGCAGGAAAGACCAAAAGTAGTAATGAGTTTTTGACATTGTTTGCAGATTTTACTAGTGGTGACAAACAGCTGATTTTGGCTTCTGATCGTCATCCATCACAAATGACGGAATTTGATGAACGTTTTAGGTCGCGATTTTCTTGGGGATTAACGGTCGCAGTTGACCCTCCTGAGATTGACACTCGCGTGCAAATTTTGCAGAAAAAAGCCGCTTCTTATGGCATGGTGCTGCCTAAAGAGTGTGCATTGTTTATCGCTCAAAACGTGGTATCCAATGTCAGACGTCTGGAAGGTGCTCTCAATCAAGTTTTTGCAAATGCCAATCTGACAGGCGCACAGATTACTCTTGAGATGGTGCAATACGCGCTCAAAGACATCGTCGCCATGCGTGTACAAGCTGTAAATATGGATAATATCCGCAAAATAGTCGCTGAATACTATGATGTAACGGTCAAGGATATTATGGGACGTAAACGTACGCGAAGCATCGCCAGACCTCGCCAAATAGCGATGGCCCTATCGCGTGAGTTGACAGGTGATAGTTTTCCTGAGATTGGTCAATCATTCGGCGGACGGGACCACACTACAGTGATGCACGCTTGCGATAAAGTAAATGAATTACGAGCAGCAGATCCAGCGTTTGACAAGGATTATAAGACGCTGGCGTTGATGTTACAGGCAGGTTAGTAGAGTAAGTCTTCACTGTATTTTAGCGAGAAAATATCGTTTATAATATTGAAAATATAAGCAGATAGATGCTCTGTAGATTATAGTCAGTAGACAAGGTATTATTAGACGATTACGTCAAGTTTTTATAAAAAAATCATTCAAATAAGAGTAACTAAGCATGCAATTATCGATCAATCGAGAATCGTTACTAAAAGCTATCAACTTGATCGCCAAAGCCGCTGATAAACGCCATAATATGGTGATATTGGGCAATATTAAGCTGCAGTTATCAGAGTCCGAGCTTATCTTGACAGCCTCAGATCTAGAAGTGGAGCTGACATCGACCTTGAAATTGCCTGCTGGTGCTTGTGTTGAAGCAGGAACAACGACGCTACCTGCAACAAAACTAAAAGATATTTGTAAATCCTTACCTGCACAAGCTCAAGTTAACCTAGCGACTCAAGCGAATGAGCGTTGTTTGCTTACCAGTGGCAAGAGCCGTTTCACGCTAGGTACCTTACCAAGTGAAGATTATCCAAGCCTAGGCAATCCTGAAAATATCACGCCGTTGAACATCAGCCGTAGTCGCTTGACAGATTTGATTCACAAGACTCAGTTTGCGATGGCGATTCAAGATGTACGTTATTATTTAACGGGTATGCTGTTTGATGTTTCACAGCAGCAGCTGACAACCGTTGCGACCGACGGACATAGACTGGCCTTGGCACGTAGCGTTATAGATGTGAGTGCTGATCTTAGCATGCAGGCTATCTTGCCACGTAAGGCAGTAATTGAGCTTGAACGTTTGGCGACTGAGCTTGGCAAAATGCTAGGCGACCAAGACAATGCAGTTACTTTGAGCTTTGGTCGTGAGTTTTTGCAAGTGAGCTTACCATTTGGCGATGTCGATAGTGCAGGACAAGTCAGCCAAAATCTAATGGTGACGTTTACTGCCCGTTTGATTGATGGCAAATTCCCTGATTATCGCCGCGTCATGCCAAGCAATACAGATAAACTTGCGTTATTTAGTCAAGAAAAAATGACTGACGTATTACGCCGCGTTGCGATTTTGAGTAATGAGAAGTCGCGCGGTGTGGTCTTTAATTTTGCCAGTGATGGTATGGTAGAGGTACGTGCCAACAATGCTGAGCAAGATGAAGCCGTGGAGATGATACAAGCCAAATATCAGGGCGAGCCAATGGAGCTATCATTCAATGCTGCGTATCTACAAGACGTGCTAGGTGTTATTCAAGGTGATTTGCAGATGCATATGAGCCAATCAAATGCCTCTGTACTTGTCAATCAACTCAATGATGAGTTTCATCAATATGTCATCATGCCGATGCGTATATAGTCTGATTTTTTGCACATCATACAGCATTGAACCGCGCTAGCATCTTTTAAGTATTTACGCGGACAGCTTGAATTTTAATAAACTTTTGCTTGCTTTAAAAGCTGAAAATAATGGGCGGCTATCGATATCATGATTGAACGTCTACAAATATCAAATCTGCGCAACCTCACACAAGTTAATCTGCAGTCTACCGTTTGCAACGTTATCATCGGTGCAAATGGTAGCGGCAAAACCTCTTTGCTTGAAGCGATATTTTTATTATCGAGAGGCAAGAGCTTTCGCCATCACCAGCCAAAACGTTATATTCAACATCATCAAAACAACACTACCGTATATGCTAGACTCAACGACAGTCGTACGCTAGCCATTCAAAAACAAGCAGATGCGACAACCATTCTGCGTCTTAATCAAGCTACTGTCTACAACCAAAGTATACTGACCGAGCAGCTACCCACGCTATTGATAGATCCCTCAACGATGGATATGTTAGAGCAGGGTAGTGCTAGTCGTCGCCAGCTATTGGATTGGTTAGTGTTTCACATGAAACAAGGTTTTCACCCACAATGGGTCGCCTATCAACGCCTTTTAAAACAGCGCAATAGTTTACTAAAAAAGACTCGTCAATTGACTCAAGTCCAGCTAGCTGAGCTAAAGTCTTGGGATAAAGGACTAAGTAATCATGCGGCATTGATACATCATTATCGTGAGCAAGTATTTACTGAGTGGCAGCCTTATTTTGCCAAAAGTGTTTTGCAGTTATTGCCATCTTATGCTGAGCAATTGAGCCTAAGTTATAACGCTGGCTATGACACTAATGTCGCGCTTGATGTACAGCTTAATGAGCGATTAGAGCAGGATTTACAGCTAGGATATACCCGTATAGGCAATCATCGGGCTGATATCCACGTACATTGGCGCTCTGATAATACTGTACGATCTGATGATGTTGTAGATAGTCAGGCGACAATTACAGCGTCTTCAGATCATGAGATGAAGACTAAATTACCAGTTTTAAAAGAGCAGGCCGCCAATGTATTGTCCCGCGGTGAAAAGAAGCTGCTCATAACTGCGCTACGGTTATCGCAACTACCATTACTGCTCAATGATAATAAAGATAGCGCTTCGTTTGATAATCACTCAACGTCAAGAGTTACTCCTGTTGTGTTACTCGATGACATTACCGCAGAGTTAGATGATAGAGCGATAGGGATTCTTCTATCGAACTTAGCGCAGCTGCCTTGTCAGGTGTTTATGACCAGTTTGACCGATGACATCATTCCTTTAGTGAATGAGCTGTGGACAACCTCTAAATTGTTTCACGTGAAACAAGGTCAGATATTGGCGGCTGATTAACCTTCCCATTATCACCACTTATTAACATCACTTTTTATCACAACTTTTGGTAGCTATCTGCCTACGCTCCATTCTTTTACGCTCCCTCTGTACTTCTTTTGATTGCTATCACAGTTACGACTATCGCTCGTATAAACTGTCTGGTCAAGACAGCAAATCACCAGTCGTAAAACTCCCAGTAAACAGTGACTTAGAGGCAAAAAAATGCTAAAATAGTCCTTTATTTTTGTCCTGTTCTCAGCAATTTATCTGATAGCATCATATAAAAGATTTCTATTTTTTGTTTCTTTATAAGTAGTTGATAATTAAATATTTTATTTATTTCAATAGTTTTAACAATGGCTAGAAAACGAAGACTATTACTAATAAGTAATTTGCCAATTTTATCTCTATGCAGCCTTTTTGAGGTTAACGGTGGTTAGTAGTTTAGCCGCTCATATGCACTCTAAGTTATGAATAATAGAAGTTGATTTTAAGATGCCATCATGAGGTGCATTTTTATAAGTGCGCTGACAAAAACGGCTGATTATGGCTAGATTAAGGAATGTACATGAGTGATTCATTACCTATTGACCACGAGCAATTGATAGACGACAGTGCTACTGAAGCCGATGTGCCTACTGTAGTTTCAGAAGTATTACCTTCTGATTATAGTTCTAAGGATATCCGTGTACTACGTGGGCTAGAGGCTGTACGCGTGCGCCCTGGTATGTATATTGGTGACACTGACGATGGCACAGGCTTGCATCATATGGTCTTTGAGGTCGTGGATAACTCTATCGATGAGGCGCTGGCCGGTCACTGTGATCAGATCGATATCATCATTCACGAAGATGAGTCTGTCAGTGTGATGGACAATGGCCGCGGTGTACCAGTCGATATTCATCCAGAAGAGGGTGTATCAGCAGCACAGGTTATTATGACTGTCTTGCATGCAGGCGGTAAATTTGATGATAATAGCTATAAAGTATCAGGTGGCCTGCATGGTGTTGGGGTATCGGTCGTCAACGCATTGTCTAAAAAGCTTGAGATGAATATCTGGCGTGAAGGCTATCATTATCATCAGACCTATACTGATGGGGTACCAGACGCTGACATCCAGCAGATGGAAGCGACCGATCAAACCGGTACGCAAATCCGCTTTTATCCAAGTAGCGACGTATTCACCGGTACGGTTTTTGAATATGATATTTTGGCAAAACGCCTACGCGAGCTGTCATTTTTAAACTCTGGCGTGCGCATTGTCCTGACCGATGAGCGCATTGATAAGCGTCATGAGTTTGAGCATAAAGGCGGTCTGTTAGAGTTTGTCAGCTATATTAATGCAGGTAAAGACGGTATCAATGAGGTCTTCCATTTTACCAGTCAGCAAGACGACGGTATCAGTGTCGAGGTTGCGCTACAGTGGACCGATACTTACAACGAAAAAGTGTTGTGCTTTACCAATAATATTCCGCAAAAAGATGGTGGTACGCATCTATCAGGTTTCCGCTCAGCACTTACACGCGGCCTAAATAGCTATATGGATCGTGAGAACCTATTCAAAAAAGAGAAAGTCGCGGCAACTGGCGATGACGCTCGTGAAGGTCTAACGGCTATTGTCTCGGTGAAAGTGCCGGATCCAAAATTCTCAAGCCAGACCAAAGACAAGCTAGTCTCAAGTGAAGTGAAATCTGCTGTCGAATCAGCGATGCATGATAAGTTCAATGACTATCTGCTAGAGAATCCAACTGCTGGTAAAGCCATTGCTAATAAAATTATGGAAGCAGCAAGGGCGCGTGACGCCGCTCGTAAAGCACGTGAAATGACTCGTCGCAAGACGACTCTGGATATTGCAGGTCTGCCTGGTAAACTTGCTGACTGCCAAGAAAAAGATCCAGTACTATCTGAGCTATACATTGTGGAGGGTGACTCTGCAGGTGGCTCAGCTAAGCAAGGTCGTAGCCGTAAAACCCAAGCTATTTTGCCACTGAAAGGTAAAATTCTAAACGTTGAGCGTGCACGCTTTGACAAGATGCTATCCTCTGCTGAAGTGGGTAACCTGATTACCGCACTCGGCTGTGGTATTGGCCCTGACGAATATAATCCAGATAAAGTACGCTATCACAAAATCATCATCATGACCGATGCCGATGTTGATGGATCACATATTCGTACTTTATTGCTGACTTTCTTCTTCCGCCAAACACCTGAATTGATCGAGCGTGGTTATATTTATATCGCTCAGCCACCGCTATACAAAGTGAAAAAGGGTCGTCAAGAGCTATATCTAAAGGATGACGAAGCGCTTAAAGCGTATCTATTGTCATCAACGATTGATAATACGAAGCTACACATTAGTGCGGATGCGCCTGCTATTACTGGGCAAGCGCTTGAGACACTACTAAATGATTATAACCAAACGCAATTGATCAAAGCTCGTTTGCAGATCCGCTTCCCAGCGGTCATCTTGGATGCGTTGACGCATACGCCGAAACTTAGCACTGACATGACTTATGATGAGTCTGCGATGCAGAACTGGAAAGCCGCGATGCAGACTAAGCTAGATCATTTCGGTAGTGATCTAAGTCCTGAGATTGAATTGGTCAATATCCATGCGCCGCAGCCAAAAAATATGGATGCAGCGGCTGCCGATCTATTGGGTATGACGCCTGTCATCGGTACTGAAGCCGCAAGCACTGAAGAAGGCGAAGCGTCAGATAATGAGGCTCTATCTACTAAGGCGCAATGGCTACCACGCGTCACGGTATATGTACATCAACTGGCTCACCATTATCTGCTAGATGCTAGCTTTATCAACTCAGGTGAGTATGGCAAGCTGTTACGTCTATCAAGCGAGTGGAATACACTGCTTGAGAGTGATGCCTTTATCCGCCGTGAAGCAAGTGCGGGCACGACTAAAGATATCCCAGTACGTGACTTCGATTATCTCTGGCAGCAAATGATGCTCGATGCACGTCGTGGTCTGGCTATTCAGCGTTACAAAGGTCTAGGCGAGATGAACGCCGACCAGCTGTGGGATACAACGATGGATCCAGAAAATCGCCGTATGCTGCGCGTTACTATCGAAGATGCGATTGCCGCTGATCATATGTTTACCTGCTTGATGGGTGATCACGTTGAACCGCGCCGTATCTTCATCGAAGAAAATGCCTTAACGGTGTCAAATCTAGACATCTAAATTTGAGTGTTCTATTTATAACATATGAAATACCGTTTCGATTATCGAAGCGGTATTTTCGTTTCACGTGAAACTTATTTAGATAAATTGCTATTGGTTAGCAATCATAATCTGTGGAAATAAAATGATCGAAGTGATATTACTTGCTATCGCCCTAGCGATGGATGCGTTTGCGGTATCGATAGGACTGGGCGCAAAATCACAGAAACAAAGCCAGCAATATGTACGTCATCTCGCTATTTATGCCGCATTATATTTCGGTATCGCGCAGGGTGTGATGCCGCTCATTGGGTACTTATTGGGTGCAGCGCTGTTGGGATGGTTAGCAGCGGCAGCGCCTTGGATCGGTGGTATCATCTTGATTGCGCTGGGTGGTAAGATGCTGTACGAAGTGCTCAGTGGTGAGGATGACGAAGACGATATCGACGTGGGTAGTAGCGTCATCAACCATCGCACGATGTTTACGCTAGCGATTGCCACAAGTATCGATGCGATGGCAGCCGGATTTACGCTAAATTTATTGGCCTTGAACGCATGGCTAGCCTGCTTGATTATCGCGGTAGTAACGGCTGTATTTGGCTGGATTGGGGTCTATTTGGGACGTCGCTCAGGCACATGGCTAGAAGAAAAAGCAGAAGTATTAGGCGGTGTGGTACTGATTGCGATTGGCATAAAAGTCATGTTTTTTAGCTAATCTATTTAAAGTTTCAATTAGCCTTTATGCAAAAAGCACCGCTTTGATTATCAAAGCGGTGCTTTTTTGTTTCACGTGAAACTTAAATTGACCAATATATCTATCGACTACTCTTCGTCAGTATTAAAGCGCCAAGCGAGTACACGAGTGCTCTTTTGACCTTGGCTCATCTCAATGATACGCATCTGCGCGACATTAAGCTGCTTTAATAGTAGCTGTAAAGGTTTCACGTTTTCTGATTTTGACACTAAAGTCGTAAACCAACCAACGTGCTCTGCAAAACTTTGGCTTTCTTTTGCCATCTTGGTTAAGAACGCAATCTCACCGCCTTCGCTCCATAGCTCTTTGTGCTGACCACCGAAGTTTAGGTTCTGCGCGGCATTACCTGGCTTGGTTGAATGACGGCTGATTTGCTCGCTTTCATTCTTACCGCGATGGCGTTGCAAGTTGTGCTGCTTACGGCTGTTGGCTTCCATCGCTTCTTCTAATGACGCGTGAAACGGTGGGTTACAAACCACGACGTCAAAATAGTCTTGACGACCAATGATATTTTTAAAGATAAACTTAGGCTCAGGTTGCAGCTTAACTTTGACCGCGCTTTTCAGCTTTGGATTGGCGTCACAAATGAGTGCAGCGGTATTGACCGAAATCGGATCAATATCGCTCGCGGTAAAGCGCCAGCCATAGCTCTGACTACCGACGATCGGATAGATCGCACTGGCACCCGTACCGATATCTAGAGCATGAATCTCTTTACCCGTCGGCGGTGTGTTGTCGGCATTGACGTACGTGGTTTGCGCGAGTAAATCCGCAATATAGTGAATATAATCGGCACGCCCAGGAATCGGCGGGCATAGGTAGCCTTCAGGAATATCCCAAAATTTAACGCCGTAATAGTGCGCCAACAGTGCTTTATTCAGCACACGAACTGCTTGATGATCCGAGAAATTAATCGTCGGCTCGCCTTTGGGGTTGGTGATGGTGTGCTCAGCAAGCTCAGGCAACGCGCGCGTCAATACGGCAAAGTCGTAACGACCTTGGTGCGGATTGCGCGGATGCAGCTGACCGAGTTTTTTGGCGGTCGCAGGAGATCGGTTTCTGTGTTTGCTGTTTGCAGGGATACGGGTCATAAGGTAGGGCTACGATAGGTGAATATAAGCAAACAGTGTAGCAGATTTCGCAGGTTTCTAATGGTTTATCCGTGCTTTATCGATCGCTTATCGGTGACGAAAGATTAGGTTGAGTCCCAATACGATCATCGCCGACCCCAATACACGGTCAATCCAATGCTCAAAACGCTGAAATCGGCAATGAATCGCAGGGATAGAGAGTAGCATCACCACCGTGCTAAACCATGCCATCTGTAAGACCATCATCCATACGCCATAGATGGCCAATTGCCAAAGCGGTATATCTGGTGACAGCACAAGGGTAAAGATAGCCACAAAATACACAGGCGCTTTTGGGTTAAAGACATTGCAGAAAAATCCACGGCGCAACGTAGCAACGGTAGATTCGGTATGAATAGAGGCACTTTTCTCAGACAAGCTTTTAGAGGAAGAGCTGTTAGCAGAAAGGGTTGCTCCGTTCTCTGCTTTTGACACATCAACGGAGGTATTTTCTGTCGCTGTTAACGCTACTGGCTTTTTAGGTTTGGCCTGAATACCTTGCCACCCTAGATAGATCAGATAGCCACCACCCAGCCATTTAATCGCGGTCAATAGCGGCTGCGAATGGGCAATCACTGTCGCCAGTCCCAGCACTGAGTAGATAATATGAACAGACAATCCTAAGGTAATACCCAAACTACAGATCAAGCCAGTACGTCGACCTTTGGCTAACGTCTGCTGCGAGACCAACACAAAATCAGGCCCTGGTGAGGCGGCGGCCAGCAAGTGAACGCTCGTAATCAACAAAAATCCGTGCCAAAACTCCATAAAACCCTCTGTACCCTATCCAGTCTGAATCATAGTTGCACTTATCGTAAATGAGGTCAACTTTTATCTGTTATCGCGCCATTCGAGTCATTGCTGTCGCTTGTGTTATCGCTATATGGTGTCTATATTAAAAGGTGGATGAAAAGCAGGTTTATCGACAAACCTCTATGAATAAACCATCAAGATTCGACGATATAATCATTCACTACATAAAAAATAACTTTGACAAGGACATCACCATGACGACGGACAGTAAGACGCAAGACAATCGCATTACTTATGACACAGACGGCACTATTTGCCTGATTGGGCTAAACCGCGCCAATAAGCGCAATGCTTTTGACAGTCATATGATCACCCAGCTATCTGACGCATTGACTCGATATGAAGACGATGAGCATCTACGCTGTGCGCTTATCTTTGCGTATGGTGATCACTTCACCGCTGGGCTCGATCTGGTCGAGCTACAAGACAAGCTAAACGATGGTGTGTTTGAATTTGATGACAACCAAATTGACCCGTGGGGCATTAGCGGACGCTTACGTACCAAACCTGTGGTGGTGGCGGTCAAAGGCACGTGCTTTACCGTGGCTATCGAGTTGATGCTCAATTGTGATGTGGTCATCGCAAGCGACAACTGTAACTTTGCTCAAATGGAAGTCCAGCGCGGCATCATGCCATTTGGCGGGGCGACGGTACGGTTTGTCGCGGCGGCAGGCTGGCAAAAAGCCATGCCGTATCTGCTCACGGGCAAAGCATTCGATGCGCAAACAGCTGATCGGCTGAACTTGG
The DNA here is from genome assembly GCF_043641605.1 of Psychrobacter piscatorii. Taxonomy (GTDB): domain Bacteria; phylum Pseudomonadota; class Gammaproteobacteria; order Pseudomonadales; family Moraxellaceae; genus Psychrobacter; species Psychrobacter piscatorii_C. Next base: position 3,978 of record NZ_JBHZRK010000015.1, on the reverse strand, counting down.
TCAGTGAAGTGGTGGCAAATGGCACTGAATACGAGCGTGCATTAACACTGGCACAAGAGATCTGTAAAGCTGCGCCGCTGGGCGTCAGAGGCGCGCTATCATCCGCGCAAGATGCGAGACGCAATGGGGCCGCGACGGCACTGGCTAATATCCATAGCTATCTGCCACCGCTCTTTCATTCAGAAGATGCCAAAGAGGGCGTGATGGCGATGGTTGAGCGAAGGGAAGCGGAGTTTAAGGGGAGGTAAGGAGTTTTTAAATGGGCACTGAACAAAGAATCTAATCAATTACTTGATGCCAAAAAAGAACATTCTCTTGTTTGCTGAGCCGATATCTTCAAAATTTATATTGAGATTATCGGTAATCAGTTTTTTTCTAACATTTTTAGATGCTTTTATAAGATCGTTTTTGAAATCTTGACCATTAACAGCTAAATCTTCGCTATAAAAGTTTGTATATCCTGAGATAATTACTCTAAGATATAAACTAAAATCAACATAATTACCGCATTCGCGTTTAACCTTAGTCATTGATTGAAAGCTATTGATTCGTTCTATAGCTTTACGAGAAACTGGTTCAGGAATGCGTCGTTGGTAAGATTGTAGTCTAGCTTTATAAACTATATCAAAGCCTAGGTATGTAAATTCTCCTCTAGCACCACATATCTTGGTTTTCGGTTTTCCGATTTCCTTTTCAATATCTAAACCAATATTTTTAAGGTTTTCTTGAACGTGATCTTTTAGTTTTTTAGCTCTATCGTAAGAGTTGCTAAAGATTAGAAAGTCGTCAGCATAACGTATATACGGTATGCTGTTCTTAATCATTAAATTGTCAAACTCGTATAAATACATTGAAGAGCATAATGATGCTATAGGCATACCTTGACGAACACCCTTACCCTTAAGTTCTTTTAAATATGCCTCTATCAGTTTTTTGTACTTTGAATCGCCATAATCCAACTCCGCATCGCAGTAAACAAAGCTTTTAAAAGTAGCAATCAGCTCTTTATCTTCATTTAATCCAATAAACTCTTTTTCAAACTTCTTTACAGCGATTTCTCTATTTATATTATCGAAGAATTTAACAATATCTGCTTTGATAACATACTTATATTTTTCTCGGTATTCTATAACTTCGTATAAAGCTTTACGTATGCCTTCTACAGTTTTTTTGGCAGGCTTACCGTCTTTGTCTAAAGTATCTACAACTTTTTCATGAATACCTTTATTCAGAGCATGGTCATACTCGCAGAATTTTTCGTACATATTTCTGTAGTAATCTTTTAAGTACTTAATAAAAAGTTTTTGAAGAATTTTATCTTGTACTGAAGGGACACAAACCAAGCGTGTATTATCTACTGTCGTTAAATCGTGTTTACGACAGTTTGTTTTAGGCAGAATAATAGGGGTTAAATGATCACAGTTATACTTGAAATCTGATATTTTTTTACAAATACTATCTAAAGCTTTGTTGCTAAAATTGTTTAAATAATCATTAACGGTGATGTATTTAGTATGGTAGGAGTTGTCTGCTTTTGACTTGTTTTTCGCGAGTTGATTGAGGGTGGTTTTGAAATTCTCTTTCACATAAGATGAGAAGTTAACCTTGTCTATCATGACTATCTCCCTTGCTTCTATTTAATAAACCTTTTGCATTACTAACGAAATAAAGAATTTATGCAAAAGGTCTATTCACTAGATAGCCATGATGAAGGTGCAGTGCTACACGCAATCTATGAGCAAGCTTTCTTAAGCGTTGAACAATGTCGCCACTTACATATAGCGCACGTTTGGAACTGTACGTCATATAGCTGTCATATGGTGTGACAAGCTCATCAATAACAAGCTTACAATTTGTTAAATTGTTTGCGTTATTTAGAGCTAAATAGATAATAGCATTAATATTTATAACTTAGGAAACACTTGTTAATTAAATCGTTATTATTCAAACCTCACCCAAATCTTCCATATCCACATACTCTTTTTTACCATGGATCTTATACATCTTGCGATTGATCTCTGGATACAGGGTAATATCAATATCAGGTCGGCTGCCGCCCATCAAGTAAGTGGCATCAGCATCGCTCTCATTGCGCATCGAATGCGCCGCGCCATGCGCAGGGAAACCGACAAAATCTCCAGCGCTTAGCTGATAATGCTCATCACCGTAGCGTAGCGACAGCTCGCCTGACAGCACATAGATGAACTCATCCGACTCTTCATGATAGTGATGGGTCGTCGTCTCATCTCCCGCTTGCACACGTACGAGGTGCAACCCAAATTTCGTTAGACCAACGATATCACTGAGCGACACCGTATGGCGAATAGCGTGCTCATTGAACTGGTGGACATGCTTAGTCTCAGGCGTGTTATCGATATCGGATTTGGTCAAGACGTATGCTTGCGTGTCCTTACGCGGCTGTTGGTCTGGTGTCGTCATCATCGGTCTCCTTGATTGATGCTTTGAGTGTATACCACTATTAGCCAATAGTATCAGGTTTTAAAAGGGACGAAATAGGTGTGATTTTGATAATCATATAGCGACTTTATATATCCTGCATAAAGCGATTGTTGATGACGCCATTCCTGTTGTACCCTGAACCATTATTTTAAATAAAGGAGAGTGCGGGTGTTGTATAACTTTGATGAGGTCATCGACAGAAGGGATACGGGGTCGCTCAAATGGCACTATAGCGATGATACGATTCCGCTGTGGGTGGCGGATATGGATTTTAAGGCCGCGCCGCCTATCTTAAACGCGATTGAGCAAGCCGTGCAGCATGGCATATTGGGCTATACCAAACCTACCGAGGCGTTGTACGACGCCATTATTGATTGGCATGGCAGTCGCTATGAGTTGCCGCTTGCTAAAGAAAATATCTTGTTCTCGCCAGGTGTCGTCCCAAGCCTAGCGCTGATGATGAACGTCTTTACCGAGGTAGGGGATGCGGTACTGGTCAACGATCCTATCTATGCGCCCTTTATGAGTAAGGTTGAGCAAAATGGTCGCACGCTCATCACCTCGTTATTACAAGAGAGCGAGGGCAAATATCATTTAAATTTAGCTGATATCGAAGCCAAGATCATCGAGCATGATGTGAAGCTGTATTTACTCTGCAATCCGCACAATCCGGGTGGGCGCGTGTGGACGAGAGAAGAGCTTGAAGCGTTACTGACGATTTGTAAAAAGCATGATGTAGCGATTGTCAGTGACGAGATTCATCAAGATTTAACCTTGAGCGGTCACACGTTCACGCCATTTTTAACGCTAGCAACAGGTTACGAGCACAAGGTGGTGAGCCTAACCTCGATGACCAAAACCTTTAACATCGCTGGGATTAAAGGCTCGATGATCTTTGCTAAAGATGACGAATTAATTCAAAAAATCAGTCAGCAGCAGCAATTAAATGACGAGTACGAGCTGAATTTATTTGCGTATACAGCGATGCGTAATGCCTATGAGCAAGGCGATGAATGGTTGGCACAGGCGCTGAATTATATTGAGGCTAATATTGATTTAACTGTTCAGTATTTCGCTGAGCACCTGCCAAACATTAAGGTCATGCGTCCAGAAGCGTCTTATCTAATTTGGCTGGATTGTTCAGCTTACAGTCAGGACGATCAAGTGCTCTATGACATTTTACGCGCAGCAAAAGTGGAGCTCAATGCTGGGATCAAATACGGTGAAGAAGGGCATCTTAAAATGCGCCTAAATGTAGCTTGTCCTAGATCAGTTCTGACTGAAGGGTTACATCGTATTCAAAGCGCCTTTAGCACACTATAAAAGCGGTTATAAAGCAAATATGAAGTTTTGGTTAATAGCTTACGTGCGCGTTTAGAGATTTACTCAATGCTTTGCTCATAGGCTTTATTATAGTTAGATAGCAAAAAACCCCGCGATGTGAACTGACCCCCATAAGTTGGACACAACTTATGGGGTATTTTTATGCGTTACGATCTGGACTTTAAGATGCAAGTC
>NZ_JBHZRK010000014.1:0-93760 GCF_043641605.1 Psychrobacter piscatorii | reverse complement strand
CACCTCAAGATTAGATTTCCCTAAAGAGCCGTTCAAGACTAGGACGTTGATAGGCAGGGTGTGGAAGCGCAGCGATGCGTGTAGCTAACCTGTACTAATTGCTCGTTTGGCTTGACCATACAACACCCAAGTGGTTTGTATACAAGTCTAATTAATCTATCTTGTATAAGCGTAAGCTTATAGAAACAGACAGAATATTTCGATATCACCTTTAACCTTGATTCAGTTAGGTTAAGTGATACTTAGTCAAATAAGTAAAACAACAACAGACTCATATCTAACCCCCTTTGCTGACGACAATAGCGCGATGGCCCCACCTGATCCCTTCCCGAACTCAGAAGTGAAACATCGTTGCGCCAATGGTAGTGTGGTTCGCCCATGTGAGAGTAGGTCATCGTCAGCTCTCTATTCCTGATTAGCCCCTTGATACTAACGTATCAGGGGGCTTTTCTTTGTGCGTGGGTTTTTATGTGCCCCTGTAGCAATGACTGTTGATAATTAGATCAGTCATTTCCAAAATACCTGAAAACCTAAATCAATTGCTCTTATATATCATCAAAATGATTTGACTTCTATCATTATAGCTGCTAATTTTAAACTATATTTTTATTACAGGTACGTAAAGAATATATTGATCTTTTGTAAATGACTAAGCCTCGTATGGTTTAGATTATCTACTTATGCGATCTACTCCTATCCTCACAATTATCAAAAGGAATTGATAATGAAGTTAGCTCCTCTTTTTTCAATTGGCGCTTTAGTCGCTATTAGTCTTTTCGGCTGTTCTAACCAATCTGCTGACACCACTGATGGTTCTTCAGCAACTTCTCAAGAAACTACTGTCTTACGTTTTTCACACTTTTGGCCAGCAACGTCTTCTATTAGCACTGAAGTTTTTGAGCCGTGGGCCAAGCAAATAGAGACAGATTCTGATGGCCGCCTAAAAATTGAATTATATCCTTCAGCAGGTCTTGCTAAAGCAGATGTGACTTATGAGTCTGCCACTAAAGGTACGATTGATATCGGCTCACAAGCACATGGTTATACTAATGGTCGGTTCCCTTTGACTCAGATTACTGAGCTACCGGGCTTATCAAATTCAGCCACACAAATGGGTTGTATGCTTCAGACTCTTTATGACGATGGCACACTTGCTGGTGAGTACGAAGATTCTCATTTGCTATTCATGTATGGTGCTGGGCCTGGTTCACTTCACACGACGGACAAACTGATCCGAACGCCTGAAGATATGAAAGGGATGCGTATTCGTCGTCCTTCTGCAGTTGCCGGTGATATTATAGAGAGTGCTGGTGCGTCACCAGTCGGTTTGCCTGCAAACGATATGTATACCTCTTTGCAGCGCGGCGTTGTCGATGGTTTGAGTTTCCCTTGGGAGGCAGTAACGGCTTTTAAAATTGACGAAATTACCAAATATCATACTAACATTCCTTTTTATAGTTCGGCGCTTATGGTCACTATGAATAAGGACAAATACGACAGTTTGCCTGATGACTTAAAACAAGTATTAGATAAGAATTCAGGAATGGCCATGGCCAATAAGGTTGGGGAAGTATTTGATAAGCATGACCAGATGGCAATACAAGCCGCTAAAGATAAAGGGGACGAAATTGTTGAAATCCCTGATCCGCTAAACGATCCAGATTGGAAAGGTCCACTCGAAAGAGGAACGCAAAAATATCTGAAAGATGTTAATGCTTTGGGTCTGGATGCTGATAGTGTCTATGAAAAAGCGAAAGCTGCTAGTGCTGCCTGTAAAGTGGTCTAACCCATTGGAGGTGCAACATGCCACTACTAGTCAAACTCAGCGTCCTAATCTCAAGACTGTGCCAGTTTATTGGTGGTGTCAGTCTTATCATCATCGTCCTCACCACCATGACTGATGTCGTCGCCCGTTATATCTTCAAACTCACTGGCGGTGAGTTTGGCTTCACCGTCAAAGGCTCCGTTGAAATCGTCTCTTACTTTATGCTGTTTGCATTGCTCGCCGCCTTTGCCGCCTTTGTTGAGCGCTCGCAAATCATCGTCGACGTCTTCACCCAGAAGATGCCCCAGTCTATCAAAGGCTATATGATGGGCGTCTTTATGCTTGGTTTCTTTGCTATCGGCATCGTCTTTGCATGGGGACTCTATGAGAGCGCCATTGACGCCATGGAATTTGGCAAAGTCACCCAAGATTTGCGTATCTCCATGATGCCCATTTATCTCATCAGTGCCTTGTTAAGTGCCTTACTGGCCATCCGCTCACTGATCGAATCTATCAACATCTTTAAAACAGGCGAATTCTTTGACGCCGAGGAGACAGGCGCATGAGTCCAGAAATTATCGGCGCCATTGGCCTAGTGGTCATGATCTTACTCGTCGTCATCCGCGTCCCCGTCGCCCTTGCCATGTTGGGTGTGGGCTTAGTTGGTTTTGGTGCAGTCACTGCGCCAAGTGGTGCATTACAAATGCTCAAAGACATTCCCGTTGATGTCTTGGCAAAGTATGACTTTAGTGCCATTCCTTTATTTATCCTCATGGGCGTGTTTGCGACCCATTCTGGTATGGCAGGTAAACTGTTTGAAGCTACTCGAACCATCTTTGGTGGGGTAAGGGGCAGTCTGGGTATTGCAGGTATTGGCTCGTCCGGTATCTTTGCGTCTATCTCAGGGTCTTCTCTCGCTACCGCCTCAACCATGACCAAAGTCGCCTTACCGCAAATGGAGAAGTATGGCTATCAACCCGGTTTTGCCTGCGGTATTTTAGCCGCTGGTGGTACGCTTGGTATCATGATCCCGCCCAGTATTGCTTTACTGGTCTACGCCATCTTAACCCAGCAGTCGGTTGGGGATATGTTTATCGCGGGTTTCTTACCAGGGATGCTCGGCATGGTGATGTACTCCATCACGGTGATGATTATGGTGCGCTGGAAACCGCATTTGGCAAAGCGTGGTGAGAGAACCTCTTGGAAAGCCAAGCTTGTATCATTGACTGGCCTGATACCTTTTAGCTTTATCTTTATTGTGATTATTGCAGGTATCTTCTTTGGGCTATTCACGCCAACAGAGGGAGCGGCTGTCGGTGCGTTTGTTTCTTGGGCTTATGCGTTTGCCAAAGGCATGCGTCTAGATGGGTTAAAGCAGTCCTTGGTTGAGACCTTGGCGCTCTCTGCGGTGGTGTTCTTTATGCTGCTAGGTGCAGAGGCATTAGGTTACTTTATCTCGGTGTCGCGCTTGTCTTATACGCTGGCGTCCTGGATCGGTGGCTTAGCGGTCAGTCCGATGATTGTGCTGATCTGTATTTTGATCATGTACTTCTTGCTGGGTCTGTTTATGGATGCACTAGCGATGCTGGTGATTACAATCCCTGTGGTGTATCCGATCATTCTAGCATTAGGGTTTGATCCGGTATGGTTCGGTATTATTGCGGTGTTGACGGTGGAGCTTGGTCTGATTACGCCGCCAATGGGTATGAATATCTTTGTGATTAAGGCGATGGCACCGCATATTAAGCTGAGTGATATGTTTCGCGGGGTGGCACCATTTATTGTGTCAGATTTGGTGAGATTGGTTATCTTAGTAATGTTCCCAGCAATCTCACTGGTGCTGTTGGGGTAGTTTGAATCTAAACCCAAGCGTATAAAGTCATTATATTTTGGTGCAGCAGATTTTCTACTCGTTAAGAAGCCATATTGCTAATAGAGCAGTGTGGCTTTTTTATTGGCTAATACTTTTTCCAAAAATAAAGAGCAGAATATCTTACAAACTCATGATCTGCGGCGCTGCATTACGGTAACTTTTCTTAGTGTTATAAAGGCTTGTGAATGTAGTAAACTGGTCTGCATTCATTCCTTGGTATAATTTCATAAGTAGAGATAGTCATGGCTGTCGATTTTACTAATACGCTCATCGTTGCGATTTCTGCGACGGCACTTTTTGATTTAACAGAGTCAGAAAACCATTTGCTAGAGCTACTAGATCAAAGACCTGCAAGCGCCATCAAAGAGTTTCGAGACTATATGATAGAGCGTGAGAATGACGCTCTGAATATTGGCGCTGGCTACCCACTGATTAAAGCATTGCTGAATCTAAATGAATATTGTGATGATAACGAGCGTAAGGATTCAGATATTGAAACACCTTTGGTTGAAGTTGTTATCGTCTCAAAAAGTAGTCCAGATACAGGCATTCAAGTACTCAATGCTATTTTAGAGCATGGTATCAATATTTCACGCTCAGCATTTATTTCAGGCAGTCCTGTGGCGCCTTATATTAAAGACTTCAATGTCGATCTGTTTTTGACCACCAATCGCGAAGATGCGCAGCAAGTGGCGGATGCCAATATCTGTGCCTGTGCGATATTAGACGCTACTCCTGTCAATACCTATGAGTTAGATACCAATCAGCTACGTATTGCCTTTGATGGCGATGCGGTGTTGTTTGATGATTCGGGTGAGTTACTATATAAGCAAAAGGGGCTACGAGCTTTTCATGATCGTGAAGTAAAAATGCGTGATTTACCGATTGAAAAAGGCCCTTACGCTGAGCTATTGATTAAACTGTCAAATTTACAGGAACGTTTACCGGCTGGTTTACAGTATTCTCCAATCAAAATTGCGCTTGTGACCGCTCGTAATGCACCTGCTGATTTGCGCGCTATTAAAACGCTACGAGAGTGGGGCGTGAATGTCGATATGGCATTTTTTTTAGGAGGGCTGGAAAAAACAGCCGTGCTTAGGACATTTGCACCACATATATTCTTTGATGATTCAATCAAGCATATCGATGCAGCACGTCGATTTATACCTACGGCCTTAGTTCCTTATCGTTCAACGTCGTTACTGCACGGTGATAGCTATCTAACTACTGATAAAGATGCAACATTATTGTCATTCAAGCCTGCTGTGCGCCCACTATTTGTAGTAAATCATTGAGCATGTACAGATAAGCGAAATTTAAACAATAGGATGGTATATGAATTGGCAGCAATTGCTCAACTTGATTGTGGCGCGAATAAAGCAGGTTGTTGGTTTATACGCTTTTGTACTCATACCGATGTGGGGTATGTTTTTCTTAAATGAAGTGGCGCTATTTGGACTGTGGAATATTTTTGGGATTGTACCGCGCGCGTTAGATGTGGGCAGTATGATCGGGGTATTCGCCTCATGGACGATGCATGGCAATTTGTCACATCTGATTGGCAACACGGTGACGCTATTACAAATTTTGTTTTTGTTCGGATTGTTTGAGAAAAATGCCTATCGCACGATTATCAAGTTGGTCATCGCTTCAGGATTGGTTACTTGGGTGATTGGGTCACCATCCTCTATTCATATCGGTGCATCAGGATTATGTTTTGCGATGTTTGGTTATATGATAGGCGGCGCTATTTTTGCTCGGCGTTGGGGTTATCTGATTGCTTGTATTGTCATGGGCACTGGCTATTGGCTGACTATTAAGCAAGGACTGATGCCGCAACAAGGAATCTCGTTTGCAGCACATTTTGGTGGTTTGTGCGCTGGGCTATTGCTAGGAGCCAATTCAAAACATACTTATTCAGCCACGGCTCAGCGTTATTAATTTAATCAAGTGAGCAATCTTTTAGCATTTTTTATATAACCGCTTTTTATGCAGTTACTATATCTATGATTGTTGTCGTATCAGGTATTTTGGTCAGTACAGATACTGATAAACAGAGGGTCATCTGTTGCTAGCTTATACCATGCGGTGGTTTGTTTGACATGCTCATCAATCGTGAGCTTACTACCTTTTTCTGGTATGACGTAATCTGCACGTGCAGGCGCATTGCAATCGATAACCTGTGCAACTTTTTCGACACTTCTTCGTCTTTCAAATAAGTATAAATTGACCAAATGCACATCTGGATCGTCTACTTGTACGCTAGCATTACCGATATCTGCCGCGATAAAACGTAATATTTGTGGCTTAGCATAAGACCATGGGCGGAACCACTGCGTACTTTTTGCTACTTTGACAACTTCTACGCCTTCTGGCAGCTCTCGCACTTGTTGACCATACCAGCTATATTCTTGGTTTATCTGAAAGGCAAAAATACCAATTGCTGCAAACAATGGGATTAGCCATTTAGGGGTACGTTTCCCTGCCAATTTGCTGAAGTGAGTTATGATTAGTGCTAGTCCAGCCATCCCAAACGCGGCAGCCATCGTGGCGATAAACTCAAAAAGCATAAAATATTCCTTAATGGGGTATGTGTATTCAATCAAGCTGAATTAATTACATTTTATTATAAGTATAAAATAAAAAATCACTCACAAGCAGCTGCTGCCTGTGAGTGATATATAGTAACAGAAGATATATCCTCAACTGTGAGCTTAGTGGTCGATTGCACCGCCCGCGCCACGTGGAGAACGTACGCTCTCAACCAGCTCTTGAATATGTACTGGTGGTGGAGCAGTCGCATAAGATACTGCGAATGCCACGATGAAGTTAAGTAAGGCACCAACCGCACCAAAAGATAGCGGTGAAATACCAAATAACCAGTACTCTTCAGTATCAGGGAAATTCGCAGTACCACTGATAAAGAACCAACCTTTGAAGACAAAGATATACACTAGGATAGTAATCAAGCCTGTTAACATCCCAGCGATAGCGCCTAGGTTGTTAATACGCTTAGAGAAAATCCCCATCATTAGTGCAGGGAACAGTGAAGCGCCTGCAATACCGAAGGCCAATGCAACGACCTGTGCGGCAAATCCTGGTGGATTAATACCCAGATAAGTCGCTACTACGATTGCAACGCCCATTGTAATACGAGCATACTTGAGCTCTTGTTTATCAGTGATGTTTGGGTTTAGGTTACGTTTGATCAAGTCATGGCTAATCGCTGAGGAAATCGCAAGTAGTAGACCGGCTGCTGTTGATAGTGCTGCTGCCAAACCACCTGCAGCGATAAGACCAATAACCCATGATGGGAGATTGGCGATTTCTGGGTTAGCGAGTACTAAGATGTCATTGTTCACATCCAGCTCGTTACCTGCCCATCCAGCATTGGCAAAACGACCATCCAGTTCTGCATCATGTGCAGCACGCGCGGCCTCTACTGCTGCGGTAGCTGCAGCAACATCGCCACCATCCGCTTCAGCGGTGTTAAGGGCTACTTGAGCGGCACCAAGTCCACTGTCGTTATACAGCTGGATACGACCATCATTGTTTAAATCGTTATACTTTATAAGCCCTGTGTCTTCCCATGTTGCCATCCAGTCTGGACGTTGATCATACTCTAAAGGTGCTTCTGCAACCCCTTGTGGATAGACCGTATCAATGAGGTTTAGACGAGCCATCGCACCTACCGCTGGAGCAGTAAAGTACAATAGCGAGATGAATACTAGTGTCCAACCCGCTGTCCAACGTGCATCGGCCACTTTAGGAACGGTGAAAAAGCGAATGATAACGTGTGGTAGACCAGCTGTACCAATCATCAGTGATAGCGTAAATAACACCATATTTAGCTTGTTAGGCACATCCGCCGTATAAGAGGCAAATCCTAAGTCAGTCACGACTTGGTTAAGTTTAGTCAAAATAGGAACGCCAGATTCGATGTGGTTTGAGAATAGACCAAGACCAGGAATTGGGTTACCCGTTAATTCAAGTGAGATAAACACAGCAGGAATGGTATACGCGACCATCAATACGACATATTGCGCAACCTGCGTATAGGTAATCCCTTTCATACCGCCTAACACCGCATAGAAGAATACAACAACCGCCGCAATGAGCAGACCCGTTGTGTTTTCAACTTCTAAGAAGCGTGAGAATGCAACGCCAGCACCAGTCATCTGACCGATAACATAGGTAGTTGAGGCGATAATCAAACAAACCACAGCAATCATGGCTGCTGTTTTGGAATAAAAACGGTCACCAATAAAGTCAGGAACCGTGAACTTACCAAATTTACGTAGGTAAGGTGCTAAAAGCATAGCAAGTAGAACGTAACCGCCTGTCCAGCCCATGAGGTAGGTGGAGGCGCCATAACCACTAGCAGCAATAAGGCCTGCCATTGAGATGAATGACGCGGCACTCATCCAGTCAGCAGCGGTTGCCATACCGTTGACGACCGGATGCACTCCGCCGCCCGCAACATAGAACTCACTGGTTGAACCAGCACGTGCCCAAATCGCAATCCCAAAATAAAGCGCGAAAGATAGACCTACAAAAATAATATTAATCGCAAATTGACTCATGATCTATTCCTCGTCTACGCCATATTGTTTATCTAGTTTATTCATACGCCAAGCGTAAAAGAAAATTAGAATAATAAAGACTACGATAGAGCCTTGTTGCGCAAACCAAAATCCTAAATCAGTACCACCGATTTTGATGCCCGCTAATAATGGACGTAACAAGATAGCAAAGCCATATGAGCATAGCGCCCAAATAATTAGACTACCTGTAATCAGACGAATATTGGCGCGCCAATATCCAGATGGATCGTTATGAGCTTTCATAGGACAACTCCTTTTGTCTTACCTAAAAAATATCAACCATACAAGAAGAGCTTGGGCTACTTTTTACGATGAACATCATGATAAAAAATAGACAGATACTACTTTATATAGTGACAATGAAGATGCGCAGGCGCATATCTATTTATCAGCAATTATTTAGCAAAAATAAATATCATTGTGGACATTACATTGATCCCTTAAATAAAAACTATCAAATAGCAAAACAGGGTTCATTGAGGAAGACAGAAGGGTAGGACTATCCGGTGTCTTTTTCACAATCTCGTCTTCCTGACAAGAGTCTTAATACTTTAACGCTTCAAACATTTATGCCGATTCATCTATATTGGCCGACTCATCCTTATTAGTAGCTATGAGGCCAGCATAGAATCATTCGAATTTCATCTTAGCACGATTCAACAGCGATAGTTACAACCAACAAAGCATAGACTGAAGTATATCTACTAAAAATCAGTTCGGTAAATATAGCGCTGAATATGAGCGATGCTAAAATTATACGACAAATATCCAGTTTGTGCTGATGAATTATTACTTAATATATTCTATAAAAAGCAAATTGCAAAGATTATTTATCTCAAAATAAATATAGAGAACCAATAATCAAACGTGATGGTCGCACGTCGCTTACTATCTATACTGTGCACACGATTTATTTAGTTTCGTCATTATTTGGAAATTTGTAAACTTGTCGATGGGTCTGAAGCCAATCGTGATACTTGGACAGATTAAGCGGTACTGATGAAAAAAATTGCTTGTGGTAGGCACAAAAAAATGCCCTTCTTTCTAAGAGAAGGGCGTTTTTATGGATGTATGATTTTTAATAACGATACATATACTATGCTAAATCAGAGTTATCCTGATTTACATGTTTGGATAGTTAGGACCACCGCCACCTTCTGGTGTGACCCAAGTGATATTCTGCGAAGGATCTTTGATATCACAGGTCTTACAATGTACACAGTTTTGAGCATTGATAACAAACTTAGCGCCTTCAGCATCTTTGACCACTTCGTATACACCCGCTGGGCAGTATAGACGCGCAGGCTCAGCATACAACGGTAAGTTGATAGAGATAGGTACCGTTGGGTCAGTGAGTTTTAGATGCGTTGGCTGATCTTCTGCATGGTTGGTATTAGAGATAAATACCGATGATAATTTATCAAATACCAACTTACCATCAGGCTTGAGATAGGTTGGTTGATAAGCATGGTTGGCACGCTCTAACTGATCATAATCTGGGATATTGTCATGCAAAGTAAATGGCATTTTACCTTTTAGCAAGTTGTGCTCAATAAAGGTGAAAGCACCGCCCATGAACAGACCCATACGATGGATCGCAGGTGAAAAGTTGCGCGACTCGTAGTTATCTTGATATAACCATGACTCTTTGTACATAGTGGTATAAGCAACGACTTCGTCATGCTGACGCTCAGCTTGCAGTGCCTCAAAGATCGCTTCGGCGGCGAGCATACCTGACTTCATCGAGGTATGTGTGCCTTTGATTTTTGCTGGGTTCAAAAATCCAGCATCATCACCGACCAATACGCCACCTGGGAAGGTAAACTTCGGTAGTGAGTTGAGACCACCTTTGGTCAAAGCACGTGCGCCATAAGAAATACGCTTACCGCCTTCTAAGACGCTCTTAATGACAGGATGCGTCTTCAAACGCTGCATTTCATCAAATGGAGAGACATACGGGTTGTGGTAAGATAAATCGGCCACAAGACCAAAGCTGACTTGGTTGTTTTCATCAAAATATAACCACCAGCCACCAGTCGAGCCAGTTTCAGTCAACGGCCAGCCAAGGCCATGCATGACAACGCCTTGCTCATGCTTATCAGGCTCAACTTCCCACAGCTCTTTTAGACCGATACCATAATGCTGAGGATCAGAGTCTTTATCTAGATCAAAACGGCTAATTAAGCGCTTACCCAAATGGCCACGGCTGCCTTCGGCAAAAATAGTGTATTTGGCAAGCAGCTCGTAACCAGGCTCAAAGCTTGGCTTGGCTTCGCCATTAGCAGCCACGCCCATATCACCCGTTAACACACCTCTGACCGAACCATCATCGTTATATAAGATGTCATCGGCAGGGAAACCTGGGAACATCATGACTTCAAGCTCTTCTGCCTGCACAGCCAACCAGCGAACGACATTACCCAATGAGACGATATAGTTGCCATCATTATGCATAGGCCCCGGAATCAACGAATGAGGTACTTTGGTTGAGCGAGTAGCAGAGTTTAAATAGTAAAAACGATCTTCTGTCGCTGGTACATTGAGCGGCGCGCCTTTTTCTTTCCAGTCTGGAATAAGCTCATTGAGCGCACGGGGTTCAATGACAGCGCCAGATAACGTATGGGCACCAAACTCAGAGCCTTTTTCGACCACACACACCATAAATTCATCGTTACCGGCTTCGATAGCGAGCTGGCGCAGGCGAATAGCCGCAGAGAGACCTGCAGGTCCGCCGCCAACGATAATGACATCAAATTCCATTGATTCACGTTCGATCTCAGGTTCTGCTGCCACAGGCTCTACCACTGGTTCTACTTTATCTAGCGTTGCGGTCTCTGTTGCTACTGGTGCGTCAGCGTTCACAGTATTACTATCAATAACTGGCGTTTGATTGTCTTGCTCTTGCATACCTACTCCTAAACTTTTAGTGGCTTATCTCAGGGCATCATTAGCTTAACAACTGAATAATAGACTTGCGGTGCTAACGTCACTCAGACATATGGCTGCCCGATAAAAATGTGTCATCAATACAAAACCCACTTGACCATTTCAATAAAAAATCGTTACTCATTATAAAAGAAAAGTCCTACAAACACGATACGCATTTATGAGCAACGGTGTTAAGGTTATATCAAGGCAATGAAGGTATTTGGGTAATAAAGTTTCATCATACCTGAAACAAAAATTTATAGTAATAATAGATTTGCCAAACTTTGAATACTAAATAAAGGATTAAGCGATGAATAATGACAATAATCATGCTGATAGTAGTCGTGAAAATAACGTAGAAGCTCCAGTTGGCAAGGGTTCTGGTTTGAATAACATGGATGCACTAAGTCACTATCTTAAGTCTACAGCTGGGGCACGTGAAGGACGCGCAATACCACCACTCGAAAAATGGCATCCTGAAGATATCGCTGATATGGACTTAATTATCAAAGCAAATGGGGAGTGGTGGCATGAAGGTGGGCAAATGACCAGAGAGTCACTTGTCAGTTTATTTGCGACTATTTTGTGGAAAGAAGAAAATAATGGCGTTATCGAATATTTTTTGAAAACCCCAGTACAAAAAATCCGTATTCAAGTAGAAGATGCACCACTGTTGATTAACGATGTTGGTATTGTGCAGGAAAATGATATGAGCTGGTTAGAGTTCACGACGACGACCGGTGATGTGGTACGCTTGGATAATGAGCATCCTATTGTATTAAAAGCGTATAATCCTAAAAGCTATGATACGGTAAATGATACTGTCAGTACTGAGTATCCTATAGACACAGCAACTGAAGCACAAGTACGTCCTTATATGTCTGTCAGAAATGGTTTGATGGCGCTGATTGGGCGCAATACCTTTTATCATCTGACAGAGATTGGTGAACTAACAGAGCACAATGGTGAGACAATACTGACCTTACAAAGCGGCGGTGAGTCATATTCACTATCGATGCCAGTCAATTAAGTAACAATAAATAGTATGCTATTGATTGTTATAATATGAGCTGCTTGATTATTAAATGATGCCACGATACGGCTAAGCTACAAGATATTTAACGGGATAACAAGAGACATAAGCGGCGTGAAGATAATATGTATACAAAAATGGCGGTAGCGTAGAGATGGCTATTACTGCAAATCACATGATGAAAGTGACGACAATGCGAGCAAATGTTTTGGATGGTAACGCTTTCAAGAACCCTGCCATTCATAAAGCACGTATCCATTCGATGGCTATCGATACGGCCGCGAGTAATACCGCTCGTAGTGCCCCCATCGGATTGTTTGACTCCGGCGTTGGCGGCTTATCGGTCTATTTGCATTTAGCCCAGCAACTACCCAATGAGCGCTATATATATTATGCTGATACTTTAAATGTTCCTTATGGCAATCGTGATAGTGAAGATATCGAAACGCTTACTTTAAAAGCAGTGGAATGGTTATACCAACAGGGCTGCAAGCTCATTGTTATCGCTTGTAATAGCGCATCAGCTTATGCTTTGGACACAGCAAGAAAATGTTATCCGCAGTTACCTATCGTGGGCTTGGTACCTGCTCTAAAGCCTGCTGTAATGGCAAGTAAAAGTGGACATGTGGCGGTATTGGCTACCAAAGCCACTTTAAATGGGTCATTACTCAATGATGTCATTGCCAGTTTTGCCAATCCTAATAGCACAGTGGTTACCAAGTATTTTGATCCACAACTGGTGCCTTGGGTAGAGGCTGGCATGCCAGTTGAAGATGAGACGGCTCAGCGTCTACGCCAACAGCTACGGGCATTTGCTAACGAGGGTATTGACCAGCTAGTGCTCGGCTGTACACATTATCCATTTTTTAAATCGTTTTTATTAGACGAAATTGCACAGCAGCAGTTATCGATACAGGTGGTTGACTCTGGGCAAGCAATCGCTGAGCGAGTCAAGCAGCTATTGGTCGCAAATCAGATATCAGCCACTCTTGATAATGAGACAAGTACTCAGGATTTGAATGTAATTAATAAGACAAATGTTGATATCAGACTGCCATTAACTTTCCATGCTACCAAATATAGTGATAGACTAAGCGCTTTGATTGAGCGTTTACTTGGTAAAGAGACAGTATTGCAATACTATCCTGAGTAATTGTTAGTAAAGTTATTTGCGTTAATCCCTTTCCTGTAGTATGGATTTCATTAAAATATATTAAATGCATTTTTGTAAGATTAATCACAGCTACGCCAAACAAGATATTTGTGCTCTATTTCATCTCATACCCTTTTATGCCGCAACCTAAGCTCAGAGGTAATCGTGCCACATCGCCGCTATCATATTCATGTTATATGTGCTGACAACGATCAATTATTGGTGTTGGACAGCGTAGCGATATTTTTTCAGGCACGTGCGTTTTTGACTTATGACGTGTCCAGTAAGCTGCCAAAAGCCTCGCTATATGGTCGACAATGCATTGATTCTTGTGATTATGCGTTGATGATCATTGGAGACAGCTATGGAACAGTGCAAAAGACAGGGGTTAGCCAGATGCATTTGAGTTATCTGAATGCCAAAGCCAAACTCAAGCCGCTACTGATCTTAGTCAAAAATCACTATCAAGAGGCTGGTATCAGTCGCCAATTACAAGAGCTTGTCACACTAGTATCTAAGCAAGACAATCAAATATATTATTACGATACAGAGGACGATATCGAAGCGTTACTCGTACAAGCCTACTACAACGCAGTAGCCAGTCATAAAGTGACAGGTGGCTGGGTGAGAGCGACCGAGGAGATGATTAAGTTTAGTAATCAAACGGTTGCTGAAAGGTTTGCGGATCTCTTATCTAAGAATAAGAATATAAATACCAAGAAAGAAAGTTCTGTTGATGAGGATTTTGGGGCTGACAATGTTAGCAAGCCTATTATACTGACAGAGACTTTTGATATTCAGTACAGTGCTCAAGCTTATGAAGGTGGGAATTTAAAAGATGTCACTAGAAGCATAACGCTATCTTGGCAAGAAATATTAGCGGCTTTAGTGAAAATACCGTCTACATTTTCGAGCTATGGGCTACAAAATGCTATTAATCGCCTAATCGCACCAAAAGCTGAAATAGATATCAAAAACGATATGCCAAACGTTCATGCTGTCTCACGCTGCCAAATCTCTCAAGATGATCTCAATCACTTACAGCGTCAGCTGGTAAGCGCAAACTGGATACAATTGACGACCTACGGTACGCGTTTGTCACAAGAGCTTTGGAAGCTCACGTTTTATGCAAAAAACCTATTAGAAAATGAAGATTCTCAAACGTCTGAATAAGCTCAATCTTCATGACTGCTACCCTTTAATATCATCAAAAATTCTCTGCAAAAATGCCCACGGTGACCATGACTACGTTTTGTAATACAAAGCATACGCGGCAATGGTTGTGAATCCGCTCAAGACTCGTGATAATAAGAACCATCAGATACTGATCTTATTTAGACAAAAAATTGTATTAAAATTAAAAATGCATAAAACGTACTACAATATTGACCGATTAAGGAGAGCACACAATGAGTAACGCTAAAAATGATGAGTTATTAAGAGAGCTTGATGGTCTAGAGAAAAGCATGCATGACGCTGATCAATTTCATACGCTAGAAGAACAAGTGGCAGATATGAAACGCCGCGGCATCGATCCAAGCCAAGCTTATAAGGATTTGGATAGAAAAGCAGAAGATGAAGACTGGGGCGATGCGACTTGGAAAGAAAATGGCAAATGGGAGCCAAAAACGGCTGCTGATTTAGATGATAACGCTCGTGAAAACTGGGACGGTGACAACGGTAAGCCAAACCCGCCACCCATTGTCTAAATTTTTCTTTAAATATCGACGTAAAAGGTGAAGGTCTTCACTAGGCATCAAACACAAAAAAGCCATGCTAATCATAGCGTGGCTTTTTTAATGATTTACGATAAGACTATTCGGTACATTATTAAGACCCTTCGTCAATACGAATTAGCTTAATCGTACCATCAGCACTAGCAACACGGCGATAACGCGTATTAGTAGAGGTTGAAGGACTTATCGATGGTTGAGAAGAATAGCTATTAGGCGTAGTAGTTTGCTGCTGAATCAGTTGTCCCATACGATCAGCAGGCGCAGGGTTCAAAGGTCGGCTATTTGTTGGCTGACCGTACTGGACTTGACTTGGTGCTGCATTACCAACGATAGCACGATAGAACTTTTGGCCTGCGCGTCCATCTGCTGGGAAAATGCCACGACTAGATTGATATTGCTGGATAGCGGTACGGGTATTGTCCCCAATAATGCCATCAACACCGCCAATATCGTACCCTGCATTTAGCAAGGCTTGCTGAATATCTTTTGCTTGTTGGCGACTGATACCAGGATCGTCTGTTGGCCAAGCGGTAATAAAGTCCGTTTTGCTACTGTTTTCGCGAGTGATCAAATCTGATAAATGCGCGATAGCCAAGGCATAGTTTTCTGACGCATTATACGAGTAGAACGTATCAAAGTTTTTACCGACCAAAAACGCAGGACCATCGACGCCAGCTGGTAGCAATAAACCCGCACTACTCAAGTCATAAGGCAGCGGACTGCCGTTAGCCAGCGTTAGACCTTGATTGCGCCAATGGCTAATAGACTTTTTGTCTTTGCGGTTAGAAGCCGCCCAAAATCCATCAGGTAGTTTGACCTCGTAACCCCAAGGCTCGCCTGTACGATAACCACGTTTGTCCAAGAAATTTGCAGTAGAGGCGAGTGCATCAGGCACGCTATTAACGAGGTCACGACGACCATCACCATCACCGTCTACTGCCAGCTCTAAAAAGGTACTGGGCATAAACTGTGTCTGCCCAAACGCACCCGCCCATGATCCCGTCATGTCATTAGGTGCGATATCGCCGTTTTGTACAATTTTTAGCGCATTGGCATACTCACCTTGGAAATAGCTTTGACGACGATCAAAGCAAGACAACGTCGCTAAAGATTCAAACAATGGTTTTTTGCCTAAGGTTTGACCAAAGTTAGACTCCACGCCCCATACGCCAAGTACATGCTCCGCTTTTACCCCGTAACGCGATTCGATTTGACGCAGGGTGTCGCGCCACTGACGCTTGGCACGGATACCATCTTCGACACGCTCTTTGTCTACTAGCGCTGAGAGATAATCCCAGACATCTTTTTGAAACTCTGGCTGATAGTTGAGCGACTGAATGACGCTAGGATCAGGCTGGCTTGGACGATAATTATTAAAAGTATAGCTGTTTACATCGCTAAATTTAATCGAGTTTTTTAGACCATCCAAACATTGCTGAAATTCGCTATTAGATAGATCCGGTGCTGGCGGCTGCGCGGCTTGAGCGGTGCTAGCGAGACTAATGCCGACCGCAACACTAAGCAGCGACAAGGTAGAGAAGGGAGTCAAACGCATGAAAATATCCTATAAACGTTAAGTTGGTTGCTAAGAGACAAAAATCAAAAAGTGGTATTAATGTAGAGTAACCAATCCCAATAATAAAGAAAAGGTATCGCAGCACTCAGTTACTATAAGCTGACGTTCGCGTGAGGTTAGGAGAAGTTTTTGGGATATTTTACGATTACCCTTAAAACAATACCATTCCTTATCTATGTTTTAAGTTGTTATACTGATTAGCATAAAGTCATGCCAATACCGAATCTCAGATTTTCTGATAGTTGATATATTGCATTTTACAAAAGAGAAAAATAAGAATGAAAGTTAAACGCTTGCATCTACAAAACTATGGTCGCTTTGAAGACTTAAATATCGACTTTGCCCCAACGACTAAAAAGACAAGTAATGTCACTGTAATCGTGGGTAATAACGGCGCAGGCAAGTCGCAAATTTTGCAGGCGTTAGCGACTGGACTGAGCTGGCTTGTCAACGGATTATCTAATTATGACAAAGAAATATCAGTTATAAAATCTGATGAGCACGGTTTCCTAAAATCCGACGAAGGGCAGTATATTGAACAATACCAGATTATGAATAATAAGGATTACTCAGAACTAGAGTTGTCTTTCTATGATAAAAGTATAGGAATGGAGGTTTTAAATACAAAATCAACTAGAAAAGAGATTTTATTACCTGCATCATACGGCGTACAAAGAACTGGTTTTGATGAACTGATTAAAGTATATTCAAAAAATTTTCAGAAAAGCAAAGATATAAGTTTACCTATAGTGGCTTACTACCCAGTCAATAGGGGCGTAATCTCAACACCTATGGATATCAACGAAGACTCGACTACAAATCAATTAACAGCTTATGAAGATACATTAACAAGTTCGGTCAGTTTTGAAAATTTCTTTTCATGGTTTCGAGAGCGTGAAGATATAGAGAATGAAAGTCTCGCTTCTTCTAAAGCTAAGAAGAAAAATAAAGAGGAAGATGTTGCTGATATTCTCATGAGGTATTTAAAGGAAAGCTATATTGAAAAAGGTAAGCTGGAAGAGTTTTCGAGTAAAGAGGTGCAGGAACTACATGGAGCTATACGAAATTTTGAGACAAATTTTGAAGAGCTTTTTTCACGTCGATTCTTCAGTGATAAACAGTTAACAGTAGTGAGAGTAGCAATTGAAGAGTTTACGGACTTAACCAATCCTCGTATACGCCGTCAAGGTACACCTACTATGATAGTAGAAAAAGACGGTGAAGAGTTAGACGTTAAACAACTCTCTCAAGGCGAAAAATCCTTATTAGCCTTAGTCGGAGATATTGCTCGTCGCTTAGCTTTACTCAATCCTAGCCTTGAGAATCCATTAGAGGGCGAAGGCGTAGTCATGATTGATGAAGTCGATTTGCATCTTCATCCAAAGTGGCAGCATGACTTGATTGATAAATTAGTCGCTACCTTTCCCAACGTGCAATTTATCCTGACTACCCATTCGCCTCATGTTATCAGCGATCGTAATGATATTTTATTATACTCATTGGATGATGGTGAACTGACAGAAATGCCTAACGTCTATGGTGAAGATGCCAATACAGTCCTCACCAAAATATTTGATGTAGATATTCGTGATAGTAAGGTAGAGGAACAATTTAACGTGATTCGCCGTGCTATTAGTAAACATGATTATATGACAGCAGAGAATTGTATAACAGAGCTAGCTGAAAAACTGCCATCTGACCATTTAGAACTATTGAAATGTCGCTTGCTCTTGGCTCAATCTAAATTGGCAAATAACCATAAAGATGAGTCTAATCATGCAGAAGATTGATAAGTTAGGTTCAATACCTCTTGAGACAGCAAAGGGTTTTAGAAAGTATAAAACTGAGAATTGGGGCAGTATTCCAGAGGATATCAAAGCCCCTCTGCGTCAGCAGCTGTATGATGAACAGCATGGAGTCTGCTGCTATTGCTGTAAAAGTCTTGGCAAAGAGAATACGACTATCGAACATTTACAAAGTCGTAATGACTATCCACATAAGTGTTTTGACTATGACAATTTATTGTTAAGCTGTAGAACACCTAAGCAGTGTGATAATGCTAAAGGTAGTCAAGAGTTACCTTTAACGCCGCTTATGGATGAATGTGAAAGTGAGATTAATTTAAATTTAGCTGGAGAGTTGGATTCTGATAGTGAGAGAGGTGTTGAGTCTATTGAAATACTCAAATTAAATAATCGTCAAATCTGTAACTGGCGAAAAAGTTTAATTGACACAATTAGTTTCGTCTTTGATCCTACTCAGTCAAGTATTCCACCAATTGGCATTCAAGATCCAGAAACTCTAGAATTAATTCTAAATAGTTACCCTGATCTAAATCAAAAGCATGAGTTAGAATATATCGTCAAAAAATTGACCAGATAAATTATAAGAAGCTTCAAAATTAGCTATTTAGCCAAAATGCTATCCAATTCATCAATCAACTTATAAACCCGAGCCGCATTTTTACCCAAATCGCTACCACCAATCCGCGACTTACTACGTATATCGACTAAACGTTCATTCTCGTTATCCGTGATACGTACGACGACATCGTCTTTAAAACCGAACCAAGCAGTGGTGTCTGTCGCTTCTATGATGCCTTTATCTGCATCAATATTGACCAGCTCCCAGCCCAGATTCTCAATGGCTTGTGTGCCTGCTGCCATTAGCTCAGGTTGCGTTTGGTCATAACGTAATGTTTGTAATTCAGGGTAGGCGGTGCGTTGTTGCTCTGCTGTCTCAATACCATCGTAAGCGACCGGATTAGGCGCATCAGCACGTAGCGGGGCAATGGCGATAAATGCAGGCGGATTTACCAAATCGGTAGAAATATCATGGATGGGCGGTACGTTTTTGGCGGTATTCATCATGCTAAGCGGTATAACAATGGCAGCGATCGCTAGCACTGCCGACGTTAATGCACTCCCAATGCTCGCTGTGTGTCGTTTAAATAGTAGCTGTATGACTAATAGTATTAATGCGGCAATACCAGCAAACACCCCAAACTTGAATCCTGCAAACGCAGTCGCTAACTCAATCATGCCAAATTTATAGAGTGGGCCTGCGAGCGCGACCAGTAAGACAGCGATTAAACTTATCAGACCAACGAATATTTTCATTCCGCTTCTTCCTTATCGCTTCGCAAACCAATTCTTTATTGCTTATTCCAATAGCCAAACGTGCTCTGTGACGTTTAGATCAGGTGCAGATCCTATAGAGGCGGGTTCACTTGCTAGCTCACAGACCTGATAGTGATTGCCATAATATTGCTGTAATTGTTCGCTGTTGATAGAGAACGGCGGCCCATCTTTTTTGCTTTGATCATAATTTAATGTGATCAATAGTTGCGGCGCTGCCTTGTTATCACAGCTATCAATACTCGCAATCTTATCAACATTACCACTAAGCTGTCGTATCTGCTCGCTATATTTTGTTCGCATATCAGCTGGTAGGGCAATCAATGCTGCTTTGTCATATATCGCATCGATAGTACCCATATCTGTAGAAGTCAGTGCAAAGATATCAGCGACCCAGAGTGTAATGGTTTGCGCTGAAGGTTGCCCTAAAACTTCGTTTTTCAATTGACCTTGGTAGCATTTAATATCTGGGTTTTCTTTATGTTGGGATATAGTAGGCTGGATATTTTGTTCAGCGAAAAATTCTTGCACCGCCGTCTCAACCAACTCAACGCCCACTACATCATACCCTTGTGCCGCTAGCCAAACCATATCAATAGACTTACCGCAAAGAGGAACAAAGACGCGGCTACCAGCTGACAAGTTTAAATGGGTCAAGTAGTTAATTAACAATGGATTGACAGCAGACTGATTAAAACCGATACGCTTTTCTTGCCAGCGTTTGTGCCAAAACTCAGGGTTCATGCGGTGACCTCTCATTATGATTGTTTATATGAAGGATTTTCACTATAAATATTGATGAGTGATACTCAAATAGTGAACAACAATAAAAAGCCAAACACCTATGGTATAAGTGTTTGGCTAGTATCTAACATTGGGCTAAGAAACTTTTTGAATAAATAATGTCTTATTCAATTTAGCTAACCATCATTTAGCTAACCATATATTTGCTAAATTCTTTGCGCAATTTGGCAAGTTTTGGTGGTATGGCAAAGTTGCAATAAGCCTGTCCTGGATTTCTGTTAAAGAAGTCCTGATGCGCATCTTCCGCTTGGTAAAACTCAACGGCAGGGTGCACTTCTGTGACGACGTTGACGCCCATGTCACGCAATTTGTTGATGGTACGGTCGACCGTTGGTTTCTGGTCTTCCTCGGTATAAAAGACCACGCTGCGATACTGACTGCCAACGTCATTGCCTTGACGATCCATCGTGGTGGGATCATGCGTGGCAAAAAATACGTCGAGGATGACTTCCAACGGAACGGTCGTCTCATCAAATTCGACTTTGATGACTTCGACGTGTCCAGTGTCACCACCGCATACGGCTTCATAGTTGGCTGATACCGCATTGCCGCCCATATAGCCTGAAACGACAGACTGCACGCCTTTTACGGATAAAAAGACAGATTCGGTGCACCAAAAGCAGCCACCACCTAATACGATTGTTTGCATAATTTTTTCCTATTTTTATAAATATAAAATCATCGTTGTTTGCCTAGGTGTTATCTATCAAACAATGTCGTTTAGCTTAGCAGGGCATCTGGTGGCGATAAGTAACAAACAGTAATGTTATAATGGGCTTTTGCTACGTTGATTTGCTATCGATGAATAGCGCGAGCAAAACTGCCAAGTACTTTCTTATTTACGTTCTATTATCACAGAATACGAGTCGCCCCATGAGCCAATCCCAGCCTGCCATTATCAAACATGATACCCTTTTTGATAAACCGTTTACCACGCCATTAGATAAAGCGGCGCGTTTTTCTTTTGATGAGCAAGTGGTGGCTTGTTTTCCCGATATGATTCGTCGTAGCGTACCCGGTTATGGTCAGGTATTGGCCATGCTGCCCATATTTGCCCGCCGTCACTGCAAGTATCGTCAGCAAAAGGGTAGTGGTCAACGCGTTAGCCGTGTTTATGACTTGGGCTGCTCGCTTGGTGCCGCCAGTATGACGCTGGCTGGTGAGTTTGATCCGCAAGATTTGCAGATAAAAGCCATTGATATCTCCCCTGCGATGACGACCGAAGCCACGACGTTATTGAGTGACAACTATCCTGAGCACGATATCGAAGTCATTACTGCAGACATCCGCGACGTTGAGCTTGAGCCATGCGACATGGTGATTTTGAACTTGACGCTACAGTTTTTACCAGCAGCCGATAGAGTTGCGGTACTAGAAAAAATTTACGCCGCATTAAGTGAAGGCGGCATACTGGTATTAACTGAAAAAACCCATGCCTTTGATGAGCAATACGATGCGTGGTTGGTTGAGCGTTATTATGACTTTAAGCGTGCTAATGGCTATACCGAAATGGAAATCAGTGGCAAACGTAATGCGTTAGAGAATGTGCTGATTACGGATATGTTAGATGAGCATCATGCACGGCTTGATCACGTTGGCTTTAAGCGTCATCTAACGTGGTTTCAGTTTTTAAACTTTGTCTCTATTGTGGCGTTTAAATAATCCTTACTTTTAACACAGTTATTTCTTAATCATTACGGTAACCTGCTTTTATGCTCAACGATACTATCACCCACGCCGAACGCGAATTATATTTGACCCTATTAGAACTGGCTCAGCAGTACCCAAGTGCTTACGAATGGCTTAAGCAATTACCAATGTGGCTAGGGGATATAAAAGACAAAGCCAACTACGCGCACGCGCCTGCTTACCAAGCGTCTGTGGCGCGTTTACCAAGTTTGATGGTCAATCACGTCGATCTAAACAGCGATACATTGACGATTGAGGCAGATCTAAATGAGTCTCAGCGCAAACAAACAACGGCACTATTAAAGCAGTTGATGCCGTGGCGTAAAGGCCCATTTCAGATTGGCGATGATGAGTCAGGTATTAAGATTGATACCGAGTGGCATAGTGATTGGAAATGGAAACGCGTTGCGCCGCATTTAAGTAGGCTGGATGGTCGCCGCGTATTAGACGTGGGCGGCGGCTCAGGTTATCACGGCTGGCGTATGGCTGGGGCGGGGGCAGATACGGTGATTATCATTGATCCGTCGTGTTTGTTTTACCATCAGTTTATGGCGATTCGTCATTTTGTCGGCACGGCAGATGCGCATGAGACAGGTCGCTATCGCACACATTATATTCCTGTACCGCTAGAGGCCTTACCTGAGCACAGCCAGTTGTTCGATACCGTGTTTAGCAT
Source organism: Psychrobacter piscatorii (assembly GCF_043641605.1). Taxonomy (GTDB): domain Bacteria; phylum Pseudomonadota; class Gammaproteobacteria; order Pseudomonadales; family Moraxellaceae; genus Psychrobacter; species Psychrobacter piscatorii_C. Next base: position 70,786 of record NZ_JBHZRK010000014.1, on the reverse strand, counting down.
GGGCGTGCTGTATCACCGCGCCTCGCCGTTTGAGCATTTGCAACAACTGCGCGGGCAACTGGTCAAAGGCGGCGAGCTGGTGCTTGAGACGTTAGTTATCGAAGGCGATGCCAATACGGTATTGGTGCCCCATGATCGTTATGCGCAGATGAACAATGTGTATTTTTTACCGTCTGTCGCCGCATTGACAGGATGGTTAGAAAAAGCGGGATTCTCGGATGTGCGCTGCGTCGATGTGGCCGTCACCTCAACAGAGGAACAACGAAAAACCGAATGGATGACCTACCATTCGTTAGCAGATTTCTTAGATCCTAATGATGCCACAAAGACTATTGAAGGCTATCCTGCACCCATGCGTGCAACCTTGATTGCAAAAAAATAGCGTTGAGTAGAATAACAATACAAGGAAGTAATAATGAAAATGTCAGCTGCTTTAATGATAGCTACCATCAGCTTGCTATCGCTACCTGCTATGGCAGGATATGGCACACCGTCTGAAGGCTGGGGATTTGTACAAGACGACTGGCAAGTGGTTTGTGATAATACGCGAACGTGTAGAGTGGCTGGCTACGCAAGTGACGCCTCAATAGATAAGCCTGCTTCAGTGCTATTCACCGTATCACCAAAAGTAGCGCTGCCAAAGGCACAAATTCAGCTTGCATCAAAAGTATCCAAAGATAAGGCTGAGCTGTGGTTAAATAATAAAAACTATGGGACATTGCAGCCCGCTGGAAATGACGCTGCATTATATGATCTATCCGCTAAGCAAACACAAGCAATTATCGATAAAGCTCGTATCACGAACAAGATAGAAGTCAGAGCGGGTAGTAATCGCTGGCGTATCAGCGACAAAGGGATATCATCAGTATTGCTCAAGCTCGATGATGTGCAGGGCCGAGTAGGGACATCGATGGCATTGATTAGCAAAAACCAGCGCAATCAACAAACGCCGAAAGCCGCCTTGCCAACACCAATCATTAAAAAAGCATTTGCGTATTCCGCAAAAAATAGTAATGCGCTAACTGCCTCAAAACTTAAATACTTTCAGCAAAATATAAATAAATGGGTCGACATTGACTCCAAGCAGCTCATCGGATCTGGAAATACGATGGGCAACTGTGAGCTGGTCAATCCAAAAACGGAAACATACCAACGGATGTCAGAGTATGGTTCTACTATGCTTGGTTGGGACTTTATACCAGTAGATAAAGCGCATACGTTAGCCACGCATCTCTGCTGGTCAGGCCCTTACAACTCAAGCACGGGTTATTGGCTCATTAATAACGATAAGCCGAGCAATCCTATGCTCGTCACGACAGCAGGTAATGAGTATGATGCAGGTGATATCCGTGCCGCTAACAAAGACCGCGGCATCGGTGATTGCTGGAATAGTGCGACATGGACGTGGAATGGTAAAACGTTCGTTAAGAGCGCAGAGGCGAGCACAGGATTGTGTCGCGGTTTTGCTGGTGGGGCATGGGATCTACCCACCTATGTGAGTAAAGTCATAGACAGTAATGGTAAGGCTCAATAAGAAATATTTTGGGCTTAATGAGGAAAAATGGCTGATTATATCAGCCATTTTTTGAAAGCGACTTCCATGACTATCTTAAGGATAAAGCCAACAGAGCCTGCGCCAAGGGCCAAAAAGATCCAAAAGGTACCCGCGCGCCCAGCATCAGACTTTTTAGAGATATCCCACATGATAAAGAATAAGAAAGCGATGAATATCGGCAGTAAGACGTACAAGCCCCAACTGGTGACCGTACTGGCAGCAATAGCAAACATAGCGTAATCCTATAGGGTAATAGCGCGTCTTCTATGGTGTAAAAGCGTCATAGAATCGCAATATAAACCATCATTATAACGTGTAAGCAGTTGCGTATAAACGACTGCTCAGTATCGGGCAACAGGAACGCTACAATTGACAAAGTCATTCGCTTATCAATGCGATATTATTTGTACCAGATTTATTTTACTAAGCATCAGCAAACGAGCGAACAAAATCTATATTAGTTCCAATTATCAATCTTAGCTGTCATAACGGTAAGATTTTAGTGCTAATTTTGGCGCAAATGGTGCAATAAAGCGCAAAGATTGTTATATTTACAGATTACTTATCTTTTTGCATTATTTTATCCCTGCAATGTCGGTCGACATTATAATAAGCAGTTATCGACTGCTCGCATTCGCACCGTTTTTGTTGTTTATTTAATTGAGTTCAAATCCCTATGTCACAAGCCCAAATTGATACGCTTGCATCCCTATTTAATGATGCCATTCAAACCCTACAAGCAGATGGTACGCTACCAAGCGACTGGCAGAATAACAGTCAAATCACGCGTACTAAAGACCTTAGCCACGGTGATTTTGCCAGCAATATCGCACTGACGGCTGCCAAAGCGGCCAAAGCCAATCCGCGTCAACTCGCTGAAAAAATCGTCAGCGCGCTGCCTGAGAATCAAGACATTCGCCAAGTAGAAATCGCCGGTCCTGGGTTTATTAACGTATTTTTAAACTCAGAAGCCAAGTTTTCGGTATTAGACGATATCTTTACCTTACAAGATCGTTTTGGTCTGAGTCATCAGTTTGATGGTCAAAAGGTACAAGTCGAGTTTGTCTCTGCCAATCCGACCTCAAGTCTGCATGTCGGTCACGGGCGCGGTGCGGCGTTTGGTATGAGCGTATCAAACTTGCTAGAAGCCATTGGTTATGACGTCACTCGCGAGTACTATGTCAATGACGCGGGTCGCCAAATGGATATCTTAGCAACCAGTACCTATTTGCGTTATCTAGAGCTAAATGGTGAGCAAATCACATTCCCAGTCAACGGCTACCAAGGCGATTATGTCAGTGATATCGCGCAGACCCTAAAAACGCAACATAGCGACAGTTATGTACACGAGTTTGCACAGGTTGCCAAGGATGCGCCAGAAGATGCTCAATTTGAGATCAATGCTGATGGCGAAAAAACCGTCATCTCAGGTGATAAAGAAGCACATATTGATGGCTTGATTGCGAATAGCAAAGCCTTGCTTGGTGATAGCTACGCGCTATTTTTGAATGCGGCGTTGAGCAGTATTTTGGCGGATATCAAAGACGATTTGAATGACTTTGGTGTGAGCTACGAGTGCTGGTTCAGTGAAAGATCGATTGATAGCGAGATTGAGCCTGTCCTACAAATACTCGATGACAAAGGTTACTTGTACGAAAAAGACGGTAATATCTGGTTCAAATCGACCGATTTTGGTGATGAAAAAGACCGTGTTGTACGCCGTGCTAATGGTCAGTCGACGTATTTTGCCTCGGACATTGCCTATCACAAAAACAAGTTCGATCGCGGTTTTGATAAAGTGATTAACGTATGGGGCGCAGACCACCACGGTTATGTCCCACGCGTAAAAGCGGCGCTGCTCGCGTTGGGTATTGATGCTGAACGTCTTGATGTCGTGCTCGTACAATTTGTGGCATTATGGCGCGGCAGTGAAAAAGTACAGATGTCTTCACGCTCAGGCCAGTTTGTAACTTTGCGTGACTTGCGCGCAGAAGTCGGCAATGATGCGGCGCGTTTTTACTACGTCGCCCGTAAGCCTGAAGTGCACATTGACTTTGACTTAGAGCTTGCCAAATCACAAAGCAAAGACAATCAAGTGTATTATATTCAGTATGCGCATGCGCGAGTTTGCCGTGTATTAGAAAAACTGGCAACTTATGATTTGGCAGCAGATGATGCTGTTGGTTTGGCACATCAAGATTTGCTAGATGCGCCAAATGAAGACGAGTTGATTAAACTATTAGCAGGTTATCCAGCGACGTTACTTCGTGCAGCGACTGGTTACGAGCCACATGTCTTGACTAACTACTTAAAAGAGCTTGCTGCATTGTTCCACGGCTGGTATGACACCAATCGCATTTTGCCTGTGAGTCTCACGTCAGGTGAAACACCAAGCTCGGATGAGATAGCATTGATGCAAGCACGTTTGCGTTTGTCAAAAGCCGTTAGACAGGTATTGGCGAACGGCCTTGGTCTGCTTGGCTTGTCTGCACCTTCTGCTATGTAGTCATTTTCTCATCTGTAGAATGAGTATAGACAGCCAATAGCATTAATTCGATGATGACCGTTAAATTCAGTAGGGAGAACGAGATCCATGCTAGCCAAAAAACCGAAAGGCGCAACAGAAAAGCGCAAATCAAGTAGCGTATCGGGCTTATTGTGGATGTTTGTTGGGGCCGTATTGACCCTTATGATCGGGGTATTTATCTACCTTTCACCATTATTTAACTTTAGTCCCGCTGATGGTAGCGCCGAGAACGATCCTGATCGGCAGGTGCAGCCGCGCGTAGATACTGATACCGATAATGGCGATTATGAATTCTACGATATTTTGCCCAATCAAGAGATGGCAACCATTCCTGATGAAGATATCGCTGAGATTGATAACGATCAGATAGGAGATATTGGCGCGTTTGAGCCGGATGTTGTCGTGACCCAGCCGGATGGTACGGCAGCTAATGGTATAGATAATGCTGGTAGCTTTGGTGATGCGGAAAGTCCTACAGGCGAGACCAGTGGCGGTAGTAATACTGCTGCGGGCGACGATATCGTTGTTGTTGAAGAGGACGCAACCTATGATGGCACGCCACCGGCTAATACCAGCAATTCTACGACCCGCAATAACAATGCAGGAGCAGGTACGGCAAGTATTCAAGCCGCCAAACCTGCTGCGACCTATATTTTGCAGATCAATAGCTTTAGTGATGCAGATGAAGCAGATCGTCGCCGAGCGCAAGTGCTGATGGCTGGTGTTGATGCCAGAGTAGTCAAAAACACGACAGGCAATGGCCTACCTATCTATCAGGTAATCTCGCGTCCGTTAAATAACCGTCAGGCAGTGACAACAGCACAGCAGCGCTTACAGAACAATGGTATTGACTCTATTATCGTTGAACAGCGTCGCTAGATTTAGATTCAATTGTCTTGAGTAGCTGTATGTATAAATAAAAAAGAAAGCGTCGTCATGACGCTTTTTTTATCTCTTTATTTTATCAAAAGCTTTCTAATTGTTTTATCCTATCAAACGTTTATTAAGAGTATGGCTATGACCGTATCTAACTCAGTAACACCGCAAGCAGGCGTTATCAAAGCATTCTTTCAAAAATACTTTATCGATGCTTTTACTGGTATGGCTTTAGGGCTATTTGTCACACTAATTGCTGGCTTGATTATCTCGCAAATCGGTGGCTGGTTAGATTTGCCAGCATTGGTCGCGGTCGGTAAGCTTGCTTCAATATTGATGGGTGCTGGTATTGGAGTAGGTATCGCTTATTATTTAAAAGCGCCAACACTCGTGATGCTTAGCTGCCTTGTAGCAGGTATGTTGGGTGCGCATTCTGAAGCATTGATGGCAGGGACGTTATTTACGCCACAAGAGGGGGGCCCTGCGACTTTTGTAGCACTGCCAGGCAATCCAATTGGTGCTTATCTGACGTCTGTATTCGCTTATCGCGCTGGTACGTGGATCGCAGGCAAGACTAAGCTCGATATTTTATTAGTGCCCTTAGCAGTGTGTGGTATCGCGCTATTGGTCTGTGCGCTGCTTAATCCGCCTGTGGTTGCGGCAGTTAATGCGATTGGGCAAGGGATTCACGCGGCGACTGAGCTACAGCCATTGCTGATGGGTATCGTGATTGCAGTTGTCGTTGGTATCTTATTGACGCTACCAACATCGAGCGCTGCTATTTGTATTGCGATTGGCCTTGGTGGTTTGGCGGGCGGGGCCGCAGTTGTTGGCTGTGCGGCGCATATGATTGGTTTTGCCGTGGCCAGTTTTAAAGATAATGGATTTAGTGGCGTGATATCTCAAGGACTGGGAACCAGCATGCTGCAAATCCCTAATGTGCTAAAAAAGCCATTAGTTCTACTACCTGCCGTTATTGCGAGCGCGATCGTTGGCCCTATCGCGACTGTCGGGTTTGGTTTGGCTTGTACAGCGACAGGGGCTGGTATGGGAACCGCTGGTTTGGTTGGTGTGTTCGGTGTCATTGAAGCATCACAAGAAATCATGAGTACGACTCAATTATGGACAGCGATTATCCTTCTGATGTTTGTATTGCCTGCAGTGATTGCAGGTTTGGTCGCTTACATTATGCGCCGCATGGGCTGGCTAGTTGCTGGTGATATGAAGCTGCCTTAATAGCTCGATTTCAATTTTAAAAGAACTATTAACGGCCTTATCAATATTATTTGTAAAAAAAGCCCAGCTACGCTCATAGCTGGGCTTTTTTACATGAATCATTTGTTCTGGCTGATACTACAAAATATTTATTATAGTAATCAGTTATGTAGCTGACTTTGATTTTTTATGACGACGCGGTTTTAGTTTGCGCGATAACTGAGTGATGTCGTTTATTACCTCACTATAATGTGATGGGAATACCCGCTGAATGGCATCAACCATTTTTGCATCATTCCCAATTAAGCAACGCTGCTGATTGGTCGCAGCGGCATGTAAAATAATCCAAGCCGCTTCGCTGGCATCGAATTTCAACAGTTTATTGAAGCTTCTAATGGCTTTATCACCAGTAGGCATACCGACTGTACTGGTACTATCATTACCACGTGCGCTATTGGCAATATTGGTTTTGATGCCGCCTGGATGGATGCAGGTCGCTGATACACCGCATTTCTGAATGTTAAGCTCTTGACGCAAGCTCTCTGTGAAGCCGCGTACCGCAAACTTACTGGCATTGTAAGCAGAGTATGAGGGCTGAGCGGTCAAACCAAACAGGCTGGATATATTAATAACATGACCGTGTTCTTTAAACTGGCGGGGTTGATCGCCTTGACTATCACTCGTCACTTCGCTTTGTTTGACACTATTTTTGATCAATGGCAAAAACGCTTTGGTGCCATAAACCACGCCCCAAAAATTGATATCCATCACCCATTCAAGCTCTTCAATACTAGCGCCTTCTATCGTCGAAGAGAAGGCCACGCCTGCATTGTTAAAGATGAAATTGACTTTGCCATGGTCGCTCATCACGCTATCGGCCCATGCTTGCATGGCTTGATTGTCTGAGACATCAAGTACAGTCAAGGTGACCTTAACATCATAACCAACCAGCATCTCTTTGGTTCGTGCCAGTTGCTCTGCATTAATATCTGATAGCGCCAGATGACAGCCCATTTTCGCTAAGTGAAGCGCAAGCTCGCGTCCCATACCAGAACCTGCGCCAGTGATAGCGGCGACATGGTTTTGGTAATAAGGTGCAATATCATTATCTTGATCGCTGGGTGTATAAAAGGGCAGATACTGACGTAATGAGGACGCCATCGTGGTTATATTGTTAAGCATAATAAACAATCCTTTGTATTATTAAGAGTGGGTATTCATAGGTACCATAGACGTTGGAACATAGCAGTAGAATAAAGGTCGCAATATACTATCTACATTAGCATGATTAATCATGAGGTCTACTTGCGATTGATAAACGCTGCTGTCATTTTGTGATGAGGAGCGTCAATTGTCTCTCGAGCTCTATGCTGTTAAGTGCTCTTGCAATATAAAAGTTAATCAAATTTTTGATAAATAATTTAGGAAATCAATAGACATAAAAAAAGCGCCATGGCTTATAAAGCCAGACGCTTTTTCGAATAACTCATTACTAATCATGAGCCATCTAAGTCTCATTATGCATTAAGCAATTTTAGGAATTTTACCTTCGTTGATGACTTCTGCATCAACCATAACGGTCTTGGCATTTTCCATAGAAGGTAGCTCATACATGGTCTCAAGCAAAGCGTTTTCTACGATAGAACGTAGACCGCGCGCGCCAGTTTTACGCTCCATGGCTTTTTTGGCAATGGCATCAAGTGCTTCTTGCGTGAAGGTAATCTCAGCACCTTCCATATCGAACAAATACTTGTACTGTTTGACCAGGGCGTTCTTAGGTTCGGTCAGGATTTGTACCAGTGCCTCTTCATCAAGCTCTTTTAGCGCCGCAAGTACAGGTAGACGACCGATCAGCTCAGGAATCAAACCAAATTTGATCAAATCTTCTGGCTCGACTTCTTGTAGCAAGTCTGAGCTACGACGGCTGTCGTCTTTTGAGCTGACATCCGCGTTAAAACCGATACCGCCTTTTTCAGTACGTTGCTGAATGACTTTATCCAGTCCAGCAAACGCGCCACCGACGATAATTAGGATGTTGCTGGTATCGACTTGGATCAGCTCTTGCTGTGGATGCTTACGACCACCATGCGGTGGAATCGCAGCAACCGTACCTTCGATAAGTTTTAGCAGCGCTTGCTGCACGCCTTCGCCCGATACATCACGGGTAATCGATGGGTTGTCGCCTTTTTTACTGATTTTGTCGATTTCATCAATATAGATGATACCTTGCTCAGCTTTGGCCACATCATAATCAGACGCTTGTAGTAGCTTTTGTACGATGTTTTCGACGTCTTCACCGACATAACCTGCTTCGGTCAAAGTGGTGGCATCAGCCATTGCAAACGGCACGTCAAGTAGGCGAGCCAACGTTTGTGCTAGCAATGTCTTACCAGAACCAGTCGGACCGATTAGCAAAATGTTACTTTTTGCCAACTCTACCATCGCATCATCAGCGCCGATTTTAGATTTTTTGCTGTCATTAGCGAGTGTTTGGCTAACCTTTAGACGTTTGTAATGGTTATAGACGGCGACAGACAAGGCTTTTTTGGCAGCGTCCTGACCGATGACGTACTCATCAAGCTTAGCACGTAGCTCTTTTGGCGTTGGGAGTTTTTTATTGACCCAAGAAGTATCTATTTCGCTGTCATCATCGCTATATTCTGCGCTATCTGCGATTAGATCAGTACATAACTCGATACATTCATTACAGATGTTGGCATCGTCAGCGGCGATCAGCTGCTGGACATCGCTTTTGGCTTTACCGCAAAACGAGCAATGCGGGGTATTATCTTCTGCCATAAAAGGCGCTCCTAAAGTTTAAAACTGGTTAGTCTATTTGTGGCATATCAATCACTTTATCGGTTAAATGCTTATCTCTTTTATTATTCGATAAGTCAGCCATGACAAATAGATTGCTTTTCTGTACTGCAAATAGACTATAACTATTCTTATGATGACACTCTCAATTGAGAGGCATAGCGCTTATGCTTTGATTATAAAGAATCAGGGCGGCGCTCTAATACTTCGTCAACCAAACCATATTCTTTGGCTTCTTGTGCATCTAACCAAAAATCGCGCTCGACGTCTTTTTCAATTTTTTCGAGTGGCTGACCAGTACGCTCAGACAAAATCTGGTTCAAGCGTGCGCGAGTTTTTAGAATTTCACGGGCATTGATCTCGATATCTGTTGCTTGACCTTGCGCGCCGCCTGATGGCTGGTGAATCATCACACGAGCATTGGCGAGTGAGTAGCGTTTGCCTTTTTGACCAGCTGCCAACAAGAACGAGCCCATGCTATAAGCACCGCCCATACAGATGGTTGATACTTCTGGCTTGATGAAATTCATGGTATCAAAGATTGCCAAACCTGCGCTTACTGAGCCGCCTGGTGAATTGATATACAAATGAATGTCTTTATCTGGGTTTTCAGCTTCTAAGAATAGCAACTGCGCGACGATCAGGTTGGCCATATGGTCTTCGACTTGACCTGTCAAAAAGATAACGCGCTCACGCAATAGGCGTGAGAAAATATCAAACGAGCGTTCACCACGTGAAGACTGCTCAACGACCATTGGTACTAATGCCGCTTGTGTGGTTTGTACTTCTTTGTGCGCACTCATCAGCATATCAAAATGTGGGTTAGCAGTGATGCGTTCATAATCTGTCATAGAAGAGTCCTATCGATAAAGGTATAAAGTAAAAATAGCTTGAGTAATTTTATTGTCTAGTAGGTTTTGAGCTAATGGGTAGTTTATAGGGGGGCTACGCTCACTATTCAAGCCTATAAAACCCGTTTGTGCATAAAATAGGTGAAAAAGTGAGCATCCTATCTGTTTGTGCTTTTTACATATCTAAAAAGAAATACAAAAGATAGATACTGACTCAAATATCCGCAAATTAGGTGCATTCTATAGAAGCTTATCCTGTTATATATCATGGAGCGGTGTCTCACCATACTTTTTAACATAGAATACCTGATTAACCGCCTTGCAATCTACCTATCTTACTACTCAATTGTGCAAATAGTGGGTTATCAAAATAATCCTTAAGCGCACTTTACTCATAATTATTCTTATCAGTAGAAAGGGCAGCGTGAACGGTTGTGTTGACTGTCCAAGTTCAAATGCTAAAAAATGGTGCATATTATTAAAAAATGCCATATTTTGGTGCAAATAACCACTTATCTATGAATTATCAGTAATAAAAGGCTGATTAAAAAATAAACAAATCAGCTTTATCGTGTTAGTAAGAAAAAATATACAGTCAAAACCAAAGCAAAATCATTATGTTGGGTGTATAAGCTTACTTTGTGCAAGATCGTGAGCATATGAGTTGGCATAATGATTGTATAGACAGTGAGATTAGCTGACTTTTTGGTCAGGAATCAGATTACTAGATTGTGTTTAATGAGAAAAATGAGCAAATGAGTATATAAAATGAGTTGGGCTTCTTCTTTAACATTGAGTTTTGACACTGTTAAGCGCACAGATACTGGCAAAAGTACGGAGGCTACCGCTAAGACGCGGCTATCTCATCGTAAGCACACAGGCGCGCTTATGGTACAGCGTGCCCTATATCCTGAACCACGTGTACAGCAAGGCATTTGTCATATATTGATGTTATATCCGCCAGCAGGTATTGCAGGCGGTGACACGCTGACGATAGAGTTGCATTTAGACAGTGGCAGCCATGCTGTTATCACCACACCTGGGGCTGGCAAGTGGTATGGTAAAGACAGTGTTAGCCAAAGACATAAAGCTAGGTTGAGCGACAACGACACGCACCAAAGTATGAGCCAAGACGAGATGGCTGCCTATGCAAGCCAATATCTGCAAGCCACGCTTGCGGCACATGCTCGCTTAGAATGGCTGCCACAAGAGAGTATTATCTATAACGAAGCCAATATGCATGCAGTGAGTCGCTTCGATTTGGCTGATTCCTCTAGCTTGCTGACATGGGAGATTAGCGTATTTGGGCGGCAAGCTTATGACGAGCAGTTTTTACAAGGGCGTTACCATACTGGCTTAAGTATTTACCGAGAAGGTAAGGCTATCGTTGCTGAACGTGTAGATCAGTCTGCCGGTAGTCGCTGGTTTACATCAAACTTAGGATTAGCAGATCAGCATATTTATGGATCGTTTTGGGCCGTGCCAAGTTTGAGCGACGTACATAACAATCGCGCATTGTCTGCATCTCAAACCATGCAATCAACTGAGACGGCATTAGCCACGACCAAACAGGCATTAACTCGTTATTTAGACAGTACCATCTTGGCCTTACGTCAAGCCATTGCTCAGGCACAATTGCCTGTCTACTGCACGCATAACGGTCAGGCCGTTAATATCCGCTATATTGGTTCAGATGTACGCGGTTGTTTTGAAGCGTTTTATCAGATAAGAGAAGTCTTGCGACATCATTGGTGGCAGCTTGAGCCTTGTCGTCCGCGTATTTGGGACACCTAGGTTACGGTTTTTAATAACTAAGCGACACAACCTGCTGGTCTGTTATCAGTTTCATAATAAATAAAATAAGGATTTACCATGCATCTGACCCCAACAGAAAAAGACAAACTCATGCTATTTACTGCGGGTATGGTCGCTGAGCGCCGCAAGAATCGCGGTGTTAAGCTCAATTATCCAGAAGCTATTGCCTATATCAGTATGCTGCTGATGGAAGGCGCTAGAGATGGTAAGCGAGTCGCCGAGCTGATGAGTGAAGGTGCTACGTATTTGTCTGCTGATGATGTTATGGAAGGTGTCGCAGAGATGGTAGATGAAGTGCAAATCGAGGCGACCTTTTCTGATGGCACCAAACTGGTCACGGTACATAATCCCATCGTATAGCCCTATTTATCACTGAAACCTATCACTGGAATAATGACATTATAATAAGGCGGCTCCCATGCAAGCAGGCGAATACCATATCCAAGATGGCGATATTATCTTAAACCAAGGGCGACAGGTACAGACCATCAGTGTCAGTAATACTGGTGATAGACCTATCCAAATCGGCTCGCATTATCACTTTTATGAAGTCAATGATGCCTTGAGGTTTGACAGAGAGCAAACTCGGGGGTTTCGTCTCAATATTATCTCTGGAACCGCCGTACGTTTTGAGCCTGGTCAATCGCGGGAAGTAGAATTGGTGGCATACGCTGGTAAGCAAGATGTATATGGTTTTGCGGGACGCGTCATGGGCGAAGTTCATTCAGGCAAAATATCGGAGAGCACTACTGATAAAAAGGTAACCGCTACTTCGCAGAAGCGAGTCAGTCGTCGTATTTATGCTGAGCACTTTGGCCCTACCACAGGTGACAAAGTCCGTCTTGCCGATACTGAGCTTTGGCTACAAGTTGAGGCGGATTTAACCAGCCATAAAGATACTGCTGTTGACCAAGCGAATACGTTACAAAATGATGAAAGTAGCAGCAAGCCTATTGAAATCAAAGGTGAAGAAGTTAAATTTGGCGGTGGTAAAGTCATCCGTGATGGCATGGGACAAGGACAGTTACTAGGCGCGGAAGTTGCCGATACAGTTATTACCAATGCATTGGTCGTTGACTACACGGGTATCTACAAAGCCGATATCGGTATCAAGGACGGTCGTATTAGCGCTATCGGTAAAGCGGGTAATCCTGATATTCAGCCTGCCATCGACATTCCTATTGGTGGCGCGACTGAAATTATTTCTGGTGAAGGCAAGATTCTCACCGCAGGTGGCGTCGATAGTCATATTCACTTTATTGCGCCGCAGCAATGTGAGACAGCGCTGATGTCAGGGGTAACTACGATGCTGGGCGGCGGTACAGGGCCAGCTCAAGGTACGCTCGCCACCACCTGTACACCAGGGGCTTATCATATTGCCTCAATGCTAAAGTCTACTGATAGTATTCCTATGAATATTGGACTACTGGGTAAAGGTAACGTAAGTGTACCGGAACCGATTGCTGAGCAAATCGAAGCAGGTGCCGTGGGGCTAAAGTTACATGAAGATTGGGGTACAACGCCGCAAGCTATTGATAACTGCTTGAGCGTCGCTGACGACTATGATGTGCAAGTCGCTATTCATACCGATACTTTGAATGAAAGTGGCTATCTTGAGAGCACACTAGGCGCATTTAAAAACCGCTGTATTCATACTTTCCATACGGAAGGCGCGGGCGGTGGTCATGCACCCGATATTCTAAAGGCTATTGGCGAGTCTCACGTATTGCCATCCTCGACTAACCCCACGCGCCCATACACCGTCAATACTATTGATGAGCATCTCGATATGCTGATGGTTTGTCATCATCTGAGTCCTGCTATTGCTGAAGATGTGGCCTTTGCTGAAAGCCGTATTCGTCAAGAAACCATCGCCGCAGAAGACATCTTGCATGATTTGGGTGCTATCTCGATGATGAGTAGTGACTCACAAGCGATGGGGCGAGTGGGTGAGGTGGTCATTCGTACTTGGCAAACCGCGCACAAAATGAAAGTTCAACGTGGCCATCTAGCGCCAGATGCAACGGCCATCATTGAAGATGAGCAACAGTACATTACTTTGACAGACTATGACCAAAGCGCGGACAACGACAACTTCCGTATCAAGCGCTATATCGCAAAATATACAATAAACCCTGCGATTACTCACGGTATTAGCGATATGGTCGGCTCAATCGAAGTGGGTAAATGGGCAGATATGGTGCTATGGTCGCCCAAATTTTTTGGGGTAAAACCTGAGTGCATTATCAAAGGTGGACTCATCGCTGCGGTACCGATGGGCGATATTAATGCCTCTATTCCTACTCCTCAGCCTGTGCATTATCGTCCTATGTTCGCGTCTTATCCAAAATCGGTTGCCCAAACCAGCATTACCTTTATGTCGCAAGCAGCTATCGATAAGCAAGTAGATAACCAGCTTGGGTTGACCAAAGTCATTCAGCCAGTACACGGTATTCGTAAAATTCGTAAAAGCGATATGCGCTTTAATAGCTACTGCCCAGATATGGACATCAATCCTGAGACCTATGAAGTACGCGCTGATGGTAAAACACTCACCTGTGAGCCAGCCGATGTACTACCCATGGCACAGCGTTACTTCTTATTTTAGAGCTTATGATGCACGTTTATAGGTTCTCTAGGACAGTGAGCCATAAACCATGTATGCCAATGGTTAGTTGGTTTCTTGAATGATATCGTATCTTTATTCCCAATACTTTTACCATCAATACTATTGACCAATAGTTTGAGCAGCAACAGACAGAGAATAATAATGAAAATATTTAATACCCGTCTAAGTACGCTTAGCGATACCCAAAAAGCGCAATTGGCAGAACAGTATCAAGCCGACGATTACCTGCTATTAGACTTTGATACTCGTCAGCATTCTCGCTTTAGAGCCATCACTGTTTCAGGTGAGGCGGTCGGTATTGACCTGCCGCGTACGGGCGTCTTAAAAGGAGATGACGTGCTTATCAATGCAGCTGATGAGTTGATGCAAGTCATCGCCAAGCCGCAAGCGGTGACTAAGGTGACTGCTGACGATGATTTTCTACTAATGAAAGGCGCTTATCATTTGGGCAATCGTCATGTGCCATTGATGTTTGACCACAGTTTTGCTCAGGGTGAGGCAGGCTATGCGCTGTATTTTGAAAACGATCATGTACTTGCACAAATGTTAGAAAATCTTGGTTTACATATCGAGTCTACCTCAGTGCCATTTGAGCCTGAGACGGGCGCTTATCAAACGGGCCAAGGGCATTCGCATGGCCACTCTCACTCCCATGCACATTCGCATAGTGATTCTCATAGTCATAAGGAGAGTCATGACCATAGCCACAGTCACGGACATCAACATAGCCATAGTCATCATGATGCGCTTGTAGGTCGTTCGAATGATGGTTAATACCAGTGCTCAGCCTACTCAATCTGCCCAACTTGGGCAGCTGTTGATGCTGGCATCGAGCAATTTGCCGATTGGTAGCTATACCTATTCGCAAGGCGTAGAGTCAGCGATTGAGTCAGGGGTTGTCTCTGATGAAGCCAGTACCCTTACATTTATGCAGGACTATCTAGCGTTTGCAGTGGTTGGCTACGAGCTGCCCGTATTAGGACTAATAATGTGCGCGCTTAGCCAAGGTCATGAAGCGCTAGCGGCAAATCTAGCACACGACTATCATGCCGGCCTAGAGAGTAAAGAGTTTGTACTGGAGTCGCAGCAGCTAGCACAGGCGATGGTGTCTTGGCTCAACGAAGTCCTGAGTCTTGGTATACCTTCTGAGATACCTAATGACGGTTACTTACCGCTATTCGCTCACATTGCTCAGCATTGGCAGCTACCATTAGCGCAGTCGATGACTACCTATGGATTTGCTCAATTAGAAAATATGGTGCTCGCTGCTGTTAAGACTGTACCGCTAGGGCAAATGGCAGGTCAGCGTATTTTATGGCAATTGCAAAGCGATTTGGGTGCGCAGGTCGATGCTCTAAGCGATGATGTACAGCAAGCCTTTAATGATTTAATCATGTCATCAGCCGCTACTGACGCTTTAAATGTGAATAAAGAGCAGGGCTGTCAGACGTTGTGCCAAGACCTTTACGAGCGTCTTAGCATCTCTAACAACTTACCCAATTTGGCTATTCTTTCGAGTATGCATGAGGAGCAATACAGCCGGTTGTTCCGCTCATAATTTTACCTTTATTTCTATTTATACTTATTAATATACAAATTGTTTTAGGAAATCAATATGTCTCTAACTCCGCTCAAATCAAAAAATTCTCACGCTGAATCAGACGTACAGACTGATAGTAATAGCCAGAAACCGTCTTCTGCCTTATCGTGTTTACGCCTTGGTATTGGTGGTCCAGTTGGTAGTGGTAAGACGGCCTTAACCTTAAGACTATGCCAAAACCTGCGTGATACGGTCAATATGGCGGTGGTGACCAATGACATCTATACCAAAGAAGATTCAGAGTTTTTAACCCGCAATGATGCCATGCCTGCTGAGCGTATCCGCGGCGTAGAGACAGGCGGCTGTCCGCATACGGCTATCCGCGAAGATGCTTCTATTAATCTGACTGCGATTGCTGAGTTGCAAGCAACTTTTGAAGGTTTAGAGTTGATTATCATTGAGTCAGGTGGCGACAATCTAGCCGCGACATTTAGCCCAGAGTTGTCTGATTTGACTTTGTACGTCATTGATGTCTCTGCAGGCGATAAGATACCTCGTAAAGGTGGCCCTGGTATCACCAAGTCTGATTTGTTGATTATCAATAAGACCGACCTTGCACCAATGGTTGGTGCTTCGCTTGAAGTGATGGAACGCGATGCCAAAAAAATGCGTGGCGACAAGCCCTTTGTATTTAGCAATATGAAAACGGGTGATGGGCTAAATGAGATTATCGCCTTTATTAAAGAACATGGCATGCTGGCTTAGCTAGTCGCCCACACCGACAATTAGAATAGTAATAATAAGGAAAAATCGCATGATAAAGACTTTAAAAAACTCTCACTTTTCACCAGCGCTCTCAGCTCGTCATATCGTGTCTGGTTCGGCTGTGATGATGACATCGCTAATGCTACCATCATTGGCACAAGCACACTCAGGACATATTCACTCGGCTACTATGCAAGCGCCGTCATTTTTGGGCACATTGCAAGCAGGACTGATGCATCCAGTGACTGGTCTTGATCATCTGTTTTTGGCAGTCGGTATGGGCATGTTGTTTTATGGTCTACAAAAGCAGCGCTTAGGTATGATGTCATTGACGGCAGGGTTATCGTTAGGTGCAATATTGGGCACTATTGGTGTGCTGATTGGCGGTGTTGGGTTTGCTGCATCATCTGGATTAATTGAAGTCGTTATATCATTATCGGTGGTCGTATTGGCACTGATTTTGATGAGTGATAAGAGTCGACAAGAAGCATTTTCAGCGCGTACTCAACCAACGCACACGCCAAGTATTCAGCAGCTATCATTGTTTGGTTTTGGTGGTTTAGCAGTCTTTCATGGGTTGGCACATGCGCTGGAAGTACCAGCAAATGCTGGCGTGAGTGGTCAGCTAGGATTTTATGCAGGGATGCTAGTGACGATGCTGGCGCTATATGCCATTGGTACGTTGGTCAGCCAGCAGCTACAGCAGCGCCTAGGTGATAACTTATGGTTACAGCGCGGGCTCGTCGTACTTGGACTGGGTGCAGTGTTTGTTCCTGCTCTCGTCTAGTGAGCTCTTTATAGCATGGCTTTGGCGATAATCTTAGTTGATAGGCTTTGAGTAACGACCATGCTAGCAATTGGTTAGGCAAAAAGCTATCAAGCTTCCATAAAAAATACGGCCCCGATCGATGATCGGAGCCGTATTTTTTGGCGCTTAGAACAAGAGTGCGGCCTAAGTGTTATGGTTTAACACCACACAGCGCTCAGTCTAAATTACATGCCTTGCTGCTGTTGTTGCTGCGCCGCTAGCAAGTCTTGGTAGCTGACTTCTTTGTCAGTCACTTTGCCTTGGCTGATCAAGTAGTCAACCACTTGGTCTTCTAGTACAACAGACTCAATGTTAGCGCGCTGCTGCTTGTCATTGGTGTAGTACTCGATGACCTCGCTTGGATCTTCGTAGTTTTCAGCGGCTTCTTTGATAAAGGTTTCAACACGCTCTTGATCTACTTCTAAGCCTTTAGTGTCGATAACACGGGCAACGATGATGCCAAGACGGGCAGCACGTAGCGCTTGCTCTTCAAATAGCTCATTTGGCAGCATGTCTTTATCGAAGCTATCAGCATTCGCGCCGAACTGCTGAGAAAAACGTTGCATCATCATATTGCGTTGACGCTCGATTTCTTGCTCTAGCATTGCGTTTGGTACGTCAAACTCGTTCTTTTCTAGCAATGCATCAAAAGTCGCTTGCTTAACTTGGCTACGCGCAGCGTTTTTGATTTCGCGTTCCATGTTTTTGCGTACGTCTTCTTTCAACTTCTCAACGCCGCCTTCTTTTACTCCGAATAGCTCAAGGAACTCTTCGTTGATTTCAGGTAGCTTAGATTTTTCAACCAATTTTACGTTGATTTTGAACTGAGCTTCTTTACCAGCTAAGTTCTCAGCTTGGTAATCTTCTGGGAAAGTGACGTCGATGACTTTTTCTTCGCCAGCTTTCATGCCTTTGATACCCGCTTCGAAACCTGGAATCATCTGGTTGCTACCGATAACCAATTTGAAGTCTTCAGCAGAGCCGCCTTCAAATTTTTCGCCGTCGATAGAGCCTTCAAAATCAAAAGTCACTTGGTTGTCTTTCGCCGCCATGCCTTTTTTCTCAACGAATTCTTCACGTTGCTTTTGTAGGTTTTCGATCATGGTGTCAACGTCTTCTTCACTCACTTGTGCAGTGTGACGCTCAACTTCGATCTCGTCGATACCTTGTACGTCTACTTCTGGGAAGATTTCAACAGTGGCTTGATATACCAAGAAATCGTCTTCAAGTTTTACGTCGTCGATGTTAGGCATGCCAACAGCGCGGATGTCTTCAGATTTGATCGCTTCAAAAACCGTATCACGGATCACATCGTTGATAACTTCTTGTTGAATGCCAGCACCGTACTGAGAGCGGATGTGTGACATAGGGACGTTACCTTTACGGAAACCGTCAATCTTGGCAGTTTTCGCCACTTGACGAATACGGCCTTCAACTTTGTTTTGAATTTTTTCAACAGGAACTTTAACCGTTAGCTGAGTTTCTTTATTAGATAGCTTGTTGGTTGTGACTTGTAAATCTGTAGCCATGTTAATTACACCTTTAAGATTAAATAGTACGTTTGATTGAGTAGTACTTAGGGTTAAATAGTAATAGACAAACCGTGCCTCAAATTACGGGCATGTACGACGGCTGCCGTTGGAATAAATAGGGGATAGTGATAATGCTGCAACTTCAAAATCAGCACCAGTAGCAATCGCCGCTGATACCAAAAGGCAAATTTGCCCAAGTTGTTAGTGCTATCAAATATCAATCATAAACCGTTAATGCACCGCATAATAACGCTTTTTGGTGAATTATACAGCCAAATAACGGATTTCAACAAAATTTTAAAAGTAGAACAGTATAATCTATCTGCTTATTAAAGTAAAAATTATCTCTTTGACGGCAGGGTTTCTGAGGTTTTTTGCTATTACAAGCGCACTTATTTTACAAGAGAACCTATAAAGGCAACTGCGCCAATAACTGCTGAATTGCCTGACCACGATGACTGATGCTGTTTTTATCAGCAGCGCTTAGACTAGCCGCACTGGCTTGCAAATCAGGTAACCAAAATAATGGATCATAGCCAAAACCGCCGTCACCATGTAGCGTATCCAAGATTTCGCCATGCCATAATCCTTGGGCGACAATCGGTAGCGGGTCATCGGCATGACGTACCATCGCCAATACGCAAACGAACATGCCTTTAATTGTAGCGTTAGAAGAGTCGGCCTGCTGGTCACGAATAGGCTGCAAGTCAGCAATGAGCTTGGCGTTGTTTTTACCATCGTTGCCGTGTTCGCCCGCATAGCGCGCCGAGTAGATGCCAGGTGCGTTACCTAATATAGGTACACAGAGTCCTGAATCATCAGCAATCGCAGGCAGTCCGCTGATACGGCTGGCATGGCGCGCTTTGATAATGGCGTTTTCGACAAAGCTCAACCCATCTTCTATGGCATCGTCGATATCGAGCTGACCTTGTGGGATGATCGTTACATCCAAATTCGCTTCGGCAAATAGCCGTTTAAACTCAGCCAATTTGCCTTTATTGTTGCTGGCGAGCACCCACTGGTTATCAGAAGTCGATTGGGTAGCGAGTTGTACGGTATCGGTAGTGCTCATAGGGTCGTTCCGTTATATAAAAAATATGAATGAATTAGCCGAGCTTTAACTTTTGGTATTTCTATAAGTGCTATATAGATCGACCTCGACAACGATGTTAGTACTGATGGCATAGGGTTTGACGAGGTAAAAGGTCATCGTTGAATAAATAACCAGTGACGATGCAGAATATACGAGCTATAACATTTGGTAACTGATATTATTGGTTGCTGTTGCTATAATAGATACCAAGCTACAGTGAAATATATCTTATAGCTTGTGAATATTAAGTTAATAAAGGTCTATGCAGTCAAACATTTGACTCGTGGACTAAGAATAACAGCTAGGTTAATTTTGGATTCATAATAATACGTGATACTGTGTTACGCAATAACGTGTATTAAGCGATAACATTCACTTCAAACAATAAACTCAGCCAATTTAGCTCGATACTAAGTGTTTCTATTCATAAGGCGTATCTACTTTTAGATTTGCCTAAGTTTAGAGAGACAGCAGTATGAGTGGCCAAATAAGCAAGGATAAAATAATTATGTCAAACATCACATTGCCAGATCTCCCATATGCAAAAGACGCGCTAGAGCCACATATCAGTGCCGAGACGCTAGAGTATCATCATGACAAGCATCATGCCGCTTATGTAAACAAGCTAAAAGATATGCTGCCAGGTTCTGGTCTAGAAGACAAAACATTGCCAGAAATCATCGTAGCGACTGCTAAAGATGACAGCAAGCAAGGTATGTTCAACCAAGCAGCCCAAGTATGGAACCACACGTTCTACTGGAACTGCATGACGCCAACGAACGGCGGTGGCGAACCTACTGGCGATCTAAAAGCAAAAATCGAAGAAGACTTCGGTAGCTATGATAAGTTCCGTGAAGAGTTCAAAAATGCAGCATTGACTCAGTTCGGTTCAGGTTGGGCATGGCTAGTCGCTGATAAAGTCGGTGGCAAACTATCAATCGCCAAAACTGCTAACGCTGATACCCCACTTGCACACGACCAAGTCGCTGTATTGACTTGTGATGTATGGGAACACGCGTACTATGTAGATTACCGTAACCGTCGTCCTGACTATGTTGACACGTTCCTAGACAAGCTAGTGAACTGGGACTACGCAAACGCAAAATATAAAGGTCAAGATGCTGGCGTTGAAGCGTAATATTCAACTAAGTATTTGATTTGAAAAAAGGACGCCGCGAGGTGTCCTTTTTTTTGGTGTATATTTTAATAAAAACTGATAGGACAATAAAAATACCACGGTAAGATAGCGATGCCTTATATTTACTCTTCTGACTTTGATAAAGCATGACCTAGACAAATAACAAGACCATAATAACGAGATCATAATAATGGCAACTGTACAAACACCGCGCCTAAGCCTGCGCCCCTTTACCGCCGCCGATGCAGCCGACCTACTCGAGTATCTGTCCAGCCCCATACCCAGCTGTTTTGCAGGCGATAAAGTCACCTCGATAGAGGCAGCCGTAGCAAAAATCGCCAAACGACAAAAAGACGAGGGCGACTATCTTGCCGTGTGTCTGAATGAGACGGGCAAAGTGATTGGCGAGATATTCTATGTCAAAGAAGAGCCAGACACTTATTCTGTCGGTTGGAACTTTAATGCGCAGTTTCATGGCAAAGGCTACGCCAGAGAGAGTGCACAGGCATTTATTAATTATTTATTTGACAAAGCCGATGCCAGACGGGTCTATGCTTATGTCGAAGTAGACAATAGCGCCTCACAAAAGCTGTGCGAGCGGTTGGGTATGCGTAAAGAAGGGCACTTTGTGGAGTTTATCTCGTTTATCAAAAATGCAGACGGCACGCCAAAGTATGAAGATACCTTGCAATATGCCATCTTAAAAAAGGAATGGCGGGCAAAGCGTGACGCTGCAAGCTAATTGGTATCGGCAAAAATGACCCCACCAGCGCTATAATACGCACTATCAACCATGAGAATAAAACGAGGGCACGGTGAATAAAGCACGCATCGCAGTACTTGCCATATTGACACTCTTGGTCATCAATTTGTGCTTTGTGATATTTAGCAACTTGGTCGGGATGCAGGCGTTTCCTGATTATTCACCCATGGTAATGACATTATTTAATGTGTTTTTGATTACCCTTGGACTGCTCAGCGTATGGCAGCTGTTTACAGGGATTGACGGTCATGCGATGCGCGGCAAGATACTGTTATTGCTCGCGGTGGAGTTTTTTTTGGTGTATGTGGCAGGCATTACTAATATCTTCCCGCGCTCGGTCGCGCCGATGGGGCAGATGCTATTTACGGCAGAAATATTTGGCGCGGTGCTGGCGGTGCTGCTGTTTGCGAGTGCGAGCTGGTATATGAAGGCGATGTCTGTGCCTGAATCTGTGTGATGGGTGTGGGGTGATGTGAAAAAAGGACACGGTGGGTGTCCTTTTTTGGTTAGATACTATTTTTGGTCTCTAGTCCTAATATGTGCTTGCGTATCTAACGGAATTAAATCTGCATATAGATCTTCTAACTCTTTTGGTTTAGTAATCAGCTCATCTGCAATAAAGTTCAAAATACTAAATAACTTCTCGGCTACTTCTGCATTATCATCTAAGTTTATCTGCCCAGGATGTACTGCGTTATTTCCTACTACTCTTAGTAAGTCTAAAGCTTGCTGTATCTTAGGGCTTAATCCTTCCGTTACTAAGTCCTTTATATCATCATTAATTTTCTTCCCACTCTTACCTATTTGTTTTAAAAGCATTTGAAGAGCTAAGCGCAAAAGAGCGGTAGAACCTTTTGGTGAATCCACTAAGATAGTTGAAGCTTCAATATAAAGAGCTTTTATACTTTCATCTAAGTCTTCATTAGGTGGTGGAACTGTAGTTTTCTTAGGATAGACAATTTCCCCATTCACCCACAAAGTAAAATTGTTACATGAGGCGCAAGTTGCCACTGAGAAGCCATTAGGTATGAAATTATAAAATTTCGACTGGAAGATATTACCCACCTTCCTTAGGAAATTACTAATTTCTTTTTGGGTGTAATCACTCACAGCTGATCTATAGTCCAAGTAAATGTCGTTAAGAATTTCTCTGGAAATATTAGATGCATTGTGAGCTAAAAACCATTGCTGTGTGGCAAAAGTATTACAATGTGGACATTTGAATTTTTTACTTCCATGTTCTGGTAACATTTACTACTCCATAGGCTGTCTATATAAGACAATATATTAAAGGAAAATCAATATTAAAACTTACAACACCTCAAACCCAAACTGACCCAGCGCCTCACGCAAAGTCGCAATATTATAATAACCATGAGAATTAATTATATTTTAAACATTCAATATATGGCGTTACCGATGACCACTCTATTCAGCTAAAATCCAGCCACTATCCCCATCTACCATCGACTCATTAAACACCCGTGCAAAGCCTTCCTGAATCAGCTCAAAACGTGACGGTGTAGGCTCGTTGTCTACTTTGATGACAGGTGCGTCTATCGGCGTGATGGCTTGCCATTGCGTACTTTGATTGGCTTTATCGGCTAACACAAAACTAAAGAAAGCCGTATCACCTGCCATCATACGCAAATCATCAACGACCAGTTGTTCGGTTGCATCGCTAGTAGTAGAAGTGGCGGGTAGCATTTGGGCGCGATACCCTGTCCAGTTACCAGAGAACCAATCAAGACGCTGGGCGTAGGGTCGGCTTTGCGCTGGCAGGTTTGCCCGTAGCGTCTGCGCGTTGTCGTACTGCATCAAGTAGCGATACTCAGGTAAGCGGCTATCTAAGACACTCCCTCTGAGTTCAATCAGTCTATGCTCATTATCTTCGGCAACGGTACGCCACATGAGTATCGTCGGCAGGACAGGCATGGTTTTGAGTTTTATGATAGCAATGCCAGCGGTAGCTAAAGTTTGCTTAGCTTGCGACTGTGCATAGTACTTCAGTCCTAAGCCGAGCAGTAAATAACTACTACTGAGCAGCAGCATCCAAACGGCAATGCGTTGACAATTCATCAGCAATCCTGCCTTGAATACCGTAAGTTTGCACCCTTTGATAAGTCCCACAATCAGGGCGACGAGGAGCGGTAAGGTATAGAGTGGATCAATGATAAAGATGGAGGCAATACTGATTGGGGTTATCTGCAACGGGTCTTGTAGCGGCCAAAATAGCTGCGTGCCGTAGACAGTAAAGCTGTCCAAGATAGGATGGGTAGTCAACACCAACGTCATGGCGAGTGCTAAGCGCCGCGTTGAATAGGGTAGCGGCATATCGCGCCAGTGATGATAGCGACTGATTAGCCAAGCGCCACCGATACCCACTGCGGTCAGGACAAATAATGAATGACTAAAGCTGCGATGGTAGGTCATGTCACTGATGGGATCGGGGTAGCTGATAAGCACATCTAAATCAGGTAGCGTGCCTAGTATCGCCCCGTATAGGTAGGCTTTGCGACCCTGATATTTACCAAGTATCGCCCCTTGGACGCTCGCACCTAAGACGATTTGACTGAGTGAATCCATATGCGCTCTTGTCAATTTAAGGGTTTAGGTTAATTACAATACGTCAAAGTTGTGCGCCGTCAACGCTTCTCTAAGCATCGCAATATTATAATATGCATGCGCGTTGACGGTATTTTGAAAAAAGATATAAAGCGTATCAAAATGCTGACGCTGATTGGCAATCGCTTTCGCCCAGTCCTGCATCTCCACCTCACTATAACGGTAATCATGACGATCAGCCGCGCTCATCGCGTCCCACCAGTTCAGGTTATTGCCATGCATACGCAAATAACCAGTACGTTCAGTAAATATCAGCCGTGATGGTGGTAGCCCGCCGACTTTTGGATAATCGACACTACACCAAATCAGTCCTTGCTGTACAAAACTATCGACCACTTGCGGGGTGTGCCAGCCGTTATGACGAAACTCAATGGCGAGTGGATAGTCTTGAAACCAACTGACGAGATTGGCCAGATAGAGACGATGCTCGCGAGTACGGTCAAAGCCGTGCGGAAATTGGAGCAATAACGGTGCTAAGGCGTCGGCGTCCACCAGCGGGGATAGGGCATTTAAAAATGCTTCGGCGTGTTCAGGCGTGCATTTACGGACATGAGTAAAGTCTTGATGTAGCTTGACGGCGAATTTGAGCTGGC
Organism: Psychrobacter piscatorii; assembly: GCF_043641605.1. Classification (GTDB taxonomy): domain Bacteria; phylum Pseudomonadota; class Gammaproteobacteria; order Pseudomonadales; family Moraxellaceae; genus Psychrobacter; species Psychrobacter piscatorii_C. Next base: position 45,644 of record NZ_JBHZRK010000014.1, on the reverse strand, counting down.
TGTCTGTTTGTACATACGCCTTATCAATCATCCCCGCAAAGGCTTTTTGACCAATGGGTGCGTAGAATGTGCTGTTTATTTCAACTGCACCATATTGCTTGGCATATTCACGTAGGAAGTCGGTCTTTTTGGTGCCTTGTGGGTACAGCGTACCGAGCAAATCGGTATCGCTATAGCCACCAGTACCAAGATAAATACGCGGGGTAGGGGAACTGTCCATGTTGACCACTCACTGCCGTTTGAGGTGATAAAATTTGCTACGATATCTTTTATTATCGCTTATTCGAACAGCTACTTTTTACGCGACCACAGCCATTCAATCAATGCCAGTAGCGCGTCATTATTTTTGCCAATATTATCTTGATTGCTACTAAGCTCACGACTGATAGCCGCGCGTCCGTCATTGAAGAGCGACTGCGCATATTTAGTTGCGTCATCGACACCCATCAGTTTTACATAGGTAGATTTATCTAATTTTTCGTCGCTACCTGCAGGTTTACCAAGCGTATCTGTCGTCATCGTGACGTCCAGTACGTCATCTTGAACTTGAAAGGCAAGACCGATATGTTGGGCGCACTCTTCCAACGCCATGCGCTGTGGGGCCGTTGCGCCTGCACAGATGCCGCCCATGAGCATCGCCGCTTCAATCAACGCCCCTGTTTTATCACGGTGGATGGCTTCTAAATCGTTTTGCACAATATCAGTACTGGCCTCGGCATTCAGATCCAGCATTTGACCAGACACCATGCGTCGTGCGCGAGGGGCAAATATGGCCAATAACTGGCTTGCAATATCTGCATCGAATGGCGCAAAGGTTGGCATCTCTGCGGCCAATACTTCAAACGCGAGCGTCTGCAACACATCCCCTGCCAGCAGCGCAGTCGCTTCATCAAAGGCAATATGAGCAGTCGGCTGACCACGGCGCAGTTCGTCATCATCCATACAAGGCAGATCATCATGCACCAAGGAATAAGTATGCAGTAGCTCTACGGCCAATGCAGCGCGGCGTGACATATCATAGTCCGAGTCATTTTCTAGCAATGAGTCTAGATCAGTATTGAGCGTGTCGATGTCGTCATTGCGCTCGTCTGTACGTTCACTATTACCGCTATTAATACTGGCAAAAGCGCTGGCAACCATCAATGGGCGCACCAATTTACCTTGTCCAGTCATGACATAACGACAGGCATCTACCAGTGGGCTTGGCAGCTTGGCATAAGCAAACAATACCTCGATATCTTGCGCCAGTTGCGCGCGCACAGCACCATGAAATTGCTCAGTGCTTTGAAAAGAAACAGCGTTAAAAGGGGTAAAGCCAGAAGAGATAGCGCTAGAAGTAAGGGAAACCGTCATAATCCAACCATTTATCAGGGATACAATGAAAACTTATTAGGGACAAGGTAAAAACGGTATTAGTGTAGCATGATAGGTCATATTGCTTATGTGAGACACCGTATCAATCGTTTGTTTTTTGCATTTTATGGCTGTCATCTGTTCAAAAATGAAGCAGTACAATCGTAACCTTACAACACGTCTTGGTTACGTATCGCTGATGTCACTTGCTGGTTGAATATGCTTTGATAAAAGCGCAAGCTAAGTAAGTCATATTGATTGGGCTACACCAACGGTTTATCATCCTTGAGGTGGTGGACCATGAATAAAAGCAAGACCGAAGACATTCAAAACAGCAACTCAGTATACAAGCATTCACTAAAACACTTTGCGCATAAGGTAAATGCCTACAGGTGATTTAAGAGTGACTTGCGAGTATGGCATTAGCTTGTGACAGTTAGGGGCATAATCCCCTACACTAATTGACGTGAAAATGGTCTGATGTTGACTGTAATGGGTTTTTACTCAGCGTATTCAGTCATCAATTGTCAGTGTCAGACCATGTCTCAGTCAGTATTTTAATAGCAGTATTTGCAACATATAAATAAAGCGCCGTGTGATGGGGTACAAGAGACGTCAAAATAAGTATCACATCATGAGCGCTGGATAATAAAGACATCTTCACTCGTGCGCCCTCTATGTGTTTGTCTTTACGACATCACAGGCGCACAGTGCTATTACCCATTTTACTAACAGTAACTGGCTATTTATTTTAATTCAAAACGTAGCTTTCGTTATATAGAAAGGAGTTTCAAATGGTATACCAAGGAAATCGCATCACGGTGACAATGCTAGAGGATGGCATCGCCAACATGCACTACAACGCCGAAAATGAGAGCGTGAACAAATTTGATGCCGAAACCAACAAACAGTTTGGTGAAGCCGTTACTGCTTTAGAAAAAGCGGACGACGTCAAAGGTCTTATCGTCACTTCAGGCAAAGGCGTGTTTATCGCTGGTGCTGATATCACAGAGTTTGTGGCTTCTTTCAAAAAATCAGAAAGCGAGATCAAAGATTGGGTCGTTCATGTCAATGACGCTTTCAATCGTTTTGAAGATTTGCCATTCCCAAAAGTTGCGGCAATTAATGGCGCGGCAATGGGCGGCGGCTGTGAAATGACTTTGGTATGTGAATACCGCGTCATGAGTGACAAAGCGATCATCGGTCTGCCAGAAACTCAGCTAGGTATCTTCCCAGGTTTTGGTGGTACGGTTCGTAGTACACGTATCATTGGTATCGATAATGCGCTTGAGCTTATCGCTACTGGCACACCAAAAAAACCACTTGATGCGCTAAAACTCGGCTTGGTTGATGCAACCGTACCGGCTGACGACTTACAAGATGCAGCCATTGATCTGGTTAAAAAATGTATCTCAGGTGAGCTTGATTGGCAAGCAAAACGTGAAGAAAAACTGGCTCCTGTTAAGCTAAACCAGCTTGAGCAAGCTATGGCGTTCAACAGTGCCAAAGGTGCTATTTTCGCTAAAGCCAATCCTAAGCAGTACCCAGCACCAGCCCTCGCTATCGAAGCGATCGAAAAACACGTCAATCTATCGCGTGACGAAGCGATTGAAGTTGAAGCCGCCGGTTTTGCAAAAGCTGCTAAAACCCCGCAAGCAGAGAGCTTGGTTGGTCTTTTCTTAAACGATCAGCTGGTCAAAAAACTGGCCAAAAAACACAGCAAGCTTGCACACGATATTAATGAAGCGGCTGTATTAGGCGCTGGTATCATGGGTGGCGGTATTGCGTATCAGGCAGCCAGCAAAGGCTTGCCAATTATCATGAAAGACATCAAATCTGAGCAATTAGATCTTGGTATGGGCGAAGCCAGCAAACTGCTTGGTAAAATGGTTGAGCGTAAGAAGATGACCCCAGCGAAAATGGGTGAAACCTTAAGCCGTATCCGTCCTACTTTGAACTATGGTGACTTTAGCGAGACTGATATCGTTATCGAAGCCGTCGTAGAAAATCCAAACGTGAAGCGTGCGGTTCTAAAAGAAGTAGAAGGCTTAGTAAAAGACGACTGTATCCTAGCGTCAAACACGTCGACTATCTCTATTACCTATCTTGCTGAGGCGCTTGAGCGTCCAGAAAACTTCGTCGGTATGCATTTCTTTAACCCAGTACATCGCATGCCACTGGTCGAAGTTATCCGCGGCGAAAAATCTTCTGAAGAAGCCATCGCGACTACCGTTGCTCTAGCCTCTAAAATGGGCAAAGTGCCAGTTGTGGTTAACGATTGCCCAGGTTTCTTGGTCAACCGTGTATTGTTCCCATACTTTGGCGCGTTTGATTTATTGCTCAAGCAAGGTGCTGACTTTGCTCATGTTGATAAAGTCATGGAAAAATTCGGCTGGCCTATGGGTCCTGCATACCTAATCGACGTGGTCGGTTTAGATACCGGTGTACATGGCGCAGAAGTCATGGCGGATGGTTTCCCAGATCGCATGAAACCAGACTATAAAGGTGCCATTCAGCATCTGTATGAGAACGAGCGTCTTGGTCAGAAAAACGGCGTAGGTTTCTACAAGTATGAAACTGACAAGCGCGGTAAGCCAAAGAAAGTTGCTGACGAAGCCACTTATGAGTTATTAAAAACCACGACTGACAGTGACAAGCAAGAATTCGACGATCAAGCGATCATTGACCGCACTATGCTGGCTTTCTGCAACGAAACCGTTCGCTGCCTAGAAGACAACATCGTAAGCACGCCAAGCGAGGCCGACATGGCGATGATTATGGGCGTCGGTTTCCCGCCGTTCCGCGGTGGCCCTTGCCGTTATGTCGACCAAATGGGTCTAGATAACTACTTGGCACTATGTGAAAAGTACGCTCATCTTGGCAAAGCTTATGAAGCCCCGCAAAAGATTCGCGATATGGCAGCCGCAGGCGAGACTTTTTACTCAGTTGAGTAATGAACATACCGTATTAGGATAAGTGTGGTACGTCTGCCAGAACAAAGATAGCAATGGATTTATCACTATTTTTTCATGACAGATGTGCTGTTTTCGCTGATTCACGACAGCGTGCTAAATGATACTTAACGTCAACGCATATTGCACATGATGCACAGCGTAAGACCAATAAATCATAACGCTGACGTGAACGGTCTACACTGACAATAAAAATTGAAAAGGAAGATAGTATGACAACTTTAAGTCCAAATGATGTGGTCATCGTGGATGGCGTACGCTCGGCAATGGGCAAAACCAAAAACGGTATGTTCCGTCATGTACGTGCGGACACCATATCCGCTGAATTGGTACGCGCGCTAGTAGAACGTAACGACTTTGATACCAATGACATCGAAGATATTATCTGGGGCTGTGTTAACCAGACCCTAGAGCAAGGCATGAACATCGGTCGTAACATTGGCCTCTTGGCGGGTATTCCAAAAACTGCTGGTGGTCAAACAGTTAACCGTCTGTGCGGCTCATCTATGCAGGCACTACATACCGCAGCTGCACAAATCATGACCAACCAAGGTGATGTGTTTATCATTGGCGGTGTTGAGCACATGGGTCACGTCGGCATGATGCATGGTATTGATCTAAACCCTGCTGCTTCTAAGCACTATGCAAAAGCCTCAAATATGATGGGCTTGACCGCTGAGATGCTAGGCCGTATGAATGGCATTACGCGTGAAGAGCAAGATGCTTTTGGTCTTGAGTCGCATCGCCGTGCATGGGCAGCGACCACTGAGGGTCGTTTTGACAATGAAATCATCGGTATCGAAGGTCATGATGCTGATGGTCGCTTACAACTATGTACTGTAGATGAAGTCATCCGTCCAGACGCGACCATGGAGCAAATGCAAAAACTACGTCCAGCGTTTGATCCAAAAGGCGGTACCGTCACAGCGGCAACGTCATCTGCACTATCTGACGGTGCATCAGCGATGCTAGTGATGAGCGCGCAGAAAGCAAAAGATTTAGGTCTCAAGCCGCGTGCCCGTATCCGTAGTATGGCAGTTGCTGGTTGTGACGCAGCCATCATGGGCTATGGTCCTGTCCCTGCTACCAACAAAGCACTGAAACGTGCTGGCATGAGTATCGGTGACATGCAAACCATCGAGCTAAACGAAGCCTTTGCCGCGCAAGGTTTGTCAGTCCTAAAAGCACTGAACTTGACCGACAAGCAAGACATCGTCAACATCAACGGTGGCGCGATTGCTCTGGGTCATCCACTCGGCTGTTCAGGTGCTCGTATTACAGTAACCTTGCTCAACGCAATGGAGCAGTCAGATACCGAAATCGGTCTAGCAACGATGTGTATCGGTCTTGGCCAAGGGATCGCCACTATTATTGAGCGTGTTTAATTTTAAAATCGGTAGCCAGTTTGTAACATTTGTTGATTAAAAACGCTCTAATAATGACCCCTAGCCGTGATGGCTGGGGGTTTTTTGTGAATATAATGAGCGAGTTAATGCTTGGCGTAGTCAAGAGCATACACGTACTGATGAAAATTATCTCCATTGACGCATTCAAGAAACTGTGCCTAAATAAGGGTGAGCTGAGCTAAGACTATTATTGATGAAAATTCTAATGATGGTCATTTTAAAATAGCTTTTAATAATAAATATCAGCCGTACAAGGAGTGTACTATGTCTACGATGATTACTGATCGTACTTACCGAATTGCTCGTGAAAACACCCAAGCGATGATTATCGATGTACAAGAACGCCTCACGCCACATATCTATGATCACGAAAATATCGTCAAAAAAACAGTGACCATAATCAAAGGACTGCAAGCGCTTGGTATCCCCATCATGCTCAACGAGCAGTATAAAAAAGGATTGGGCGATAGCTTGCCAGAGCTTCGTGATGTGCTAGAGGGCGACAATGCCAAGAGCTTTGAAAAAGTCACATTTAGCGCCTGCGATAACAATGACACATGGCATCATTTAGCGCAGCAAAACCGTAGTACGGTTTTGCTTATCGGAGTTGAGGCGCACGTCTGTGTGTTACAGACCGCGCTTGATTTGCTAGACAATGGGATGCAACCGGTCATTATTGGCGATGCTGTTGGCTCGCGTTTTCCATACGACAAAAAACAAGCCATTCGCCGTATTCGCCGTGCAGGTGGGATAATCTCGACAGTAGAAACCATTTTGTTTGAGTTATGCCGTAGCAGTGAAGACCCTGCCTTCAAAACCATTCTTAATCTGATTAAGTAGATGGTTGTATAATAGGATGACTGAGTCATTTGACCCAATGACTTATAAAAGTTATAAAAGATAGCGCTTGATAACATCAGCGCTATTTTGTTGTTAGCCACACCGTAATGTGTAAAATTCTTAAAAAATCAGAGAGAAATATGTCCTCAAACACACCTGTGTCATTGACCGATCAAAAATCTGCTGCAACTATCGACATAGAGGATGTCACTCATTTCTTACTAGAGCTAGATGCGCTCAAACGCGTAAATCGCCGTAGTTACGTGACTGATACCGATCGCAGAGAAAACTCTGCCGAACACTCTTGGCATTTGGCCATGGCATGCTGGTCGATTGCTGATCTATTTGAGCTAGATGTCAATCATGAAAAACTGCTAAAGATGGCACTGGTACATGATTTGGGTGAGATCGACGCTGGTGATACGTTTTTGTTCGCAAATAGTCGTAGCGAGGCACATATTGAGGAACGTGTTGGCATCGCCCGATTGCAAGCAGAGCGTGGTAACGGCATCGAGGCTTTGAGTGAGGTTTGGGAGGAGCAAGAAACGGGTAGTAGTAAAGAGACTCAACTGCTCAGAGTGGTTGATCGCTTATTGCCATTTTTACTTAATCTCAATACCGAGGGAAAAACGTGGATTGAGTCTCAGGTGACGCGCTCACAAGTGGCAGCGGCGCTTGCTTTTATCAAACACAGCTTTCCTCCTATTCATGATTGGCTCTCACACAATATTGACTATGCGACCGAGCAAGGATGGTTGATCGACGCGTAAATCTATAAAAACGCTAGGCATAAAAAAGCCCAGTTGAGCATTGTGATCTATGCTTCACTGGGCTGATATTCTTGAGCACTTTTACACAGTCATGCTACTCAGCGCTTGCCATTCCCAATAGTTGACCCATTTGTACCACGCTATTGGCATTCATGCTATCTAGCCAATCGGCTTTTGCTGCTTTTGGCAACACTAAGATAGCCGTTGAGCCTAAATAAAAACGACCAAGCTCTTCGCCTGCCGCAAACTGCATATCGTGATCCGCTTCCTGTATATCATCCGTGCGAGCAATCTTACCTGTCGCGACAGTCTCAATACCAGCGACAATCATAGCGCCTACCATGACAACGGCCGCTTTGCCATATTTGGTATCAAACATGCAGACCAAACGCTCATTACGCGCAAACAAGTCCGGCACATTAGCTGCCGTGGTATTGTTGACCGAAAACAGCGTACCAGGGACGTAGCGAGTTTTGGTCAGCGTACCAGTAAATGGCATATGAACACGGTGATAGTTGCTAGGTGCTAGATAGATTGTCGCAAAGCTACCATCGGCAAAATAACTGCCATCTTCGCTATCAGCGAGCAATTGGCCAACGTCATAATGACGACCTTTGGCTTGTAGCATCTTATGATCTTTAATTTGTCCAAGCTGAGAGATGATACCGTCCGCAGGACTTACGATGCCGTTTGCAGTGGTATCGATGGTGCGAGCATCTTCTTTTAGCTCACGGGTAAAAAAGTCATTGAAACTCTCATAAGCGTTGAGGCTCTGGCGCTCATACTCATCTAGGCTGATATTATAAGCTTTGGCAAAACCACGGATAAAGGTACGTTTGACATAAGGATGACGACTGGCGGCCAAACGTCCAGCGACTTTACTGAGCTTTTGCTGCGGCACAAGCTGTTGTAAGGTGGTAAATACATTCATAATAAGGCTACCAAAATAGGATGTGATGTCATTATTGCATAGGCAAGTTAATAGTCATATTTTATCATGGACAGCGTATTATTGTCTGACCATAAACTGTAAGCCATTTATAAATAAAGAAGGTCGTAAATGAAAGCACTGATACAACGAGTGAGCCGTGCCAGCGTCACTATTAATGAGCATTGTGTTGGCAAAATTGGTCATGGGATATTGGCCTATATTGGCTTGGGTCATGATGATGATTTCGCCGCCGCCCAGCGGATGATTGACAAAATATTGACCTATCGCATTTTTGAAAATGATGACGACCCTGCCAAATTTGGTAAACTGGATAAAAACGTTCAGCAAGTCGGCGGCGGATTGTTATTAGTGTCACAATTTACGCTAATGGCAAAAACGGATAAAGGTCGCCGCCCTGACTTTGGTGGCGCGATGGCACCTGATGCGGCACAAGCGCTGTTTGAGCAACTCATCGACTATGCCAAAACCCAGTATTCAAATGTAGCCACTGGTCAGTTTGGCGCTGATATGCAAGTTGAAAGCGTCAATGATGGACCACTCAATTTTCTATTGGAGATCTGACACCAGAGTGTCATCAGGCTGTCATAATTAATCCGTTTAATAGATAGAGACTGGTGAGTATTTATCGCCTTTTTATATGCCAGATTTTGTCCGCTAACACCGAGAATGTCCTATGTATAATGAGAAAATTTTGATTGTTGAAGATGAACCTGCGATTCGTGAAATGGTTGTGATGACGCTAGAAATGGCTGGGTTTGATAGCCTACAAGCGGCTGACGTATCAGAAGCGCATCAGCAAGTGGTCGATCATAGACCGTCATTAATATTATTAGATTGGATGTTGCCCGGAGACAAGAGCGGTGTGGATTTTTGTCGTATGCTCAAAAGCGATGAGATGCTCTCTGAGATACCCGTCATTATGCTAACGGCCAAAAGTGAAGAAGACAGCAAGGTTCACGGCCTCGATGCAGGTGCAGATGATTACATGACCAAGCCTTTTTCGACGCGCGAGCTGATTTCCAGAATCAAAGCGGTCTTGCGCCGTAGTAGTGCGATGAGTAGCGACAAGCCTATCGAAATTGGTCAGTTGAGTCTCGATACCAAAAGCCAGCGCGTGACAGCCGCAGGAAAAGTCATCGAGGTCGGCCCAACAGAATATCGCTTGTTAGCATTTTTTATGAGTCATCCAGAGCGCGCCTACACAAGAACGCAGCTGCTCGATCAGGTTTGGGGCGGTAACGTTTATATCGAAGATCGAACCATTGATGTACATATCAAGCGTCTACGTAAACTATTGCGCCCTTATGATTGTGATACATTGATACAAACGGTGCGCGGTACAGGCTATCGGTTCTCTAGTCTCATTGAGCCGAGCTAATCTTGTATAAGTTGATTTTTTATAACTTGATCTTGTACGAACAATGCCACCATAACAATAAATAAAATAGCAGATAGTGGTAAGGATAAGAAATGAACAAGATAGCGCCAGCAAAAAAGAAAAAAGACCATAACTATAATAATGACCAGCAAGATGCGCCAGCACAAATCGCTAGCCAAAATGCGGCGGAGCAACTGGAGAAAATCAGAAGTGCGCTGCGAGCATTGCGAGATGCGGTCATTTTACTGAACGAAGATGATGGGTTAGAGTGGTGGAATCAGGCAGCGCAGGATCTCTTATCACTGCAGCCAGCTGACAAAGGACAAAGTGTTTTTGACTTTATCACCGTGCCTGAGTTCCGCCAGTACTATCAAAATACTACCCTGCCGAACGATGGTGTCCATATAGAATCGTGGCGCGATCCCAGTCGTTATCTAAAGTGTGAGCTCACGCCTTTTGGTGATGAGAAGCTATTGTTTATTTATGATGTGACCCGCGTACAGCATTTAGAGCAAATGCGCCAAGACTTCGTGGCGAATGTCTCGCACGAGCTACGCACACCACTGACAGTGATGATGGGCTATTTGGAGAACTTCTCTGACCAGCCAGATATGCCGCCGCAGTGGCGTCGCGGTTTTGAGCTGATGACCCAGCAAACAGCCCGTATGAATCGAATCGTAAATGACTTATTACTGCTCTCCAAGATTGAAATCGAAGAGACACATGAGTTTAACGATGTCGATATGACCAAACTCCTCACCAATATCTATGATGATGCGCAGGCATATAACCAAGCGTACAAGCACACCATTCATTTGCACATAGATACCTATGACGGGTTATATGGGTCGGAGGTGTACTTGATCAGCGCCTTGTCCAACCTAGTCATCAATGCGATTAAATATACGCCAAAAGGCGGTAATATTACCATCAGCTGGACGCAGACATCGGATGGGTGCCGATTTGCCGTTGAGGACGATGGGCTTGGTATCGCACCAGAGCATATTGCGCGTTTGACAGAGCGCTTTTATCGTATTGATAAAGGGCGTAGTCGTGCCACAGGTGGTACAGGATTAGGTTTGGCTATCGTGAAGCACGTTTTGCATCAGCACGAGGCGCAGTTACAGATTGACTCAGTAGAGGGAGAGGGGTCGACATTTAGCGTGGTGTTTCCAGCCGCGTATGTGAGGTCGGCTGCGACAAATTAGTACAGGCCTTGCCCCATATTGTTTAGACTCACCATGCGCATTTATTTAGCATGAGTAATTTAGTATACTTACTCTTTTTGCAAAAGCGGGTAAGGGTTGACAGCACTGCCATTGATATAAATACCGTAATGCACATGTGGCGGTGTCCCTTTTGCATTACAGCTATCACCCACATAACCGATAATATCGCCTTGATTGACCCAATCATTGGGCGCAATATCGGCATAGTCTTCTAAATGCGCGTAATAATGACCAGCACCGCCAGGCCCCACCACGACGACCACGCGCCCACCCAAGTTATTCTCACCAACCTTACTCACAATTCCCTGCGTGGTCGATTGTATCGGCGTGCCACGTTCTGCAAAGATATCGATGCCTTCATGTGAGCGCCCTTGACTGCGTGCCGCACCCCAAGTGTCTGTCAGGTTTTTCTCTGGCAGTGGACTGGGGAGACTGTTTTCTGTGGGCAGCTCTTGCTGCAATAGACTCAGCTGTTGCCACTTGGCGACCACAAATGATTGGGTCTGCTCGCTAATGCTGGGTAGCAGCTTATCAAAGACAAATAAGAATCCTATCAATACAACCGCTTTAATCAGTACGCCGAGTACACGACTGACAAAAGAAGGCCTCGGTGGTTGGCTTTTTCCATCTGCTAGCATTGATGTCTCTTATCTGTTTTATATTGTATGAGCTAATATTATAAAAGCCCTATCGGTTAAGGTATGTATAGCATTGTTATCTATGGCTTTTATCCCCATAAATACAGGTGTGGTTAAATATAAGCACAACAAATATAACTTTATCTACTTAACGCTTCGGTTGAGCGATGATGGTGCTATGAATGGTTAACTTTTTATGAATGATGCTTTGAACACCGCTGACATTACAGATACGGCTACTACTGTTGAAACGGCCCTTGTCATCGATACTGAAACCGATCAAGGCCGTGATCCGAGGCCGATTCAAGTGGCGACTATCAACGTGGCAACTGGATTTGAGTGGATGAAGTACTTCAATAGCGGCCGCTCTATATCACCTGTCGTCATCAAGGTGCATGGCATTACTGATGCTGATGTGGCTGGTCTTGAGCGTTTTGAGTTGGATCAGTTTGAGCAACCAGAGTATTTGATTGGTCATAATGTACGTTTTGATTGGCGAGTGATTGGCAGTCCTTCTGCTAAGCTGATTTGTACCGTGAGACTCGCGCGTGCTGCCTTTCCAGAGTGGCATGCTTATGGTCAGTCTAAGTGTATCGAGCAATTATTGGGTAAGGGTGAGGCGAGTGCAATGACGATTGCCGCTCATGATGCGCTAGGGGATGCACGGATGTGTTATCTACTTTATCAAGCCTGCTGCGAGCGTTTAGAGATTGCGCCGACCGACTTTGTAGCGGCACATGCTATCTCAAATAAAGCGACGCCTGTGAGCAAGATGCCATTTGGCAAGCATAAGGGTAAGCCAATCAAAGAAGTGCCTATCAACTATGTCAAATGGATGATAGGCAATATTCATAATATGCAGCCGTCACTGTATTCTGCCCTAAAGAAGCGTATAGAAGCAGAAAAAACAAACAATGCTAAGGAATAAAAGCGCATTTACCGACTTTGTGTATTGATACGAATAAATGATATCAGTCGCTATGGCTTCTTATACTGATGGACGAACAACGCTATTCACCTTTACTAAACCAATCTACTGCTATTTGCCAAAGTTCTGGCGCTTTAGCATTGGTTTTACTGCTAAAGTAGCGCATGTGACCGATATGATTTAATCCGAAATCTTCAGGATTTAAAAACCGCTTTTCGACTGGCATGTTCGTAAATACGCGTATCATGTCATCCATGTTTTCGCTATTGGCAATATCATCATCGCTAAAGCCAAGCCACAATGCTGGCATGCTGAGCGCATTGTAAAAATGGGTGTGTATACTTTTACCAAAAGCAGTTTTGATATAGCCTGCGCCATTACACCATTCACGCCATTGACGAGCCACCCCGCGCGGTAGCGGCTCGCCCATGCCAATCTTGTCTGAAGGCGTATAGCCTAGTGTTAAATTGGTGAATGGGATAAACGCATCCATAAATCCCATGGCTTTGAGCTTATAAGGCATACCCATGTTTTTGATACGGCCTGAAGAGCATGCGACATTGAATACGGAAGTAATCGCCTGATAGTTTGGCATCAAACCGATAAGCTGCCCGCCTGCGCTATGACCAACAAGGTGATAAGACGCCTCAGGAAACTCATCTTGCAGCGCATCAAGTACGGCAGGCATATCGTGGCGACCCCAACTTATCAGTGAAGCATCACATTTTGCCAGATTGGTCGAAAGCGACTCACCAATCCCTTCATTATCAAAAGTCAGTACGCCAAAGCCGCTCTCTGCTAAATATAGGGCAAAACTATGGTAAAAATGGCGCTTAATTCCAGTGGCGGGCGCGATCATGATCGCTGTTGTCGTTCCCTCTTTAGGGCGATAGACAGTGGCTGCCAATGCTTGATTGCGATCGGTCATGATACTCAACGAGTACGTGTTGATATTGGTTGCACCATCAGCAATATTAGGACTAATCAAAGGATTGTTAATAATACTTTCTGCATGCTCTGCGGCAGAAGCAGCGTTGTGATTATCCATCGTGATACCTTCATGTTTTTTATGAATAGATAGTGATTATTAAACTGCGATGAGTCACCAATTCCCATCTTCAAAATGTAGTTGTTGCGTAGTGATAAATCGTTGTGACTATGTGGTAGCATTGCTTATGTTAAGATAAATACTAGCGAGACAGGTACTCAAATATGACTTTCAAGTTTTGTATAACTTGGTTGAACTCATTCTATAAATGATGTGCATAACACTATAAATGAAACGTGTGGTATTTGACCTTTACTAATAACAAACACTCAATAAAAAATGATCGATAAATTAAGGAAACTATATGCAAATGAAAATCAACGATGATACTTATGATGTAATTACGAGCAAAGACATCACCAATATAGAAAAAGCCGTGGATAAATCAACACTGACCATGCCGCTAGTGGCCGTATATTGCGGTTCACGCTTGGGCAACAATGATGTGTATGAGCAGGCAGCACGCGAGCTTGGCAGTGCGTTGGCAGATAATGGAATGGGACTGGTATATGGCGGTGCTAGCATTGGTCTCATGGGTGCAGTCGCAGATGAGGTCATCAAAGGCGGCGCTGAAGCCGTGGGCGTCATTCCAACCTTTATGCTCAAGCACGAAATCGCTCATGAGCAGCTGACTCGCTTGCATTTGACCGATACCATGCATACGCGTAAGACAGTCATGGCAGAGTACGCCGATGCTTTTATCACGCTACCGGGCGGGCTGGGCACACTAGAAGAAATTATGGAAATCGCCACATGGCGTCAGCTGTATCAACATGAAAAGCCAATGATTATTCTCAACATCAATGGTTTTTATGACCGTATGATTGAGCATCTAAAATACACTGCTGATCAAGGGTTTATGAAGCAGCAAGATTTAGATCGTTTGGTGGTGTGCAATACCATTAACGAGGCAATCGAGATGCTACAGACCGTTGTGACTATCAATGATAATGTAGACACAGAAAAAATGGCTGGTAGCAACAGCTAAGCTTTGTAAAATCGAGCAATTAAAAGCACTCACATAAAAACGGAGCAGGTAACCAAATATCGGTTGTCTGCTCCTTTTTCTATGGCTAGTGTGATGGCTATCAAAATTTAGAAATAAACCATTTTACTATACACCAGCGGGTGAGAGATCATCCAGTGCTGCTTCACGAATGCTATGATTGACATCTGCCATCGCTATTGGGAATCCACGCTGCTCAGCAAGCACACGTGCAACCTTATCAACAGCCAGACCGTCGTTGTGTGTCAAGTACGACCATTCGTGTGCGTAGCGGCTACGATTCATTGGCGTATCGTTTTGTATCAATCCCAGCGTCGTTAGCTCAGTGACTATCTGATCAGCGGCGATCAAGGTTGAAGATGCTTTGACGTTTTCTGCACGAGCGTAACGTATATTAGAATACAAGCTTACGTCAGCCACTCGCAACGTATCATCTTCTCCAGGAATTTGCTGCCCACCATATAGCGCATTGCCAACAGTGCGTGCACTATTGAATGTCGGTACAAACTCAGCCACGTATTCAATCGCCTGCTGGCTACGTGCTTGTAGCGGCGCTTTATCCCAGCCATCCTCGATATAGTGTACGTACTGCTGTGGTAGTTTGGGCTGAGCGCTGTCTGTGCTAGATGCGACCAGACCGTCATCAAATAAAGTAATGGCTTTACTCATGCCATGTATCTGAAAATACCCACCCGGATAGGGGGTCAACTGTGCCATGCCTTCGGGCGTACCTCGTTGACCATAGACGATAATCTCTGGAATCTGCCCGCCTGCATCGCCCCAATGGGTGACATAAGAGGATTTAAACTCGACCATGCGTGTGACTTCAACACCGACCATGTCATCGATGACACCAGTGCGAAAACCGCAAGCATTGACCAAATAATCGACTTCGATAGATTCAACTTGAGATTCGTTTGCTTGCTGATAGTCAATGCGCCATTTGGTGACATGGTGATCAGCGTTGGTACAGTTTTCACAATCCACAGGGATGACTTTTTGCACTGCGGTGTCAGTAAAGACATGGGCATGGTCATATTCTTCAAGCGCCAACTGCGCAGAAGCCGCCAAGCGAAAGATATTCCAGCCGTACTCTTGTACGACAATCAGTGGAAATTTAACTTTATTTAGGTCTAAGTATTTGGCCACTGGTATCATCCACTCATCAACCGTACTTGGTACCGCAACTTGCTCACGCTCAGACAGCTCAAGCAACTGCTCATGGCTATAAAGCTGATAGTAATCTTCAGGCTCGCCCAATACTTTATTGTTGGCATCCTGCTCGATGAGCTCTTGATAAGCTTCTGTCAAAATATCCAAACGCGGTAGCAAGTCTTCAGGCAGTCCTTCATCGCGTGTCGGCACCGCAAATACAGTAGGACGAACATCGATGGTATAAGGATAGAGACGTAATATATCAATACATTGCTTGAGGAGCGCCACACAATCTTCATCAGGTATCTCGCGGTACAAGTTGCCGCCAGCATGCAAGTGACACATTGGTGGGCCATCAATGAGTGATTTTTTCTTCTCAAACAAGTAAGTCTCAAGCCCTAGTGCGGCAAGGCGAATAGCAATCGTTGACCCTGCGGTACCGCCGCCCAAAATACCGACGCGTTTAGTAGGACGTTTGATTGGCGAGTTTTGATGATCTCCATAAGACAGCACCTTAGAAGAATCATCTTGTGTGACAGAATGAGCGTGATTTTTATTAGAAGACTGAGTCATTGTCGTCATTGTATCCTTAGTAGCATTTGCATCAGGCCATGCTCGGTGTAATCGTTAAATGTCTTGTAATTATTGATATGCGTGCGAAGGCCGCTAAGTTCAATATTTATTTATAAGCCACAATAGAGGTGTTTTCCATTGTGTAGTAATACTTCATTTCTATAAGTTCATTTTACGAAGAACTACAGACAATATGATGGCAAATACGTAAGTAGATGCATGAGTTTTGTCAACGAGGTAAGGTGGTCTTGGTCAGTTCTTAATAGACAGTTTTAAGTGCAACATCTGGAGAAGGGCAATAAGGTCAGTTTTCTGTAGCCAAAAAGGCTTGTGTTTAATCGTTTTGTAAAATTCAGCCACTTTTGTAAGTTTGTATATTGATGGCCATCATCGCTAAAAACTGTGTGCTATATTTATTTCGCTCAAGTGAGGTTAAAGCTCTGTTTTTATCACTTTCACATCAAAAAATAAAAACGGCTTATAAAATTTATTATTAAAATTATCAAAATGACAAGGAAGTTGCTATGAAAAATATCATGATGTTATCTGCACTAACTGGCGTATTAGCATTGACGGGTTGTACAACGTTGAAAAGCGTCGTTGGAAATGACATGTCAGGCACGCACGAAGTCCAAGCGACCAATAAAAACACTGCCCCTGTCGCTAGCAAAAATGGTGTGTTGGTTGATGCAACCAATTACATGACGCTTTATACTTATGACAAAGATTCAATGAATAAGTCAGATTGCGGCGCAGCATGTCAAGTTGTATGGCCAATCTTCCAAGCACCAAGCAATGCTAAAGCTTCTGGCCAGTTTGCGGCGTTCAAGCGTGAAGATGGTAAGTATCAATGGGCAATGAATGGTAAGCCATTATACTTCTATGCCAATGATACAAAAATGGGCGACAAAGATGGTGATGACAAATTTGACGTTTGGCATGTTATCCCAACCAAATAGTATCTTATAACAATATTGTTGGACAAAAAAAGCAGCCTTTTTATAGAGGCTGCTTTTTTATTTATTCAGACTTGTAGTATTGTTTGTATTTCAACGCATACTTATATGAAAGCTCAAAGGATGCTCAGAATTAATCATAAATCCTATAAACCTAAAGCCATATTGTAAATACAGCGTCTGCTACAACATATTCACTAAGGGTTCTGCTTGACCCACTTCTAACACTTCTTCAGTAGATTCTTTTCTGTATAACGGAAAGAAATCAGAGCGCAAGTCACTGTCACTGAACCAGATACCCGCTACTAAATTTGCATATTTTTCCGTATTGACGATAAGCCTGTAAGTCTTAAATAGCAGCTCTTGTGAGCTAAATCCTTTTTTGTACTCATACAAAGAATCTAAGTTTGATCCGACCCCGCCGCCAAGGTGTAGCACTTTATAGTTGTTGTTTCGACCCCAGTCTCGAGCGACATGAGTAATAAGTTTTGATGGTTGCATATGAATATATTCATTGAGCGTACCTCCAAGATGAAACTGCATAATGCCGGATTCTTTACATATCGTGTATATAGAGGAGCCGATCGCTTTATTATCTTGATAAGCGGTTATCAGTAGTATCCTTTCTTGAAGATGCTTAAGCAAATTGAAAAAATAATCATCATCAAAAAAGTAATAGTCGCTCGCTTTGACGTGTCGCATCGTTTCTTTATATATGCTCGAAAACATCATAGTATTTTGTTTGGTTAAATATTCCGTTTTTGTCACGACATCCATTTTTAGGGCTTTTTTTATCCCTCTGCGATGACGATTCTGAGTTTCATTCCAATGATCTTCTTCAGATTTTCTCAAATCAGACATCAAAGTCAACCCATGAGTCAGCGCCTTGCCGACGGTAGGAATCCACCCTTTATTAATGATTGGGTGTAGCCGCATGAATAGAGAAACGCAGCCTTTTTTAAAAAGAAACGCCTTGATCTCATCGAGTATGAGGTCTACTTCGGCATCAGTTAACGTTTTATCCATCAAAGGGCCACCATAACCATAAGTCGAAGTGGCGTCCCAATATATTGAGTCGATGTCTCTAATTATGAGAGGTAATAATACCTCTTTATTTTTATAGTGAGCAATGACACCTTGGGGTTTGCCTTTATCGACAATCGCTGAGGCGTGAATCCAACCAGATAAGTGATATATGTCAAAATGATGTTCCGATACTTTCTTATCCCAATTATTATCTATCGCTATGAAATCCACTTTTACTGTATTCACGTTGCTACTCCCTCAGTATCTCGTTATATATTCGTAAATCCGTATATACGAATATATCAATAAAGTTCAAGGGTCACAAGCATGAAGCAGTCTTTTGTGTAATTTAATGAATATATTAAAGAATAATAAGACAAGATTTTAACACTAAAAAAAGCAGCCCTGTTATGGAGGCTGCTTTTTTGTTGTTGCTAATAAAGGTGACTAATAGCGAATGACGTCTATTTTGACTTTTTCTCTACTAGTTCGCCGTCTATCTGAATAGGTACATTGGTGGTAACACCTTGCGAGTACGCATCCATGCCATAAGCTGTACGATCGATATTACCTGTAGCGCGGAAACCAATCACAGGCTCTTTAGTAAGAGGGCTGTTATCGATTTTCTTGAGCGTTAGGTTAAGTGTTAATGGTTTGGTTTGACCGAGTAACGTAAAGTCGCCAGTGACTTTTGCTTGTTGTGGATTGATAAAATTAACCTGAGTGGATTTAAAGCTCATGGTAGGGTACTTCTCAACATTGAAAAACTCGTCGGTTTTTAGATGCTTGTCACGGGCTGCCCAAGCAGTATCAATACTGTCTGTATCAATGACAAAGTTAAGCTGTGTTTGGTTTGGATTTTTTAGGTCAAACTGCACGGTACCGTCGACATCACTAAAGTGACCCATAACCGTAGAAAATCCCATATGCTCAACAGAGAAACCGACACGAGTATGTGAATTATCTAGTTGCCACTGAGTTGGTAGAGCAGCGCTTGCTAAAGTCGTAACAGCAAGTGCTGAGCTGATTAATAGTGCCTTAGTAGTGGTTTTGATGGTAGTGTTTATCATTGAATAGTCCTTATTTAGTATTAGGGAAGTCGTGCTTACCGATGAACAAAGAGTGCGATATTTTTTGTAGAAAACTGACTAGCCATATAGCCTAAAAATGCATAGATAAATGACAGAGCAAGCTAAATCTCGTTAGATTAACTACAGATATCTGTATAATTGATTAATTTAACTAACCAAAATATTGTACTGGGTTAACTCATACATCTCAACACTATTTCCCTCTTAGTGACAACTTATCACATATATCTATCATAACTGTGGCTTGCGTTGGGTGACAAAAAACGTTAAAATCGCTGTTTAATTTTCCCGCTGGGGAAAGGCTAAGTGAGCAGAAGAGTGGTGCTTTGTGCTGGAATAAGCCAGTGACGCAGTTGCCATACTTATAATGTCCTTAGTGCCTCAGTTACGTATGTTTTCGTTTGTTTGAGACATCGCTCATGATGTTGAGGCAAATTGCCATACATACATCGGACCTAGAGATTTTATTATGCGTAAAGATATCCATCCTGATTACCAAGAAGTTTTATTCCATGACACGAACGCTGACGTGTTCTTTTTGACTCGTTCAACGGCTAAGACTAAAGCGACTCGCGAATACGAAGGTAAAGAATACCCATACTACCCACTTGATATCTCAAGTGCGTCGCATCCATTCTATACTGGTGAGCAACGTAAAACCTCTACCGAAGGCCGTGTTGCAAGCTTTAACAAGCGCTTTGGTGCATTTGGTGGCCGTAGCAAGAAAGCTGCTGACGCTGCTGAATAATTTATATCTATGGTGTAAATGTATTTTGCTAAGCAATAAAAAACCGCTGATGATTCAGCGGTTTTTTTGTGTCGATAAATCAATACTTGCGTGTTTTTAGCAATCCGTCTGAGCGGCGGATGAGTCTAACAGTTGGGTCATGTTCTCTACGATTTGCTGTGCCCAATAACCATACATTAGGCTACTCGGATGAAAGCCATCACTGGCGAACATCACGGCAATATCAATAGGCTGACCATTGCCATGCTCTGATATCATGCGCGCAAAGTCAGTTGCCATATAGTTGACACCATCATGAGCAGCACAGACTTGTTGCAATATCTCATCTAATATCGAGGCTTTTGCCCCAACAAAATTATTGAGCGGGGAAGGAATTGCAGGCATTTGCGCCATCGGCGGTAAGCTTAAAAAGATCAGTTCGCGTACGCCAAATTTACGCTGTGCAATATCAATGATATCTTCAATTTGCTGCTGCCATTGATGCACAGAAACGTTGGAGGTCGTATCGTTGACCCCAACGCTCAGCAACATCACATCGATAGGTTGGTCAGGAGTAGGGAGGACATATAATCTGCGCAAAATATCAAAGCTAGTATGACCAGTTGTCGCTTGTAATGACCAATTGAGCTGTGCAAAGTTCGATCGAATAACGGTATTCTGTTCCAGTATCGGAGTCAGCTTACCAACCAGTGCCTCTTGCTGAGTTTGGCTACCCACACCTGCTGCTGCCGAATCACCGACGACCATCAAATTGAGTGTCTCTTGGCTTTTAGATGACAGTCCATCATCTGCTTTTGATAGCTTAACCATACCATGTCTTTCGCCGTTTGGTTCCGGCAAACGCACGGTATCACGCTTGATTTTTCGACCTTGATAGAGGTAGACAGGGGCAAGTAAGACGTCTCTTGCGACCGATGTCAGCTTATTAGTGTCTACCATCCTGCACGTTCCCTGATAGTCGTAAGACTGTCTTCAATTAACAATTTACCATCGACGTAGACATCACGTAATAGATTGTCAGTTGGGTCGCTCATCTCATTTTCTTTTATGGTTGTCAGCTGGCCGCTATCGGATTTTACCAGTGCCAATCGTCCTTTTTTCGAGCGTTTTGAGCGGCTGGTGACAGGATCTTTATAAATATCCTTCCATGCGCCATCGATAGAGATAGCGCTAGATTTCATTGCCCAGCTCATGGTGTCACGGTTGACTTGTTGCAATAGACCACCGCCCATACCAAATGTCACGTTTTCTATGCTAAAGCCTGCTTTGATTATCACGTCAATAATTTTGCTTAAGCTTTGTGAGCTGATGCCATCGCCTTGGATGATTCGCACGTAATCCGGTAGAACTTTATAGCCTTTGCTGTTTACCGTAGTGCCAAACTTCACTGCCAAGCGCTCTAGCGCTTCACGAACGACTTTAGTCGGCTCGCCACTGTCTGGTCGAATGACCAAAGTGCCGCCCATGTTTTTGACGTCATCTTTTAAGGCGTCGCCCCAGATATTGTCGATCGCATTCCATAGGTCGTAGCTGTCAGACACAACTGAAAAAGCTTTATCTTCGCCGCCGAACTGCTCAATCATATTGCGAAAAGCAGCGGTCTCGCCATCACGTCCCCATGCCGTCATCGTACTGTGTTCAGCCGCTGGGATGGAAAACGCAGGCATGTCATCGCCCATCTGATACCAGCGACTGGCCGCAATGAGTGCTGTCATTGAATCAGTACCAGCAAAGTTGACCAAATGGGCCAAGCTACCAAGGGCAACCGTCTCCTGACTCGACGCACCGCGCGCGCCAAAGTCATGTAAGCGAAAAGGCAGCGACTCTGTATTGTCTGCTGACTTTTCTAGCGCTTGACGGATAATCTCTTTGCAATAGCGAGAGACACTAGCGACCGTTGATGGATACCAAATCGCGCGTAATAGCGCTGTTTCGATATAACTTGGTAGCCAATAGAACTCAGGATCAGTGTTGATAACTTGGCAGACCACATTAGATACTGGCACGATGCTGCCTTCAGGCACAGCTTGGATACGCAATGGCAAGTAGCCGTTGTGTTTTTCAATCAAGTGCTCCCAACCAGCACGATTAAAGGTCAAGCCATGCGCTTTAACCACTTTTTCGGCTTCGTCGATATCTTGATACGTGATAGGGGTGCTTAAGTACTCTTTTATAAAGGCTTGTAAGCCGAAGAACACCACATCGTAGTCGCCTTTGCGCGCTTCAATGTAGCTGGACAGATACTCACTGCCACTTGGGTATTGCACCCAATGTGAGGTTTTATAGCTGTCACTATTTAAGATTAAATTGTTTAGATTACTGGTGTACATCACAGAACTCCTCTGCTTTGAGATGCCGCAGCTGCGTTGAAAGAACAGTGGCGGCGGTTGAGTGCCGTCTATCGGCACTGGTATAGAAAGTTAAAAAATACATTGTGTAGATATCAATGAGGGCTGATTTGGCCATGACCTGCTCATCCGTCCAATAACGAAAAACTACAACCCAACCATTTTGGTAATAATTGCATAATGGTCTTCAAACATCATTTTGGCATCAAGCTCTGCCAATGGCAGCCAAAATGCTTTGGTCGCATCATCGCCGCCTTTTACTTTTGGCAACCCTTTTGGGTCGTTTTTTAGCTGAAAATAAAACGCTTGGGTAATAGTACGCCCACGTGCTGAACGATACGGATCGTCAAAGGTATGCTGACTGTGGCAGGAGCCGCGCAGTACGGGCTCAGGGACTTTGAGGCGCGTCTCTTCACGCAGCTCGCGAATACAAGCATCAAATAGTGTCTCTTTTGGATTTAAAAAACCACCCGGTAATGCCCACAATCCGCGTCCTGGCATACTACGGCGCTCGACTAGTAAGATGTGCCCCGACTGTACAATCAACGCATCAGCCGTCATAAAGGTCGGCGGATAGGGGGCAGATTGCCACTGTCTTTTGTATTTATCGATAAAGTCTGCTTCTTCGTGCAGTTGATGATAATCGTCCGTTTTTTTGAATTCATCGAGGACGCTGCGTGTTGACTCAGGCGTACGCTCAGGTGTTGGCGTAGCGCCCATCAGATAGCTGTCGCGAATAGGCGTGGCTGATAGATTATGATAATTGGGTACTGACACCGATGCCCAGTTAGGGAACAGCGATAAATAATATGATGAGCTGTCTTTTGAGTGACCAATCAAGCCAATATCTGTTTGCAAGTCACCCGTGACCGATTTGACGCCCGCCTGCACATACTGTAGCCAGCGTGTGTCATTGTAGAGCGCATCGTCTAGACCGACGCAATGGATACGAGCGGCGTCTTCTGCTGAGTAAGCGCCCTTAATCATCGCCGCGCGTTCAGCGACGCTAAACGGATTACGTAAGCTGCGCGGTAGATTGGCGGAGCCGATCAGCATAATCACTTCATCAGAGCGTTTGAGCGCTTCGTCAATGACTGCCTTGTGTCCACAATGAAATGGCTGGAAACGCCCGATAAAAACCAAATAACGGTAGTGTGTACTGTTTTTCTTATCGGGGTTTTGCTTATCTGAAGCTTGCTCTGATAATTCACTCATAGACGCCAATTTCCTACAACTTATTTTTATTGATAAAAAATTAATGACGCTAATACTGACACAGCCTGTGACTTTTTGACAAGTAGAAAGATGTTTAGGGGTGTATCCTTAGTAGGCATTATTTGTACTTAGTCTGCTTGATAAATAATGCAGCTGTCTTTATATAGAGGTTAGTTTATCGATAATTATGCCAACCTTATTTAATCCACCGCTGAGGGACGTCATTAAAAAAACCAATGACAACCATTTGCAGCGGTCACGGTTCAATTCACAGTAGCGCGGTCGGAATTACTACTTGATTCAGGTATAATGACTGATATAGACGGATTAAATTTCACGACCATTGCTGTCGGTGCATTACAATAATAAACCTCAAGCACTGATGGCTTGCAAACTGATATAAGCCGTAAAAATTTTGAAAAATTCAAATTCACGACACAATAGCCATAATAGATATTGCGCTTGTGTCACAACGCATAGGAAACATTATGAGTGAGCAAAATCAAGCCGCTGACTATGAGTCAGCATTAGATACTGAGCAAGTTGAAGCAAAAAGCAATATCACCATCACTGAGTCTGCTCAAGGCTATTTGGCAGACTTGTTAGCCAAGCAAGACACTGATGGTATTGGTGTGCGTATCTTCGTTGAGCATCCAGGCACGCCGCGCGCAGAGTGCTGCATGGCCTATAACCAGCCGGGCGAAGAAGACAGCGCTGATTTACGTTTTACTTATGATGACTTTTCGGCCTTTATCGAAGCGGCATCAGTTCCTTATCTAGAAGATGCGGTCATCGATTACAATAAAGATCGTTTTGGTGGTCAGCTGACTTTCCGCGCGCCAAACTCTAAAGTACCCAAAGTGGGTGCTGATGCCAGTGTCGAAGAGCGTATTAACTATGTCTTACAGTCAGAGATTAACCCTGGCTTGGCCGCGCATGGCGGTGACGTACAGTTGCTTGAGCTGATTGATGAAGAAGGTATTGGCCTGACTGCTGTCTTAAAATTTGGCGGTGGTTGCCAAGGCTGTTCAGCCGTCGATATGACACTGCGTCAAGGCGTTGAAGTACAGCTTAAGCAGCAAATACCAGAGCTGACGCAAGTGGTTGATGATACCGATCATACTCGCACAGAGAATGCTTATTATAAATAAATGCAAAAAACAGATAAAAGTAAAATAGCAGTTATAAAAACGCTTATGCATGTTTGTCATTAAGCGATCAGTATTTTGCTATTCTTTTAATAAAAAAGCTGAGTTATGATGAACTCAGCTTTTTTTATTGCTATGATTTAGCAGACAGGTTTTTGAGATGGCTTTTAAGCACGAACTCTTGAATCAGTAATTTTTGATCAATACATTTGATCCATACAAAGGAATGTACGATGAGTGATGAACAAGCAGCCCAAGAAATAAAGAACCACCAGCGTCTTGAGACCTTGGCGATTCATGCTGGTTATAGTGTTGAACCAACGACCAAAGCAGTCGCCGTACCTATCTACCATACCAGCTCCTATGCGTTTGATAACACTCAGCATGGTGCTGATCTGTTTGATCTAAAGGTCGCGGGCAATATCTATACGCGTATTATGAATCCGACCAATGCGGTGCTAGAAGAGCGCGTTGCCGCGCTTGAAGGCGGTATCGGAGCACTTGCGGTCGCCTCTGGTATGGCTGCTATCACTTATGCGATCCAGACCATTTGTGAAGCAGGTGATAATATTGTCGCCGTATCAACGCTATATGGTGGTACTTACAATTTGTTTGCGCATGCATTGCCGCGTCAAGGAATTGAGGTGCGTTTCTTTGATCACAAAAACCCAGAAGCGATTCGTGATTTAATCGATGACAAGACCAAAATGGTATTTGCTGAGAGTATCGGTAACCCACTAGGCAATATCGTAGATATTCAGGCGCTCAGTAATATCGCTCACGAATATGGCGTACCCGTAGTAATTGACAATACCGTGGCCACACCTGCGCTATGCCGTCCGTTTGAGTTTGGTGCGGACATTGTGGTGCATTCATTGACCAAGTATATGAGCGGCACGGGGACGTCGATTGGCGGTGCGATTGTTGATAGCGGTACGTTTGCTTGGGGCGATTATCCTGAGCGTTTCCCATTACTGAACACGCCAGATGCCAGTTATCATGGGGTGAACTTTGTCAAAGACGTGGGCGCGCCTGCCTTCATCGCCCGTGCTCGCGTCGCACCGCTACGCAATACGGGTGCGGCGCTTAGTCCGCTTAATGCGTTTAGTATTCTACAAGGGGTGCAGACGCTGAGCCTACGGATGGAGCGTCATGTACAAAACGCACAAGCCGTTGCAGAATACTTGCGTGACCATGATAAGGTCGCTTGGGTAAAATATGCAGGCCTGTCTGACCATCCTGAGCATGAGCTTGCCAAAAAATATATGAAAGGTACACCTTCTGCTATTTTGACCTTTGGGGTAAAAGGCGGTCTGGAAGCAGGGTCACGCTTTATCGATGCGCTACAATTGATTACGCGCTTGGTGAATATCGGTGATGCCAAGTCACTGGCCTGTCATCCTGCCTCGACAACGCATCGTCAGTTAAATGGGCAAGAGCTTGAGCAAGCTGGCGTTAGTGAAGATATGGTACGTTTATCTATTGGTATCGAGCATATTGAAGATATCAAAGCCGATCTTGCGCAAGCATTAGCTACTGCTTAATATAAAAGCATGCTCATTTAGGAAAATTATTTGAGTGATTATAATCCATAAACAAAAAAGCCCATATCAACTCGATATGGGCTTTTTATTTGCGTCAAATATAAGTATTCAGCATTTAAGCAGATAGGACACGCTGAGCGATATCTCGGTAATCCTGCGAGGCAAGACGTGGTCCAAACTGTTGGATGACTTGTGACGATATTTCGCTGGCAAGACGTCCACACTCTGGCAAGCTATAATGCTGCGATAGCGCATATAAGAAGGCACCCGCGTAGTTATCACCTGCACCATTGGTATCGATGACACTGGTTACTGCTGGCGTTGCCACGTCGTAAACTTCAATCTCCGACTCGTCATCAGGCTTGTGGGCAATGACCGCGCCGTTGGCACCATCAGTGACGACCGCTGTTTGGCAATGCTCAAGCAGGGCACGGGCAGCGGCTTTGACTTGTTTTTTATCGGTGAATAGCTTTGCTTCTTCGCTATTACAGAATATCACAGCGACTTTATTGCCGAGCATATTAAGTAGGCCGTCTTTGGCAAATTTTACTACAGCAGGATCCGCAAAACTCACGGCGATTTTTGCATTATGAATACCGGCTTGCTGACGCAGTTGCGTCATTGCTGGTTGGATGCTTTCAGACATGGCCAAATAGCCTTCTAAATATAGCCAGTCTGCTTGCGTCAACGCGTCAAAATCAACATTGTCAGCTGCGATTTCGCTTGAGGTGCCAAGATAGGTCTGCATGGTACGCTCGCCATCTTCGGTGATAGCGACCACGCAGGAGCCGGTCACACCGCCTTCATGGATAGATTTGTCTGAGGTTGCGACGCCTGCTTCGTGCAAGTCTCTGAGGTAAAACGCCCCTTGATCGTCATCACCGACGCGGCAAGCATAAAACGGCTTACCGCCAAGGCTAGCAAAGGTAAACATCGTATTGGCTGCTGAGCCACCGCCGGCTTGTTTTGATGGCTCAATCTCAGCCAACTTAAAGTAAGCCAGTAGTTGCTGCTGCTCCTCAAACTCTGCTAGTGTCATATTACCCTTGGTCAGATCGGTCTCTTCTAGCGCAGCATCTGATAGCACATATTCGTGATCAACCAACGCATTACCTATCGCCATTACATCGTACATTGTTTACCTCTCTTCAATTAATTTATAAACGGTTATCTTTCTTATTGTTAAAAACTAGTCAGCTTGTAACTCTAGTAAACGCTGATAAAGTGCATTCTTTTTTACACCAGTGATATCAGAGGCCAGTGCGGCTGCTTTTTTGACCGATAAGTCCTCTAGCAAACGCTGTAGCAATTTATCATGAGTACTGATGTCGTCAGTATCCTTTGCCACACCGGCGCCAGCGACGACCACGACGATCTCACCACGTTGCTGATTGTCATCTGCTTTGACAAACTCGACCAACTCGCCAAGGGTGCTTTTATGTACGGTTTCAAACGTTTTGGTCAATTCACGACAAAAAGTCACTGCACGGTCTGCGCCAAATATCGTCGCCATATCTTCTAGGCTAGCTACGATGCGATGCGGCGCTTCATAAAATATCAGGGTTTCGGTACGTGCGATCAAATCGTTCAGTTGTTTTTGACGGCCGTGAGTTTTGGCTGGCAAGAACCCAATAAAGCTAAATCGATCTGATGGCAACCCCGCCACTGACAATGCGCCAATGGCAGCAGAAGCCCCAACGATAGGTGATACGGTCACGCCTGCCTCGTGTGCGGCTTGTACCAATTGATAACCTGGGTCACTGACCAGTGGCGTACCAGCGTCACTAATCAAAGCAACCGAATGACCTTGCTCAATCATTTCAATGATTTTAGGCGTTTGAATAGCGCTATTGTGTTCATGATAGGCCCATAGCTTGTTATGGCCTTTTTGCTTCGTTGTGGTCTCATCATCTTCTACACTACTTGTGGCATGATGGGTCTCTGAGCTTTTTGCCTCATCCGTTTTGCTGCCTTTGGTATCAATACCAAAATGCGACAACAGCTTACCTGAAGTGCGAGTGTCTTCACAGGCAATGATTGCGACCTGCTTTAAGACATCAATCGCGTGTGGCGTCATGTCGGTCAAGTTGCCAATTGGCGTGGCAACGATATAGAGACAAGCTGGCATCGCAGTAGGGGTAGACATGAAAACCTCGGGTTATTAACAATAATAGTGCGCTATTATATCCAGTCGTTATCTATGATTTTTCAGTCAAATAGTGAGTGAATAAATCAATAGATTTGGAGAGCATAACGCGCAGAAGTGGCTAGTTTAGCATGTTGTGCTATGATAATTCTCAAATGTTAAGCAGACGAATTAACCTTATGGCGAATCACAAACCCTTGATCTTAACCTCACCGAAACAACGCCAAGGTAGTCAGTTTGAACAGCAGGCATGTGAGTATTTACAAGCACAAGGGTTGCGGTTGGTGGCGCAAAACTGGCAACAGCCAAAAATAGGCGAGCTAGATCTGGTCATGATGGAAGCAGGACCTGCATGGTCAACGCTAGTATTTATCGAAGTTCGTCAACGCAAGCGGTCGGTTTATGGCGATGCAGCACTCAGCGTGACGACAAGCAAGCAACGCAAAGTGATTAAAGCAGCGCAGTATTTTTTGCATCAGCATCCTGAGTACGCTCGTCATGACTGCCGCTTTGATGTCATTGCTTATAATACGGTGGGTAAGCTCAGCTCAAAAGAGAATCCGTTGAACGATGAGCCGGAATGGCTTAAAGGCGCCTTTGTAGCCAGTGCATGGTAGTAAATATATAACGTCAATACTGGTTGACTCGCGCGCCTGACTGAATCTAGCGCGCAATACTCGTTACCAAAAACCTAACCGCTGCTGGCCAAAATTAAGTAAAGTAGCTGTTAACGAAATTTGTCTTATCACTGCTAGATGAAAATTGACTCAATTCATTGAATTTATAACACCGTCACCACCATGCTCTAAGAGGTAAACAATGACACGGATGCATTTGCGCACTGCTATTTTTGGTTCATCACGCTGTATTACGACGAGCATTATGCTTGCTGCTTGTGTGGTCAGTACAGGCTGTGCCACCAACTATCTGACCAACAGTACAGAAGGAACTTACGGTGTGCCAATGACTGAGCGCACCATTCCGCAGCGTCTACTAGATCGTAGTATCGAGCATACTGCCAAAATCAACGTGTATGGGCTAAAAGAAGATTTGCAGCAGACCAGCCGTATGGGTATCGATAGCTTCAATAGCGAAGTGCTGCTCACAGGGGAAGTACCGTCTGAAGCGCTCAAAGCAGAAGTAGAAAAGGTCGTCAGCTCTATGCCAGATGTGCGCCGCGTCTACAACGAGATGGAAGTGAGTGCCTCAAAAGGCTATAGCTCAACTGTTCATGATGGTTATATCACCTCAAAACTATTGGCAAAAATAGCCGCCAGCGATGGCGTCAAAACCTCACAAATCAAAGCAGTCACCAACAATGGCGTGGTCTATATTATGGGTCGCATGACACCCACCCAACAAAGCAACCTGATTGATGTTGCGAACAGCACTGTTGGGGTGACCGAGCTGGTACTGCTGACGACCGTTGTCGATGATAGAGGTGTAAAGATAAACGATGATGATATTATGTATGAGAACAATCTAGCCAATCAGGCGGTCGCACCAACTGTCCAAGATACCGCTGTCAGTACCGCAACGCCGATAGTGATCACGGAAGAAGAGGACACTACGGCGCAACCATCATCAAGCCCATATATCGACCTTTATCAAAATCAGTAAAACTACTGAGTCTGCCAAGCTGAGTCTACTAAGCGATGACTGATGATAAATAAGAGCCTATATAATGGCTACTTAGCCATATGTGATACCAGTCACATCATATGATGCTAGTAGCCTTCTTTGATATTAATCACAATAAGCCTAAATAGATATAACAGTAAAAGCACGAGAAATCCTCAGCCAGTGAGTACTATATCAATAGTGAAAAGTAGTAGAAGCAGCATATTGGTCACTTATATTTTCAAGTGAAATTATATCTGTTTTCAAGTGAAAGTATATCCTTGACCAATTAACGAAACAGCATAGCTGCTATAACGCTACTCATTATTGATTAATAAATATAATAGGATACTGGCAATGAAGGATTCAAAAAACCGTATACAACAGAGTGAAGACATTAACAGATACAGCAAATCCTCTGGTAAAAAAGTACGCACGCTGAGATTCACAGGCGCTGCGGTGCTGGCATTAGGTAGTATTGCGCTCGCGACGCAAAGTGCACAGGCATTATCACCACTCGCTATCGTCAATGGTATTACTTCTAGTGGCGGTGTAGGGGTGAGTAAAGACATCTTATACGGTGATGAGCCTTTGCAAGATTTGGATATTTACTATCCAAAGCCCTTGGCACAGGCAATGAAAGCCCAAAGCGCTATCAATAGCAACTACCCTATGGTGGTATTTGTTCATGGCGGCTCATGGGAGAGTGGTAATAAAGAGCAGTATGCTTTTGTCGGTCAAAGCTTAGCGCAGGCAGGCTATGTCACCGCAGTGATTAATTATCGCAAAGCACCTGAGCACGTCTATCCCGATTATGTCGAAGATGCCGCGCAAGCGATTGCTTGGAGTATTGAGAATGCGACCAGCTTGCATGCTGATCCATCACGTGTCGCTGTCATGGGACACTCTGCTGGCGCGTTCAATGCCGTTGCCGCAGTATCAAACGAAGACTTTTTGGCGCCTTATGGTATCAAGCCAACAGACGTTGCAACCGTGATTGGTATTGCAGGGCCTTATAGCTACGACTTTCGTAAATTCGATAGTGCGACAGCCTTTGCTCCAGATGCGACGCCTGATCAAGTGATGCCCGATCGTCAGATTAAGGGTGCACAGCCACCGTACTTGTTATTAACAGCAGAAAAAGACAAAGTCGTACATCCGACAAACGCAATCAAAATGACAGAAGCGTTTAAAAAGGCAGGCGTCACCGTTGAGACTGGTGAGATTGAAGGCGCGAGCCACGCAACCAGCATTGGAGCAATGGCACCGCCGTTACGCTGGGTCAATGACGTACGCGCGCAAGTATTAACGTACTTGGATAAAACGCTTAAATAGCTTATCCGTGTCCGTATGAGTGGCTGAGAGTGCTTGATGTTTCATATTGTCTCAGTCCTCAAATACACTTGGGTAAGACAGTACTGTAAGATATGCAAACTCTTGTTATAATGTCATCACTTTAAATCTATACCCTATTCTAAACTTTAAGGCAGACTATTCTATGAGCATGAACGCTGACGATTTGATCGCATTTTTACAGACTCACTTCCCAGACGCTTTTATCCAAGCTGCAAATCAAGGTAATAAGTTTGATGTGCGCGTGGTTGATGCAAGCTTTGAAGGTAAACGAGCCGTTCAACGTCAGCAAGCCATCTATGCGCTAGTCAATGATAAGATTGCGAGTGGCGATATTCATGCCCTCAATATTCAAGCGCTAACGCCTGCTGAATGGGACGCTCAATCAAAAGGCTAATTAAATAGCTCTCTACACGACCAGACAATATAGAATTCGTCATACCAATAGATGAATTCTATCCATCTGGTTTTCATCATTTTTTATACTCATCGCTAGGTTGTCACCCTTATGGATCAATTTTTAATCACTGGTAGTAGTCGTATCGCAGGGGAAGTTACTATTTCAGGCGCCAAAAATGCCGCTTTGCCATTACTTGCCGCTATGATACTGGCCGAGACCCCAACGACATTGCACAATGTACCGTCGTTAAAAGACGTGCGTACATTGATTGAATTGATCGGTGGCATGGGAATTGATATCCAAAAGCAGGGCGATACGGTCACTTGCGATACAAAAAGCATCGATAATTTTTATGCGCCGTATGATTTGGTAAAAACCATGCGCGCGTCAATTTTGGTATTAGGTCCATTATTGGCACGTTTTGGCGAAGCTGAAGTGTCATTGCCAGGTGGTTGTGCGATTGGCTCACGTCCTGTTGATCAGCATCTAAAAGCGTTTGAAGCGATGGGTGCGGTGATCAGCGTAGAGAACGGTTATGTGAAAGCGCAAGCGCCTAAAGGTGGTAAGCTGATTGGTTGCCACTTCTCATTTGATATGGTGACAGTTGGCGGTACGGAAAACGTCATCATGGCAGCAGCATTGGCTAAAGGCACAACAGTTTTGGCTAACTGTGCATTAGAGCCAGAAGTAGTCGATTTAGCCAATATGCTGGTTGCGATGGGCGCCAAAATTAGCGGCATCGGTACTTCTACCATGACTATCGAAGGGGTAGAACGTCTACACGGTTGTGAGTATTCAGTGGTACCGGATCGTATTGAGACAGGCTCGTATCTTGCTGGTGCCTTGATGACTCAAGGTGATGTGCTGACCAAAAACACCACGGCGTCTTTATTGTATCCGGTACTTGAGAAGTTTGAAGCCATGGGTGCGGTGATTACGACAGGTGATGACTGGATTCGCGCGCAAATGAAAGGGCGTCCAAAGCCAGTAGATATCCGGACTCAGCCACATCCAGGTTTTCCAACAGATATGCAAGCTCAGTTGATGGCGATTTGCTGTCTGGCTGATGGGACCAGTACCATTATCGAAAATATTTTTGAAAACCGCTATATGCATGTGCCTGAGCTTAATCGCTTGGGTGCATCTATTCAAGTGGATGGTCATACTGCGGTGATCAGAGGCGTCGAGAACTTTACGGCGGCACCTGTTATGGCAACAGATTTACGTGCTTCTATGTCACTCGTCATGGCTGCTGCAACGGCAGAAGGCGAGAGCTTGATTGACCGTATTTACCATATTGACCGTGGTTATGAGCATGTCGAAGAAAAGCTGCGTAGCCTTGGTGTTAATATCCAGCGTGTAAATACCAACGGCTAATACTGATAGGTCAACCGTAGTTTATACATGAATTACGTTATACATTAAAACTTCCCTTGAATAGGGAAACTAACTGCACATGGACATGATGTCATTATGACTGAGACAAGCAAACCTGCACCAGCCGACGGTCTATTAAACGAAGTAAACGATGCGTTTTCAGGTCTAACGTTGGCGTTATCAAAAGGCCGTATTTTAGAAGAAACGATGCCACTGCTACGTGCAGCGGGTGTCGATCTTTTAGAAGACCCTGAAGCCTCGCGCAAACTTATTTTTCCAACATCAAACCCAAATGTACGGGTATTAATCTTGCGTGCGAGCGACGTACCGACCTATGTCGAACACGGTGCGGCTGACTTTGGTGTAGCGGGGAAAGATGTTCTGCTTGAGCATGGCGCGAACCACGTGTATGAATTGCTTGATTTAAAAATCGCTCAATGCAAATTGATGACTGCTGGCGTAAAAGATGCACCACTGCCCAATCGTCGTCTGCGTATCGCGACCAAATATGTCAATGTAGCGCGCGCTTATTTTGCGAGTCAAGGTCAGCAAGTTGATGTTATCAAGCTTTATGGTTCAATGGAGCTTGCGCCATTGGTGGGCTTGGGTGATTTGATTGTCGATGTGGTTGATACGGGTAATACCCTACGCGCGAATGGGCTTGAAGCGCGCGATCATATTTGTGATGTGTCATCACGTCTTATCGTCAATCAAGTCAGCTATAAGCGCAAATTTGCGTTACTAGAACCCATTTTAGATAGCTTTAAAAACAGTATTGCCAATGCCTAGTAAACCGGTGTTAATCATTGGTAATATAAAGCATGGTGATACGAATTTTTAAACCAGTTTAGCAGGCTATGAGTGATATAGCGTGCTAAACTGGTTTTATTGTCTTAGCTTGCGAAAAAATAAAATCACCGTAAAATTTAGACAAGAAGACAGCGAGTAAGTCGCCATATTTGTGAATAATAAGCATACTTTAGTTATATTCACGCCGTTTATTTTCAGCAGTATTTTATGCTCAGATATAGGATTAGGTCATGCGCCAGTTAAGTACCCAAGATGCCGATTTTGACAATCAATTGACACAACTGCTTGCCTTTGAAACAGTCAACGATGCTAGATTATTGCATACCGTTGACGATATCATCGCACAAGTACGTGCGGATGGCGATAGCGTCGTATTGGCATTAACTCAGCAATTTGATCAGCACCCAGCGACAACGATGCAAGAGTTAGAGCTGTCTAAAGAAGCACTTGCCGATGCATTTGCCAATCTTGATGAAAATGTAAAGACGGCGTTGACCACAGCAGCTACTCGGGTACAGACCTTTCATGAGCGCCAAGTACAAGAAACGTGGCAATATGAAGATGAGCTGGGCAATCGCTTAGGTCAAAAAGTCACACCACTTGATCGCGTTGGCATTTATGTGCCGGGTGGCTTGGCATCTTATCCATCATCAGTACTGATGAATGCTATTCCTGCCAAAGTGGCTGGCGTCGCTGAAGTCATCATGGTCGTACCAGCGCCAAAAGGGGTGCTCAATCCTTTGGTATTAGCAGCAGCACATTTGGCTCAAGTTGACCGTGTCTTTACCATTGGCGGCGCGCAGGCGGTAGCAGCTTTAGCCTATGGTACTGAGGCTATTCCAGCTGTGGATAAAATCACAGGGCCGGGTAATAAGTATGTCGCGGCAGCCAAACGCGCAGTATTTGGACAAGTCGGCATTGATATGATTGCAGGCCCCTCAGAAGTGTTGGTATATGCAGAGGGTGAAGCGCAAGATCGAGCTGATTGGCTCGCGATGGATTTGTTGTCGCAAGCAGAGCACGACCGTATCGCTCAAGCCATCTTTGTGACGACCAGTGAAGAGCAGCTAAAAGAAGTTGCGTTAGAGATAGAAAGAGCACTCGCTGAGCTACCAAAAGCAGATATCGCACGTGATTCGCTACAAAACCGTGGCGCGCTTATTTTAGTGAAAGATCGTATCGAGGGTATGGCACTGATCAATCGTATTGCCCCTGAGCATTTGGAGTTATCCGTTGGTAACCCTGATGCATTGCTAGATGGTATTCGTCATGCGGGTGCTATCTTTATGGGTCGCCACACGCCTGAGGCCATTGGGGATTACTGTGCAGGTCCAAACCATGTGCTACCAACATCCGGTACTGCGCGCTTTTCTTCACCGTTAGGTGTCTATGACTTTCAGAAGAAATCATCAATTATTTATTGCAGTGAATCTGGCAGCAAGCCTTTGGCTGAAACGGCAGATATTTTAGCGCAACGTGAGGACCTAGAGGCCCATGCGCGCTCAGCCCGTTATCGTTATCAGTAAGATATTTTGAGCGTCTTCGTTTTTACTTTTGATAGATATTTTTAATAGTCTGTATGGCTAATTAGTAGGATAATTTATGAGTGAGTCAAAGATAGATACTAGACTTTGGTCATCTAAAGCACGCAACTTGTCACCTTATGTGCCGGGTGAGCAGCCACAGCACGACAATTTATGTAAACTGAACACCAATGAAAACCCGTTTCCGCCCTCACCAAAAGTAGCGGAGGCAATCGCTAAAGTACTCACCCAGCAAGCGCAAGAGCTGCGTTTATATCCGGCACCTGAGTCCAATGACCTGCGTGCTGCACTGGCACAAGCATATGACCTTGATGTCAGCCAAGTGTTTGTCGGTAATGGCTCAGATGAAGTATTGGCGCTTATATTCGCCAGTTTCTTCCTAAAAGAGCGTCCGCTTTTATCACCTGATATTGGCTATAGCTTTTATCCTGTCTATGCGCAGACTTTTGGCGTACATCTCGTCAAGATTCCACTAGAAGAAGATTTTAGTATCGATCCTGATGCTTATCGCCAGCCTTGTAGCGGTATCATCATTGCCAACCCAAATGCGCCAACAGGTTTGCTCTTATCACTTGCTGATATCCGTAAGCTAGCCAGCGAGCATTCTAACGCCGTGATTGTAATTGACGAGGCATATATTGATTTTGCTCAGGCTGATGCAGACAGCACAGACGCGCAAGTCTCAGCGGTCAGCTTAATCAATGAGTGTGACAACGTTATCGTGACGCAGACCTTTTCAAAATCACGGTCACTTGCTGGTTTACGTGTTGGGATGGCCTTTGGTAGTGCTTCGTTGATTGAAGCATTGACGCGTATGAAAAATAGTTTTAATAGCTATCCACTGGATAAGCTAGCGCAAGCTGGTGCGACGGCAAGTGTGCTAGATGTGGATTATTTTGAGCAAACTCGTCAACAGGTCATCGATTTGCGTACGTCATTGACCTTAGAGTTGACGGCGCTAGGCTATAAAGTATTGCCCTCGCATGCCAACTTTATCTTTGCCCGTCCAAAAGATGGTAATGCAAGTGCTGTGGCGAGTACCTTGCGCGATCAAGGGATTATCGTTCGCCATTTTGATAAGCCGCGCATTAATGAGTATTTGCGTATCACTGTTGGTACCTCAGATCAGCATGAGCGTTTGATTAATGCGCTAAAAGAGCTGCATACAGAGACTAGCATGACGGCTGATTAATGGTTTACCTGCTTGTGTAGTAGATGCTATCGATAAGTACTAAAAAAGCCTGCTAACGCAATGTTAAGTAGGCTTTTTTCTTTAGAGGCCAGCGCAAAATAGTATTTCAGTCGTTTATACTTTGTTCGCCAACACTGCCAGTAGATTACCTACCTTATCTAGGCACTCTTGATATTCAGCATCACAATCAGACGCGACTGTAATACCGCCACCAGCCCATAGATTGATCTGTCTTTCTTTATTAAAGTCATTGTGGGCCGAACCATTCGCTTGTAGCGTGCGAATCAACACATTCCATTGACCACTGCCATCAAAATTCATATAACCCATGGTGCCGCAATAAGCACCGCGCGGTGTGGATTCGAGTTCGGCAATGATTTCGACAGATCGTTTTTTCGGTGTGCCAGTGATAGAGCCAGCAGGCAAACTACCAAACAGGACAGCCAACGGGTGAGTGTCAGTTTTTAGCTCAGCAGTAATAGTGCTGACCATATGGTGCACGTTACTAAAGCTTTCAATCGCAAACAGTTGCGGTACTTTTACGCTACCGATCTTGGCATATTTACCCAAATCATTGCGTAGCAAATCAACAATCATGACATTTTCGGCACGGTCTTTTTCGCTATCGATCAGTTGTTGCTTATATGATTCATCTTGCTTGTCAGTGGAGCCACGAGGCATAGTACCTTTGATTGGCTTGGTCAGGATATGGTGTTTATTAGTAGCCTTATCTTTGGTAAAAGTAAAAAACAGCTCAGGGGAGCAGCTTAATAGCTCAAAACTGTGGTTAAAGGTATCAACGTGCTCAACGCTCGCACCATCAACGCTCAAATAGCTTGCGAAAGGTGCTTGCGTATTGTGATGCAGTGAAGGGAGATAGTCGATAAGTGCTGAAGTTGGTTGAGTCGCATCGCTTTTATATGGCAGATAGCCAGACCACTTTTGTGTCAGGTTAATTTGATAGCAATCGCCTTGCTGTAGATAGTCTTGCGTGCGATCAAATGCTTGTTGGTAGTCAGATTTGCTCCAGCGTGGAGTTAAGATTAAAGGAGTAATATTTGATGCATCTTCAAACTGTGCTTGATTTAGATATTTGTCGGATAGCTTTTTATCCAGTTCATCTAGATAGGATGTCAGAGCAACTATGAACTCATCTTTTGCCTTATTGCCAGCAGCTTCCTCAGAGCTACTATTGGTTTGAATGCTTTTTAGCTCCCAACCGGTATCAGTATCGGCAACAGGTGTTAGATAGATATCGTAATGCCCTAATGAGGCGCAAGGCTGATTTGCCAA
Source organism: Psychrobacter piscatorii (assembly GCF_043641605.1). GTDB lineage: Bacteria > Pseudomonadota > Gammaproteobacteria > Pseudomonadales > Moraxellaceae > Psychrobacter > Psychrobacter piscatorii_C. The sequence goes on along the minus strand of NZ_JBHZRK010000014.1, from coordinate 7,585 downwards.
TTCGATTCTGTCTGCAGGACTTAACTCATAAGCAGCGATATCGTAACCGACAAAACCAACCAGACCATGATGATAACTGGAGTTTGTGCTTTTCGAATTTATGTTGTTTGATCTATTATTATCGGTATCATAAGCTTTGCTGTAAGCAATAAGCTCATTTTGCCATTCTAGATAACTCATATATGCTGTTGTGGTTGGTTTGCTATGAGTAGAGCAGTTATCACGGCAGTTTTTAACCACTCTATAAGTATTGACTGAATTTTTAAAAGGTTTTTGATCAGTAGCATAAACCGACCAGCTGACTTTAGGCAGTAAGCCAATTACTGGTCGTCCATCGTTATTTAACCAAGCCAATTGCCAATTTGCTGCATCATCTTGATTGAGTAAATGGCGTCTTAGCTGTGGCATTAATTCAGCCGCTGACAAATCACCAAAACGCCAGCTAGATTTACTAGCTGGCGATGGGTCAGAGTCTGTCTGCTCAGTTATCATTTGATTTGGTGCGACCATGGTTTAAGCGTCGAATTTTTTGATGATGAGCGTGGCATTAGTACCGCCAAAGCCAAAGCTATTGCTCATCAAGGTTTCAAGATTGGATTCGCGCATTTGGGTGACGATATCGAAACCTTCAGCTGCAGGATCTAGGTTGTCAACATTGATACTTGGGGCAATAAAGCCATCTTGTAGCATTAGTAGGCAGTAAATCAGCTCTTGCGCACCAACAGCGCCTAAGCTGTGCCCAGTCATCGATTTGGTTGAGCTGATAGCCGGTACTTTACTGACATCGTTATCAAAAACTTTGGCAATCGCTTTGAGTTCTGTGATATCGCCCAGCGGTGTGCTGGTACCATGGCTATTGATATAATCAACGCTTTCTAGACCAGCTTCAGCTAAGGCTTGTTGCATACAGCGTACAGCGCCTTCACCACTTGGGGCAACCATCTCGGCACCATCAGAGGTAGCACCGTAACCCACGATTTCAGCCAAGATATTGGCGCCACGTGCTTGAGCATGCTCTAAGCTTTCAACCACAACCATCGCGCCACCAGCAGCAATCACAAAACCGTCGCGATCTTTGTCATAAGCTCTTGAAGCGAGTGTTGGCGTGTCATTATATTGAGTACTCACTGCACCCATCGCATCAAACATACAAGATTGCGTCCAATGCTCAGCTTCACTACCACCAGCCAATATCACATCAGCTTTACCCAGTTGGATAAGCTCAGCGGCATGACCGATACAATGAGTCGAAGTCGCGCAAGCAGAGGCCAGCGAGTAGGAGACACCTTGGATTTTTAGACCAGTAGCTAGGGCTGCTGATACTGAGCTGCCCATGGTTTTAGGTACAGCCATCGCACCGACACCGCGTAGACCTTTTTCACGCATGGCATCTACAGCGTTCACGATGTTTTCTGTTGACGCACCGCCTGAGCTTGCGACGACACCCACGCGTGGATTGTTATTGATGGTGTCAAGTGACAGTCCTGAATGTTCAATGGCGTTTAGTGCACTGACATAAGCGTACAGACTGGCATCGCTAAAAAAGCGTTTGAGCTTACGATCGATACCACTAGTATCCAGTTCTGATTGATTAATACTACCGCTCACGTGTGATTTGAACTCGTGCTCAGCATAAGAATCATTAAACGTAATACCAGACTTTCCTTCTTTAAGAGCAGTAGTGACCGTGGCTAAATCATGTCCGATACAAGAGACAATCCCTGCTCCAGTGATAACGACGCGACGCATATTCTATTCCTTGTAAGTAACGATTTGCCGCTATTGACAGGCAATAATCGTTGTAAATCTATATATGAGGTTTAACGATGAATGAATTTGAGCATTATAGTGAAAAAATAGTCTATATAGATAACGATAGCATGGATTAAGGTAACTACAGCCTATTAAAGACGATATCAATTCAGTGTACAATTATGCTCTAACTTACGGCACATGATAACGTATCAAGCGTTGAAAATCTTTGGACAAGTGTAAAATAATGGCGAAATAGCCTCTATCGCTATAAGGTAATGAGAAATTGAGTGGCTATGAAGCACTTTCATCCAAGCAATCGCTTGTCTATTTATAAAAAACAATGTGGGTAACCTAAAGGCTATGGTTAAGTCAGACAAAAATTAAGTTATACTTTTAGATACAAAATTTGTGACAGTGATAACATTGTTCGCACTGACAAAGACTATAGCGATTGACTAAAATAATTGCTTAAGATTACTAATACTAGAATAAAACCAATCATCATATTAAGGACATCACGATGGCAAAGCGTAGTACTCTTTCAAAAAGTATCAATACTATTGGCTCTTTCACACGTAATAACTTAGAGCGCGTAGGCTCCATGATTGATAGCATGAATGCCAAAACAGGCAAGCCGCGTCAATATAAAGCGGTAGATCTAGGTGATGAGGATTATCAACAAGATTTATTTCGTGAGCAAACCTTAAAAGCTACGCAGCAACTGTTGGGCCCACGTTTTGCTACTTATGGCAAATATGCCAAAAAAGTCGTGCCAAACAGCTTTTTTCAATCGACAGTAGATAGCGCGTTTGCTCAAGTTGCGAAGCTTGCATCAAACTGGAGTCAATTAGACTTACCGAACGAGCATCGCTTTGCCAATATTGCCACTTTAGATGATGAAGAGCGTTATGCACTTGCAACCGATATTGCTAACCAAAACCGTGCACTTGCAGCAATGGGTGGCCTGACAGGTCTAGCAGGTCTACCAGGTTTACTGGCTGATACCTTATGGTTATTATTGGTATCTCTACGTACTGTCTACCAAATTGCAGCTATATACAATAAGCCGCTCACAGGTAAACAAGGTGTGAAGATGGCATACGAATTGCTCTCGAATGCAGACCTAAGCAAAATGCAAGAAAAACAAGCATTGCTAGCAGGGATGGGTATCGGTAAAGGTTTGCTTGATAATGCTCAGAGCCGCGGGTTGCATAGCGAGCTTAAGAACTTGGGTCTAAAAAATCAAAACGTAAACTACTATGCTGAGCAAATAGACAGTATTGCTAGCCAAGTAGGGATCGATTTGGACAAAATAAACCTATTATGGGTTCGCCGTTTCATTCCCGTTACAGCAGTAGCCATCGGCGCACATTACAACAGTCAGTTGATTGATGAAGTGATTGGCGTTGCTCAAGCGACTTTCGCGCCAGAGGCAAAATTGGCCAATCGCGCCATTACTGATGACAGTAGTAGCGAGGCTGAAGTAAAAAAAGCCAGCGATAACGATGCGCAGAAAGACACAGAAAAGACAGAAGAAAATAGCGATACAGAAGAAACCAGCAGCAAAAAAGACTCAGACAAGCAAACGTCTGATAAAAAAGCCAAGTAATAGAAATATTATTTGCTAGTTGGATTGTATATTAATAAGCACAATGGTATTTATCTTGGTCTGATTGAGTAGAGTGACTTGAAATCAGGATAAATACCACCACTTAGTTACTATCAAGTAGCATTTATATTCGAATATCTTTTCTTAATGATGCTTGAGCTTGCCTTGTTTACTTCATTTATGACGCTATTTTTCGGCGAAAAAATGATAAAGTGATACAATAAGAGGCTGAATGCATATCTATCAAATGTTGTAAAGCGAAACCATTCATAAGTGGTTGAAATAGCAGCAACAACTCTTTATAATACACTGTCCTAAAAATGGGTGCCCTGAAATCTGCAATTATTGCCAGATAGATGGTGCATTGGCCCATTTTTTTGTTTTATACCAAACGGGAGAAGGATGCCTTATGGCAACAACTAACCAATTGATTCGTAAAGGTCGCAAAACCATCAAGGAAAAGTCAAAAGTTCCTGCGTTGGAAGCGTGCCCACAGCGTCGCGGTGTATGTACTCGTGTATATACTACCACGCCAAAAAAACCTAACTCTGCCATGCGTAAAGTATGTCGTGTACGTTTGACTTCAGGCTATGAAGTATCAAGCTATATCGGCGGCGAAGGTCATAACCTACAAGAGCACAGTGTTGTTCTAATCCGTGGTGGTCGTGTAAAAGATCTACCAGGTGTACGTTATCACACTGTTCGCGGTGCATTAGATTGCGCAGGCGTTAAAGACCGTAAGCAAGGTCGCTCTAAGTACGGTGCTAAGAAGCCTAAAGTTTAATAACTAAACGTTATTAGATAAGCTTTTTGCACTACCCAATAACTGTGCATGGGTTTGGTGTCAGTAGTCATATTACTTCTATATAAGTGATTTGCTCTTAAAACATACCACCATGCAGTAAGGCTAACTGATAACTCACTGCTATATCCCAATGATAAGTAGTCGATGTTGTGAATGTTAGACACTCCTGAAGATAAGGAAATTTATTATGCCAAGACGTCGCGTCGTTGCTGCCCGTGAGATCCTACCGGATCCTAAATTTGGTAGCCAAACTGTTGCAAAATTCATCAACCATGTAATGAGTGATGGTAAAAAATCTACTGCTGAGCGTATCGTTTACGGTGCACTTGAGACAGTAAGTGAGAAGCGTAAAGTTGAAGATCCAGTATCTTTCTTCGAAGAAGTGCTTGAAAACGTACGCCCAATGGTAGAAGTAAAAGCTCGCCGCGTTGGCGGTGCAACCTATCAAGTACCAATGGAAGTACGCCCCTCCCGTCGTACTGCCTTGGCTATGCGTTGGTTAGCTGAAGCTGCTGCTAAGCGTTCTGAAAAATCAATGGCTTTGCGTTTAGCTGGCGAATTGAATGATGCTGCTGATGGCAAAGGCGCTGCTATGAAAAAGCGTGACGAAGTTCACCGCATGGCAGATGCTAACAAAGCATTCTCTCATTACCGTTTCTAAGCTACTTTTTAACAGTAGCTTGAGATTAGTGGCTCATACTCATTAATCTTACATTGTTGTTTATTCTATTGATTGCCGCCATCATCATTCGGTCATATATAAATGTTATTTATTAATGACTGGGGTGGCGGACATCTATCCAGATGTCTCTATTAACAAGTATGGCTTTCATCCTTTCATTAGAGAACATCCCAAATTTGATGCCACACTATTCTTAGTATTTGCTCTTTTTTTGTCCGTATTAGGCTCAATAATCAGTAAGTAATATTACGAAGCTGAACGCTTTGTCATAGAGTATGAGGTAGAGACACAATACATTATTATATACACGACTTTTCCTAGGAAAACACTATGGCTCGTAAAACTCCCCTAAAACGCTATCGCAATATTGGTATTTCAGCGCACATCGATGCTGGTAAAACGACCACTACTGAGCGTGTTTTATTCTATACCGGTGTTAGCCACAAAATTGGCGAAGTACATGATGGCGCAGCCACTATGGACTGGATGGAGCAAGAACAAGAGCGTGGTATTACTATTACCTCAGCAGCAACAACTTGTTTTTGGTCAGGTATGGCTAAACAGTTTGACGAACACCGTATCAACATCATCGATACCCCGGGTCACGTTGACTTCACAATCGAAGTTGAACGTTCTATGCGTGTACTTGATGGCGCTTGCATGGTTTACTGTGCAGTAGGCGGCGTTCAGCCACAGTCTGAGACCGTATGGCGTCAGGCGAACAAATACAAAGTACCACGTCTTGCATTTGTAAACAAAATGGACCGTGTTGGTGCTGACTTCTATCGTGTTATCGAACAGATCAAAACCCGTCTTGGCGGCAAGCCAGTACCATTGGTTATTCCAATTGGGAAAGAAGATGACTTCGAAGGCGTTGTTGATCTAGTGACCATGAAAGCTATCTATTGGGACGAAGCGTCTCAAGGTATGCAGTATGATGAGCGTGATATCCCAACTGAACTACAAGACAAAGCAGCAGAATACCGCGAATATCTTGTAGAAAGCGCTGCTGAAGCCAACGAAGAGTTGATGAACGAATATCTAGAAAACGGTGAATTGACTGTAGACCAGATCCACAGCGCTATTCGTCAGTTGACTATCGATAACGAAATCATCCCACTTCTTTGTGGTACTGCCTTTAAAAACAAAGGTGTACAAAAGATGCTAGATGCGGTTATCCAGTATCTACCAGCACCAATCGACGTACCTGCTATTAAAGGTATTCTTGATGACAAAGACGAAAGCGAAGGCAGCCGTGAAGCATCAGATGAAGCACCTTTCTCAGCACTAGCGTTCAAAATCATGAACGACAAGTTCGTTGGTAACTTAACCTTCGTACGTGTTTATTCTGGTGTGATGAAGCAGGGTAGCAGTGTTTATAACCCAGTTAAAATGAAGCGTGAGCGTGTTGGCCGTATCGTACAGATGATGGCAAACTCTCAAGAAGAGCTTGCAGAAATTCGTACTGGTGATATCGCAGCTTTAGTCGGCATGAAAGATGTGACTACTGGTGATACACTATGTGATGAAGACAATGTGATCACGCTTGAGCGTATGGAATTCCCAGATCCAGTTATCTCTCTAGCAGTTGAGCCAAAGACCAAAGCTGACCAAGAAAAAATGTCTATCGCTCTTGGCCGTTTGGCAAAAGAAGATCCATCGTTCCGTGTACACACTGACGAAGAGTCTGGTCAGACGATTATCAGTGGTATGGGTGAGCTACATCTAGAGATTCTTGTTGACCGTATGAAGCGTGAATTCAACGTTGAAGCAAACATCGGTGCGCCGCAGGTTGCTTATCGTGAGACGATTCGTAACACGGTTGAACAAGAAGGCAAATTTGTACGTCAGACTGGTGGTCGTGGTAAGTTTGGTCACGTTTGGCTACGTCTTGAGCCACTTGATCCAGCTGGCGACACTGAATATGAATTCGCTGAAGAAGTTGTTGGTGGTACGGTACCAAAAGAATTCCACGGTGCTGTTGATAAAGGTATCCAAGAGCGCATGAAAAATGGCGTACTTGCTGGTTACCCAGTCGTTGGCGTGAAAGCTACCTTGTATGATGGTTCTTACCATGACGTCGATTCTGATGAATTGTCGTTCAAAATGGCAGGTTCTATGGCCTTCAGAAAAGGTTTCTTAGCCGCTGACCCAGCACTACTTGAGCCAGTAATGAAAGTAGAAGTTGAAACACCTGAAGACTACATGGGCGATATCATGGGCGATCTTAACCGTCGTCGTGGTTTGGTACAGGGTATGGAAGATCTACCTGGCGGTACTAAACAGATTCGTGCTGAAGTACCATTAGCGGAAATGTTTGGTTATGCCACTCAAATGCGCTCTATGTCACAAGGCCGTGCAACTTACTCAATGGAATTCCAAAAGTACGCTGAAATTCCAAAATCAGTTGCTGCTGAAATCATCTCTAAGTTCAACTCTAAAGATGATGACGAGTAAATAAAACTTACTGAAGGTGACAATATAGAGTATCTCTGTGTATTGTCACTAAAGAATAGACCAATAACTTGTTAAAAGACTTGTTATTGGTCGCAATTTTCTTATAATATCTGCACATTAGTATGTGCGACCTTTTAACAATTATCTTAAGGTGACCAAGATTTTCTTAATTGTCATATTTATATGAATTAAGCCTTGGAACCAAAAAAAAGAGGAAATACCCATGGCAAAGGCCAAGTTTGAACGTAGCAAGCCACACGTCAACGTCGGTACCATC
>NZ_JBHZRK010000013.1:0-95020 GCF_043641605.1 Psychrobacter piscatorii | reverse complement strand
GACTTGCATCTTAAAGTCCAGATCGTAACGCATAAAAATACCCCATAAGTTGTGTCCAACTTATGGGGGTCAGTTCATATCGTGGGGTTTTTTATTTATTTAAGATATGACTAATTGCTAAACTTGGTTATCATGCCATTCTAGTAGGTCAGTGACATCTTGATGAATACCCGCTTTCAAGGCATCCAAACCATCATAGCGACGTTCACCATGCAAAAAATGCAAGAAGCGTACTTGTAGGGTCAACCCGTACAAATCTGCTTTTAGTTTGGGAAAGTGTACTTCCAATCGCCAGTCATCACCTTTATCAACAGAAGGTCTTTTGCCAATGTTAGCGGTACCGAACAAACTATGTGGACGCAAACCTGCGACGCCTATATTGTTATCAGTAGCCAGCTTTATTAAACCATCAGGTATGACATCTCCATTCTCATCTAAGCTGACGACATCAACGGCAAAAATACCGTGCAAAGCGGGTTTTATTCGCTGCAAATCAATATTGGCAGTAGGAAAGTCCATGGTGCGACCAATTTGATCACCACGGACGACTGACCCCGTAATGGCGTAGTCGCGGTCTAGAAGTATATTGGCAGCATGAATATCACCTGCCAATAGCAAATCACGGATGCGAGTAGAGCTAATACGTGCAGCCTCATTATTGACATCATTCAAGTGGTCGTTGTCAATATTGCTATCAGTGACGGTATGTAGGTTAGTCACATCCAAACCATAATCGCGCAAAAACTGACTATCGCCAGTACGATCATGACCGAAGCGAAAGTCGTCACCTAACACCAGTGCTTTTACATTTAAGCGCGTGGCTAATATATCGGCAAAGGCTTGTGCTGATAACGAGCGAAAGTCCTCATCAAAACCTGCTACCACTAAGGTTTTAACCCCATATTGCGCTAGGAGGGCCTGCTTTTCTGCTAGATTGGTCAAACGCGCAGGGGCTTTAGCTGGCGCAAAAAACTCACGTGGTTGTGGCTCAAATATCATGACCGCAGCGTCCAAGTTCTGAGTATGCGCAATATCACGAACTTGGGCCAGCATTGCCTGATGACCAAGGTGTACGCCATCAAAATTGCCAATAGTGAGCACACAAGGCGCTAACTCTACTGGGTCATTAGTAGTAGACGCGGCATTTGATGATGCAATCAGTTGCTCAAGAAAATAGGTTTTCATAAGTTTTCAGCTATGATGAGACCAGATAAAAAACGAAAAAACACATCTATGGTCAAAATTGATGTGTCGAAAATTAGCCATTATAAAGTAAAATAGCCACACTAACATCCTATAGTCTACGGATAATGCAAGTATGAATGACGCTCTATGAATTTCATGGTTTGTACATACGTCTATTATCAGTATGACGATTTCTTACTATCATCATGAAGACCAAAAATAATGCCAATCAATATGGAGACTCTATGTCCGATGTTGCCTTAAATGTCATAGCAACTGACCTGTCGACACATCAGCTGACCCAGCAGTTTATGGTGCAACGTGCCAGTAAAGAAGACTTAGCAGAAGTCTTGGCAATTTATAACCAAAGTATTCCTGGCAAACAAGCAACGGCAAATTTGGCGTTAGTAACGGTCGAAGAACGTACGGCTTGGTTCGATGAGCATTTGGATAGTCCAACGAGGCCTATTTATGTAGTTAAAGCATTACCAGAAGGTGATACCGATAGACAAAGTACGAAACTGCCGATTGTTGCATGGGGCAGTTTTAGTGATTTATATGCGCGTACCGCTTATCATATCAGCACTGAAATCAGCATCTATCTGAATCAAGATTATCAGAGTAAAGGGCTGGGCAGTCTGTTGACACGCTGGATGTTGACGCAAGCGCCCAGCTTAGGAATCAGAAATATCGTTGCCCTTATCTTTGCCCACAATCAGCCAAGTTTGGGACTGTTCCGTAAACTTGGCTTTGAGCAGTGGGGATATATGCCAGAAGTTTGCGATATGGATGGGTTTATCGCTGATGTCGTGATGCTTGGTAAAGCCGTGACATCAGATGATACTAAACAGAGATAAAGCGCCTTAACCCAAGATCTTCCATTGACCATCTATTTTCTGTAGTTGATAGGTCAATGGTGCAGGATCGCTTTGTCCTTTGAGCATCAACTCGCCCGTAATGGTGGCACGCGTTTTGTCATCATTGTACGTTGTATCAGTAATAGTCACGCCATCGACCGTTTGCTGAAATGCCGATTGGGTGTTGGCAAGCTCTTCTTCAAAGTTTGCCATATCTACTTGATAGTAGCCTGCCGCATCCTTCACATCACCATAATACAAACTATTGAGTGCTTTTTTGACCGTGTCCTCTGGCGTACCCGCTTGAGTCGGATTAGTCACCAAGCTTTTTTTTGTGGTCGAAGCAGTGACTGGATTGATATTATCATTATCAATGGTCGTTTTGTTCTCAGCATCATCTGTGACTTGAGTCGTTTCGCTCGTGCTATCTGCTGTCTCTTTTTGCTCAGCTGTGCCTTCTTCTGAAGTATCAACGACAGCTGCAACCTCTTCATTGCTAGTAGCAGTTTCAGTGTCTGCAGACTCATTGTTGCTGCAACCGTTCAGCAATAGTCCAGTACCGAGTAAACCTGTTGCAAGTAGAAGCGGTAAGCGCTGGAAGAGTGGCTGTTTCGTTGTCATATTTAACCTCAAATGTCAGTTATTCATTAATAGGTCATTATGACAACGATCGGTGACAAGCATTGTCAATTCTGATGATAGGCTTGTTTTGGTTTCGTAAGCCAAGCTCATGCCTATATCTACGTTGGCTTATCCATGCTTGAGCTGGCGAGGACGGAAACCTGTCGCTAGCAATACCACGCCATAGACGAGCGCTCCCACGACGCACATAATCACGAGTGCGATGATGCGTTGCCACTGGGCTTCATCAGTAGGGAAGTAGGGCAACATGAGATAAAGTACACCAATCATGGAGCCAGTCGAAATGGCAAACTGCGTGAATAGCTTGTTCCAATGGGGGCCAAAACGGAAAATATCACGCTTGTGTAAGAAGTAATAGAGCAAGCCTGCGTTTACGAACGCTGCGCCCGTTGTTGCCAAGGCTAGGCCACCATGTAGTGGTATCTCTAAGAAGTAGAATATCCCAATAAAGATGACACTAAATACCATGTTGGCAATAACAGAAATGATGCCGATTTTGACAGGTGTTCTGGTATCTTGACGCGCAAAAAATGCAGGGGCAAAGATTTTGATCAGCATGAATCCTAAGATACCACCTGCCATACTACGTAGCGCCAGCGAGCTCATCTGTGCATCACGAAGGGTAAACTCACCACGTAAGAACAGGGCTTGCATCAACACATCTGCGAGTACAAAGAGCGCAGCCGAGGCAGGCACACCGACCAAAATGATAAGGCGCGCGGCCCAATCGATAGTTTTTTTGAAACTAACATCGTCTTTTTGCGCTTCACTTTTTGACAGACTTGGTAATATGACCGTACCAATCGCCACACCAATCAGCCCTAGTGGTAGCTCGCTCATACGCTCAGCCGCGTAGAGCCAAGAAACCGAACCACCAATCATCAATGAGGCAAAAACGGTGTTCAGCAACAAGTTGATCTGAGTGACAGACACACCAAAGATAGCAGGTAGCATTAATTTGAGAATGCGGCGAACACCCTCATGCTGAAAATCAATTTTGGGCGCGACCAGTAGTTTTTGTTGCCAGAGCTGCGGCAGTTGTATCAAGAATTGTAGCAAACCTGCGATTGCCACGGCATAGCCAAGCGCCATAATAGGGGTATCAAACATCGGCGCAAAAATCAGCGCACCACCGATCATACATAAATTCAATAGCACAGGGGCAAAGGCAGGTGCTGCAAAACGGCCATAACTTTGTAAAATACCACTGGCAAAAGCCGTCATAGAAATAAACAGCAAATAGGGGAAGGTAAGGCGGAGTAATTCAGCGGTAATGGCAAATTTGTCAGGTTGATCGGCAAACCCGGGGGCAAACAACGTCACTACCCAAGGCGCGATTAAGATGACAACCACTGTCAGCATTGACAACACCAGCAAGAGCGCGCCTGAGGTACGACTGACTAAAATCTGTACTTGCTGTAAGCTGTATTTTTCTTTGTACTCGGAAAGTACAGGAACGAATGCTTGGCTAAACGCCCCTTCAGCAAACAGTCGTCGCAAAAAATTTGGGATTTTGAAGGCGACCAAAAAGGCGTCCATCAAACCACCAGCCCCAAAAACCCCTAGCAATACGACATCACGTACCAAACCTAAAATACGCGATAACATGGTCATACTGCTGACTACCATGGTTGAACGAAATAACCGACTTTTTGCCATGAGAACCTATCTTGCTAAGTTGTGTACAGGTTGTATAAGAGGTAGTGTACTGATTTGCTGCTGCAAAAAACTGACGAATTATAGCACTTTCACCACTGAGATAAGTGGATTGGATGTGGAAATCATTTTTGCAGTGATAAAGAGTTATTTCGTAATAACCCTGCAACTAGCTCCCGCAACCTTGCCCATTCAAAATAATCACCAGGATCGGTCTTACGCCCTGGCGCAATATCACTATGCCCTGTCAAATGTCGCTGCGTTTTAGGATAGGCTTTATAAATCGCTGTGACTACCTCTGCAAGTTTTTCATATTGAGCAGAAGTGAAGGACACAAAATCTGACCCTTCGAGCTCAATGCCAATGCTATAATCATTACATTCAGGCCGGCCCAAGTAGCTAGACCGTCCAGCGTGCCAAGCGCGTTCGTTAAAATTGACAAACTGAGTGATAGCACCGTCACGCTCGATAAACAAATGCGCTGACACTTCTGCGCCTTTGATTGTCTGAAAGTAAGGGTGCGCATCCCAATCTAATTGATTGGTGAATAATGCCTTTACATAATGTGTGCCGCTAGAGTCGCACGCACCAAACTCATTGGGTGGTAGGCTAATATTATGAATAACAATGGCATCAATACTTAGACCTTTTGGCCTGACATTATAGTTTGGTGAGGCCAGCCAAGTAGCGGCTGACAGCAAACCATCTGTGATTGTCATTGGCAATGTAGATAATGATGAATTTGAGGATGAAGCGGGCATAAAGCTCTCTTTTTATAATAGTATTGGTAGTGTTGTGATAGAAAGTCTATCAAAGTAGTTAGGGCGTGTCCCTAAATAGTCGCAGCTTGCTTATATCATTTGAGTCTCTAGCATAATAAACCTTAACAGCGCGAATAGCGTATAAATAATAACGTGTGAGAGCCTGCCTCATGTCTATAGAACTGATGTCTACGTCTGGAACTTATGCTCTAATAACCATTGGTCAGCGAGCACGACTGCCATTGGCGATAGCGGCGCTATTATTCTCTGCAAACACGCAGGCATTTTTACCGACACCTTTATTGGTCACTGAAGGTGCACTTTCATCTGAATTATCAGAGAGTACGTCACCTAGTGATGCTAAAGCTGCTGTTCGCATCGAAACATCTAATCTCAGTGATACTAGAGACAATAGTCAAAATAATACTGCGTCTGGGTCAGATATGGCGATAGAGCAATTACTGGCAGTATGGCGTCGACAGGTAAAAACTGACAATCTGGCGCAGCATACAACATGGCGACGCTTATTGTATTTTTACGATGATCAAAACAGTATGTTATCTAAAAACAAAACGGAGAGTCTGGTCGATGATCCACGCTTTTTTTTGAGTGATAACGGTCAGCAGGATTCAGTCGCAGAATTAGACGCGACCCTGACAGCACTGGCAAAAGAATTCACATCGCAGACAACTGGTAATAGCCAAGCAAACATTCATATAAAAAATCAAGCCAATAATGATTCCGTTCTGTGCCGTTTCCCAGCGCGGGTGGCATGGCTAAAAGAGAGGCTAGCCATCGATGATGCGAGTCTATCGGCTCAGTGTCCAGAGCTGGATGACTGGATGGCGACATTGGCGCCTGAGCAGTTATCTATTGTGTTTGCCGAAGAGTATTTGGACAATCCACTCTCTGCCTTTGGTCATACGTTACTACGTATCGATTCAAAATCGAGCGTAGCAGACCCCAATCAAATCAGTCAGGCGTATGCGCTCAATTATACGGTGGATGGTGATCCAAACGATAGCTTTCCAATCTATGCGACCAAATCCATGATTGGTAGTTATGACAGCGCCATTGAGATTGATCCTTATCCAGAAAAGCTCGCAAAATATCTACAAGACGATGAGCGTGATACGTGGACGTATCCATTGAATTTGACTCCAAGTGAAGTGCAGCAGATTATGCGCCATGTTTGGGAGACCAAAGCGCTAAAAATGCCGTATTACTTCACCACGGATAATTGTGCTTCTGAGATCCTGCGCTTGATCGACGTGGTTCGTCCGCAGCAAAGTCTACTGAAGCAACTGGCTTATGTTGTTGTGCCCTCTGATGTTATCCAATTATTGAACAATAAAAACCTTTTGGCAAATGCCACTTACACACCGGCCGATAATACATTGCGTCAAGCTCAGCTTAATGACATTAAGCAACAACGCGAGCAGTTTGGCTATCATAACAGTGCCAAACAAACCTTAAATGAGATAAAGTCGGCACAGCGCAATCCTGTCTCAAGCCTATCAGATGATGGACAACGGTTACGCAAACGTCAAATTGACGTATCGGATAATAATCCAATAGATAGGCATCCACTACAGCTGGGGACGATAGGCATCGGGCAGCGCGGTGACAATAACTATATCGATATTGGGGTTAGAGCAGGGTTTCATGATACGCTTGACCACGCGTCAGGGTATCCACAGTTTTTTAATTTAGAAGGGTTGGCTGCGACTTTACGTCTATATGACACAGATGATAATAAACCCAATCAACCAGATAGTGTGGTCTTGCAAAATGCGACTTTGATTCGTGGACGCTCTTTTAATCCTATCAATGCTGGCAAAAAAGGCAAAACGTGGGGCGCAAGTATTGAGGCGACGCGAGTGAATGATGGCTCACAAGATGGCGGGCAAGATCATCTGGTGGGTAGTGTCGGTTACGAGACGGGGTGGTCTTGGGCGTTTGGTACCCCAAGCATAGGTACGGGTGAGATGCCGCCGCAACTATGCTATACGTTTTTGGCAGGGACAGCGCAAGCAGGGCGCGCTATCAATAAAGGCTTTCGGGTAGGTGCAGGCGTCAATGCTGGTTGTCGTTATCAGATTAACAATCAGTTACGTGCGCAAGCTGAATTGCAATTGCCATATTGGTATCATGGCAGCAGCGATGAGTCCAACGTTCGTGGTCATTATTGGCAACCGATCTCAAGCCTTGGGCTACAATACGATATTGATAAAAAACAAGCATTACGTATTAATGCCAACTATGACTGGCAAGAGCGCGTTGATGCGAATGAGGATATACAGCTGTCATACAGACGGTACTTTTAAGTAGAGTTATCTCTTAGCGCTGCATAAGTTGTATAAAAGGAAAGATGTTTTATGAATACACCAAATATACTCATCATCGGGCAAGGTGATATCGGCTTGCCAGTCACCAATAAGCTGGCACAAGATGGCTTTTTGGTGACAGGGCTGGCTCGTAGTGAACGTGATCATTATGCATTAGTGGATAACGCTAAATTTTTGCAGGCAGATGCGCTGACTCTGACAACCGATCAGCTGCAAGCATTTACGCATATTGCGATTATCGTCACCCCTGATGAGTATTCGACCAGCGGTTATCATGACAGCTACTTGGCGATTAGCCAGCATTTGGCAACGCTTGCTCCGAATCTGGCGAACCTGCAGCGCGTCGTGTTTATTTCTTCTACTGGTGTTTACGGTCAAGACAATGGCGAATGGATCGATGAGTATACTGAACCTATGACGCCTGAGCGTGACGCATCAAAGGTTATATTGCAAGCAGAACAAGCACTGCAACAAAGCTTTGGTGACAAAGCCATCATCATTCGTCCTAGCGGTATTTATGGACGTGATCGTCTTATGCGCCTGCGAAAAGCTCGCGAGCCACAAAAAGAGCCAGTAGCCGCCGAGCATTGGAGCAATCGTATTATGGATCGCGACTTGGTCACTATCATTGCCAATGTGTTGACGACAGAAACACCAAAGCCACTCTACCTTGCGACAGACTACAGACCTGTGACCACCTTTGAGCTTGGCGTTTGGTTAAGTGAACAAATCGGTGAAGCCGCGCCTACTATCGATGACAAAAAAACATCTGTGACAGGAAAGCGCTTACACAGCAATATTCCGTTAGCTTGGCTTGAGTACGCTGATTGGCAAACAGGATACCGTGATATTTTAGCTCACCAAGAGTAATCTCTTCGGTGTAAGTATTTAAGTATAAACTCTTAAGCTTAAGATCGTCTTTTAGTTTGATCGTTTTTATAGTTTATTTTGTATGGAGATTTCATGACCCAGCCTTCTACTTCTGATGACCGTTTGTCTCATGCTAGTCTGGCAGCAGAAGGTAGCAAGCTCACGAAAGGCGATGCTGGGCAGTCCTCTATGCTAGCTGATTCACAGCAACCTGCAATCGTACATCCTAATTTTGATCCCAAACGATCACCCCTTGATCCTGCCAGACCGCTGAGTGATATTCCTGAGCCTGCCCGCCGCTTAAACGGCCAGTTGCGCCGGCTTTATGGTCATTCGACGCGGTTTTATCAGCCTAATGCAGATAGCTTGTCAAAATGGTCGCTGATTGCTTCAGAGCCTTTGGCAGAGCATTTATCATTACTCAAGGCGGCGCAGCTTGTCGAGTTGCCTGATAGCTTTTATCAAAACCACAGTGATCAGCTTTTATTATCGCCATTATCAGAGATGACATTATTAGACATGTCAGATATCCAGCAGGCGATTCGTACCTATCCAAAACTCAACCGATATGGGTTTGGCTCTGCTGATAGCGACGAGATGGCTGAGCCAAATAACAATGACAAAGTTAATGAGTCTTCAGCCTCTCTGCGCGCATTGATCAAACGCTATAATCCTGATGAGCTACTGAGTAGCCTGTATGCCGATGATTGGCAAGTGATTTTGCAACCGCAGCAATTTGAGACAGGTGAGGGTAGTTTGGCGACAGATATTATGGCCTGTAGCGCTGCCGTTCATGCTCTCAAGCAATGTGGTACTCGTAAAAGTATCAATCATAGCTATAGTGCCGCGCAAATTTGCCAGCACGTACGTAGCTATTTGCTTAGTCAAATTGTCTGTGAGCCTGCCCAGCGTCACGCATATCGTCAGATCCGGATATTTGCTGGTCACATCATTGTTGCGGCCTATCATTTAGGCTGGGAGATACAAGTGCGAGCAGATGGACAGAGTTATTTTAATATCTCGTCGCGTAGTGGTTTGTTGACTCGCTATGCCAATATGCAGGATTACGAAATCAACGGTTGGTCAAGCTGATCAATAATGCGTACAATAATGCAAATTTTTCGCCCCTCTTTTTGCCGATAGGAATGTCATCATGTCTCACGTATCACGCCCGCAAGACCCTACGTTTTCATCTCATCAATTTATTCAACTGGCTTTAGATAACCAAGTACTTAAATTCGGCGAGTTTGTCCTCAAGTCTGGTCGTATCAGTCCATATTTTTTTAATGCAGGTCTGCTTGCAACGGGTGAGATGTTATCACTGCTAGCACGCGGCTATGCGGATGCCTTGGCTGAACAAATGAGCACGGCAACTGATGGCGCTGATGAGCAAGAGCTTGTCATCTTTGGTGCGGCTTATAAAGGTATACCTTTTGTGGCAGCAACCGCGCAAGCATTATGGCTACATCATGGCATCAATGCAAAATGGGGTTATAACCGTAAAGAAGCCAAAACTCACGGTGAAGGGGGCAACTTGGTCGGTGCTGACGTAAGTGGCAAGGCTGTTTGGGTGCTTGACGATGTCATTACAGCAGGCACAGCGATGCGTGAAGTGGTGGAGATTCTAGAGAAAGCAGGAGCAAGCGTTGCAGGTATTATTGTCGCGCTTGATCGCAAAGAAAAAGGCCAAGCTGAGCACTCTGCTATTCAAGAGCTTGCTGCCACATTAGCAGTGCCAGTGCGTGCATTGGTTGATATCGACGATTTAATCAGTTATCTGGCAGACGAAAATAGCCAATATAAAGACGCGACTCAGTTAGCCAAAATGCAACATTACCGTGAGCAGTACGGCGTATAGTTGGGTACTGAGCCTGTTTTATACTAATAATATAACGTAAGTGAGCCCTACTATGAGTCAAACAATGAGCCAACAAAACCAAGAAAAATCGCTAAAAATACTCGTTATTATGGATCCTATCGAGCGGGTCAATTATAAAAAAGACACCAGTCTTGCTATGATGTGGGCCGCTCAAGACCGTGGCCATCAGCTTGGTTACTGTCAGATTCATGACCTGTGGTTGGATCGTGGACAATTAATGGTCGATACTCAGCCGCTTACGGTGAAGCGTGATCCTGCAGATTTTTATACACTGGGTGATAAAACGACAGGCTCGGTTACTGACTATGACGTGATTTTGATGCGCAAAGACCCACCGTTTGATATGCGCTTTATTTATGCCACTTATATGTTAGATCATGCCAAAGCCGCAGGCGTGCTCGTGGTCAATGATCCGCAAGCCATCCGTGATTGTAATGAGAAATTATTTGCGACGTGGTTTAGTGAGTATATGAGTCCAACGATTGTGACCAGCAAACAAGCTCACATTCGTCAGTTTATCGCTGAGCATCAAGATGTCATCGTTAAGCCGCTCGATGGTATGGGCGGTACGGGTATCTTCCGTCTGACTGCTGATAGTCCAAATATTGGCGTAACGATTGAGGTGCTGACTGAGCTTGAAACCTTGCCAATCATGGCGCAGCGTTATTTGCCAGAGATCAAAGATGGCGATAAACGCGTACTTATCGTTGATGGCGTTGTGGTGGATTATAGCTTGGCCCGTATACCAAGCAAAGGCGAGACCCGTGGCAACCTTGCCGCAGGTGGTCGCGGCGTTGCTATGCCATTGACCGATATTGAACGCCAAGTGGCAGAAGTTGTGGCACCGATTGTCAAAGAAAAAGGTCTGATTTTCGTGGGTTTGGACTTGATCGGTGGACGTATCACTGAGATTAATGTCACCAGTCCAACGTGCGTACGTGAGATTGATGACCAGTGCGGTACGGATATCGCGACCGACTTTATTATGGCGATTGAGAATAAATTTATGGCATAGTTTTAGACAGTCTAAGACACCTGTTTATTAGATAAAGTACGTTTTAATACTTCGTTTAGCATTGCCTTTTAGGGTCGTGTGTCAGTAGTACATGACGCCAAGTCATGCCAGCTCATGGCTTGGTTTTTTTGTTATTTCTACTGCATAAAGTACTGTATATAAGACAATGATTTCCTCTATACTATGCGGGCTTTGGCTAGGTCATTATTTTTCATAATTGTCAGCGCAGCAGTGAGATAAACCCTTCATACAAATAAAATAAAGATAGGCAGGCGTTCATGAAAACACCGCATATATTGATGATGGCAGCTGGGACGGGCGGGCATGTTTTTCCCGCGCTTGCCGTGAGCGACGAGCTGACCGGTCGCGGTGCGGTTATTCATTGGCTTGGAACGCCAAATGGTATGGAAAATGGTTTGGTTGAACCGACAGGTTATCCTTTTCATGCCATCAATATGCAGGGGCTGCGTGGTAAGGGTGTGGGTCGTTTAGTTAAGCTGCCAGTAACGTTATTGTCAGCGACGATGGCTGCGGTAAAAGTGATTCGCAGCAATCAGATTGACGTGGTCGTTGGTTTTGGTGGCTATGTGAGTGCGCCTGGTGGACTGGCTGCACGTCTGACCAATACACCGCTGATTATCCATGAACAAAATGCCATCGCTGGCATGAGCAATCGTTACCTGTCTAAGCTGTCTACCAAAGTATTACAAGCATTTGAAAACACCTTTGCCAATAGTGAGCAAGATGCCAAGCTTGAAACAGTTGGCAATCCTGTGCGTAACGCCATCACTGGTGTCGCAGAGCCAAAGGCGCGTTATGATATCAGTGATAGCTCACCCCTTAAACTGCTGGTCGTAGGTGGCTCGCTTGGTGCTCAGGTATTGAATGATACCGTGCCAAAAGCACTGGCTTTGCTAGACCAGCCCTTTGAAGTCCTTCATCAATGCGGACGCAATAACGAAGCAGCCACTCAGGCGGCTTATAGCGAGCAAGATTTGAGCAAGCATCAGTTCACAGTGCAGCCCTTTATCGATGATATGGCGGCGGCCTACAACTGGGCAGATATTATCGTTTGCCGCGCTGGTGCATTGACAGTGACTGAGATCCAAAATGTCGGTATTGCCGCTATTTTTGTACCGCTACCACATGCGGTTGATGATCATCAAACCGCCAATGCGCGCACATTGACCTCACATGCTGCTGCGGTTTTATTGCCACAGTCAGAGCTAACGGCTAAACGTCTAAGTGATGAGCTTAGCATACTCAATCGAGAGAAATGCCTTGAGATGGCTAAAAAAGGTCATGCGCTTGCCAATCGCAGCGCGAGTAAGCAAGTGGCTGATATTATTTGGCAAGCCTTATAGTCTAAATTTTTGCCACTCGTTATTTTTTATTGATCATATTTCACTGTCCTTTAATTTTTATTATCCTTTAATAAAGAGAAAATTTTATGTCTACCTCTGCCAAAGCCCTTCCTAAGCGTTTGATTGAAATACCAGAAATGCGCCGCATTCAGCATTTGCATTTTATTGGTATTGGTGGCTCAGGCATGTGCGGTATCGCTGAGGTAATGAACAATCAAGGCTATCAAGTCAGTGGTTCTGACATTGCAGAAAGCTTGGTGACGAAGCGTCTACAGCAGATTGGCATCAAGATATCGATTGGTCATGATTCCAAAAACATTGCCAACGCTGACGTGATCGTCGTGTCATCAGCGATTGATCGTAGCAATCCTGAGGTCAAAGCCGCGCTTGAAGCTCGTCTGCCAGTCGTACGTCGCGCCGATATGCTTGGCGAGTTGATGCGTTATCGCCATGGCATTGCGGTTGCTGGTGCGCATGGTAAAACGACGACGACCAGTTTGCTCACCACGATGATGGCAGAAGGACAGCTAGATCCTACCTATGTGATTGGTGGTAAGCTAAATGCATCGGGTAAAAATGCAGCACTAGGCAACAGCCGTTTTTTGGTAGCAGAAGCGGATGAGTCCGATGCGTCTTTTTTATCACTGCGTCCAATGGCAGCAATTGTGACCAATATCGATCAAGATCACATGGAAACCTATGGCAACAGCTTTGATAATTTAAAAGCCGCATACATTCAATTTTTACACAATATGCCGTTTTATGGCTTGGCCGTGGTATGCGGTGATGACCCTGAGCTGTATGCAATGATTGATGATATTGGTCGTCCAGTATTGACCTTTGGTCTTGAGCCATTTAATGACGTACAAGCGGTCGATTTGGTGACAGAAGGTACCAAGACTCACTTTACGGTATTGCGCCGTGACCGTGAGCCATTGCGTCTCACGCTAAACATTCCTGGTACACACAATGTTTATAACGCGCTGGCTGCTATCACCATGGCAACCGATGAAGGCGTTGATGATGCCGCGATTGAGCGTGCCTTACAGAAATTTGAAGGGGTAGGTCGCCGATTTGAGCAGCATGCCTCGGTCGATATCGATGATGGTAATGTCCTATTGATTGATGATTACGGTCATCATCCAAAAGAAGTTGACGCAACCATCAAAGCCGCTCGCCAAAGCTTTCCTGATCGCCGTTTAGTGATGTTATTTCAACCGCATCGTTATAGCCGTACCCGTGATTGCTATGATGATTTTGTCGAAGTGCTATCAAGTGTTGATGAGCTGCTACTATTGGATGTATATTCAGCAGGTGAAAGCCCGATTATAGGCGCTGATACCAAGTCATTAGCACGTAGTATCCGTCTGCGCGGTGAAGTTGAACCGACGATTATTGACAAAGACAATCTTGCCCCTGTGATGCAGCGTTTATTAAAAGCCAACGACATGCTTATCACGCAAGGCGCGGGTAATGTGGGACAGATCGCTATTGATTTGGCTGCCAATAATCTTTACATCAAGTAAGCTAAAATTTAGGAATTATCTTCATGACGACTAATAATAAAGAAAAAATGAGTACTCAGAATCTCGCTATCGATGATACCGAAGATAAGTCAGCCATTACCAATCCAGAACCAGCATTGGCGGCGGCTGCACAAGCAGGACAAAGCGACGCGAGCATTTCGCCAAATGAAAAAGCTATCAGTACGATGACTGGTCATGTAAAAGATGCCGCTCAGTTTGGTAAAGTCGCTGTGATCTATGGTGGTAGCAGCAATGAGCGCAGCGTGTCTTTGGATAGCGGGGCGGCCGTACTGCAAGCACTGCAAAACCAAGGTGTCGACGCCACTCATTTTGACCCTAAGCATCAAGACATCACAGAATTGCGTGAGTACGATCGCGTGTTTAATGTCTTGCACGGTCGTGGCGGCGAAGATGGCCTATTGCAAGGTGTATTACAGTGGTTTGATATACCGCAAACGGGATCTGGCATTTTGGCATCAGCGCTGGGTATGGACAAAGTTCGTACCAAACAACTATGGCAAGGTTGCGGTTTATCTACAGCGCCGTTTTCATTATTGACGGCTGATACCGACTGGCAGCAAGTAGTCAACATGCTAGGACTGCCACTTATTATTAAACCCGTTCATGAAGGTTCAAGCATTGGTATGACCAAGGTCAACCATCTGGATGAGCTACCTGCTGCCTATGCCACAGCAGTCCAGTGTGGTGATGCTGTGATGGCTGAGCGCTGGATCACAGGTCGTGAGTTTACGATTGTGATTATCGATGACGAAGCTTACCCTGTCATTCGACTTGAGCCTGCTGATATCACAAACTTCTATGACTTTGAAGCCAAGTACAATCGTAACGATACCAGCTACTATATTCCTTGCGGATTGAGTGCTGCTGATGAGAAGCATCTGCAAGATTTAAGTCTGGCGGCATTCCGTGCAGTGGATGCAAAAGGCTGGGGACGTATCGATGCCATGCAGGATGAAGCAGGGAATTTTTGGTTGCTTGAGATCAATACTGTGCCCGGTATGACCAGTCATAGTTTGGTACCAATGGCAGCCAAAGCTCGAGGCATGGATTTTGACACGTTGTGCTGGCACATATTATCGCAGACAGTCTAATTTTTTAATGTGGCGTTCATCATATTTATCATAATTTTCTAACAATGAGTCTGATGACAATCACATTGAGTAAATGAGCCATGTTAAAACATGGGCAACGATAAATTATATAGAGATTTATCGTTGCTTAGCTTTATCATTTTTATATCAGCACGATTTTAGCCAAAAAAGTCGTTAATGTGTCACTAGAGCTGCTATAACACAGCTTCATGTAAACTTGTGTAAATTCAAGGCTGCTAGCGAGCGTTACGCTATTGTTTGCCTATAAAATACGTTAATATTGTAAGAATAGCTTTGTTTTAGTAATATTTACGTTTTTTGTAGGGATAACCTATAAGTTATTCATAACCTAAGAAAAATGTTACGTTTAAATAAGAATAATCGCTGACTATCAGTCTTTTTATTGACAGTCTTTGATAATATATTGCCTTAATAAGCTTCTGCAAAAACTTGCAGGTTTACATCAATAATTAGCATGATCAGTTTTATGCAAATATAGGGACAAAGGTCGTTATGGCTCAAACTGTCAACGAGGTAACTGACTTGATGAGTGATAAAGCCGGTCGCCCAGCATCTAAACTCCAATTACCGACCTCGGCCCGATATCTTTTTATGATATTGGTATTAGGATTATTGGTACTAATATTGATAATGGGTGGTAAAGCGTTACGTGATGCACCGCCTGCTGAGATTCATGTCAGTAGTCAAGGGCTATCTACCGCTCAATATAACTCATTGCAGACAGTGATGGACCAGCAAAAGGTCAGCAGTTTTTTTACTTCTGATTTGCAAGCATTAAGAGATATTACGACAAGCCTTGCATGGGTTGATCAAGTGAGTATCTCTCGAGACTGGCAACGCGGCATTGTGGTTACCGCCTTACCTAAGCAAGCAGTCGCTAATTTTGGGACAGAGCGCTTGGTTGATGCAAAAGGATCCGTGTTCGTTCCTGCTGATAGTAGCGACTTGACGCAAGAGCGTTTTGCTACTTTGCAAGGTGAAACGGCTCAAGCGCCAGTCATCATGCAGCAAATGCAGCAAGTCAATGATTGGTATGCGCCACTTGATATGCAGGTTGAAGACATTATTTTGTCACCAAGAATGACTTGGCTCATTCGTTTTGATAATGGTTTGCGCGTCATCGTCGATAATGAGAACACCGCACAAAAATTACTGAATCTAAGCCAGTTGCTGGGTAATCAGTTAAGCGGACGCCGAGATGAGATGCAATCTGTAGACTTACGCTACAAGAACGGTTTTACAATTGCTTGGGATATGTCAGCGCCGCCAGTTGATGAGCCCAAATAATTAAAGTAATACTGATGAGTGATGACTTGAGTCCAAACTGTTTGCCCAAAACGAATAATATATGTACAACATCATAGCGTATTAACAGCGCTTTTTTTAATGATTCAATAGGATGGCGTTATTTGCGCTCCTATTTAGTAATAATTTGTCTGGTACCATGAAATATAACGAAAATTTGGTTGTTGTCCATCTAAGTGCCACGGCAGTATATGTCGTCATTGGCAATGTTGTCTCTGCAAAAGACATTCGTATCTTAGGCGTAGGACAAGTTAAAAATAGCGATTTTTATCAGGGCCAAATCAAGCATCGTGAACGCCTACAAGGTGCTATCAAGCAAGCCATTCAAGAAGCAGAAGATACTGCCAATTGCCGCGTGCATAGTGTGTGGTTGACGCTCGCAACGCCTGAGTTATCTAGTAAAAACAGTGCTGGAGAAGTGAGGGTTGAGGACGAGTTCGTACGTGCCAAAGATATGGTACAGGCCTTATCTAATGCCAAGTCGCGCGATCTGCCATCCGATTACTACCTCATGCATTGTTGCCAGCAAGGTATCTATGTTGATGATCAAGACTTCATGGTTGACGATGTGATTGAGATGATGGCACATAATATCACTGTGATGTACCACATGATGATGATGCCTGTCGCTAGCCGCCAAAATATTCAAAAACTACTACAAAGCTGCGATGTTGGTATTGATCACATCGTGTTTGATGCAGTGACCAGTGCTGAATATAGTCTGATGCCTGAAGAACGTCAGCAAGGGGTTTGCTTGGTAGATATCGGTGCTAGTACGACCAGTATCTGCGTCTACAAAGAAAACAAATTGATTTTTACGCATTGTATTGCTACTGGCAGCCATGAAGTGACAATGGATATCTCAGCTGATTTTGGTATATCGATGATCGAAGCTGAGAAACTGAAAAAGTCTCATGGTACCGCTGATGCCAATAGTGTCGATCCAAGCTCATTCTTTTTGTTTAAACCTCAAGGATCGAGCGATGAAATCAACATCGGTATCTATAATTTAGCACGCATCATTGAAGCGCGTTATGTACAGATATTCACTGAAGTCGCTCGTCAACTGCATGAAGCAGGTTTGATAGGCTATATTGACAAAGGTATCGTGCTGACAGGCGGCGGTAGTACAATTAAAGGTATGATACCGTTTGCTAAACGACTGCTCAAAATGCCAGTGGTATTGACCAATACGCATCCTGCTATTAGTGCTTACAATCATTTTGATAACGACGAGTCATTTAAACAACTTAATAGTCAGGTCAATGACCGGGCTTACCAGACAGCTTTTGGCACACTATTATATAGTCAAAGCGAGCAGTTCCGCCGTAGTGAAAAAAGCGAACCTGATACGATTCAAAAAAATCGAGTCACAGGAGTCTTTCAAAGCGCAGGCAAACGTTTTGCTGATGTGTTGAAAAAAATACTATAGACCTAATGACCAAACATGTAGAGCATAAACGCTTTTGTAAGATGCTCTCGAATAAAGTAAGCAAAAATTGAAGTCATATTGAAAGTAATGCGCTAAGCAGTAACAGTAATACCTTAAGCGATGATGACGTATTATGGTCCGCGCTGAACTATTTGATCCATAGCCCTGTTTTATTTAAATACATTTATATATAGTATGTCGATAGCGCGCCATATGAGTGCGTTACTACGTATCGACCTACACGCTATCTGCAACTGGAGAATCTTTTTTATGTCAAAATACACCATGCCAGATGATAACCAGCTTCAAAATAACGGCCAAGCGAGCTTCACTGTATTCGGTGTTGGCGGCGGCGGCGGTAATGCGGTTGAACATATGGTACAACAAGGGATTAGAGGTGTAACGTTCGTCTGTGCTAATACAGATAAGCAAGCGCTAGATCGTCTGACTGCACCGCACAAACTACAACTTGGTGCAAAAACGAACCGTGGTCTAGGTGCAGGTGCAAATCCAGAAGTTGGTCGTGAAGCAGCAGAAAGCGAAGAAGAAGCTATCCGTGCATTGCTTGAACACTCAGATATGGTATTTATCACTGCTGGTATGGGTGGCGGGACAGGTACAGGCGCAGCACCAGTGGTTGCACGTATTGCCAAAGAAATGGAAGTATTGACGGTTGCTGTTGTGACCACGCCATTTAAATTTGAAGGTGGCAAACGTATCAAAGCTGCGAAAGCAGGTATCGAGCAGTTGACCAATTTCGTTGATTCAATTATCACGATTCCAAATGATAAGTTGATGAGCGTATACGGCAACATCTCTATGCAAGACGCTTTCAAAAAAGCGGACGATGTTTTGCTACATGCGGTTCAAGGTATTGCAGAGACGATCGCTAGCGAAGGTATGATCAATATTGACTTTAACGATATTCGTACAGCAATGACAGCTAAAGGTCATGCAATGATGGGTATTGGCCGTGCAAGCGGTGATGATCGTGCACGTCAAGCCACCGAAAAAGCCATCAGATCGCCACTACTTGATGATTTACGTCTAGAGAATGCCAAAGGTCTATTGGTCAACGTGATTTCTTCTGAGTCATTATCACTTGATGAGATGAGCAAAATCAGCATCATCGTTGAAGAAATTACTGATATCGATGATGCTCATATTTTCTACGGTTCTGTAATCGATGAAAAAATGGGTGATGACTTGCATGTAACAGTTATTGCAACGGGTCTGACTTTAGATGAAAACGCAGGGCAAGAGCCAGAAGTGGTTGAACAACCTGTTCCTTCTGTGAATAGTACACAACCTGTCGATCCTAATGTACATACCAGTGCATTAAATAGTCAGAAAAAATCACAAGCTCAACTGCATCAAGATAACGTTAATGTTGCACGCCCAAGCGCGCCTCAAGAGCAGACAAAAACCAAAACCAACAGCATCCAAGACTATCTGAAGCGTCAACAGAACAAATAGTTTTTTAGGACTAAGTCAAAAAAGCCAGCGCTCAAACGCTGGCTTTTTTGTGTCTACGTAGAAAAGACTGGCTTATAAAAGAAGAATGACAAAATCAGGAGTATCGCAAAATGTTTCTGATCGAAAAATATATCCAGAATCTAGTATTTCAAAGCGTTCAATAAAGCATAAAATTGTGAAAATATATGGTGAGATAATGACGATAAGCGTTATCAATCAAAGAGATAAGGAAATTAACACTTTTTATTTGTAGCGAATATGGGGGAGGTAGTGGTACACTATGTCAATTGTAACAAAATATGTGAGAAGACAGCCATGAACCAAAGAACCATAAAGACAGCGATAGCCGTTACAGGTACTGGTCTCCATAGTGGTCAACCTGTTGACTTGGAGTTTCATCCACAGCCGGTTGATACTGGTATTGTTTTCGAGCGCTCTGATATTGTAGGCAGCGAGCCTATTCCAGCAAGTGCTTTTTTGGTGCAAGACACGATGATGTCTTCGAATCTAGTATTTAGTGGTACGCGTGTAGGTACGGTTGAGCATTTGCTAAGTGCGATCGCTGGGCTTGGGGTAGATAATCTATTGATTCGTGTTTCTGCTTCAGAAATACCGATTATGGACGGTAGTGCCGCTCCTTTTGTTGCTTTGCTACTTGATGCAGGATTCTGTGAACAAGATGCTTTAAAGAAGTTCATTAAGATTGTACGACCAGTACGAGTCAAAGTAGATGATAAATGGGCAGAGCTACGCCCTTATGACGGGTTTGAATTGAATTTTGAGATTGACTTTGATCACCCTGCCATTGACAAAAATTTTCAACATGCTCAACTGCAATTCTCTACCCAAAACTTTATTGAGCAGCTAAGCGAAGCACGTACTTTTGGCTTTTTGCGTGACATAGAACAATTGCGTCAGAATAATCTGGCCTTGGGCGGCAGTATGGAAAATGCCATCGTCATCGATGATGCCAATATTCTTAATGAAGAAGGCCTACGCTTTAATGATGAATTTGTTCGCCATAAAATTTTAGATGCGCTCGGAGATTTATATCTGATTGGTTATCCTATCGTCGGTCGTTTTAATGCCTACAAATCTGGTCATGCATTAAATAATTTGTTAGTGCGTGAAATACTCTCTGATGAAAATAACTTTGAAATTGTAACTTTTGATGACAATGTAACATGCCCAATCGAATATTCACCGCTAAATGGTTTAGCAGTTGAAGGATAAATACAGGAATATACACGAAGTATCGAAACATTTACGCAATATTACATAGCAACGCTATAATTACATTTATATAATATGCAATATTTTGAATATAAAGTCTATAGCATTTTGTGAATTTTATTCTAAGGCAGAGTGCGTAAAAGCTGTAGGTGATTTCCAAATCATCTATTGGTTCTATTCATAAATTGAATGGCACCAATAGATGATTTTTTTTGTTTAGGATATTACAAAAAGGCAGCGTTACCAATCTCATTTCATGGTTTTATTTACATAACTTTACATTGTAATATCTGTATTTTTAATGATTTGCTAGGCGTAGGAGGGCTTTTTTTAGATTTTCATCAGTGGTGACATGCTCTGCAGCCTGTGATATAGTCCGTTTTGTGTTTTGGCTAAGAGCCTGATTTTCATTGGCTTTACCAGGTTTGGACAAGGTTGCTGATAACGCTGATGATTGTTTAGATGAATAATTATTGGCAGATGTTTTAGCTACTACAACACGAATTTGCTTGAGTTGTTTAAATGTAATTGACTGCTCTGTTAATACTTGCAAATACGCGTTTTGTAAATAGCGAATATGATTAGCCGCGGTCATCGAACCCACACTGAGTATTAACTGCTCAGAGGTTAAGCCTACGACCCAACAGGTATTGAGGATTTCCTCAGGTAGACAGTCTACCAGCAGCTCTTTTACCTCATTGGTCGCTTCTATATATAGCCGCATGTTATTAGCAAGAGTTTGAGGTAGCGCACTACCAGCAAACGCTTGATGATCTATAAGCTGGGCAAGCCGATTAGGCTGTTTTTTTGACATCGTGATGACTCATCTATTAGGTGACAAACTCGATATGTAGAATAGACATGCTAAAAGCGATATACAGCAAAATTTTATGAGGTAGTTGACTAAACGGGCGATGATAATGGTGTTAGTCACTATAAAAGAACGAGCTGTTGTGATAAAGATTTTATCATGTTTGTTTAATGATTATATCTTCTAAATTAATTGATGTTTCGTCACGGATGACGAGCAGACTTGTATTAACAATAGGTAGTAAATTTATGAAACAAGCTTTATTAATTTTGTCAGTATTGGGAATGGGTATCGCACAGACGAGCGGTGCTGCTGAAACAACCTTTCAACCAAATAATACCTTGAGTCATACCATCACAAATATTTCTACTTCTGCGAACTATGGTTCTAGTCGCAACATCTACAGCACTAACAGTGGTGCTCATGTATATAGCAACGATGAGATCAGTCAAGCTATTGACAATCTAAGCGCTCATGCTAAACAAAAAGAATATCAGCTCGCGTCACTCACTAGCCGTTTATCATACGAGCAGCGTCAGCAGCAAGCAAGTCGCGTCCCTGATCGTAATTCTGCTCCTGCTATCGCAGCGGCAAACGCATCACGAGTCGCACTATCTAGAAGTTCTGGCTACTGTGCTCGCTATGTACGTAAAGCGCTACAGTCAGCAGGTTACGAATTTACGCCTAATCCTTCAGCTTATCAATATGCCTCTCGTGGCACACTAGCCCAAGCAGGTTTTACCAAAATCAGTAACGATATGGAACCTCAAGTTGGTGACGTCGTTGTCTATAACCGCACATCAAGCCGTCCACATGGTCATATCCAGATTTTTGATGGTAATGACTGGGTATCTGATTTCCGTCAAAACAGCATTAGCCCATATAGCGGTAACTACAGCTATACGACATGGCGTGACTCGCAGTATGTTGATGATGCATCAGACCGCGGTATTTACCTTGCGATGGCTGACAAATAAGTATCAGTTAAACGAATTAAAAGTTTTCTCCAAACTCAGTAATGTTCTTTATGACATTGCTGGGTTTTTTTTGCGCTTTGAATAATGATATCTAAGAATAGCCGTATCTAAATAAGCGCAGCTCATATAAGCAAATCAAAGCACAAATTTTGGCCAATAGTTGCGATTATGGAAATCAGGCGGGGAGGCGTGGTTTGAGGCAAAATATAAAGTAGTCTTGCCGAGCTGTAAAATAACACAAGGATGTATCTGCTCAATAATCGTATTTACAATGGCGTATTTTTGATTAGGAAGTTCGACTAGAGGAACGTTAAAGCCTCGCTCATAGTAATAAAGGGAATGCACTACTGATGATTTGTCGAATAACGAGTTCTGTATTATGTCCTGTGCATTTATATTATCCGTCCACTCAATAGAGGCACGTGTGTGTCCATCAGCCTCGTATAAAGGTGTTGGTGGCAATGTGGCAGGTTGACGATAGCTTTTAAACTTATAGAGTGCATAGCGGCCATCAGGGTTGGCATTAATCTCAATGTAAGGTTCAGCGTCTTGAATCTCAGTAATGTCCTCATCACTTAGAGTGTCACCGGAAAAAAAGCATTCAAGGCAAGTCTCCTCCCACAGATAGTCAACAAATCCTACTCGGGTTTGCTGCCAAGTCGGCCAAGCCAATTGATTGGCTAACATTTGACTGGGTAAAGTAATTTGATAGGTCAACTGTAATTGTAATACTGGCTGTCGAACGATCTTGGCGTTCACCTTGACACAAATACGCTGTAACTCTTCTACTGTCACATCCAGTTGCTGTGCGTCGTTTTCTAGCGTCTCGGTGGCTATAACAAGATTAAAAAATTGGTTCATTGTTTAACAAACTCTATAGTACTTTTAAAAAGTAATGGTAAAAGATTCAACCGACTAACTAGGCTAATAAGGCACATTAAGTAAATCCAAAACCAGCAGACAACATAAAAGCCGCGAGCAAGATGCATCGCGGCTTTTATAGTTACCGTCATTATTTAAGCTGATGCGGCATACTGTTACTCAAACAGAGCTTGTCAGCACATATTATTGCGCGTGACGTGCTAGGTTAGACAGTTTAGGGTTGGCATTTGGGTTTTGACGTAGCAATAATGCCATACGTCCAATAGAATGAACCAAAGACGCATTAGCCGCTTTAGCAAGTTCAGCGCCAACGATGTCGCGCTCTTCTTTCGTGCCAGCAGGCAGTTTTACTTTGATAAGCTCATGATCTGTTAGCGCGCGATCAATCTCTTCGGTAATGGTTGGGGTAATACCCTTGTTGCCGATCATAACGATAGGCTTTAGCTCATGACCGATGCCTTTTAGACGTTTGATGGTAGCGTTATCGAGTTGCATAGAATTCCTAGGTGTTGGTAAAAATAAAAATGGTACTGTCAAAAACAGTTATTGATCATTATAGATAATCTGTGACCATCTTGCATGAGATCAGCAGGATTTTGCACGATTTTACGTGACGAAAATGTTAAACTGAATGTTTGGTACATTATAAACGCTACTGCCTTATAAAACAGTTATTTAACCAATAGAATTTGGTCAGTTTGCGACCAACCATGAATAAAAAATTTGATTAACACCGTATTTAGAATAATCCGTAACGGATTAGTATCAGTTTGTAAGTGATAGAGCAATTAAAGCAGCTAGATTTAGTAAAGCAATAGGAGCAGGTATTTTGGCCACGCGTATCGAAAACAAAAAACTATCAAAGAGCAGTAGTGCTTGGATGAAAGAGCATATTGACGATCATTATGTACAAAAGGCTCAAAAAGATGGCTACCGTGCTCGTGCCGCTTATAAATTATTAGAGATTAATGAAAAAACCAACCTGATTAAGAAAGGCATGACGGTTGTGGATTTAGGTAGTGCGCCTGGCAGTTGGTCTCAAGTAGCGGGACAGTTGGTTGGTGATGATGGTATCTTGATTGCTTCTGATATTCTGGCGATGGATGCTTTGCCTGATGTTACCTTTATTCAGGGTGATTTTCGTGAAGCTGAAGTGTTCGACGCCATTATGGCAGAAGTAGGCGATAGGCAAGTCGACGTGGTATTGTCTGATATGGCACCCAATACGGCTGGAAATAGCGCTATCGATCAGCCGCGTATGATGTACTTATGCGAGCTGGCAGTGGACTTTGCTTTATCAACCTTACCAAAAGGTGGCGCACTTATTATGAAAGTGTTTCAGGGCGAAGGCACACAAGAATTACGCAAGCAGATGCAGCAGGATTTTAGTAAGATTCGTAGTATAAAACCAGGTGCGTCACGTCCGCGCTCAAAAGAGATGTTTTGGGTGGCGATTAAATAGTTTTAACATCAATGAGTTGCCGCTATTGTAAGCGATATAACGAATCACCATAAACTATTATTATCATAGTGTGAAAATCGCTACAATCGTTAACTGAATAATCGTGAAAGCTGCTTGAATTATACGGGTTAGCACCACATATCATGGTATATTACCTTTGTTTTTAGCATACGTTTTAGGCAAAGTCGTCTGATAATAAGCGTTTTATCAGCTCAATGATGACAATTTTGCACTTATATTGTATTGATTACTTGTAAAAACAGCCTTTATGCTATTTATAGATCATACAAGTCTAAGTGAAGTTTTTTTGGTATTAGGAAGTTTATCAAAAATGAGCAATACGTTTATAGACGTCACGTGTTTAGTAAACACACCAATAAGTAAGGGATGGGAATAACTAGTGAGCGACATGGTAAAAAATACCTTATTGTGGCTGGTGGTAATCGGCGTTTTGGTGCTGGTGTTTAGCGGCTTTGATCAATCATCTGAGCCGGATAACCTTAACTACTCTGAGTTTGTGACCGCTGTGTCAGAAAACCAAGTAGCCAGTGTCGAAATCGACGGCGAACAGATCACCGGCGAAAAGAAAAATGGCTCATCTTTTGAGACCATTAGACCAGCTGTGTCAGATGACCAGTTGATGCCAATGCTACGTGAGAACCAAGTCGAAGTCCAAGGGACCGCACCAAAGCGCCAAAGCGTATTGATGCAACTACTGATAGCCAGTTTCCCAATTTTACTGATTATTGGTCTGTTTTTATTCTTTATGCGTAATATGCAGGGCGGTGCAGGCGGTAAAGGCGGCGGCCCAATGAGCTTTGGTAAGTCAAAAGCGAAGATGCTGACGGAAGATCAAATCAAGGTGAACTTCGAAGATGTGGCTGGTTGTGAAGAAGCCAAAGAAGAAGTCGTTGAAGTGGTCGAGTTCTTACGTGACCCAGATAAATTTACCAAACTTGGTGCAACGATTCCTCGTGGTATCTTAATGGTAGGTCCACCGGGTACGGGTAAGACACTGCTAGCAAGAGCTATTGCTGGTGAAGCCAAAGTACCATTCTTCTCAATCTCAGGCTCTGACTTTGTCGAGATGTTTGTTGGTGTAGGTGCATCACGTGTACGCGACATGTTTGAACAAGCAAAGAAAAGCGCCCCTTGTATCATCTTTATTGATGAGATTGATGCGGTCGGTCGTCATCGTGGCTCTGGTATGGGCGGCGGTAATGACGAGCGTGAGCAGACATTGAACCAATTATTGGTTGAGATGGATGGTTTTGAAGGCAATGAAGGCGTTATCGTTATTGCCGCAACCAACCGTGCTGACGTACTTGATAAAGCGCTACTGCGTCCAGGTCGTTTTGACCGTCAGGTTCAAGTGGGCTTGCCAGATATCAAAGGTCGTGAGCAAATCTTGAAAGTACATTTGAGAAAGTTGCCAAACACCATCAGTGTCGATGCAGGTTCTCTTGCTCGTGGTACGCCAGGATTCAGTGGTGCACAGCTTGCCAACCTTGTAAATGAAGCAGCCTTGTTTGCCGCGCGTCGTAACAAGACCAGTGTCGACATGAATGACTTTGAAGATGCAAAAGATAAGTTATACATGGGTCCTGAGCGTAAATCAATGGTGATACGCGAAGAAGAGCGCCGTGCGACTGCGTATCATGAAGCGGGTCATGCGTTAGTAGCTGAGCTACTGCCAGGTACCGATCCTGTGCATAAGGTCACTATTATGCCTCGTGGTTTTGCCCTTGGTGTGACATGGCAGCTGCCTGAGCATGATCAAACCAGCATGTATAAATCTAAGATGTTAAGCGACATTGCGATTTTGTTTGGTGGCCGTATCGCTGAAGAGGTCTTTATCAATCAGATGTCAACGGGTGCCTCAAACGACTTTGAACGTGCAACCAAAATGGCACGCGCAATGGTCACAAAGTACGGTATGTCTGATGCACTAGGTATCATGGTGTATGAAGATGATGACAGCTCGCAAGGATACTTTGGCGGCGGTGGCCGTACGATTTCAGAAGCCACGCAGCAAAAGGTCGATGAAGAAGTGCGCCGTATGCTAGAAGAGCAGTACGATATCGCTCGCGAATTGATTGAAGCCAATCAAGATAAAATGCATGCAATGGTCGAAGCGCTCATGAACTGGGAAACCATTGACCGTGACCAACTGCAAGATATTCTAGCAGGTGAAGAACCGCGTCCACCAAGAGTCTATCAGCATAACGAAGTCAACTTGTCAAAAAACGACATCAAAACGACTACTTCTACACCGCCACCATTACCGGCGATGTAGTACATATCTGATTTGTATTTGATAAAAAGCCCTTTATGATAAAGGGCTTTTTTATTGCTTTCATTTTATGAAGGGCTTAGGACGGCACAAGATTTACTGGTATCATAAGCACAGATAACGAACCTTCGAGCTATTTTATACAATTTATTTATGATGGATCGGTCATGTCATTATTTCAGCCTTTACCCAACTACAAGATATCGAGCCGTAATAAAACCTTGAATTTGTCTGAGCCACATATTATGGGCATCTTGAATGTAACGCCAGATTCATTCTCAGATGGTGGGCAATTCAATGCGGTAGAGGGTGCCGTTGCTCATTGTCAGCAGATGATGGATAACGGTGCTACTATTATTGATATTGGTGGCGAATCTACTCGCCCCAATGCAGATGCTGTAGCGACTGCTGAGGAGCTACAACGGGTTGTGCCAGTGGTACAAGCTATACGCCAGCATTGTGGAGACGATATTTGGTTATCTATTGATACTAGCAGTCCTGAAGTCATGCAGGCAACTTTTGATGCTGGTGCTGATATTTGGAATGATGTCAGAGCACTAAAACGTACTGGCGCTGCAGAACTGGCCGCTAGCCTCGATATTCCTGTCATGTTAATGCATATGCGCGGTGAGCCGACGACGATGAACGACTTTGCACAGTATGATAATGTGATTGATGATGTGAGCACAGAACTGACCGCACGTATCGAAGAGGTAATGCGCCTTGGTGTTAAGCAGGAAAATATTATTATTGACCCAGGTTTTGGTTTTGCCAAAAACTATGAGCATCATTGTGCTTTGTTAAGTCAGTTAGATAGCCTACAGGCATTGGGTTTGCCAATGATGTTTGGTATTTCACGTAAACGCTTTTTGGCAGAAGTATTGACCAATAGCGGTGTTAAAGCAGTACAGACCACTCAAGCGATAGAACGAGACGCCGTAGGGACTGCTGCTGGGATATTTGCGCTACAACAAGGTGCCAGCATCATTCGCACGCATAATGTAGGGATGATGCAGCAAGCAGTGGCATTATGGAGTCAATTAGCAGCGTACCATCACGAGCATTGTATTATTAGTACAAATGCTCGATAAAGCTACACCGTGATAAATACAATATTTACCATCCAGTTTTCCACTATGATTCAATACCACATCAAAAACTATTGAAATGAAAGAGAGTATCTTTATGACCAGTACCACTCAGCCAGAACCGACCAATGAGCAGCGCCGTATTATCTATCAGGCTCGTCGCGGCTTGAAAGAGTTAGATTTTTATATCGATCCTTATGTCAAAGAGTTATATCTGACAGCAGATTCTGCTGAGCAAGAGACATTTGCTCAGATGCTCACGCATGAAGACCCTGATTTATTGGATTATTTTACCAATCAAAATCGTCCAGCAGAGGATGATATATGGACACTCGTTAATAAAATAAAAACATGGCGTCATACCAAAGACTTGGTGTAGATGCTATGCAATTGATTGGCATATATAAATGACATTAGTAACGTCTCTACGCATTGATACAGCTATCCAGCCTGCCAGTTACTTACGTTGGCTACTATATGTTAGCTTGGCTGGTATCATGATTGTGTTGGCATGGCTGGCCTCTTTAGCATTTTGGCAGTACCTACTTATCTTTATAGTGTCAGCAGCGGTTGCAAGTTATCTAGCCATATCTCGACCAACCATACTGCATCTTAGCCAACCACCCCTTGGTCAGCGTATGGATAAGCAATGGCAGTTGTTGATGCGAACAGGCCGCGGCGATGAGCTATGGCAAGCGCATTTAATCTCTGTCAACCGCTATCAATTGGCAATGGTTTTTGAGTTCAGTATCGTTAAGCCTTACCAGCGATCTTTATCAATGACTATATTTCGCGATCAAGTAAGCCTTGAGCAATGGCGAGAGCTCAGCATTTTAGCCAATATCAATAAAGGTTAAATTTGCTAATTAGCCTTCATGTCTTTATTCAGTTTTTTACTCTCTTTTTATGAGCTTACGATTACCTACATGCCATAACAAAACAACTATCTCGATGCTCAAAGAGTTTTGTTATATTAAAAGTTAATAATAAAGCACATAAACCGACTGTCTCATTTCTCAAATTTATACAAGCGAAAAGCAAGTATTTATAAAGCAAGTATTGATAGGATTAGGCAGTAGGTTTTTATAATAAATAATATGACAAAAAGAGGAATAGAGTATGAGCTTATTAGGGAATTTGGTCAGCCAAGTTGCACGTAGCGCGATGAATCCAGACGATGCTCAGCGCAATCCAGTCAACCAACGCACCGACCCACGTCGTACTGGTGGTTTGGGCGATATATTAGGCAGCGTATTGGGCAGCGGTAGTCAAGGAGGTGGCTATAATCCGCAGCAATACGATCGTAAGCCAGATAATGGCTTCGGGCTAGACGATATCATTGGTGGTTTGGCTGGTGGCAATCAGCGTGGTAGCGTCAGCTCAGGTGCTGGTGGACTGGGAGATATCTTAGGTAGTGTGTTGGGCGGTCAACGTAGCAGTAGTGGCTTTGGCGGTAAGGGGATGCTTATCGCTGTCCTCATGCCAATGGTACTGAGCTGGATCAAGCGTAATGGTGGTATAGGCGGTGCATTATCAAAAATTACTGGCATGGGTCATGCTGAACAAGCACGTTCTTGGATGAGCACGGATGAGGCCAATGACAACTTGGACCCGAATGAAATTAACCAGTTATTTGACGAAGACGAAATCCAGCAAGTAGCAGCGCGTACGGGTGCAAACGAAACAGAAGTACGTCAAGGTTTGGCTGAATTACTGCCTGAGGTGATGAACCAGCTAACGCCTAACGGCAATCTAGATAATGAAGCGGAAGCCAACGAAGAGATTGATCAAATTATTAGCCAGCTGTCTAATCGTCTCGGTACTTTAAAGTAACGAATTGAGTTAAAAAAGCTTAGAGTCATAAATTTAGAGTGCGTTTGACGACGTGCTCCTTTTTATATCTATTATAATAATATTAAAGTTTTAAAATCGCTCATCTAACGTCTCTACTGTGTAGTTGAGCGCTGCAAAGCAGATATCTGTATTGAACCCTCGGTACTGCAAAAATCGCAGTTGTTTGGCTTTGTCTTTTTGCTCAGTAGGTATGTCATCACCGTATTTTTTGGTACGGGCTACCACAGCGAGTTTTAGCCAATCTACCCCATCGACCAAATTATCTGCACTGTCATCGACGAATTCGCTAAATTCTTCAGATTCGCTATTTGCCATATCAATCAATTCATCGATGTTGCCTGGCATAGCGATTTTTTTACGATAGAACTCTTGCTTGATTCGTCCGCGCCCACGACCTTTACGAATATTCTCACGTATAAGCATTAAGGTAGTACGGTAATCGCTCTGATAGCCTTTTTCCTCGAATTCATCGAGTAGGGCGTCGATTTTTTCTGGGTCTTGTTCTTTGTCGATCAGCTTTTGTTTGAGCT
The DNA here is from genome assembly GCF_043641605.1 of Psychrobacter piscatorii. GTDB lineage: Bacteria > Pseudomonadota > Gammaproteobacteria > Pseudomonadales > Moraxellaceae > Psychrobacter > Psychrobacter piscatorii_C. The sequence goes on along the minus strand of NZ_JBHZRK010000013.1, from coordinate 64,441 downwards.
CAGCCTTGCCATATTCGCGGCGTGACAAGTAATAGAATGCGAGCCAACGTAGTCGGCTTTCAGCTTTAATGGCATCGATTTCTGCTTGTTTTTGTTCGGGGGTACGTAAGTAAGCTTTGAGCGCGGCTGGTATATTATCATCTTGGCTGTCTATGTCGCTATCATTAGCGTTAGACAATTCGGATTCATGATCCAAGCTTTCTGAAGACGGTTCAATACTGTTATCTATAACTGAACTATCCTCTGTTTCGTCACGATGAACGTTGAGTTTGACTTCTGCCAACATCTCTTTGATGGTTTGTGCTTCAGGTGGCTGATAAGCAGGTGTATCGCTTGGCTCAGCGGTGAAGTTAGCAGCTGGATGAAAGCGCTTTTTACGTTTTTTGGATTTGGAAGGTTTTTTTATCTTAGCAGAAGATTCTTCAAAATATGATGTATCAACAGTAGGCTTACCAGTGCTTGAATGATCTTGAACTGGGTATTTGGAAGGCTTACTAGATTTACCTGATTTTTTAGATGTGTTTGGATAGGAATATTTAGTAGGTTTTTTTCGTTTGTTATCAACAGAACTAGCTGAGTCGGTTTCCGACTCAGCTAAGATTTCAGCCAATGTTTTAATTTTCATAATAAGTCATGATTATTTATAGCGGTCACTGATAATGGTTACTAGCGAGCCATTATTGTACAGATTCAGGTGCCAGTTCTACATCGTCAGTTTCAGGCGCTTTGCTATCTTTTTTCGTACCAAGTTTTTCGTCACGAATTTTATCTTCGATCTCTTTGGCAATAGCAGGGTTTTCTTTTAAGAACAGGACAGAGTTGGCTTTACCTTGACCGATTTTTTCATCGCCATAGCTGTACCATGAACCTGCCTTACCAACCGCGCCAATCTCGACGCCTAAGTCAATCACTTCAGCCAAATGGTTGGTACCTTCGCCATAAGTAATCTCAAACTCAGCTTGACGGAAAGGGGGTGCCATTTTGTTTTTGATGACTTTGACACGAGTTTGGTTACCGATGATTTCATCACCGTTTTTGACCGCACCGATACGGCGAATGTCCATACGCACAGAGGCGTAAAATTTAAGGGCATTACCACCAGTTGTGGTCTCTGGGCTACCAAACATAACACCAATTTTCATACGGATTTGGTTAATAAACACCACCATACAGTTAGAGCGTTTGGCATTACCAGTAATCTTACGTAGCGCTTGGCTCATCAGACGCGCTTGCAGACCCATGTGTGAGTCGCCCATCTCGCCTTCAATTTCTGCACGCGGAGTCAGGGCAGCAACCGAGTCAATAACGATCATATCAATCGCGCCTGAACGCACGAGCATGTCAGTAATCTCAAGTGCTTGCTCACCGTTATCAGGTTGCGATAGTAATAAGTCATCGGTATTGACGCCTAGCTTGCGTGCATAGACAGGGTCAAGCGCATGTTCAGCATCGATAAATGCACAGGTGCCACCTTGTTTTTGACACTCCGCGATAGCTTGTAAGGTCATCGTGGTTTTACCTGAGCTTTCAGGACCGTAGATCTCAACGATACGACCTTTTGGCAATCCACCAATACCAAGCGCGATATCTAGACCAAGAGAGCCTGTTGAGACCACATCAGCGTCGAGAATGGCTGAGTCATCACCCAGATGCATAATGGTGTTTTTACCAAATTGCTTTTCAATTTGACCTAATGCCGCTTTGAGGGCTTTGGCTTTATTGTCGTCCATATTGGATTCCTTATTTTTGATAATTGATTTGGTGCTATAGATAAAATGTTTATGCGACTAAGAGTGATAACTGGTGCATACTGAGCAGCGCTACTAAGGTAAGTAATGTAGCCATTAGCGCTCTGACAACGGGCTCAAATAAACAGGTTGTCATATGACTGCTATCAATAGTAATATCGAGATATCGCTCTACTATACAGTAAAATTAAATAACGAGAGAAGTAAAAATAAGTTCATAATCAATCACATTTACAATAGCTTTTGAGTTAGATATTAACGACTAATAGATATCTGAGTCTCTGTAGTGCTATTGACTCGATAGAGTAATTATAACAAAATCCAATTGCTATATTGAGTCTTGGACGACGCTAAACGACACTGAATGTCGTACGATATAAGAGTGAGGATTCACGAAGATGGCCATTTGATCAAATGTGTTTTTGAACCTGATAACAGCTATGTTTGTCAATAGACTTATGAGTTGTCCACAGCAAATAATGTATTTATTTTCATTGGTTGTGAAACATTATAAACGGCTAAATTATTTTTAAAAATATTTAAAATAATTTTTTATGGCTTTGTATTTGATATAAGTGATTGATTTAAAATAATTTTTTAATTGTACAAAAAATGAACGATTTTATCTTATCCTTTAAGTTTCCTAAGCATATACTTGTCAAGTGGTGACTTATACACAGGGTTATCCACAGCTTATGGGGAGAACTCTCGAAGCCCTTATAGTATCTATGCTTGCGTCTATAGATCATATATTGCAAGCTTCCAATATTGTGCGTCAAAGATGATTTTTCATCGATAAATAGGGCTCTAGGCGCTATGTTTCACATAATTACAATTTGTGATTCTTCCACGTATTACCATACTATAGGGCTTTGAAGTCAAGAGTATGACGAGATAAAAGCAACCAACGACCCGCTAAGCACATTTATTGCTGTGATAGCAAGCTTATAAACGGACATAAAAAAGCGGCTAAATAGAATAGCCGCTTTGTCAAAATTATTGATAGCAAGATTGTATTTGCTAGTCTTTGATATAGATCAAATCCCAGACCCCGTGACCACGCTCAAGACCGCGACGCTCAAACTTGGTCATTGGACGAAAGTCAGGACGGTCAGTGAAGTTGCCCGCGCCTGCTTTATTGGTCAATCCAGCAAAACCATCCAATACCTCAACCATCCAAAATGCATAATGCTCCCAGTCAGTGGCTGTATGAAACCAGCCGCCTTGTTTTAGACTGCGTGTAACGATAGCCATACGCTCAGGACTGACGAAACGGCGTTTGTAATGACGCTTCTTTTGCCATGGATCAGGGAAGTATAGCTGAATACGATCAATATGATTTTCTGGTAGTTGCTTCAGCAATTGAATAGCATCGCCATTGATGATTTTGACATTGCTCAAGTCTTGCGTTCCTGCCATATAAGCGCATTTACCAATGCCTGGCTCGTGCACTTCGACGCCGACGAAATTGCGCGTGGGCTCTGCGGCTGCCATCTCAATAAATGAATCACCCAAACCAAAACCAATCTCTAAGGTCAGCGGTGCGTCAGAACCGTTCGGGCTATCAGCGAACAGCGCTCGCAGGTTATCAATACCTGAAAGGTCGCCATCGCCGAAACTGTTATTGACCAAATACTCAGAAAATTCTGGAGCAGTGAGTGCTAGCTCGGCGTTTTTGTTCATGTGCGTGCGCCGCTTCATGAACGTATTAACGATGCGAATGTGTTTATCAGAGCTAGGTTCTACCTCTTGGCTAGCGTTTGTATCCGTATCGATAGGCGCATTAGTGTTATTAGAGGTTTGCTCATCAGTAGTATTATTACTATTGATGGTGTCATTGATATCAGAATGTTGACTCATAGGATTTGTAAGGCTTAATTAAGTGGGTGATGTTGGCTCATTATAAGTTAAATCCATACAACTGTGAACGTACAATCCTATTTTAGCGCGTTTGCTGCTCAGTTCTGTCGTTTCTCTATCCTAGATATGGGTTTTAGCGTTATCATAGTGTCATCGTTAAGAGATATTTTTTCTAAGAGTCAGTAGAGCGTATTGCCATGCTATTTATTGAGACGGATTCACCGCCACCGTTTTATCAAGAGTCGTTAACACCTGCTAAGCGCAAGCAACTGGATCAATGGTTTATCGGTGATCGTACCCAGCGCTATTATCTCAAGCGCTTTGAGCAGTTTGATCAGCAAGGCTATCTGTCGCCAAAATGGCATTGGGCCGCATTTTTTATTACTTTTCCTTGGTTGTTATACCGTAAACGATATATGGATGCCATTGTGTATAGCGTGGCAGGATGGTCATTTATTCAGCTTAATGTCGCTATTGTCTTAGTTGCCTTTGAGTTTGTGGCGATGTCTTATGTGCCAGACGTTTATCAGATGGCAACGCGTATCGGTATTGCTGCGATTATTTGGTTGTTTTGGTCTGCTATGGTGGCACGCTGGACAGATGCATATTATTACCGGATGGCGCGACGTGAGATCGCGGATGCGATTAACGATTATCCGCGAGATGAGGCGGCACAAAAAGCGCATTTAAAAAGAGAAGGCGGCGTCAGTTTATTTGGATTGGCGCTAGGATTTGGTTTTTTTGCCTTTGCATTATTGGTCATTAAGGTGCAGTTTTTACCTATTATCGCCAAACCAAAAGAAAATGAAGTGCTATTTGATGCTTATGATATTGCCAAAAATGCCCAAAACCGAGTAGCGTTGATTTATCAGCAGACAGGGCGGTGTCCTGTAGATTTGCCACTCAGTACCGAGGAGCAACAGGTGCGCATGTATGTCGATACTCAAGCTGCTGGCGTGCCGATGACTGATTGTGCAGTGATTGCAACGATTCAAAATGTGACGTTCCCAATCCGCTATCTGAACGAGCAGACATTGGTTTTTTATCATATACCAGACAGTGATAACTGGGACTGCACAAGCTCACTGAATAAAAAACAAGCCCCTAAAAACTGTCTATCTGACTAGGGGCTATACTTATTTAGTTTTTGCTAGTGTTTAGAGTCTGTTGCGGTATCGTCTGTTTCGTCAACTGGTGTCGCTTGGCTCTTCAAGGCTTCGTAGAAATCGGTCAAATCCATCTTGCGCGCTTTGCCGATATCTTCATCAAATAGGCTTTCAAGCTCTGCCATCGCTGATTGTGCAGACTCAATCATGCTGGCTTCATCATCGTAAATGGCTTGCTGACGCTCAATCAGGTCGTCATCATAATCACGGAACGTTTTCACTGTCTCTCGAGCTTTTTCTGGAGAGATACCGAGTAGCTGTAGCGACTCACGTGACATGTCTAAAGATGACAAGTAAGTCTCACGCCAAATGTGACGCACACCAACTTCGCGCAAACGGTAATAATGCTGACGATCACGCGCTCTGGCTAATACAATCAACTCAGGATAGTTTTTGCGTAAATACTGAGCGGTGGTGATGGAACGCTCTAGGTCATCGATTGCCAAAATAAAGACACGCGCCTTTTGAATACCTGCAGCTCGTAGAATCTCAGGGTTTTTTGGATCGCCGTAATAGACTTGGTTACCAAATTTACGCACGAAATCTACTCGGTTGGCAGAACGTTCAATGGCTGTGAATTCAATGTTATGCATACGAAGCACACGACCGATGATCTGACCGACTCGGCCAAAGCCTGCGATAATTACCTGATGCTCATGATCAGGAATGGTGTCGTATTCTCGACTTGGTTTGCGTTTGGCAAATAATGGTTCGCCTATTTTTTCTAATAATAAAAAGGCCAGCGGTGTCAGTGCCATTGAGATCGTAACGACAAGGTTCAGCGTATTGGCAAGCTCAGGACGTAAGACATTTTGGGCGGTGGCGACACTGAACAGAACAAAGGCAAATTCACCGCCTTGCGCCAAGGTCACACCCAATCTGATACTGGTTGGCCAGCGGTTGCCTGACACTTTGGCAATGGCTGCAATCACTGCAAATTTGATAAACATCAAGGCGAGGGCACAGCCAATGATAAATATCGGCTTGGCCAAGATAAGTTTCACGTCAGTGAGCATGCCAACTGACATGAAAAATAGACCTAATAGCAATCCTTTAAACGGTTCGATACTGGCCTCTAATTCGTGTCGATACTCAGAGTCAGCTAACAACACGCCTGTCAAAAATGCACCTAGTGCCATTGATAGACCAATTTGACCCATCAAAATAGACACGCCCATAACGATAAACAACGCGACCGCCGTCAGTAATTCTGAAGCACCGCTTGAGGCCACAAACTTAAAGAAGGGTCGAACCACATAACGACTGGCAAAAATTAGACCGGCAAAGACTGCAAATACTTTCCCGAAGTACAGTAAATCGTAGCTTTGCTCACGAACTCCTGACAAGAACGGAATGACCGCTAATAAAGGAATAACCGCAATGTCTTGGAATAGTAAGATAGTAAAAGCTTCGCGGCCATGTGTGCTTGAAAGCTGCTGTTTTTCGGTCAATATCTGTAGCACAAAAGCGGTCGAGGAGAGTGCCAAACCAAAGCCAACGATAAAAGCAGTATCTAGCTGTAAGGCAAAAAAATGGTGCAATAGCCCCATCAATAGCGTACCAGTCAACCCGACCTGTAGACCGCCAAGAACGAATATCGAGCGGCGTAGCGCCCAAAGCCGCGAGGGCTGTAGTTCAAGCCCGATGATAAATAGCAGCATGACCACGCCAAACTCTGAAAAGTGCAGTAGACTTTCAGCATCACCCGCCACATCCAAACCGCTTGGACCCAATATAAGCCCTGTGATGAGGTAGCCTAGGACCGTTGCAATACCGAAGCGTTTACCAAGGGGAACAAAGAGCAGCGCTGCTCCCAAAAAGATAGTGGCTTGTAACATTAAATTTGGTGAGCCGGCGGCGGCAGCGAACATCTGGAATCCTCAGAAATTAGGACAAAATAAGCAATTTAAAACGGATATAACTAAAATTAGTATCGCGAAAAAATATAGCATCAACATATATTATTTTTTGCGATAAATCTTCCAAACACCATTATCTGCAAGCGGATTGTTATAAGCATCGTTGCGGCGCTTGCGCGGTGTTTGCCTGCTATCAACAATCTTAAAATCAGGCAAAGCATGGACGATAAGACCAGTACGATAAAAACGTACCCGTTCAGGCTCTAGCATCTCACCCTTGCTATCGCGGCAAAAAACATAAGCGCGTAGATCAATAAACTCACGATGAGCGACCAAACGCGCTTCGTCATCATTATCCAGTACCGCTGTCATGCGAGCAACTTCATCATCAGTATAGTGTCCACATTTATCAGTCAGCGCACCAACTGAGCCAAAGCTTTTAGATTCCTTGGCTCGCGTTTTGGTTAAATGTAGGCGCTGAACATGGTAGATAAACTGCGGTATCTCAAGACTAGCTGGAAGCGGCAGATAATCAGGTGGCATATTGGCCGCTGGATAAAAATCCTTGGCGCGCTCAAGTAGATTTTGCCAGCGCTGCTGATAAGCTTGTACCTCTGCTAAGTTGCCTTCATAGATAGGCATATCGCGAATCTGGCGCAAAATATCCGGCGGAAACTGCTCATGACGAAAGTTTGCAATGTCCTCTTGCAACGTCGATAGCAAAACTTTGGCGTGTTTTTTGCCGTCTTTTGACGTAGGATCATCGATATAGTCTGGGGCGACAAAGGGTGCTGAGCGTCTAGACATAATGTTATATCATCAATGGATCGTGAAAAGGGGTAGTCAGTCTTAAGTATACAGAATTTATATCAAAAATATGGTCGAGAGATAGGGTTTTTCATCACTTTTAACATGCTATTACAATCGTAGAAACAAGTTTTAGGCAAACTTAAGTGAAATATTCTTATTTTATTGGCTCATAGGTTCTTATTTTTAATACTATATAAGACAACAATGATTTATAGCCAATCAAATTATTGAGAATGACCTTTATGAGCAACTACTCATCAGAATTGACAGTCTGTCCTAAGTGGCGAGCCTCATTGAAAATTATTGGCAAAATAGCCTTTATCGTCATTTGTACCGGAGTCATACTTGCACTTGGGTTTTGGTTGCTGATGATGTCAAATATGGGCTCAGTCTATTTGCCAAATATCTGCAACGGCTGTTTAGATACTTCAATCAGAATGACGTTACTCGTAGTTAGTATCGGTCTTTGGGTATTGGTGGCTACTTGGATTGTTTGGCACATATTGCTTTATTTATATCATTTGATGAAACATAACCAATAATTGGCCAGGTTTCTAACAATACTGGTATTTGCTTTTAATGATTATGTCCAATATGACTGTTGCCAGCAGGTGCTTGTCCCGCAATATCGCAAACGAGAGCCTCACTATGTGAGCTGTTTTGTGGATGTAACAGGCTTTCTACTTGAATAGTCGCATGATGAATACCGAGCGCTGATAGGCTTTGTTCAAGATTGGCAATGAGGTTACTCGACTCATGAATACTCATTTCTCCATCGACTACGACATGGCAAGATAGGGCGTTCAGGCCGCTAGTAATGCTCCAAACGTGTAGGTCATGAACTTTTTGTACTTGAGGGTGTGCGAGTAATTTTTGCTCAACGTTGACTAGCGATATGTTAGCAGGGGTGCCTTCCATTAATATATGCACAGAATCACGTACGACGCGGTACCCACTGACTAATATAAGAATCGCAACAATCACGGATGCCACGGCATCTGCCCATACCCAACCAAACCCCATCATCAACAGCGCAGCGATAATAGCAGCAACAGAGCCCAGCAGATCGCTCAGTACGTGCAAATAAGCACTTTGCATATTGAGATTGACAGGTTCTTTATTATCGGGTGTTTCTATTAATGCGGCATCATTTTTACCATGATTGTGCCCGTGCGACTCTCCACCTTGACTGCCTCGATGCATGAGCCATGCAACTAAGATATTGACCAGCATACCGACAGTGGCAACGATCAGCATACCTTGGGTTGCAATTTCTGGTGGAGAGTTAAAGCGTTTGATCGCTTCATAAAAAATCATCAAGGCGATAATAACGAGCGTAGCGCCATTAAGGGTTGCGACCAGTATCTCAAAACGCTTATAGCCAAACGTTTTTTGATGTGTGGCTGCTTTTTCGCCAATTTTGAATGCCATTAGGGTGGCGCCAAGCGCGATTGCATCGCTTAACATATGCCCTGCATCGGATAGTAATGCTAAGCTACCAGTGAGCCAGCCGCCGATAGCTTCAATAAACATATAACCGGTGATAATAATAAAGCTAAAGAGCAAGGTGCGCTGGTAACCCTTGGTGTCTCGTGATGCTGTCTGCTGTTCTAAATGATCATCATGGTCGTGACTGTCCTCGTGATTATGAGTATCGTTACGGTCATAATCGTTACTTGAGTGCTCATGGCTATCATTTTGATGACGATGATTGTGCTCTTCAGGGTTTGGATTATTCTGATTCATAACAACACTCAAGTCAGCGAATAGCTAGGTTAAGTAAACAGTATCGATTGTAGATCGAGTAGACGTGAGATTTTGATCACATACCATTTGATGAGGGTTATAAATTTAACATAGCCAAGTATCAGAAGCTGTAACGACGAAGTAAAAATAACCAGAATGCAAAAATCATAAATATTACAAAGATTACAGCACCATGCAAAACATCTACGTATGAAAGGTGCCGGCTTTACCAACCAACGGGGTCAATGTCTAAGGTAAGCTTGAGATATTTAGCACTTGGTAAGGCAAGTACGGGCTGCCACCATTGATGCAATACATGGTGCAGTTGCTGCCGGTCTTTGGCTAAGAGCAGCAGCTGTGCATGATAGCGGCTATTTTTTTTACTCATAGGAGCGTCAATCGGGCCGAGGACAGCCAAATTATGGGCGCTTGGCAGATGAGCAATGGCATCTTTGAGCGCTTGAGTGGTGGCTGCCAGCGTTTTTCCTTCACAGCGTATCAGTGCGGCATGACTATGAGGCGGTAAGCCCATCATTTTACGTTCTTGCAATAGCTCGTGGGCAAATGACAAATAGCCATCTTTGACCAGTTTTAACAGTAGCTCGTTGTCAGGCTGTAGTGTTTGGATCAATACGCGACCAGCTTTATCACCTCGACCAGCACGGCCCGCTACCTGAATCATAAGCTGTGCCGTATGCTCTGGTGAGCGAAAATCTGCCGATAAAAATCCGCGATCAGCATTAGGTAAGCAGACCAGCGTGACATTAGGAAAGTGATGACCTTTAGCGACCATTTGTGTGCCGACTAATATAGCAGGATTGCCTTGGTTAATTTGCTGATAAATGTTCTCCCAGCTGTCTTTACGCCTTGTGGTATCACGGTCAATTTGAATAATCGGATAGAGCTCTTTACTGGTCTGGGGATTGGCAAAGATCGCATGCAGGTTTTCGCTGAGCCTTGTGGTACCCATGCCTTTGGCATCTAGGTTTTGACTACCACAATCAGGGCATACTGTAGGAATATAAGCCTGCCAATCGCAATGGTGGCACTTTAAATAAGAGCTGCCTGAATAACCGCTGCGCTGCGCTTGACTGCTATAGTGAACGGTCAAATGAGCATCACAGCGGGGACAATCTGCCTGCCAACCGCAAGCCTCACACAATAAAACAGGCGCATAGCCACGGCGATTCAAAAATATTAATACCTGATCGCCGACTTCTAACGTTTGCTTGATTGCCCCAATCATTGAGTCTGTCAGCCCTGTGTCATAGCGAGCACCATCATCTTGCGCTTGCTGGTGAGTGCTTTGCAGGCGCGCATCAATCAGTTGCATGGTTGCAGGCTTGGCATTACCGGGACGAGTCAATAGTTGATACTCTACCAGTTTGCCATCTTCGACCAGTTTCAGATGCTCAAGAGAAGGCGTTGCCGTACCTAATATGACTGGAATGTTATGCTGTAGGCCGCGATAGAGTGCGACATCAGCCGCATGATAACGCAGTGTGTCTTGCTGTTTGTACGAGCCATCATGCGCCTCATCAACGACGATCAATCCCAAGGCTGCAAATGGATAGAGCACTGCTGAGCGCGTACCGATGATAATTTGTGCATGACCGGTGCGGCAGTCTTGCCAGCCTTGCAAGCGATGGGTATCGGTCAAGCCTGAATGCAGCAAAACAATATGAGCGGCAAATCGACTGGCAAAACGTGCCCGTGTCTGCGGTGTGAGACCAATTTCTGGCACCAAAATAAGTACCTGCTTGCCTGCTTCTAGTACCGCCTGCATTGCTTGTAGGTAGACTTCAGTTTTGCCACTACCAGTAATACCATTTAACAGAAAGCCAGTATAGATTTCAGATTCATGCGCAGCAACGATGGCATCAACGGCACATTTTTGCTCATCATTGAGATCAAGCGGCATTTTTGCCAATTTCACGGGGGAAGTGGCTTGCTTAGTTTGGATATAGCGCTCGATTAGACCTTTGTCTTCGAGCGTTTTTAAAAATGCTCGCTGCATACCTTCTAGTAGCAAAACATCTTCACTAGCACCGCGCTCACCATGTAGTTTTAGCATATCAAACTGCTGCTTTTGCTTTTTTGCATTGGCACGAAAATCATCATCCGTGATATGCGGCAGTATTCGCCAATGAGTAATTAGCAGATCTAGTGGTTTGCCTTGGCGGACAAGGCTTGGCAGGATGACGCCCAAGACATCGCCGAGCGGATAATGATAATAACGCGCTAGCCAATAGGCCAGCTTGAGCATGCTGGGATCCAAAATAGGGTCAGCATCCAAACACTTATTAATTGGTTTGATTTTATTGACGGGTACACTGCTCTCATCTTCAGAAACATGAGCAATCACGATACCAATTAAGGTTTGACGACCAAATGAAACCTCAACGCGGCTTCCAATTGGCGGCATAAGACGGTCTGGCGAAGCAAGCATATCCACCGGTAAGCTATAGTCAAACACCCGATAAAGGGGTACGGGCAGCGCAACTTGTACCAACATAAACGGCTTCGCAGTCTTATCAGATTAATATTGATGTGAAATAAAGAAAAAGAGGCAGAGGCCAATAAGCTTAGCATGATGCTAAGCTTATGATGGATTGACTGTTATAAGACTATCTAAATAATAGAACTATATAAACAAAAATTACTATCAGTTTTAGTCAATATATAAGATAGATTCGATTTCGACTACGCCACCTTTAGGTAAGGCTGCGACTTGTACGGCAGCACGAGCAGGATATGGCTCGCTTAAGTTCGCCACAAATACTTCGTTTAAAACCGCAAAGTCACTTAAATCAGTCAAAGACACATTAAATTTAACCACGTCATTGATGCTACCACCAGCCGCTTCACAGATCGCTTTAATGTTTTCGAATACTTGCTCAGCCTGTGCTTTAAAACCTTCTCTTAATTCCATGGTTTCAGGGTCAAAACCAAGCTGACCTGAAATATAAACGGTGTTGCCAACTTTTACGGCTTGTGAGTAAGTGCCTACAGCTGCGGGAGCTTTATCTGTTTGGATCGTTTGACGAGTCATATTATGTCCTTTTCGTATTTTATTGGTTGGCCTGTTGCGCAATAACCAGCAACAGTACCTATTATTGTTTTAGAGATTATCAAAACCTCAGTGCAATGCGTTCAAATCTGACTAGACAAAGAGTTTGCTAGACAGACAAGGTTATTATAATTGATATAGCCGTATGATGTTAGGGAAGCCGAGTAATGAGCGCAGCTCACGAATGCCTTGAGCCAAGTGATTACGACTGCGCACGATGATATGGATGATAGTATCACTATTACGCACGTCAACGGTCTCAACCCCCATATGCAGCTGGCGCAGATGATAAATCACTTCACTGATTTGCTCATCGCTAAGCGCAATAGACAGCTTTAAGTAAGCAGGAAAACGAATTTTGCCGCTATTTTTTATATCATGCTCGTCTGTTTCACCTTGTTTTACAGCGTTATCACTACGCCAACGTAGCTGAATCACCTGATAGGGATTGTCTTTACGAATGTCGTCAAGTGAAAAGCATTTGTGTCGATGAACGACTAAGCCGTGCCGAGATAAGTGCCCAACGATAGGGTCACCATAGATTGGATGACAGCAGTTAGCAAAATCAAGCTCAACCCCAGAGGCATTGGCGATCAGCTGCTGTGGCTGTGTCATGTCTTCGTTGTGCGCTTTGGCTTGCACGTCACTGACTTCATCGTTAAACAAACGAGTGACTACAAGCTGTGGCAGTAGGGTACCTGAGCTTATTTGTTCGAATAGGGCATTTTTTTCAGTCACACCGCGCCATTCAGTCAGATCTTTCCAGTCATCATCTGTTAGGTCATCGAGCGTTTTTTGATAGGTTTTGAGGGCACGATCTAATGCTTGACGGCCATGATGCTGCTTGTCAGCGGTAGATAAGTCTTTGAACCAACGTAATATCTCTTCACGCGCTTTGTTGGTCACCACAAATCCTAACCATTCTGCTTTTGGTTCTGAATGACTGTTTATCTCTATTTCAACGGACTGTCCGTTTTTTACCACGGTACCGAGTTTTGCTGCTTTATCATCGATATTGGCACCGACAGCGACGTTACCAACCATAGGCCCGACTGCGTAAGCAAAGTCTAGTGCGGTTGCCCCTTGTGGTAGCTCATAGGCACGACCTTGCGGGCTATAACAAATAATCTTACTCGAATGCAAATAATCCATTAGCTCATTAATAGTCGAGACCGCTGCCGAAAAGTTAGGACTGTTTTCATTTAAGTTGTCTTCATCGACCAAGTCTTTCATGTTACGCAGTGACGCTTGGATAACTGATTGACTCACATCAGAAGCATGCTCTGCACCGATAACACCGAGCCTTGCAGCACTTTGCATTTGCTTGGTCAAAATAGTCACTTTTACGACATCGTTGTCGCGCTCATAAATGAGCGTGAGTGATTGATTGCCACCTGGTAACGGCCTACGAATATTATCAGCAATATGCGTATCATCAATTTGATACTTTTTAATAAGGTAATACGCCAACTTGTCGCAAGCTTCGATATTATCGAGGACAATCTCAAATGCATAGTGACGTAGCAGCGTGTTGATTTCTCCGCGATTGCGGAAAAACTGGCGGTAAATGACCACGCGATTGTCTAACACTTTGACCAGTCCGTTGAGCCCCAAATTATTGAGCACGATACTCAGATAACGATGAATGGCTTCTCTTTGGAAATTACGCCCAAGTCCATGCTGTAGCAGCTTGTCAGATATCTTGTTATACATATCAGAATCAAGGTTACGATAACACAGTACCTCAATATAATCGGCGATATCATTAAGACCCATCAAGCGTGCAAATGGCACATAAAAATCTAATGTTTCTTGTGCTGTGGTACGTTGTTTTTCGGGGCGCACGGCATCAAGCGTGGACATATTATGCAGACGATCAGCGAGCTTAATGATGAGTACACGTGGATCTGCGAGTGTGGCGGTCAAGATTTTGTGAAAGGTCGCTGCTTTGTTTTGCTGCTTATTGTGAGATGATGACTTTAGTTTCGTCACACCATCGACCAGCCTAGCCACTATCTTGCCGTAACGCTGCTCGAGCTGCTCGTCACTCACATCGGTGTCTTCGACCGTGTCATGCAAAATCGCTGCAATAATCGTATCCCGATCTAAGCGAAAGCCAGCTAGTATCTCAGCCACTGCGATAGGGTGAGTGATATAAGGTTCCCCTGATTTACGCTTGTCTTTAATGTGCGCAATATCACCGAACTCACAGGCATCAACAATGTCACGGCGCTCAGCAGCAGTGAGATAACCGACTGAACGCAGCAAGTTATATTGAGCGTCATCGACGAGATGATGACTGAGTTTGGGTAGGGTTTGACTCATAAATGACGATCCTATTTTCCATGACTGACTGACTTGATCATTGATCGAAGTAAGCAGTGAATGGTGACTGAATATTGACCAACCATACGAAATTTAAGTAGGGATAGACCATTCTCTAATTAATCGCAAATCGCATTCAATGTCAACTGATAAGCGAGTAGGCGATGAAAAAATTTGACTCAGTGGGCTATTTTGATAGATAAATGGCTATCAAAACAGCAAATACAATACAGTTACAACCAAAAAACCACAGCCTATGCTGTGGTCTTTGTTATTAATAAAGGTCATGTTTATCTTATAAAGCCATTATCAGCTTCAAAGACTTGGTAAAACAAACCTTATCAAAAATAGCTTCTCAGAAGCTATGATCGCCTGACAATGCCAAATCAAGTGAGCTCGTTGCAAAGTTATGCTCTGGTTGATTTAGAATGTCGCGGGTGATTTTGCCAGCGGCAATTTCACGTAACGCCAATACTGTAGGCTTGTCATTATCGACATCAACCAACGGCTCGGCAATACCTTTGGCCAATTGGCGGGCGCGTTTGCTTGCGACCAAAATTAGTTCAAAGCGATTATCAACATTATCCAAACAATCTTCAATCGTCACTCGTGCCATAAATAGCTACCTCGGTTGTTTTTATTAGCCACGGACCTTGCCCGCCACTCAATAAAAATAATATCAAATACATAAAGGGGGATAGCTAAATATTATAGCATTTTTTGCCAAGTCGCGTAGTTGCTTTTTATATCTACTTATTAGATAAGCAACTGACGAACATTGTAGCTTAGTTTACTCTTCTACTTGCTTATTTAGCAAGTTGCTAATCGTGCGATGATAACGTTGTTGCTGACGGCTAAGGGTTTGTCTATCCGCCACGATAATCGCTTTTAGTTCAGCTAAGGCTACGTCAAAATTATCATTGATCACCACATAGTCAGCATTCACATATTGTGCCATTTCGGTGACCGCGCCAGCTAGACGGCGCTCTATCACTTCTACAGAATCCTGCGCACGGGTTGAGAGACGTTGGCGCAATGTAGCAATACTAGGTGGTAGAATGAAAATCATAATGGCATCGGCAAAGATATTTCTGATTTGCGTCGCCCCTTGCCAGTCAATCTCCAAAATAACGTCAATACCCGCCGCTAGCTGGGTACGTACGCTTTCCTCAGACGTACCATAATAGTTACCAAATACTTCTGCATGCTCTAAGAATAGACCCGCATTGATACCATTGGTAAAACTCTCAGTATCTGTAAAATGATAGTGCTGACCATCAATCTCGCCTGGGCGCGGGGTGCGAGTCGTATGTGAGACACTGACCGTTAAGTCGTTGGTCGTAGCAAGTAACTGCTTAACCAGTGAGGTCTTGCCAGTACCTGAGGCGGCAGTAACAATAAATAATGAACCTGTCATACAATTTATCCTAATGGAATATGTGCTAGTAAAATGCGTCTTAGTAACAGACTAAAAGATGATTCAGTCATGGGTAGAGACTGGAAAAAAGAAAAAAAGCCATCATGTATGGCGATAGAAATCATAATAGTTGCGTCATTATAAACTGCTTTTATGTGAGATAAAGCGGGTTTTGCAATATGTAGTTAGCATGTTGATAGTTGCACATGACATATTGCAATGAGCGCACTGCTATTTTTGAGGGCAATAAAATCAAATTATGCTAAAGTAGAGCATTGATTTTGCCCCAACTTTTGAATCAAAGCTTTTATACATAAGCTTTAGATATAAATTATCCGACGATAGGCCTTTTTATGCAAATTTATCTTGCCAATCCCCGTGGATTTTGTGCTGGTGTGGACCGTGCGATTGCGATTGTTAATGAAGCACTAACACGTTTTGAGCCACCCATCTATGTCCGTCATGAGGTCGTACATAATAAATTTGTGGTATCGGATTTGGCCAATCGGGGCGCGGTATTCGTCGAAGAACTTCACGAAGTACCAGATGGCTCCATCGTTATATTCTCTGCCCACGGCGTCTCTAAAGCGGTTGAAGATGAGGCTGAGCGACGTGATTTGACAGTGTTTGATGCAACATGCCCATTAGTGACTAAAGTACATATCGAAGTGGCAAAGTTTGCACAAGACGGTATGGATGCGGTGTTGATAGGACATGCCGGACATCCAGAGGTCGAAGGTACGATGGGACGCTTCAATCGCCGCCATGGTGGGCAGATTCATCTGGTCGAAGATGAGAGTGATGTTGCAGCATTGACTGTACAAGATGCCGAACGTTTGGCATTTGTGACCCAAACGACCCTATCGATGGATGATACGGCTCGCGTTATCGATGCATTGCGTGAAAAGTTCCCTAGTATTCAAGGTCCCCGAAAAGACGACATCTGTTATGCCACCCAAAACCGCCAAGATGCGGTAAAAGATTTGGCCAGTCGCTGTGAAG
The DNA here is from genome assembly GCF_043641605.1 of Psychrobacter piscatorii. Lineage (GTDB taxonomy): Bacteria > Pseudomonadota > Gammaproteobacteria > Pseudomonadales > Moraxellaceae > Psychrobacter > Psychrobacter piscatorii_C. The sequence continues at coordinate 47,438 of NZ_JBHZRK010000013.1, read as the reverse complement.
TCGTTTTAGTCGTCGGCTCGCCAAACTCGTCAAACTCTAATCGTCTGCGCGAGCTAGCAGAGCGTATGAATTGCCGTGCTTATTTAATCGATAACGCTAGTGAGATGGATAAGCGTTGGTTGGATGGTGTGCAGAGTATCGGTGTGACTGCTGGAGCATCCGCGCCTGAAGTGTTGATCCAAGAAGTGTTGCAGCAGTTGCAGGACTGGGGTGGCGATCTACCTAGTGAGCTATCTGGTATTGAGGAAAACGTAACGTTCAGTCTGCCAAAAGCCTTACGGATTCCTGTCACCCAAGTTGGTAAGTAATTAGGACACGCCCTCGTATTTGTATGAATCGTCATTTATATGGATAAGCTCGCATGAAAGAACCAAAAGCCAGATTTGTATTGGCAGAAGCCACGCTCGCTGAAGTGAACAAGCAACTGAAACTCAATATGCTCGTCATGGTAGCAGTGGTCTTTGTGCTGTTTATGAATATGATGAAGTTTATGGCAGAAAAAAGCGTTCTTTATGCTGTACTCGCAGTCATAATGATTTGCTTACTGTTCTTTATACAAAAAGCTCGCGGTATTCTTATGCTAAGAAAACAAGAGCTTACCCATAAATAGAAAGTACAAATATAAATAAAAAATACAGGTGAAAGTGCCAAATATAGGATAGCTATGACTGCTTATTACAAATTTATTAAACGCGAACAGCCAGAGGACGGCGTCAGTGTGGCGCATTATCAGCCAACCAAGCATGCACAAGGTGCTTGGAATGAGCATGAGCAGCATATGGCACCAGCGACAGGTCTTCTGACAGCTGAGATTAATAACTTTGCGCCGCAAGCTAATACCCGTATTGCTCGTGTCAGTCTTGATATTTTAGGCCTGATACCGCTCGATGATTTTACCATTACTACTCGCTGCATCCGACCCGGTAAAACCATTGAATTGATTGAAGCAGTTATGAGTAGCCGAGGCCGTGATGCCATCATTGCAAGAGCATGGCGACTGATTACGCAAGATACCAGCGAGATTGCCGGACTTGAAGATCAACCAGCAAAATACAAACCTGAAGAGTTGCCAGTTTGGGAAGACATGAAAGGCTGGCCGGGCGGCTTTATCGAAAGCGTACGTTTGGTGGCGACAGAGGATCGTCGTCCCGGACGCGGCATGGTATGGATTACCAATGATATTGACATGGTGGAAGGCGAGCTGACTGATGACTTGGTGCATCTATTAGGTATGGTCGATACGGCCAATGGTGTTGTACCAAGATTGGGTCTTGGGTTATCTAAGTTAGAGTGGATGTTCCCCAATACAGATTTGCAAATCCATATGCATCGCGCTCCAAAAGGTCGTTGGTTGGGTATTGAAGCCGTACAACAATATGGCGATGATGGTATTGGGTTGACCAGTGCGGTATTGCACGATATATATGGGCCGTTCGGTCGTAGCGAACAGATTCTCACCATTCGCCCGATGCCACGTTAAAAGAGAAAGAATCAATTATTTAGTGATTTTAGAAAACGAAACGATAATTTGTAATCAATTAATTATACAAATATTAGAAAAATGGTTTTAATAGTAACTAATAAGACGATATTACCAACAAGACGATATCAATCGACATAGAGGTTACTATGAAAGCACATACTCAATTTTCAAAAAAACTAACAACTATTTGGGAGTTATTGATAGAAGTTTATTCAGAATAGAGGTTAGCTTTTGTTCTTACGCTAAAAAATGACCGATACTAGAACACCGCCTTGATAAACAAGCGCGGTGTTTTTTATTGAATAGGGCTTTTGAGCTTGAATTTTTTCTCAATGCCCCTATTAGTATAGACAGTTTAACGGTATCACATACGGCAGGTTCTCTGACATTATGAGAGCGGCCTTAGTGAGTATATCGTTATCTGATAATAGGTCTTTCATAGAATTTAAAGGAGTTTTTATGAGTGAAGCAACTCAAGCTGAAGGTCTGAATCCAGAATTAAAAAAACATACGTTTGAAGCGGAAGTGGCGCAGTTGCTGCATTTGGTCACGCATTCACTATATTCTAATGCGGATATTTTCGTCCGTGAGCTCGTATCTAACGCGTCGGATGCTTGTGATAAGCTGCGCTTTGAAGCTACCAATGATGATAGCCTTTATGAAGATGATGGCGAATTAAAAATCCGCATTGCTGTCGATGAGCAAGCTAAAACCATCACCTTTACCGATAACGGTATTGGTATGAACGAAGCTGATGCCATCGAAAACTTGGGTACAATTGCTAAGTCAGGCACCAAGGCGTTTTTGGATAAATTGTCTGAATCACAAAAACAAGATGGTCAACTGATTGGTCAGTTCGGTGTTGGTTTCTACTCTGGTTTTATCGTCGCTGATACCATCAGTGTTGAATCGCGTAAAGCGGGTGAGCCTGCTGATAAAGGCGTGCGCTGGGTATCAGATGGTACTGGTAGCTTTACCGTTGAGCCTATTACCAAAGATACGCGTGGTACAGCGATCACTTTGCACCTAAAAGAAGAATATAGCGAGGGCGAAGACAACTATTTAGATCGCAGCAAAATTAAGCGCTTGGTTAATAAATACTCTGACCATATCAGCTTGCCAATTCAGATGCGTAAAGAAGTTTGGCAAGAAGATGTCGTCGATGACGAAAACGACGATACGCCAGCTGGCGGTGAGATGGTACTGACTGACGAGTGGGAAACCATTAACAAAGCCAGTGCACTATGGACTCGCTCAAGCTCTGAAATTGAAGATGATGAGTATGTCGATTTTTATAAGAATATCTCTTATGACATGGATGGGCCGCTTACTTGGACGCATAACCGTGTCGAAGGCCGTGTACAGTATACACAGCTACTATATATCCCTAAAAAAGCGCCAGTCGATCTATACACTCGTGAGCAGCAGCACGGTCTAAAGCTGTATGTGAAGCGCGTCTTTATCATGGACGAAGCTGAACAGTTGCTACCGATGTACTTACGCTTTGTGAAAGGGGTCATCGATTCAGCAGACTTGCCATTGAACGTGAGCCGTGAGCTACTACAAGAGTCACGTGATGTAAAATCTATTCGTGATGGTAACGCTCGCCGTATCTTGACTTTGCTGGCCAGCCTTGCTAATAGCGAAGACAGTGATAAGCAAGAGAAATTTGCGCAGTTCTATGCAGAGTTCGGCGATGTCATCAAAGAAGGTCTAGGCGAGGACGCCGGTAATAAAGAACGTATTGCTAAGCTATTACGTTATGCCACCAGCACGCAAGATGGCCTTGAGACTAGCTTTGAAGACTACAAAGGTCGTATGAAAGAAGGCCAAAAAGCGATCTACTACCTCACCGCTGATAATCTAGCTGCCGCAAAAAACAGCCCGCAACTTGAGTTGTTTAAGAAAAAAGGCATCGAAGTTATTTTGATGACCAGCCGTGTTGATGAATGGGCAATGAATTTCTTAACCTCATTTGATGACACACCGCTACAGAACATCGCCAAAGGTGCCGTAGATCTAGGCGATTTGCAGGATGAAGCAGAAAAAGCCGAAGCAGAGAAGGCCGAAGAAACTTTAAAGCCTGTCGTTGATAAGCTTAAAGCTGCGTTAGGCGAGCGTGCTAAAGATGTTAAGGTTTCAACGCGTTTGGTTGATAGCCCTGCTTGCTTAGTCGTTGGTGAAGGTGAGCTATCACCGCAAATGATTCAGATGCTACAGCAAATGGGTCAGGATGTGCCAGCAAGTAAGCCCACGCTAGAGGTCAATCCTGATCATCCACTGATTAAGAAGCTTGAGAGCAGCGAGCAGTTTGATGATTTGGCGCAAGTCATTTTTGATCAAGCATTGTTAGCAGATGGTGGTCAGTTAGAAGATCCAGCCGCTTATCTAAAGCGCGTTAATGAGCTATTGATGAGATAATGTCTGGTAATTGATGTAAAAGGAGGTCTTGTCTGCAAGGCCTCCTTTTTTATTGAGGTTTATGGTCATATTTGAATGAATTTTACAAATCATCCTTATCCTCTTGACCGACAATCCGTTACAATCGCGATAGATTAGCGAGCTAAACTATTAGGCAGTGCTAGTCATCTTCGATAAACATTCCATCGTGAATTCAATATAAATAGATGTCTACAGCCGTGAAAAAATCGTAAGTCGATTACATAAAACGGCGACGACATCATGATAGTTATCATTGGGTCATTTTATTTTTCTCGACTGGCTAGAGGTCTAAGTCTTTGTCACTTACGTCGTTAAAAACCGTATCGCTCCAGCGTTTTTCGCTTAATTTCGCTGCCAACATTATCGCAACTTTGTGGATGTTGGTGGGTTCAACTCGGGCGTTTTCTTGGGTAAAGCCCACTTTTATACAGTTTGCTGTATTTGCCTTATTGGCACTTGGTAGTAACGTCCTATTTTCGTGGTTAGCGGCTGAAAGTAGCAGCACGTTCAATGAGCAAGGCTTGGTCAGTTATTTGATCTGGCCGATGATTATTTTATTAAGTGGTATTATCTTGGCACGGCGAGCGAGCAATCAGACACTGGTTTTTGTGCCTGTTGTTCTTTGGTTGGTTGCTGATACCTTATCTGCATTATTGCAGAGCTTAGTACAATTTTTTGGTAGCTATGGCTGGTTACCTGAGTGGAGTTACTCGTTTTTACCCATACTATTTTTGGTATTGTTTTTATGGCAGACGCTCGCTTTGCTATGGATTTTTTCTCGTCGCTTGCGTATACCATGGTGGGAGCGAATTATTATTCTAGTTGGTGCTGTGGCATTGTTGACGATTTGGCAGCGTAATGTCGCTGATCAGCCTATCTTTAAGCAAATTCCGGTAGAGCCTGTGTTGGAAGAGGCGGCACTATATGAGCAGCCCCGTTTATTACAGCAAGCATTAAATAGTATAGACCCAAGTATCGATGGCAAAACCGACTGGTACTTTATGGGTGTGGCAGGGTTTTCTGGTCAAAACGTCTTTCGTTCTGAAATCAATAAAGTACGTGAGCTGTTTGATGTGCGTTTTGGGACCAGCGGGCACTCGTTGTCTTTGATTAACAATACGTATAGTTGGATGGACGAGCCAATTGCGACCAAAACTAGCATTCTACGCGGCTTAAAGAAAATCGGTCAGCAGATGAACGCTGATGAAGATGTGTTGTTTTTGACGCTGTCTTCACATGGTAATCAGGATATCGTTCAGTTAGCGAATCCGCCAGTCGCGATGGACAATCTAGATGCTGCATGGCTTCGTGAAGCGCTGGATGCTTCGGGTATTCGCTGGCGCGTGATTGTGGTATCTGCTTGTTATTCGGGTTCATTCATCGATGAACTAGCATCTCCGACCACAGTGGTGATAACGGCATCAGCCGCTGATAAGGCATCGTTTGGCTGTACCAATACCGCTGAGATGACGTATTTTGGTCAAGCATTTTTTGCTGAAAGCTTGCGAGGAAATACCAGTTTTGAGTCAGCTTTTAAGGATGCCAGTATACGGGTCAATGAGCGTGAGAGCGCAATGGGGTTTGAGCCATCAGAGCCGCAGATGGTAATCGGTAGTTTGATGGAAACCGCCTTACCTGCGTTTGAGCAAGTGCTGTTTGATAAAGCGCGACCTTCAGTTGCGAGTATTACGAATAATACTGCTTCTACAACCGTCAATGTTTTATCTGAAACTAATACTAATCTATCGGTAGGCGAAGCAGATGCAGCTGCCGAATAAATATGAGAAATGATCTAGTAACTGACAAATGCTAGTATCAAATAACGAGCACTTATTAAACGCTATCGTTGGTTTTTTGAATAAAAAGGATATCACTCATGCAGAATTCTTATAGTCATAGTTTGTCTAACAATAAGCAGCTTACGCAAAAAAGTGTGAATCGTTGTTTTAATGGTGAGCAGCATTATTATAGCCATGAATCAAAAGCCACCCAGTCCCCAATGACGTTCAGCATTTATTTGCCTGATGAAGCGTTGGCTGGGCGACGTTGTCCTGCGATATTATATCTATCGGGTCTGACGTGTAACGCAGACAATGTGACGCATAAAGGGCACTTTCAACAAAAATGTAGCGAGCTTGGTATTATTTTTATTGCGCCTGATACCTCTCCACGTAGCCATGCTGATATCGATGTGGCTGATGATGAGCGCTATTTTGTTGGTCAAGGTGCAGGTTATTATGTAGATGCCACTCAAGCACCATGGGCGCAGCATTTCAATATGGAAACCTACATCGTTGACGAGTTGTATGATTTGCTACGTGCAGAGTTCCCAATTATCAATATGGGTATCATGGGACACTCAATGGGCGGGCACGGGTCATTGTTATTAGGCTTCAAGCACCCCAGTAAGTTTATTAGTGTCTCAGCCATGTCGCCTGTGTGTGCAGCCAGTGAGTCATCATGGGGGCAACAAGCATACACCGAGTATTTCGGCGATGACAAAGCCCTGTGGGAACACTTTGATGCCTCAAAAGTCGTTGCACGCGCAGGCCAGCAGTATGTCAGTATTTTGGTGGATCAAGGCGGTGCTGATGAATTTTTCTTAGAGGGCCACCTGCAGACGTCAAAACTCCAAGCGGCCTGCGAAAAAGCCAAGCAGCCATTGACACTACGTTATCACGCTGGACATGATCACAGCTATTATTTTATACAAAGCATGATGAGCGATCATATCGAGCATCATTGGCATATGGCTCAACTGAGTTAAGATACCGTGCAGGCGACCGTGATACATTTTTGACGATCTCATTCATGCTCAACAGGTGATTTTTATGGCAAGTTATCAAGATTTGACAGCTTCTAACTCAAAGAATAAGTCAGCAGATACTAGCGCTACAAAGGCTACTATGCAGGCTGATATGGATGCCGCTTTGGCAAAAAAACAACGTACTACGACTGATAATGATCAATTATCCCAGATGAAGTCAGACGAGTTGATTGCAAAAACCGTTAACGATGCGGGCGATAGAGTACTTGATGAGGTACAAATATCTCGCGTGATAGAAATGGCATGGGAAGACAGAACGCCATTCGGTGCGATAGAGCATAGCTATGGTCTTGATGAGACTGCGGTTATCAAACTCATGCGCCAAGAGCTAAAGCCATCGTCTTTTCGCTTATGGCGTCAGAGAGTGAGCAATCGTGCCACCAAGCATGAGGCAAAGCGCTCTTTTGAAGTTGGCCGTGCTTATTGTAAGACCCAATACAAGCAGCGCTAAACCACTAAGTATTTAACATCAATATGTCAAAGGCTCGCAGCATATGTGAGCCGATTAGAATTTTCTTTTTAATCTATCCATATCTTATATAAACATGAATTAGGTAGCCCAATTATGAACAGTCCTGCTAAACCTTATCTTATTGCTCCATCGATACTTTCAGCTGATTTCGCGCGGTTGGGCGAAGAAGTAGAGAAGGTACTAGAGTCGGGTGCTGATGTGATTCATTTTGATGTGATGGACAACCATTACGTACCCAATCTGACGTTTGGTAGCATGATTTGTAAGGCATTGCGTGACTATGGTGTTGAAGCGCCAATTGATGTGCATCTGATGGTTTCACCTGTCGATAGTATGATTGAGCAGTTTTTGGAAGCAGGTGCGAGTATCATTACCTTTCATCCAGAAGCTAGCGCTCATATCGATCGCTCACTACAGCTTATCAAAGATGGCGGTGCAGAGTGCGGTCTGGTATTGAACCCAGCGACCCCATTACATTATCTCGATTACGTCATGGATAAAGTAGATCAGATTTTATTAATGAGTGTGAATCCAGGCTATGGTGGACAGTCGTTTATCGATAGTACTTTAGATAAAGTCCGTCAGGTACGTCAGCGTATCATTACTAGTGGTCGAGACATTCGATTGGAAGTTGATGGTGGTGTTAAAGCCAGTAATATCCGTGCGATTGCTGAAGCAGGGGCTGATATGTTTGTCGCGGGTTCTGCGATATTCAACCAAGAAGACTATAAAGCCGCTATTGATGAGATGCGCGCAGAGTTGTTATTAGCAAACAACAGCTAGCAAGTGTTGGATGGTTAATAAACGCTATTAGCCATCCAACAATACTATTAAAATGTGCTGTATAACTTATGACTATATAGTTAATCCTCTATAAAAGAGCTACAGCGTTAACATCGCTTGAAGTATCATATATACATCTGCACTCAGTTGCCTTGTATCTCTTTTGAATTGAATCAACTATAGATAACGGTCAGTCACGTAAAGGTGAAATATGGACACAAAAAATTCTAGCAGTTCGGCAGAGCCTTCTGAGCAAGCAAACTCTCATGAAGCGCTGAATCAGCAGGTTAGGCGGTCAAGAAGTGAGACCCCGCAGCGTAGCTTAGTGCCCAAAGGTATTACCATTGGTATGGCTATGTTCGCACTGGTACTTAGCTTGGCAGGTTATGGCTTTCGCCTGATGGTGGGTGATGATGTCGGAACAGTGTTGCGCCATGCTGCGGTCATTGTGCCTGCGTTCATGTTAGGTATTCCGCTATTTTTTTGGGTGGGTTCTCGCATACTCAATAAAGTCAAAGGCCTGCATATCGAGAGTTGGAATGCCATTAGTTTGGGTTATTTGACTTCTTGTATATCGATGCTATGGCTGATGGGTACTTATAGTTAAATGCTTTAGCACAAGGATAGTATCTATTCATAAATATAGCGTTGGAATATTTTTATACGCTATTTTCTATACCTTTTTAATCGTTAAGCCTTACTTTGTAAGCAAGGCTGGAATTTTATATGAGAATTGTACCGGCCAGTATTGCTAAAATTATCTATCCTAAAGACTTACCAAATGGCCTGTTTACTAGCTTAATCATAGCTTGTCTTTTGATGGGGCTCGCTTCACTGCGTAACGGGACAGATTTACAGGGTTGGCTCAATGTGATTGAGAACTGGCTGCTGATGTTATTGATACTTCCGACTGCAACGGCGACTGTTGCTCTGCCTTTTAAATACCGCGATCCCACCCTTGAGTTAAAGCTGGTCTATTACCTTGGGATGTTCGTTGCTTTCTTATTTACGTTAGCGAAACTGCGCTATTGGCGCTAATGTATACTCATTGCAAGGCATTCAGGTTTGTTTTTATAGTGAAGACTTATGTGATAGCCCTTGAATTCTAGTGTTAAAGCGTCCATTGTATGAGTAAGACAGATTTACCCGCGTTACTGTAAGATGATAGATTTGCTGAATGAGTTTGTTTTCAATCAATAACTGCTTTGCAATGACTAGTTTCTCTACCAGTACTAAACGGGATAATAAGGAATACATTGATGCCATATGATATCGATAACGATATAGAAGTAGACAACGAAAGTAGCGATCAATTTGCAGGGTTTGCTAAAGAAACCACGTTAGAGTTGGTGGAAGCAGATGATGGTAGATTGTTATTGCGTGATGCCGAGCAAGACGAAGCGCCGCTAATGACGATTGATTTCTCTGATAAGCTTAAAGAGCTACTTGGTAGTGACACTCAGGCGATTGGTCAACATATGATTCATGCTGCGATTCAGGTTATTATGCAAAAGCAGATGAGTAAGTGGCATGCGCATGTGTATGATAAAGAACCAACGCACTACAGTTGATCTTTAGTGTATTAGCGAGCTGAAGATAGCTAAATATACAAGCATGAAAAAAGGGTTTATCAATTGATAAACCCTTTTTTCGTTCAAATAGTACCATTTATAAAATGGAGATTATTTGATTTTAGCTTCTTTAAAGATCACGTGCTGGCGTACTTTTGGATCAAACTTTTTGATTTCCATTTTGCCAGGCATAGTGCGCTTGTTTTTAGTAGTGGTGTAGTAATACCCAGTACCAGCTGTTGATACTAATTTAATTTTATCTCTCATGATAGCTTTCCTGTAAATGAGGGGTCTTCAAACGATAGGTACGTGTCTAGAAGAATAAGTCGCTACCTATAATGTAGCAAAACAGCAGCCTGAATGATGAGAGTCATCACTCAGCTGCTATTTTTAACTTAAACTTTTTGACCTTGTGCGCGTAGATCCGCTAACACTTTATCGATACCAAGTTTGTCAATGATGCGCATACCTTTGGTAGACACACGTAGACGTACAAAGCGGTTTTCAGACTCTACCCAAAAACGATGGTTGTGAAGGTTTGGTAGAAAGCGACGACGGGTTTTGTTGTTTGCATGCGAAACATTATTACCCACCATAGGGCGCTTTCCAGTCACTTGGCAAACTCGAGACATGGCGAACTCCTAATCTATGAGGTATGAGTTTTTCTCATACCAGTCTGGGCAAGTTGCACGTTTTTGCGGCATGGACACAGCAAGCGGCAGCTTTGCACCAAACAAAACTATATGAAGGTTGAGCTGGTTTTGCTGTTATCTAAAGGCAAATAACAGGCTGACCAATTCAGAAAATTTTAAAGCCGACATTTATACCATAAAACAGATGAATACTCAAATATTTTTACAATAACTGTCGAATTAAAGGAGGGCTATTATACCCTGAAATGAGCGCGCTATGTTGTTGATTGTTTAATAGTAAAGATTAATTTTTAGTTGTAAGTTATAACAAAAGTCAGTAAAGTTGCTGTTATATATTTAATACAATCTGTTAATACATCGGTATCACTGTAAATCTAACTATCATTACCAATCTTCTTTAATTCTGTGTAATGGTTTTCTGCCTTTTTGCTCGAATAAATTACTGCTCATGCGGAGTCAAAAACATGTCATATCCCTCGCTACCTACTTCTAAGTTGTTTCAACTGACAGCGCTAACCTTATCATTGGCCTTGGCAGGTTGTGGTGGTGGGGGCACAGATACGGTTGCGCCAGAGCCTGATTTGGGTGTGCAACTACCTGGTACGGATAATGGCGGCGGTACAGAAGTTCCAGTGGGTGCTTTAAATATTAGTAGTAGTCAATTGGTAGATGCAGACAATAACCCAATAAATGCTATTGGTCTAGAAGGGGCTTACTACGAAGTTTTAGTAACTGACGATAATAGTGAGCCTGTTATTGGTGCTAGAGTGAGCTTTTCAATCGATGCCGAAGGCATTGCTTTGTCACAAACAACATCAGGATCTACTCTAACGAACAGTGATGGCGAAGCTCGTATATTTTTAAAGCCTAATGCTCCTGATGTTTCGGGCGCTTATATTATTACTGCGAATGCGAGTAATGGTAATAATACCGCGATTGATAACCTGACTTTTTCAGTGCAGGCGACTAATGTGAGTTTGAGTGCATTGCAAGTTACTGACTCACAACTAAATGCAGGTGGACAGACAGCTGTATCTTTAAAAACCACTGATACGAGTGGTAACGCCATTAGTGGTGTACTGGTCAACTTAAATGCTCCTTGCGGTCAGCTACCTGAGCAAGTTACCTCCGATGAAAATGGCATGGTTGATTTTGTGTACAAAGCCATTAACGTCGATAATACTTTGTGCAGTGGTGCTGTGCGAATATCAGCCAGTACTGGTGGCGTTACTCAATCGGCTAGCGTTTCTATACAGGCTCCTGAAGCGACTTCCATTGTCTATACAGCTAATGATCTAACGCTAGGTATTCAAAATAGTGGCTCCTCAGCAACAGGCGCAGTTGAGTTTACTGTATTTTCAAATAGAACGCCGCTTGCCAACGCCGAGGTAACTTTGTCCTTGGAAAAATCTCCGTTAGGGCTAACTTTTGGTGTACTTGGCAATACATCTAATATACCTGCTACTACTGATAGTAATGGTGTTGTATCAGTTAATATTTATCCAGGTACAACGCCTGGGCCCGTAGAAATAAAAGCTACTTTGGATAGTGATCCTCGCATCAATGCCCTATCAAAAAATATTTCTATTGCAAGCTCAAGGGTGACTCAGACAGGTCTTAGCCTATCATGGGAAAAGAATGTTTTGGATTGGTCTTTAGATGGCGATACTAGTAATATTACAGCGCGTATGGTCGATCGTAATGGCAATGCAGTACCTGATGGTACGGTCATTAATTTTACAGCTGAAGGTGGCAAGGTAACTTCAAGCTGTCCAACTAGCAATGGTGTATGTTCGGTCACTTTCTCAACGCAAAATCCACGTCCAGGTGATGGGCGTGTGAGCATTCTAGCGGTAGCGGAAGGTGAAAAAGATTATATTGATTTGAATCAAAATAACGCTTGGGACAAAGATACCGATATTTTAGTTCATAATATCGGTGATACTTTCCGTGATGACAATGAAAACGGCACTTATCAACTTGGTGAGTTTACTTATCCGTTAACGACGAGTGCTAGTGAGTCATGCGATAATAACCTTGATCGATATATTAATCTTAAGTTTCCATCATTATCTGATTTGAAAAGAATGCAGTATAAGGCAAATTATATTGGTGAGTTTGTCTCGCCAAATAAAGTTAATACCTGTAATAACGATTTGGATGCTGTAGTGCGTTATCAGGGTATTACTTTGCTTTCTGATAAGGATGCTAGATTCACGATAATCGCCCCCCAACTCAATGCGCAAACGCAAGAAGTCTATGCTAATAACAGTCTGATTTCGATAAGAATGAATAGTGATGGTTTTTATGATCTAAACCCTATGCCTTCTGGTACTACAATTAGTGCTACGGCTACTGACAATACTGATTCTGATTCGATTAATATTGATGTGAGTCCATCTGGTCGAGCTAATACTTATGATCTTGTGTTCAGCGGCGTAGAGTCTGGACGCATTTTAAAATTTACTCTTGATGAAACCACATACACAGCCACAGAAAATGATAATGGCACATATGTTTTTGAAGATTTAGAAAGAGATACTCCACCAACAGCTGATGATATTCAGGTAGAGAGCGAAGATGGTTCTTGTTCGGCTGAGATACGCTCTGGCGTAGAAAAAGTACCTGCTAATGTCGCTACTGGTAGTCCTGGAGACAATTTGGGCACTATTACTACATTTAAGTTGAAAGACTGTTCAGCTGGTGATGAGTTTACAGTAATAGCGACTACTCCAAGAGGTAACGTCACGAAACTTACTTATCCAATTCGCTGAGGCGTATTTCAAATAAAAAACCCCCAACCCTACGTTGGGGGTTTTTGTATTCCCCTTTTAAATAACTCAATTAACCTAAATAACCAAAAACAACCAACTCGCTCAGCAAAGCATCGCAAAAAAGATTAAAATAACCGGTTTACTACGCTGTCAGTCACTTCAGCGAACAGTCATCATTTTTTATATTGGGCGTATTATGTCAGACAATACCAAAACGGCTTCATCATCAAATACAACAAACACAGCCTCACAGAGCAAACAGATCCCTAGCTTTACTGATACAGCGACATTGCTCATCAAATGCAAAGATCAGGCTGGCATCGTGCAAGCAGTCTCTGAATTTATTCATCGTTACGGCGCGAATATCATTACGCTCGATCAGTATTCAACGGCTCATGAAGGTGGGCAATATTTTATGCGTTTGGAGTTTGCTTTGGCAGGCTTGAGCGATATCATTGATAATTTTGAGGCCAGCTTTGCGCATACCGTTGCTAAGCGTCATAATATGGACTGGCGTCTACACAACAATGCGACCAAGACCAAAGTGGGTATTTTGGTCTCAAAGTTTGATCATGCATTGTTAGATTTACTGTGGCGACATCAGCGTGGCTTGCTGGATTGCGAGATTACTTGCGTGGTCAGCAACCATCCTGACTTACAGCAAGCAGTACAAAATTTTGGTATCACCTTTCATCATGTCCCCGTGACCAAAGACAATAAGGCCGAAGCAGAAGAGCAAATTCATCAGTTGATGGCAGGTAATGACTTACTGGTGTTGGCGCGTTATATGCAGATTCTATCGTCTGATTTTGTGAAACGCTGGCCGATGCAAGTGATTAATATTCATCATTCTTTCTTGCCTGCGTTTGTGGGTGCAGATCCATACCGTCAAGCTTATGATAAAGGCGTCAAGCTCATTGGAGCGACCGCGCACTATGTCACAGCGGAGCTTGATCAAGGCCCTATTATTGAGCAAGATGTACACCGTGTGACCCATCGCCAAGGGGTAACAGAATTACGGGCGATTGGGCGCGATATCGAGCGCAATGTATTGGCACGCGCTGTCAACTGGCATGTGCAAAATCGTGTGATTGTGGCGGGTAACAAAACCGTGGTTTTTAACTAAAAAATCAGTATAAAATTAAGTAAGAAAGGCGGTCAGTAGCAACAGTTACTGACCGCCTTTTTTATAATGTGATATTTTATATCAGCATCTCCAAAACAAACTTACTACCCACAAAGCCAATCGCTAACAGAATAAAGGCATAAATAGTGATATTCGCCGCACGCTTGCCTCGCCATCCTGCGCGCCAATTGCCAAGCAGCAACGTACCAAATAATAACCACGAGAGCAGACTAAATACCGTTTTGTGCACAATGTGCTGTGCCATCAAATCTTCGACATAGATAAACCCGATGCCCAGTGCGATACTAAGTAGCACAAAGCCTACCAAGAGCATATCGAATAATAGACTCTCCATACTTTGTAATGAGGGTAATTTATTGACCCAAAATCGGTGAATGGTATGATGCTTGAGCTCGCGAATTTGTAGACGCAAAAATAGCGCTTGTACTGCCGCCATCAACAGCACACAATAAGCCGCTAATGATAATAGGATATGAGTTTCAAGACCGACACTGACGTCAGTAAGCGGTTGATAGGGTGCGCGGCCAATATAGCCGACGGTCATACCTATTAGCGCAGTAGGCGCAGCCAAAATACCAAGGCTCAGAATAGGGCGGTACAAACAAAACAGCAGATAAAAGAATAAGAAGAATAAACTGGTCAGACTAATGATATTGAACAAGTTGAAATTAAGACCATAAAGCGTCACAACATATGGATAGAGTAAGGTCGCATGTGCGGCCATCCCTACCAATAAAAGCCCCAAACTGACGCCTTTATGAATAGGTTTGTCCTGAATCAGCGCCCAACCAATGTGGAGGCTGACTAAGACATAAGCCATGCTAGCAAGTAAGAATGCAAGGTGCACAGATAAAAGGCCTCATCTTATACTGAGCATAAACTGCCGCTCAATGTATCGCTAAAGTGGTATTATCAGAATGATTAGAATAATCGTCCAATTTATCATAAAATGGGTGCCAGTTGAGTACCATCTTGATTATTCCTTATAAATGTTTGCCAAGGCTGCAATGAGCAAAATATAAAATCAGTCGCTTATGAATAGTCACTGATAAGAAATCACTTATAAAGATAAGAACTGAGTCTTTTGCAAAACCACTATAAGTTTTGAGCCGTGTTGATGCTATAGTATTGATAATATGATTTTTTATACATTTCTTATCAGAGAAACTCCAGTATTTGATAGTCCATCCTAATAGTATTGATGAACCATTTGATAGTATTGATGAACCATTTGAATCGTTTGATTCGCCACTATTTTATTGAAAGCTATTTTAATTGCGTATTATTTAATTGAAAACCATTTTAATTGAGAGTTATTTATGTTTGATACCTTAACAGAACGCTTATCGTCTAGCCTACGTAATATCGTCGGTACGGGGCAGTTGACCGAAGACAATATCAAAGACACCCTGCGTGAAGTACGTATGGCATTGTTAGAAGCTGACGTAGCACTGCCTGTCACTCGTGATTTCGTCAAACGCGTCAAAGAGCAAGCGCTTGGTGCTGAAGTGCTAAAAGAGTTAGCGCCAGGTCAAGCCTTTGTCAAAATCGTGCACGATGAGCTGACCGAAATGATGGGCAGTGCCAATCAGCAGTTAGAGATGACAGGCAAACCGCCCGTTGTCTATTTGCTAGCAGGTTTGCAAGGTGCGGGTAAAACGACCACAGCTGGTAAATTGGCCAAATATCTACAAGAACGTCAAAAGAAAAAAGTCATGCTGGTATCGGCTGATGTCTATCGTCCAGCGGCTATCAAACAGCTTGAGCAAGTCGCCGGTCAGGTGAATGCTAAGTTTGTGAACTCAAGCACGGATGAAAATCCAATCGATATCGCAAAGCGTGCGATTGAAGAAGCCAAAATCCAATATCAAGATATTCTGATTATTGATACCGCGGGTCGTCTACATATCGACGATACCATGATGGATGAGATTAAGGCGCTAACGGCTGCGGTTAACCCATCTGAGACGCTATTCGTCGTCGATGCAATGACGGGTCAAGATGCTGCCAATACCGCAAAAGCTTTTAATGATGCGTTGCCATTGACGGGTGTTATCTTAACTAAGACTGACGGTGATGCGCGAGGCGGTGCGGCGCTTTCTGTACGTGCTATCACAGGTAAGCCAATTAAGTTCTTGGGTCGCGGTGAAAAACTTGATGAGCTAGAGCTGTTCCACCCTGAGCGTATTGCCCAGCGTATCCTTGGTATGGGTGACGTACTAAGTTTGGTCGAAGAAGTTGAGCAAAAAATCGACCGTGATAAAGCCGAAAAAATGGCGAAAAAGATGCAAAAGGGCGGTGATTTCGACCTTGAGGATCTATTGACTCAGTTCCAGCAGATGAAAAGTATGGGCGGCATGGCAGGCTTCTTAGATAAGATGCCAGGTATGGGTGGCTCAGACATGCAAAAAGCCGTCGAAGACGCCAAACCAGAAGAAAAAGTGCGCGAGATGGAAGCATTGATCAACTCAATGACGCCGTTTGAGCGTAAAAACCCTGATAAAATTAACCCAAGTCGTAAGCGCCGTATCGCTGCAGGCTCAGGTCGTGAGATTCAAGATGTCAATCGTTTGCTTAAACAGCACAAGCAAATGGCAAAAATGATGAAAATGATCTCAAAGCCTGAAGGCATTAGTAAAATGATGAAGTCTATGCAAGGACTAATGGGTGGCGGCAGCGCGGGCGGTGGCGGCGGTCCATTATTTGGCGGTGGTCAGCAAGGCACTAAAGATGTGAATCCAGAACAAATGGCCAAGAAAATGGGACTGGATCCAAATAACATGCCAAGCACCGAAGAGATGCAAAAGCAAATGCAAGAAATGCAAAACCAAGCGCCAAAGAAGTTTAAAACGCGCTTTTAGATAACGGTTAGTTATTTTTAAGAAGTTTGATAAAAGCCCCGAAGCCAATGAAGCTTCGGGGCTTTTTATCGTTAGCAGTTGCGGATAAACACTGATGGATAAAGTGTGAAAAATATAGAAATTAATAAAATTCGTGTACCCTAAATGCTATGATAGGCGCTGTTTCATTCTGTCTAAATTTTGATAGTACATAAATAATAAATAGCTATTAAAATCTGACAAACCCATTTAGAACGCCAAAAGTAAAAGCCGAGGTTGTGATGTTTTTAGCAATGGATACCGTGTTCGATCAGTGTTCGATCGCGATTTTAGATTCGAGCGGACAGGTACTGTCGAACTATACCGAAACAGGTAAACGCCAGCAGACTCAGCAGATTTTACCGATGATTGATGCTGCGTTATCTG
Organism: Psychrobacter piscatorii; assembly: GCF_043641605.1. Classification (GTDB taxonomy): domain Bacteria; phylum Pseudomonadota; class Gammaproteobacteria; order Pseudomonadales; family Moraxellaceae; genus Psychrobacter; species Psychrobacter piscatorii_C. The sequence continues at coordinate 30,020 of NZ_JBHZRK010000013.1, read as the reverse complement.
AGGCCCAGTTACGTCTTGCTGATATACAGGCTTTAATATTTAATCGCGGGCCGGGTGCGTTCAGTGGTATCCGCATTAATACGGCAGTGGTGCAAGCGTTGTCTGTCGCGCATGACTTGCCTTGTGTTGGTGTCTCTAGCCTACAAGCGATTGCACAATCTGCTTATCAGCATTACGGTCTGACACACCTATACAGCGCCCTTGATGCTCGTATGCAGCAAGTTTACTTTGGGCAATATGAGTTGGTAGTTAACGACCAGTTAGGTTATAGCACCATGCAGCCGGTCTTGGCTGATGGTAGCGATAGTACAGAACAGCTATTAAATTATGATAGCCAAACAGCCCTTAACTTGCCTATCGCGGGTAATGGCGCGCCTCTATTAGCACGACATGATCAGCAAGCCTGTCATGAGGATGTCTGGCCAGACGCTGTCATCATCGGGCAGCTTGGTGTTGCCCAATTTGCAAACGTTGGCGGTACGGAGGCAGCGCAAGCACTACCAAAATATCTACGCAACCAAGCTTGGAAAACGCTCAAAGAACAAGGTAAAGCATAGCTTTTGAGTATTTTTTAAGCATTAATCAATATAAAACCAACGTCAATATAGGACAGCCAATCGGCCTGTTTTTAGGAAAGTCATTGTGGATATACTGTTATTCGTTCAAGCTGTCATCATGGGTATCGTGGAAGGTATCACTGAGTTTTTACCTATCTCTAGCACGGGGTATTTGATTTTATCAGCCGATGTAATGGGCTTTTGGACCAAAGAAAAAGTTGATTTGTTTGTGGTCGTGGTACAGCTTGGTGCTATTTTGGCAGTGATATATGATTATTGGGGCAGACTGTGGCAAGCGTTGATGGGTTTGTTGACTGGCAAAGCAGAAGGCATGACCAATCCTAGGCAGCTGGGGCTCAGTCTCATTGTCGCGACCATTCCTGTGATGATTGTCGGTTTTACCTTTGCTGATGAAATCAAAGCGTATTTGTTTAATCCTATCGTCGTTGCCATTATGCTCATCATCGGCGGTCTGCTCATATTCTATGTGGAAAAACGCCCTAAAACCATCATTGCAGAAGAAGCAGAAGATGTCAGTATAAAAACGGCCTTAATGATTGGGCTGTTTCAATGTCTGGCTCTGATACCAGGTACGTCACGTTCGGGAGCCACTATCATTGGGGCGCTATGGCTTGGGGTCTCACGTAAGGCATCTGCTGAATTCTCATTCTTTTTGGGTATTCCTGTCATTGTAGGGGCAGCACTGTTGGATTTGCTCAAACATGGTGATGTACTGAGCAATCGTGAAGACTGGTTGGTATTAGGTGTTGGAACCATCGTATCATTTGTCGTCGCGCTTCTTTGTATTCGCCTACTTGTAGCATGGGTGAGTCGCCGTGACTTTACCATTTTTGCTTGGTTACGCATTATTACGGGTGTTATCGTGTTGGTTGCGGCTTGGGGCTTTGGTTACCAAATGGCGGGCTAGATTTGTACGATGGCTTGTAATTCTATAGGTAAAAAGTAAGCAGTTATAAGTAAAAAGGATGATAGTTATGACAGCGCTGCATCACACAGATAATAAGTCAGGTGACCTTGTACAGTGCCAGTTGTTCTATATGAATGACAGCCAACAAGCACAGATTGAGCGCTTACAGTCATTAATAGCTGAGCACAAACTACCAATCGTCTTAAATACTGAGCTCTCCACGGAGAAATTAACACAAAAACGTCGCCAGCAACTGAGCCAAACATCCTCTCAACCTATTTTGCTGCTTGATGAAAAAGATAAGCTATCATGGCTTAGTGATGGACTGAGCGTGTCACCAGAGTGGGATAAGCTGCAACGCCGCGTGGTGAGTGCTGGTCGTAAGTCGGAGCTATTACTGCAAGCAGCAAAGATTACCGCAGATAGCCATGTTATCGATGCAACGGCTGGCTTTGGCCATGATAGTTTGATATTGGGCAGTACGGGTGCAAAAGTCATTATGCTTGAGCAGCAGCCTTTGATGGCGCTGCTGTTACTTGCAGAGCAAGAGCGTATGCGCGCGCTACCTAATTGGCAAAAGCTGATGAGCCGTCTACAGATTATCAATACCGATGCGCTGAGCTATTTTGCGAGCCTAAAAGCTGACGATATATCGAATGATGTCAATGCAGCCGATGCAGTGTATTTGGACCCTATGTTTCCAGAGGATAGCTATCAAGACAGTAAAACGGGCAAAGGCGCAAAAGTCGGCAAGCACATGCAAGCACTGCATCAATTGGCGCGTCCACCAACGCTAGAGGAAGAGCGCCAACTGCTGAATAGTGCTAAGGCAATTGTGAGTCGAAGCGCGCAAGGACAAGGCCGTGTGGTCGTGAAACGTCCGCAATTTGCGCCCTTGCTGGCTGAACAGTCGGCTAGTGAAAGCTGGCATAATGAAGCTGTGCGCTTTGATGGGTATTTTGTCTGATAGCGATTGTTTGATGTTTATCTGACAGTCACTGTTTGTGATAAATGAGTGGATAAGTATTAATATACGCAATTCATCGGCTTGAGTATTTAGAATACATGTATTCAGGAGCAGGAAATGTCAACGCTAATCATTTGGGTCATGGGTGCAGGCTTATTGTTGGTCAATATCATGTTGCGTACTCAAGTGCTCAGGCTTGAAGCACGTTTAAAGGAATTGAGCAGTCCACAAGAGCAATTGGCATTTTTACGTCAACAAGCAGCACACAACGATAAAATCCCTGCGATTAAAGCATTACGAAAACAGTATCCTGAATTGTCTCTAGTCGAAGCCAATAACTTATGGCAACAAATCTAACGGTTAGCCAAAAAGCATATAACACTCTTTATTAATGATAATAAGAAGCCATGACATTCAAAGACAAACTACAAGCCTACATCCAGCTCACGCGTTTTGATAAACCAGTGGGTATTGAGCTCCTACTATGGCCGACATTATGGGGCGTACTACTGGCTGCCATGGGCCAAGCCCAGCAGCAAGGAGTTACAGCAGGTCTTCCAACGCTCAAGATATTTGCGATATTTGCGCTTGGAGCGATATTTATGCGCGCCGCTGGTTGTGCGATTAATGATTTTGCTGATCGTAAAGTAGATGGTCATGTGACTCGCACTAAAGGTCGTCCATTAGCAGATGGACGTCTATCTGGCAAAGAAGCCATTGCTGCATTTTTGGTACTGGTATTGCTAAGCGCCAGTTTGCTATTCTGCTTACCGATAGCGGTATTTTATTGGTCATTGGGTGCTGTTGTCTTGGCCTTTATTTATCCATTTATGAAGCGCTATACCCATCTACCGCAAGTATTTTTAGCAGCGGCGTTTGGGTGGGCCATACCGATGTCTTATGTGGCGGTGCAGGGCGCTCCCGATATTTGGTGCTGGATATTATTCTTTGCTTATATGTGCTGGACGGTGGCCTATGATACGCAGTACGCGATGGCTGACCGCGAAGATGATCTCAAGATTGGCGTCAAATCAACAGCGATATTATTTGGCCGCTATGATGTGATTATTATCTCAATCCTGCAAATGCTATTTTTGCTGATGATGGGCGCGGCTATGTGGCATTACTTTGCCCCAACAACGCTAGGCGTGACACCCGTATTCGGATTGGCATTGGTGGCGATGATGTTTGCCAAACAAAACAGCGCGTGTGCCAGTCGCAATGCACAGGCTTGCTTTCAGGCATTCTTAGCCAATATCTGGGTAGGACGCTATGTTTTTGCCGTTGTTGCAATTGCTTGTATATGGACGACTCTAAATGGATAGATTTAAGAAGTTGCCGAAATTTAAAGTAAAGAAATCCTTCGCTACACATGGCTCAGGCGTCGACTATCAGGCAAAACTTGCTGAGCATGGATTGACGCGCGAGCAAGTCATTGCCACCGAGCGTAAACTAGCAAAGTTTGCTAATACAATGGATTCTCTTGTCCGCGTGCCTTTTACCAAGCAAGGCATGGGTGCGGATGCGGCGCTCTCTACCATTCCTCTCGCAGGGGATGTCGCAGGACTGATATTGACGAGCTATGCTTTTATACTGGGTCGTCAGCTGGGTGTTCCTGCCGATAAAATGACACCCGCTGTTAGACTGGCGCTGATTGATATGATCGTTGGTATTGTACCGGGCATTGGGACATTGCTAGATATTTTTATTCGCCCTAGCCGCAAGACATTGGGTATCGTACACGAGCATTTGCATCAGGAGTATGGCATCACTGAAACCATGCATATGGATCGGCCTTTTTTGCATCAATCACTAGAAGACAAGCAGCAACAAAGCCGCTTTGGTGCCTTTTGGCGAAATCCTATAGTGGCTTGGCTGTACTTGCATATCCCTGACATGTTAGGACTCATCGTGATTGTATTTGTCGGTTGGGGAATATGGACGGCGATAAGCTGGTTGGTCGGACTTTTTGGTCAATCGACTGGGTTTGGATAAATAAAGTTATATATTAGAAATTTGAGTGAATGCAAGTAAGCGGAGAGCATTCAGTATTAGTGAAAAAAGCGGCAATGATAGTAACGTTTGCCGCTTTTTAATTATTTAAGATAAGACTTTCAAAAAGCATACAGCTAGCACTTATTCAGTGACGACTTCTGCTTCAGCGCTGACCGCATCAAAGCTCGTGACAGTATCATTTTGGATAAGATCAATCGTACTACCACCTGCATGACTCACCAGTTGGATATTGCCATCGGCTGAGCGATAAGTGGGATTGTTACCTTGTCCTTCTGGTGCGCTGAGCGTCATTTTTGGCTGGTTGGGGCGGGTGACGATGGCATTGAGCAACCCTGCTGCTGACGTTTCAAAAACGACCGATAAGGTACCGCCTGCTTCGCTTTTGTAGCGCACATCAGTGATCTGTGCGCCCTTGATTGCCTGTTCTGGATTGGGTGCTGTATCCGCATTATTTGGCGCAGTGTCTCCAAGGTTTTTTTCTAATTCTGTCACGCTCACATCGTGTGCTGGAGCAGTGTCGCTCTGTACAGGTGTGGTACCGTCATCGACAGTATTGTCATCTGCTGCTTCATTGACATTAATATTTGTGGTGACTGGTGTGGTCTGTGTTGACGTTTCAGATGGTGTTTCGGCAGGTGCTTCAGATTCTGGCGTTTCTTGACAGGCACTCAGCAGAAATAAACTCAAAAAAACAGCAGAAGCCTTGAGACCGTGAGACTTAGGGTTTGTTGGGATTGGTAGTTTTGAGGCAAAAGGGGTCATCATGAGGTTTATCCGTTAATAGCGCTCTATATCAATGTGGCAATTTGCAGGCGTTAACCTGCCAGTGAATAACTCTATATTATTACGTATTGACCGTAATAACCAGCTTGCGCTGTCCGCCATATCCAGTCACGTCTCTATGCTCGCACAAGTAAACCCCTTGCCATATACCCAAGCCCAATGCACCATCGACTAGTGGAATGGTTAAGCTGACACCCAGCATCATGCTTTTAAAATGAGCGGGCAAGTCATCTGACCCTTCTAGGGTATGGCGATACTCTGGTTGATCGGCGGGAGCGATTTTATTGAGCCATTCTTCAGTATCTAGTCTGACATCTGGGTCAGCATTTTCATTAATTGTGAGACTGGCTGAGGTGTGCAGCAAGAACAAATGGACCAACCCCGCTTTGTTAGAGTGCGGTATCAGCTGAGCAATGGCCGCTTCGATAATCGGGGTGATGATATGAATACCACGGGCATAAGTAGGTAGGGTAATGGTGGTTTGATGATAGCTCATGGTGTTGTCTCACTTAATTTTTAGACTATCGGTCGCCATGCCGCTTTCTTTATAGACATCATCTAGATATCGGCGGCTAGCAAGTAGCTTGTCCACGACACCAATTTGGCTTTGGGTGTTCAGCTTCTGCGAAAAATCTAGAATGGATGTTAATTGCTCAAGCACCATATCATAGCTGGTATTTTGTTTATCCGTATCAATCAGGACAGTTTTTGCATAATGCGTGTCAAGGCTCAGATAGTCAGTAATCAATTCTGGCACACGGGTCGCAACGAGCTTATTGAGTGTGAATAACTGTGATTCGGTAATTTGCTCGTGATGGGTAGACTCATATTGCTGACCGATAGCATCCATAATGGCTCGAAACGTGTGAGGGACTTGCTCATCATAGAGCAATTTTACAAAAGGGTGATGCGCTGAAAAATGGATAACATTGAGACCATGACTGGGTTCGTTATTTGTCTTTTCTCTTGACGTCATCTGCGCTTGAGAGTGGTCAGCCTTAAGACTTGCTGCTGCTAAATACTCTTGATGACGCTGTGCCATATCCATTTGCGACTGCTTAGATTTTTCTTTTATGACAAAAAATATAGGCACAATAAGGATCAGGCTAAGCAAAATGAGTAAGGTAAAAAAAGACATGTCAGGACTCTGTCGTTAAGAATGCTATTTATTTAAAAGATAATTTTTAGCTTACAATATAGCATGGTTGTGTTATTTTAAGGCAAAACAAAGGTTGATAAAATACTTATCTGACCACAGGGTTTGCCTAATTATAATTGAGGATAATAATGAATAATGACACGATTACCAAGAGTCAGCTAGCCGCTTATAAGCCGACTACCGCTTATGTGGGGACTTCTTGGGCCGTTATGTTGGTCGGTGTCCTTGCGTATTTACTGGGACTATGGAATGCTCAAAGTATGTTGTTAAATGAGAAGGGCTATTATATTGCGGTGTTGGCACTTGGTCTGTACTCTGCCATCAGTCTGCAAAAAACGCTACGTGATCGTAGTGAGGGTATTCCAACGACCAATATGTACTACTTTATTAGCTGGGCGGCGCTTGGTTTGTCCATTGCGCTTATTGCCCTTGGTCTTATGAATGCAGGCAGTTTGAGCCTCAGTGAAAAAGGGTTCTATATGATGGCGTTTACCATGAGTTTGTTTGCTGCGGTCACCATTCAAAAAAACACCCGTGATGAAGCGCAGATTCGAACCTTAACAGCACCATCAGCTGTCATTGATAACGATAGTAGCGCGAAAATTGCCCATCAAGCGTCACGCGAGCCTGAGGCTGGCAAGTCATTGTTTGGCGCTGTTAAGTCAAGAATGGAGAGCGGTGAGTAAAAACTATTTGGCAAGAAATCATCTAAGTCAGCGGCGTCTGTAGACGTGTACGATTGGGCGATAGACGTGCAAGCATCGCATTAGATAGTGGCGCAAATGACCCTAGCATCATACCTGCTAATGCCTCAGCGCAGATGGGCGCCAACGCATAGCCTTTTGCTCCCATTGCACTCATCGTCCAAATTCGCTGACTGTTGGTTAGTTGCCCAACGATTGGATGATAATCAGGTGTCTGAGTGCGAATGCCAGCGCGCCCTTGCCATAAACTTGTATCGGCTGGCACGATAGATTCCATCTCAGGAATGGCAGCAACGAGCTTGTCCCGGCTAATTTGGTGTTCTTCATCTCGAATGTCAGTATCCGTATCATTGCGGACAAAGCTCGCGCCTAGTAATAAGTATGGTTCGCCAGCAGCCAAGGTGTTTAGCTCATCATCGCCAGTCTGTGCGTTAAATAGCGCACAGTAACCACTATATTTAAGCGGTATTTTAGGCAAATTTGTCAGTTGCTCCGTCGTAGGTGTAAACCAAGACAGCTGCCCACGAATTTTACGACAATCAAAAATACGCTTATCTAATTGGTGACTCTCGAAGGCGGCGCAAATAACGACATTATCAGCAAGAATAGAGACAGTTTCCTGATTTTGATTGCTGCCTTCAATACACACTTGCTGTTCAGCTTCGTCAATTTTACTCACTTCTAATTGCTGAAAACGAATGAGCGGATGTGTCAATATAATAGTTTTCAATGCTTGCGGGTTGACCAAACCAGACTGGGGTAGGTATAAGTTCTCTGATAAGTCTTGTTCTTGCAACCCACTAATATTCTGCGCTTGCTCATGGGATAGGGTAGTTGCCATCTCATCAGGATAATCTGCGATTTGCTCGGTGCCAATATTGGCTTTTATCAGTAAATCAAACGCAGTAGTCGGTTCAAGTACTGGCGCTATATTGAGTTGTACGGCTCTCTGATTGAGGTCTCGATACAGTCTGCTGCTATAGAGATAACCGATGGTATGCAAGTGCTCGTCAACATGGTGAATAGGCGTCATTTTGGGGGCAAGCAAGGCTCGAGGGTTGCCTGAAGCCCCTGCCAAAGGCGCTGATTTATCCAATAAGGTCACAGTAATACCACGATTGGCAAGCGACCAAGCCGTTAGCAACCCTGAAACGCCTGCACCAATGATGGCAGTGTGATTCAGGGTGCTATCTGTTGTTATCTGCTTCGCATCGTGGCTTTTGTTATCACAATTTTTATTATCACTAGTAACGTCAATATGGTCTGTATCGGTCATGATGGCGGTGAGCATTTCTCGCTTTCGACCAAACCCTTTTACCTTTTTGATGTCAAAGCCATGTTCCTTGAGTCCGCGCTTGACGATGCCTGCACAGCTATAAGTAGCGGCGGTGGTATGCGTACGCGATAGACGCTGCATCTGTGCAAAGATACTGTCAGCCCACAATGTACTGTTGCAAGAAGGCGCAAAGCCATCCAAAAACCACGCATCGATACGAGGCTGAGGCGTAGACTGCTGAGAGTGATCTATTGCTAATTTTCTAAGGCTTTGGGCTGCATCACCAAGCCATATATCGACCGTCAGATTATCATAAGAGAAATCCAAACGATGACAGCCTGCGATGAGAGGCGGATACGCTGCCAAAAGCGGCTCAATCAATGGGGCAAGCTCGGGTGCACGCTCACTCCACAAAGCCAATATGTGTGTCAGATCTGTCAGTGGTATCGGGAATTTTTCAGTGGTAATGAAATGTAGGCGAGCATCTGCCAGTTGCGGGTGGGTATCGCGCAGCTGTCGCCATAACTGCCAAGTCGCCAAGAGGTTGAGCCCAGTGCCAAAACCCAATTCCGCAATCGTAAAGCATTGCTTTGGGGCAAGTTTTGCTAGTCGTTCAGGCAACTGATTGTGCTCTAAAAACACATGACGTGTCTCTGCTAGGCCATCCGCATGAGAAAAATACACATCCCCAAACTCACCGGATACGGGCACCATATTGCCAGTATCATCCATTTGCCACTCAACCTTAGCAGGTGTGATAATATTTAATGGTTCAGCGTTTGCGTGATGAGCGATAGACATGGGAACTTCTTAGCAGAATGATTTACTATAATAAAAATGTTCTTGATGACAGAATCAAGTTCATAAAAATACAATGAGACGCAGCAGAATAAAGCAGGTCAAAAGCTAAATTTATAAAGAGCGCATCGCTTACCAACGATCACGGCGAACAAACACCAGCCATGAGATAAAAATACCTACCAACAAACTGATCAAAACGGTAAATGCACCATACAAAAACAACTGACCTTTGCTCTCATAGACTAAAACGTTTGCTTGGGTCTGCAAGTCGTTCACTTGACGTTGCAATTGTGCATTACGGCTGAGCAGTTCTTGATTGGCCGCTGACAGCGCTTTAGTAGACGGTTGCAACTGTGCGGCCAGAGTATCATTGATATCTAGTGCTGAACTTGTTGACGCATCGCCTACAGCAGGTTGACTTGTAGGGGCTGCTGTTGGATTCGCTGCATCTGCGTTGGGTGCCGTTGGTGCGGCATGCACTGATGCTGCTGCCATTAGTAGCAGGCTAGCCAAGCTGTTTTTATAGAATCGAGTATTCAAATAAAGGACTTTCTGACTCACGATGCAGCTACTGTATCAGTTGGTGCTGGCAATGCTTGAATAAATGGCTTGATATCCACGTGACTATAGACGCCATCACGTAAATAAGGCTCATCGTTTGCCCACGCTTGTGCCGCCTCGAGAGAGTCAAACTCAGCAATAATTAAGCTGCCTGACATATCGCTCTTGCCATGTTCGATAGGCGTTGGGCCTGCAATCACCAGACGATCTTCACGACTTAGCGCCTGTAATCGCTCAATATGTTCAGCGCGAGTAATCAGACGCTGTGCGCTGCTATTAGCCACATCATGACCAATAATGACAAATAAAGACATGGAACTTCCTTAGTTGATAATAAAACGTGATGATTGATTTGAAATACATCGTATAACGCTAATGGGTGATTACTTCGAGCTTTAAAAGCAGTTTTATCAATTATAAGACAGTAGCTGCAATCAGCGCATAACTGTTATTTGCTGGTTTTGTCCGTCAGCGCAGGGTTTAGATGCTTTTTGAGTACAGCAAACTGAGCCACGACAAATACCAGCATAATCGGAATCCAGCCATAAGTCTTGAAGTTAATCCACGCTTCATCTGACATAGTGAATGCTGTGATATAATGAAGTACAGCCATGAGGGCGAAGAAAAATGCCCAAGCAACGGTCAGCTTTTTCCAACCACTAAGTGTCAAAGTAAATACTTCTTTCATTGCTAGCTGCATCAGTGGCTTATTGATAGCGGCACTGACAAACAAGGTCAACGCAAAAATACCATTGATAATGGGCGATTTCCAACGCAGATAGATATCATCGCGCAACAGCAATGTGCCACCGCAAAATAAAATGGTTAATAGTAAGACGACCCATTGTTGCTTATCAAACTTGCCTTTTTGGCGAATAAAGTGAATGGCATAAACAATGATAGTAGCGACGAGCAAAGCCCCTGCCGCTGCCAAAATACCGTTATAACGCGCCGCGATAAAAAAGGCAATCAAAGGGATAAAGTCTAATAATGCTTTCATAGCAAAGGTTGTGTCCAACAAAAACGTATGGGGTAGTTTACACGTCTACTGCCCCAAAAAAAAGCAATCAACACGATAATCCTGCGATATACGTCACCTACAGAGTAATACGGTCTTATTGCGACTAATGACCATAGCATTGACCAAATATAACCATCAAATACAGCAGCAATAGTCGCTAAATCCAGAGAATTGGCTCAGACATTATCGTTAATAATAGCAACCAATATGAATAGTGACTATCTACTATCTACTATCTACTACCTACTACTAAATTGTTTATACGCTTATTTTTTAAAATATTAAGGTTTATCTTATGAAATACGACTTACATTGTCACAGTACCTGTTCGGATGGTACTTACGCACCAACTGAAGTAGTAAAGCGCGCGCACGCAGCGGGCATCAATGTACTGGCACTGACTGACCACGATACGCTGGCGGGCATTGATGAAGCAAGAGCAGTTGCCAACGCTCATGATATACAGCTGATCAATGGGGTAGAAATCAGCTGTGAGCATACGTTGAGCGGTGGCTATGGTAAAAACAAATCTACCAACAAGATCATCCATGTGCTTGGGCTAGATTTTGCTGATCGCGAAAAGATGCATGCCACTCTGCAGCAACTACAAGACAGTCGGGCCACACGTGGTCAGCGCATCACCGAAAAGCTCAGTGAGCTGCTGGTTATAGATTTCGATGAGTTGTGGCAAGCTATTCTCGACAAGGCAGGTGGTAATCCACAAGCGGTCGGACGCGCACATATTGGGCAGGTACTATTTGAGCGTGGCGAGGTCAAAACCGTTCAGAAAGCCTTTGATAAATATTTGGCGGACAATAAACCAGCTTATGTGGCGATCGAGGCGTTGACGATGCAGCATGGTATCGAGTTGATTCATGCTTGTGGTGGCAAGGCGGTGCTCGCGCATCCCACGCGTTATCAGCTATCCGCTACACGCGTGCGCAAGCTGATTGAAGAGTTTGCTCAGCTTAGCGGCGATGCCTGTGAGCTACCAGCCACAAGTGAACCAATCAGCACCCGCAGAATGGTTGATCGTAGTATTGCCGAGCACAATCTTGTCACCTCGATTGGCAGCGACTTTCATGGTAGCAATATGCCGTGGCGTCGTCTGGGTGATGTGCCTATCTTGAACGCTGACCAACAAGGGGTTTGGGAGTCGTTCAACACGCCTGCTTAGTCTAAAGGTTTTATCATTTTTTATGAACGTTTTAGCAGTCAGTCACTTTTGTGTTTCGTCATCAAGATGACTGAGTGCTTGCATGTATGTATCATGACACTCAAAAACTGCTGATTGATAAATAAATGTATAAAACAGATTGATAATACAGACAGAACTTGTAACACTTAAAGGGTTGTTTAGAAAAGTTTATATAATATTTTACACTCCTTAACTTGGTATCAGCGTCTGTGGTTTTGGGGCGTTGATATTTTCTGCGGTAGCCCATCTATGGCTGTATCGATCTCTCATCTTGGATACAAAAAGCTCTCTCAAATGATTTTTGAGTGGCAGGCGGCTGACAGAACGTCATTGATGGCGCTATTTATTGTTATGGAAGTAGCATTACATTGGCTGTGGTGTCTGTTTGTCTGGTGGCGACAGGATGCACTTCATACCTATGTAAATATGCATTATCTGTATCCGCTATGGCTGGGTATCAGCTTGATGGGTTTGTTTTTTTTGTGCATGGTTAAGTATTTGCCGCATTCTGGAAGTAGACGGGATATTTTAGACAGATGGCAGATCGTGCTAGTTTTGACGTATACGTTTTATATTGCCACCGTCATTGTGATGATAGGTTATAGCAGTCTGTTTGCTGGAATATCGCTGGTCGGCGGTGCGATGCTAGGCATGATGCTTATTAAGCGACGCTATGCTTGGCGTATGTTTTGGCTACAAATAGCCTTAATGCTGCTGGCGATCATGTCACCTTATTTTGGTATCACTTTACCCAATCTGCGGCAGTTGACCGTTATCCACCCGCTACTAGAAACTCATAATTATTTGACTTACAACGAGATCATGGTGGTTGAAAATGCCGTTGCTGCTTCAGCGTTTGAAAACAATGTATTAAGTTGGGAAAGTATCAGTGAAATACAGCGTTCGTCAGCATTTTTTTGGCGTTCAACCCATTTATATTTAGCACTCCCAAAAGCGATTTTTATCGTTTATATATTTCGTGCTTTGCTATTGGTTTTAGATGATAGTAGGCAAGAAACCTTGCAGTATGCCAACCAAGATGAGCTTACTCAGTTAAAGAACCGTCGCTACGGCCTGAAGAAAATGAAGTATGCGTTGTCAACGGTACAAGACGATCAAGATTTGAGCGTGATGCTATTTGATTTGGATTGGTTTAAACGCATCAACGATAACTATGGTCATGATGTGGGGGATCAAGTGTTGATCGAAATATCGCAGACGCTATTGCAATCGTTATCAGATGAAACCATCATTAGCCGTTACGGTGGTGAGGAGTTTTTGGTTGTGCTACCAAATACGTCGCACGATAGTGCAATGGTGATTGCTGAGCAATTACGGCTTAGTATTGCTAAGCATGTCATCAATGTCGGTGATGTGTTTGATTTTAGCGTGACAGCGAGTTTTGGGCTTTATACCTTGACCCATCAAGAAAGGGCTTGCATTGCCAAAAATTATAAATCTATTTTGGCAAAAAAAGCCCAGTCTCAATCAAGTGCCTCACCTCTTATCAAGCCGATTGCCACGCAGAGAGCTGAGAGCCAAATGGCATTTATGCAAAAACTGCCTAGCGATATCTGCCAACGTTTGATTAGCACAGCAGACAAGGCTCTTTATGAAGCCAAGCACCGTGGACGCAATCAAGTCGTGAGTGCCAATCATATGTTTACTGAAAAAAATGGTGGTATCCATTCACTCTACAAAAACCGCTAGCTGCCACTTTGCGAGTAGCCACTACACTATCAATAACTCAATCATGAATCCATCTGCTGAACCAAACTTGCCAGCACACTAGTGGCAAAGCTACCCGTGGTCAACGTAAAGCTCAGTACCAATGTCTGCTCATTCGACCACTCCCAGCTTAATTGCTCAATAGGCAGTCGTAGCGCACGTCTTTGTGCTTTGATATCACGCTGCTCCAATCCCGTTGCTAGCTGAATGAGCAATGGGCTGTGTTGTACGACTTCGTTTTCTAACGCGGCCGCACTGCCACTGACTTTATCATTACCTGTACCCCACAATACGGCAGTTGGATGAATATCGCCGCTACTCATGCGTGCGCGTAACGTATCGTCTATCTCCTCACTGGCAAATATCGACCCCGAACCATCTAGGTTAAATACTTCCCCTGCTAAGCCAGCGTTCCAGCTACCATTACGAACCCGCGCTGCCAATATCTCATTGAATATCAAGCTACGTGCTGCCGACAGCTCCATCGTATTTTGTTCGCGCGGCGCACGCTTGCGTTTGCTCTTTTTGGGTTGCGGCTTTGGCTCGCGCGCTGGACGGGCAAATAGCGACAACGCTTCTCTGACATTATTACCCTGACGACCAAAACGCTGTGGGCCAAAGTAATTAGGCACACCTGTTTTATCAATGCGTGCTAAATGCTGCTCGACGCGTTGCTTAGCTGTTTGCTCAGGCGATTCAGTGTTTTCATCGTTAGTATCGGCAAACTGAATATCACGCAAGGTAATGATAAATTGATTGGCACGGTGGGTACCGCGATTGAGTTTTTTATTATGCCAGTGCTGCGCCAGAATAACGACGGACTCATTTTCGCCAATATCTACCGGCGCAAACTCCGTAGGTGGCAGTTGTTTTTTTGGTATTCGTAAGCTAAACCATTGGGTCGTCACCGCATGACGATCCTTCAGTCCAGAGTAGCCGACATCACGCAGTGGAATATCTGCCCACTCTGACAAGAGTTTTGCCAAATACGCGGTGTTCATGCCTAATTTTTTAATATGCAGCCATAAATGCTCACCTTCGTCGGTGAACTCTAGCGGTAATATTTCATTGACCACAAAATCTGTGGCATCTGCTTTATAAGTGGCTTGCTGTATCGGTGGACGGTTCGGCTGTGGCAAGTTTGCGGTGTCAGTGACAGCGGCAATATCAATATTACTGAGATCAAAACTATCGGTAGCCTGATTATTTGTATCGCTATCTGAGTCGCTATCTAATACGGACTGAGTAACAGAGGTGTTTTCAATATCGCTAGAGGTGTCTTGAGAAGTCATAATGTGGTCTTTTATTGTGTTTATTAATGATAAATGGAGACAGCAAATGTGCTGATAGAAATGGCGAAATTACGTTTTGCAACGCAGCAAGCATACAAAAAAACATCGTGTGCCAAGTGGTCTTGCTACTATCAATCTATAGAACGCTAAAAATAATAAGGTAAGTTGAATTTGTCTGGTTTGTTGTGGTCATTTTCAACTCGCTGTCATCAGGAAATCATTATAACTGTTAAGGAAGCATTATGACCAAGGCGATGATCAACACAGTCACGATAAGCAAAGCGGATATCCCAAGTGGTGGCATGAAATCGTATAAACAAGAAGACGATAGTATCATTTTAATCACTCGTGATGACGATGAGTTCCGTGCATTTGATGGAAAATGCCCACATGCTGGTGCAGATTTGGGTGATGGATTGCGTTGCGGTAATCGAGTGGTCTGCCCTTGGCATCATGCGAGTTTTGATAGCCGCGATGGGTCGTTACTAGAGCCGATAGCGACAGAAGGTTTGACTCAGTACGAGCTTACCAATGACGGCGATAGCGTGACGGTCGATACCTCAGCTAAGATAAACAAGCCGATAGAAAACGACAAATTAACGGACACTCATACGATTATTGTGGGCGGCGGCGGTGCAGGATTTATGACCGCTAACCAATTGCGTCATGGTGGTTATGGCGGCAAAATCACGATGATTAGTAAAGATGACAAAGCCCCTTATAACCGTCCACTATTATCCAAAGCATTTTTGGCAGGGAATATGGACGAAGACAAGCTGCTACTAGGCGGCGCAGATTGGGCGAGTAGCAACGATATTGATCTACGTCTTAATCAAACGGTCAGCGAAGTGCTACCTAATGAGGCGACCATTATCATAGAAAATGAAAACGGTACTAGCGAGCGAGAGACTGCGGATTTCTTAGTCGTGGCTACTGGTGCGTCACCGATCACTCCGCCTATCAAAGGAGCAGATATAGACGGCGTCTATACCCTGCGCAGTATGGCAGATGCCAAATTGATCAAAGCAGCCAGTCATGACCAGCGCGTGGTGATTATTGGTACAGGTTTTATCGGTATGGAGACCGCTTCGGCATTAGCGCAGGCAGGTACGACCGCTTCTATTACCGTGATTGGGCAAGGTAGCCGTGTGATGGGCAATATCGTCTCAGAAACGGTAAGTAGTGCCCTAATTAAGTTGCATGAAGAAAAAGGCATTAACTTTGTGTTCGACGCAACTGTCAATGAAATTACTAAGATCGACCGTCAAGCGGATAACGATGGCGATAATAATAATCAGGCTTTCTCAAATGTAGGCGGTGTGACGTTGGCGAATGGTGAGCATATTGATGCTGATATCGTGGTCTTGGGTACAGGTGTGTCGCCACGTACAGAAATATTGAATGAAGTTAACGATCCAGATGGTGTGCAAGTGGACGCTCATCTACAGCTGCGAGATGGGGTCTATGCACTCGGTGATATCGCCAAAGCCAGCAATCAAATAGGTCGTATGCGTATTGAGCATTGGCGCGTAGCATTGCAGCACGGCATGGTCACAGCTGGTGCGATATTAAACGATGACAATGTCGATTCGCTAGAAGCGCGCATTCCGTTCTTTTGGACCATGCAATATGGCAAAAGCCTACGCTATAGCGGTCATGCTGAGACACCTGAGCACAATATCCTGTTTGGAACGCCAGATACGCTCGACTATATCGAATATTATTTCGATGACGAAGGCGAGGATACGCGTGCGAGTGCAGCAAGTACGCTCGGACGCGACAAGGAATTGGTTGCTTTCTCTGAACTACTGCGCCGTGGTCATGCACCGACGCGTGCACAGCTCAACGCAGGATTTGATATGATTGACCAAGCGCATGCATTATCGCGCTAGTACTATAGACGGATAAGTATTAGTATTTAAGCTGGCTTAGTGATCTAAGCCAGTTTTTTTATAAATAAAAAAGGGAAAATTACAATATGAATAAAAGCAATCTGAGCAAAGATTCCGTATTTTTACGTCAGGCTGAAGCGAGTGATATCGGCGCACTTGAGCAACTATTAAACTGCTGCTATCGAGAGACGGCAGGCTGGACTAATGAAGCAGACTTGGTCGGCGGTATTCGTATCACGCCAGATGAGCTGGCGAGTACGATTAATAATCCCACTCATTATCTGTTTGTGTACCCAAAGACCACGACAGGTGAGCGTGAGGCAGAAGAGACAGGTGAGATACTTGGCTGTATTGCTGTCGATATCAAAGCCGATGCTGACTCGAATAAAAAAGCCTATATCGGTATGTTTGCGGTGCATCCTGCGCTGCAAGGGCAGGGCGTTGGCAATGTCATACTACAAGCGGCTGAGACCTTTGCAGATCGCCACTTACAGTCACAGAATCAGCCGAGCCGCCTGACCATGTCTATCTTGAGTCATCGCCCTGAGCTTTTGGCTTACTATCAGCGCCGTGGCTATCAATTAAATGGTAACAAAATACCGTTTCCAAACGATGGTAATAATGGCGAGCCAAAACGTGAAGATTTAGAGTTATTAGAACTGGAGAAGATGGTTAGCGAGTAAAGCCTATCTCGATTGACCCCAAAAATGTCCAAAGGTCATAAATAGACCAATACTTAATAAGATAAACGCCACAATAATTAAGCGCTTAAACCAATTAAAGGCTGGCAAGCGCGTGGCATTGTCGTCAGACATTAGATAAGCAAACAAAAACAACAAGCTTGCTGCCAACGTCATGATCCCAAGACCAATCGGTAATATAAACAAATACACCTGCCACACAGTCATCTCTCAACAGTCGTTATTACCTGCATCATAGCAGCAACGGGATTATGCTGTCAGTATGAACCAACCAAAATAACGCGTAGAACAACAGCCTATGATCTATACAATCGCGCGGCGGCGATAAAACAATAGCCCCGGAATGGACAAACCGAGCACCAAAGCGGAGGTCACAAATAAGGCCTCAAACAAATACACCATCATCTGGCTAAATAATTCGTCCGAATAGCCAAAATAACCAATCTGAACCATGCTCACCATTGCCTTATAAGCCGCGATACCCGGCATCATACAGATGACGCTGGGTGAGATTAAAGCTTTGGGCGGCAGAGTGTATTTCTTAGAAAAATACACGCCCAAAAAGCTGGCGAGCATCGCCCCAAAAAAGCTGGCGATCACCAGATGGACATGCTGATAAACAAGCGCCGTTTTTAACCCAAAGCCAAAAGCCGTCATCAGCAGACACGGCAAAATATAGCGTTTGGGTACGCTAAACATCAGCGTCCAGCCAAGTGTGATGATACAAGACAGTACGACGGTCTCAATAAACCACATCTAAAACCCCCAGTGCTGTATGCGTAGTAACACCAGCGCCATCACGATGCCCACACAGGCGGACAAAGTGAGCATATAAGTAAAGACGGCACGACCAATCCCAATATTGACATAGCCTTTTAAGATATCGGACAAAGAGTTAATCAGCGGAAAGCTTGGAATAAGTAGCAACACGCTAGAAGCCACGGCAATATCGGCATTATTGCCAATATCAAAATAATAGGTCGTCGCGCCAATAAGAGAGGCAATAAAAGCCGTCACAATGACGGTGATAAAAGGGTTAAAGTGGTGCTTGGACAAATAAATACGGGTAAACATCGCTACCATACCCGCGATGAAGGTCACCGCCGTAATCGACCAGCTGCCACCATTCAGATAAGCAAACGCCGCACATGACGCACCGACAAAGATGCTCACTAGCCATGTTGGATACACGGTTTTATCTAACTCATCAAACGCAAGCGTCGTGCGGTCAATCAAGTCATTATTATTGATAGTAGCCTCCGTCTTATTGACGATTTGCTGGATTTGCACTAATAAATTGACATTGATGCTCTGATTGATCGTATCTCGGGTGGTGGTGATACAGCGTTCATCACAGATGGTCGTCAGGGTAATGGCATTGAAGTTCAGCGAACATTCGACGCTGTTCATTCCCAAGGCAAGCCCCAAGCGTTTGGATAAGTCCACCACCACGGCAGACTCAGCGCCATACTGCATAAGGAGTAAGCCGCAGCGTACGCATAGTCGAGTGATACGCTGCTGCTTGACGTAGCTGATAGAGGTCATGGATGAGATACGCAAGTTGGTTGGCGATTAATACGCTATTATAAAGGGTCTGGATGCTGATTCGCAGACATTATCGGATATTATATTTGATGCTACTATAAAATATAAAATTTTTGGCAAGGAGAATAAAATGCATATCGCGATTTTGACATTGACATTTTCATTGCCCGGATGCGGCTCATTAAAAGAAAAGCGCCAACGTATGGGCGGCTTGCACGCGCGCTTTGGCAATACGCCAAGCGTCGCGGTTTGTGAGAGTGGCGGCCGCGCGCGCCATGATGCCAGCGAGTGGACGTTTGTGATCGTTGGGCTGTCTAAGCGTGAGGTCGAGGCGCAATGTAGTCAGATTGAGGAAAAGATAGAACGTACGGTAGATGCACGGGTGATGAATGTTGAAAGGGAGTTTGTTTAGGCTGTGAGCTTTAACTAGCCTACGAGCTAAGTTAGGTTTTCTGTCAAATCATTAGTATTATCTAACCACATTTTTATAGAAGGTTCGTTGTTCGGGTTATCAACAATGTTCTCTTGCAGTAGTTCCAGTATCCATAGTCTAATTTCTTCACGTTTACCATTAATCTCTCCTAGACATGGATGTAGTAAAATTGAATGGATAAATAACTTACGATTTCCTAGAAATTTATCAGTATTTATCCAAATTATCTCTCTCAATATATCTTTATCAATTAGCTCTAATATTTCTTTGTCATTACTATTGTAAGCTCTACGACTATGCTCATGAAAGTCTAAAAATATCGATGATATAGTGTTAGAGCTGATATTTTTATATTTATAGTTTGCTATCTTATCAACGGTGAAATTATAAAATCGATCATTTTCTTTTCTTCCAAAGGAGTAAAAATCATCAATAGATATTCGTATCTGATGATATTTGATACTATTTTCGATATGTCGTTTTATATGTATTTCTAACTGAATGGCTAAGTTTTTTCTATTACATGTATCAAGAATATCACAGTAAAAACTTAAGTTAGTAAGTTGTGCTCTCCCTATCTTAGCACAGGCCACATAATATAAGCGTTCTGCAAAGTTAGGTTTTAGGTCTATATTATGAAATTCGTTCAAAACCTCAGATGCTAATCTGTCGATTAATAAGACTTCTTCAGTAATCTTATCTTTTGCTATGAGATCCTTAGTGACTTCTTTATCAAAATCTAATTCTGTAATCCAAGATACAATAACTTCTCCCCAATCTGAAATTTCAAAATAATTGTAAAATGGATGAATATAATCATTAATCTTGTTGAATTTCACTATATCATCTGAAATTTCATTTTGTTCTTTATAAGCATTTTGTTTTTTGTAGCCTCTAAAGTTTTTAATATTTTTAGAGTTGAAGCTATCAACGAAAAATTTAAAGTCAATATCATTACCTAATCTTGATGGTATCTCATATATCATCCGAATTATTAAAATAAATCTTAATATTTGCTCTTTACTTAAGTGTGATAATGAAGGATATGCCTTGTCAAACAGTTTGAAAGACTTGTCCACCCGTTGATAGAACCGTAAGTTTTTTATTCCAATAATTTCATAAAACTGCTTATATACTGTGAATAGCTTACTGTCGACAATATCGTTTATGATAGATAAAGAATCATCTAAAACTAATAGCTCATCAAAAACCTTCTCTTTATACTCTTGAAATTGGTCGTTTGCTTTAGCATCATGTAAGATTACAACAACTTGACATTTTTTCTCTAACTTTAAATCGTTAATTACACCCATGACGTCTTTAAGTGATAAGCTATCTGAAATTCTTTCAATATCATCAATGCAGATAACAGTGCTAGATACTAAGCTAGAAAGAGCACTAGTTATGAGGCTCTTACCTATATTTAGACTTAGTCCTTTCCCTTGTATGCTAGATAAATCAATAGTGTCCAAGGCTTTATTAAACAATGATTTAGCTCCTTGCATTCTGTCTTCTAACTGATTTATTGCATGAGTTTTGACAGCAATTTCGTATTTCAAAGAATCAAGTGAGTCAATGCCGAATAGAGATACATAGGCATACTTTTGTAATCTAAATTGATTGAGATTTCTTTGCTTGAAGTATTTCCAGAAATACGTTTTTCCTACACCCCATTCGCCAGTTAACGCAATAGCAAATGAGCTTTCTTCCCTAATTAAATCTACAAGTCTTTTCTCAAGATTTGCTACATTTGCCATTGCTTATTACCTTATATATGTTCCTGCAATATCAATTACACTAACACCCAACCCCAAATTCTGCCCACTAAAAAAGACCCTCATGACAGAATAGCTTTTTATCACTCATTCAATAATTTCTATTAGCTTACGTCTTTGAGCGTATAGGTATTCTAAAATGATAATATTAAAATAGAAATATGTTTATTCAATCAATTATACTTAAGGATTAATAGAGATATAAAGGATAGTCATGACCATCACCACCATCCAGCTATTTACTTTCATCATTGCTGTATTCATATTTATCATGACGCCGGGTCCTGGTGTATTTGCCACGATTGCCAAAGCTATGACACAAGGCTCTTGGGCGGCGCTGCCTTTAATCATTGGACTTGCCGCAGGCGATACTATTTATATGGTGTTCTCCGCTTATGGTCTGAGCGCGTTAGCAAGCAATTTTAATACCTTGTTTACTATCGTTAAGTTTGTCGGTGCCGGTTATTTATTCTACTTGGCGTACAAGATGTGGACGACGGTTCCAAGTGAAATTATCACTGGGGATATAGCGTTAAAGAGTAAGAACGAGGGATTAAAAAGTGTAACGTCAGGCTTTTTGGTGTCCATTAGCAATCCAAAAGTTATTTTATTCTACATAAGCTTGTTACCTAGCTTTTTTCCAGTAACTAGTCTGACAGGGGTAGATATTACGATTTTATGTCTAGTGATTTTTGGCTGCGCCATTATTGCCATGATGATGTATGCCTTTATGGCGAGTTACGCGCAAAAACGTCTAAAAAGCCCTAAAGCCCGTCAGAAATTTAACCGAGTAGGGTCTTCATTTATGGGGTTGGCTGGCACATGGTTGATCGCGAAGGGTTAGGTTCATAGTTAAAATAATTCGAGTAATCCTAAAATAATACCTAATAGAAAACATATTCCAAAGAATAAAAATTTATACTTGGAAGTTTTGAAACGACTTAAATAATGGTTTTTTTTATCATAGCTCTTAAATAGCTCAGTACTATCTAATTCTTTTGTAGTAAATAATGCAACTGCTATTGGGGGTTCGTTATAAAGTTTATAGTACGCGACTTTAGTACCTATCGACAAGATATCCTTACCTCTATAACTACATAATTCATAGTGAAACATGGTATCTTCGTAGATATCTTGAATGTATGCGATACCTAATTTGCTATCTATATTAGTAATGATACCGTCACTTAGGTCAGGACCCATTCTAACCTCTTTAGTCTGTATGTTGAGTGAATTATGTGATATCTAACAATATGTTTTTACTTAATATTGAATTTTTCTCATCAACCTAGCCTGCGGGCTAAAATTAATAAACTTATCTTCTCGTTGATTGAGAGAGTTGACTATACCTGCTATCTTTTTTAAATTTTGATTCAAAATGGTAATACCAATTCCACATGAATTTGGGTAGAAAACCATTTTCAGATTTCACCTCGTTCATCATGATAAATAATTCAACTTTAACATCGTAGTCTATTCGGACAGGTGATTTTGTACCTTCAGCTATTAAATCTTTTAAAATATTAATCTTATCATTTCCAAAATATGTAAAGTAAACGGATAGTATTTCTTTATCCTGTTTGGATAGATGCTCTTTATAGAAAATATACTTTCCAGCCTGACGAAAATCGTTCTTTTCAATGTACAAGTTGGCAAGATTCTCACACAGAAAAGGATGTCCGTAACGAAGCCGCATATATCCTTTTAGATTGTGAATAGCAGTATCTATATCATTATTGCGAATAATTTTGTCAATACCATTTCTCAGCTCAGCTTCATTCAAATGCAACCTCTTTTGACATATAGTGTTGAATAATAGATATTATTGTACAACATAAAAAAAAGCCACTCCCGAAAGAGTAGCCTTTTAGCAATCATTCGCTAATTTGTATTAGCTTACGTCTTTTAACCCTTGCTCAAGCATCGGCTTTAGGAACTCACCCGTATACGAGCCTTTCACTTCCGCCACTTCTTCAGGCGTGCCTTCAGCGATGATCATGCCGCCACCTTTACCGCCTTCAGGGCCAAGATCAATTACCCAATCGGCAGTTTTTATCACGTCCAAGTTATGCTCAATGACCACGATGGTATTGCCCTTATCGCGTAGGGTATGCAGGATATGGAGCAGCTTGTAGATATCATGGAAATGCAAACCCGTGGTCGGCTCATCCAAGATATAGAGCGTCTGTCCCGTATCACGCTTGGCAAGCTCACGTGCTAGTTTGACACGCTGCGCTTCACCGCCAGAGAGCGTCGGTGCAGACTGGCCCAAACGAATATAGCCAAGACCGACATCCATGAGCGCTTGCAGACGGCGATAAATCGCTGGTATCGCTGAGAAGAACTCAGTCGCGTCTTCAACGGTCATATCAAGCACTTCGGCGATGCTTTTGCCTTTATAGTGAATCTCTAGAGTCTCACGGTTATAGCGTTTGCCTTCACAGGTATCACACGGCACGTACATATCAGGTAAGAAATGCATCTCAACTTTGATAAGACCATCACCTTGGCACATCTCACAGCGTCCGCCTTTGACATTGAAGCTAAAGCGACCGGGCTTGTAGCCACGAGCGCGCGCTTCTTGCGTTTGGGCAAACATCTCGCGTACAGGGGTAAACACGCCAGTGTACGTCGCTGGGTTTGAGCGCGGCGTGCGACCGATGGGGCTTTGATCGATATCGACCATTTTGTCCAAATGCTCAAGACCGCTGATGCTTTCATGCTTGTCTGCGATAAGCGTTGAGGCGTTATTTAACTGCGTCGCTGCCAATGGCATAAGCGTACGGTTGATCAAGGTTGATTTGCCCGAACCGGATACACCCGTCACACAGGTCATGACACCGACAGGAATGGTCAAATCGACATCATGCAAGTTATTGCCTGATGCGCCTTTTAGCTCGATGGTCATTGGTACTTTTTGGGCTTTGGCCTTACCTTTGACTTCGACGTCCATGGTTTTGGCTTTATGACGCACGGTTGGAATCTCAATACGTTTTTTGCCAGACATATATTGTCCAGTGAGTGATTCTTTGTTTGCCATGATGTCATCGACCGTACCCTGGGCGATCACATGACCACCGTGTACGCCGGCACCGATACCGATATCGATGACATGATCTGCTTGACGAATGGCATCTTCATCATGCTCAACGACCAGTACAGTATTACCTAAATCACGCAAGCGCGTGAGCGTCTTTAGCAGACGATCATTGTCGCGCTGATGCAGACCGATTGATGGTTCATCAAGCACATACATAACGCCCATGAGACCAGCGCCGATTTGGCTCGCAAGCCTGATACGCTGTGCTTCACCGCCTGATAGCGTTTCGGCAGAGCGCGCAAGAGTCAAATAATCTAGACCAACGCTCACGAGGAAGTTTAAGCGTTCATTAATCTCTTTGAAGATTTTTTCCGCGACTTCGCCTTTATGACCGCCAATCTTTAGCGTTTTATAATAATCGGCAGAGTCGCCGATAGAGAGCTTAACGATGTCAGCGATGGTCTGGTCATCGACACGCACATTGCGCGAAATCTCGTTCAGACGCGCGCCATCACAGACATTACACGTAGTATCTGCGAGATATTTAGCCAGTTCATCACGCACAAGGTTACTTTGCGTCTTGGCATAACGACGCTCTAAGTAAGGCAGCACGCCTTCAAAGGGTACGGTTTTGTTGGTCTTGCGACCGCGCTCATCGGTAAAGTTAAAGGTGAGTTTTTCTTTACCCGAACCGTGCATGATAAGGTCTTGCTGTGCTTTTGATAGATCTTGCCACGGCATATCCATATCGATTTTGAAGTGCTTACATACAGTGCTAAGCAAACCAAAATAGTAAGCATGACGTTTATCCCAACCATTGATCGCGCCTTGATTAAGCGATTTTTCATGGTGAGTAATAAGCTTTTCAGCGGCAAAATATTGACGTTTGCCAAGACCGTCACAGCTTGGACACGCGCCGTATGGGTTGTTAAAACTGAACATACGCGGTTCAAGCTCAGGCACGGCACGATCACAGATAGGGCAGGAGTGCTTGGCTGACATGACTTGATTGTCGTCACCGCCTTCTTTTGGGTTGCCATCCATAAAGTGCAAAGTGACCAGTCCTTGACCCAAACGCAGCGCCGTCTCTAAGCTCTCAGCGACGCGGTTACCCAAGTCATCACGGACTTTAAAGCGATCAACCACCACTTCGATAGTATGTTTTTTCTTCTTATCCAGGATTGGTAGCTCGTCGGTGTCGTATACGTCGCCATCGACACGCACGCGCACAAAACCTTGACCAATCAGCTGTTCAAGTAACACGGTATGCTCGCCTTTACGCTCACGAATCACTGGTGCCAAGATCATGATCTTGGTATCTTCTGGCAATGCCATGACTTGATCGACCATCTCGGTGACCGACTGCGCGACCATTGGCTCGCCATGCTCAGGGCAGTACGGCGTACCGATACGTGCATATAGCAGACGCAGGTAGTCATAAATCTCAGTAATCGTACCGACGGTTGAGCGCGGGTTATGGTTGGTCGATTTTTGCTCGATAGCAATCGCAGGGGAGAGACCCTCGATACTATCGACTTCCGGTTTTTCCATTTGCGAGAGGAACTGACGCGCATATGCCGATAAGCTCTCGACATAACGGCGTTGCCCTTCGGCATAGAGTGTATCGAATGCCAGTGACGACTTACCAGAGCCTGACAAGCCAGTGATTACCACGAATTTATCTCGTGGAATGTCTAAATCAATGTTTTTTAAATTATGAGTACGTGCGCCGCGTATTGCGATATGGTCATGTGCCATCGTTTATGGGTTTCCTATTTGCTAAAAGAGTATTGGGAAATATCTCAAATGAAAAGGTAAATACAGATCAGTAAAATTATTGGTTAAAAACGCGAATGATTTCTGAGTTTATAATGTTGTTATAAATAGCTCTGTTATAAAAAATATAGTTATAAATAGTGCTTTTATAAAGCGTTCATACGCTCGTAAAGTAAGGACTATACATGCCAATTTACTGTTTTCTTATTTTGCAGTCTTTGATGCGATTGATTTCTGTTGGACTAAGCAAATCTAAATCAAATTCCTGTTAAGTAACAGGCATCGTTTATTATGGTTTTGACCAAAAATGTCATTTTGTAGAGGAGTTTGTCGTTTGAACTGTCGTTCGAGCTAATGACTAATAACGTTTACAACGCCTTACTTTATTGTTATGGCGACCGCATTATTCAAGGTGTGATTGCGCATCTGACGCAGTTGGTAACAAAATAATTGCGTAATATGAATGGCTTGGGTTGATGCGCTACGGGCGGCTGCGTCAGTAAGACAAAAGTCTCGGCAACCAAACGACGAATGTCTTATACTAGGGGGCTTGATTTATAGGCCAGCGCCTTGATAAACCAGTAGTGATAAATCATGGTGCAGTACAAGTACCAGCAGTGAAAAAACAGCAATGATCAATCAGTGAGGCAAGTATGAATAGCGTAGAGAAACGGGCAATCCTCGGAGTCGGTGGCATCTTTGCCTTGCGTATGATTGGCTTGTTTATGATTGTGCCGGTATTTTCTGTCTATGGTGACAATTATGCACACGCGACGCCGTTTTTGATTGGTCTGGCAGTTGGCATTTATGGACTAGGACAAGCGATCTTTCAGATACCGATGAGCCTTGCCGCTGATAAATTCCCGCGTAAGCCGATTATATTTTTGGGATTGATACTGTTTGCAGTCGGCGGCATGATTGCAGCAAATGCGACGGATATCTATGAAGTGATTATCGGTCGAGCGCTGGCAGGCAGTGGCGCGGTCTCTGCCGTATTGATGGCATTATTGGCAGATGTGACGCGTGAGGAGATGCGTACCAAAGCAATGGCGACAATGGGTTTGACCATTGGAACGTCCATCATGCTTGCTTTTGCTTTTGGCCCTTTATTAGTCGGTACGCTTGGTATCTCGGGATTGTTTTGGCTGACGGCAGGTTTTGCTGTTTTAGCTATGCTGCTACTGCTGATGGTTCCCACACCTTTACGTGTGCTCAAGCACAATCTGGACAACAAGTCGATTCGCGAGCAGTTAGCGACCGTTCTGAAGGTAGGGGATTTGAATCGCTTACACATTGGTGTCTTTGCACTACATCTAACGATGACCGCCATATTTGTCATATTACCGCACCAGCTCAAGGACGTCATGGGTTTGTCGGTGAGTCAGCAGGGCATGGTTTATTTGCCGCTCTTGTTTGTCGGTTTCGCAGTCGCGATTCCTTTTATCATCATTGCCGAAAAGAAACGTAAAATGCGCCAAGTCTTTTTGAGCGCCATTGCAGTAATGACCGCAGCCTTGGCATTTCTTGCCTTTGGTAGTCAGATTGGTGTTGGTATTATTTTTGGATTGCTACTGTACTTTATGGGCTTTAATTTGCTTGAGGCGACGATTCCATCTTGGATCTCTAAGCGTGCACCAGTCGCCAATAAAGCGACCGCAATGGGGCTTAATTCATCTAGCCAGTTTTTAGGTGCGTTCGTTGGTGGCGCGATGGGTGGGTTGTTATTGAATCAATCTAATCTGCTGGCATGGGGGTTATTGGCACTTGTCATGGGCATCGCATTGCTGCTGATTATACCCATTGCCCAGCCACCTTATCTATCAAGTACGACAGTGACCATTCCCAAAAACACTAATATTCAAGAGTGGTCTCGGCAGATGCTAGCAGTCGATGGCGTTGATGAGCTGGTCGTCATGGCAAAAGAACAGGTCGCTTATCTCAAGTTAGATAAGACCCAAATAACAGATGAGTCACGACAGGCGCTATCGCATTTGGCGCAAAGTCCGTTAGATATTTAATACGCGATATAAGTAACATTTTCAGATTAATAAGAATAAATAGACACAACTGAGTAGACAATAATACCGTAGGCCGCCATTATTAATCAGTAAATGCTAAATTTTTATCTCTAGGGAGTGTCCTCATTTTGAAAATGGTGATAAAAATGAGATAAATAGCCGCTAAACAAGGAAAATAGCGCAGATGATATCGAGATATTAACCAGCTATTTAACGCAGTTTAGCAAGATTTAACCATTTTTAGCCCATTTAGATGCTTTCGTTCAGATTGAGGACATGCCCTACTTAAAAGGAATTAATATGAGTAAGTTTAATAAGCTAGCAATAGGCTTTGGACTGTCAGCCACGTTACTGACCTCTGGCTGTGCCACGCAAAATATTCAAGCCTATCAGAACACCACACCAAGGCTTGATATGCATGAGTTTTTCTCAGGTCAAATCGAGGGTTGGGGCATGTTTCAAGGGCGTAATGGTGAGGTCAAAAAACGCTTTTATGTCGATATCGATGCAACTCACGAAGGCGATGATGTCATCGTTTTAAACGAGAAGTTTTCGTGGGCAGATGGCTCGAAATCGCAGCGTATATGGCGACTGACTGAGCAAAGTGATGGACGCTGGATTGGCACAGCAGGCGACGTCGTTGGCGAGGCAACAGGTGATGTGGTAGGTAATACCCTGCATTGGGATTATGTATTAAATCTGCCAGTCGAGGACAAAACCTACAAAGTGAATTTTGACGATTGGATGTATCTTATCAATGACGATGTCATGCTCAATCGTTCAGTCATGACAAAGTTTGGCGTCGAGTTAGGCAGTGTGACGTTAAGCATTCATCGCAAAAATACTGATACTCAGTAACAGATAGAGCGTGAGGAACGACTTAAAAAGAATAAGCGGACGGTGTTCATGCCTATTCTAAAATGGCAAAATAGTGACGTGTTTATTGGTTTAACTTTTATCTTGCATACCTAAGCGACATAGATTGACGTTTATCATAGCTAGACTGTAGATATTCGAACAAAAATTGGTTAAAGTAAAATCATATCATTGGTAGAACGTGTAGGTTCTATCGAATAATTATTCATCAGTAAAAGGACGGTATCATGCGCGGAGTTAATAAAGTTATCATCATCGGTAACCTTGGAGCAGATCCTGAGGCACGCCAGTTCAATAATGGCGGTAGCGTGACCAATATCTCGGTTGCGACATCTGAGCAGTGGACGGACAAACAAAGCGGTGAAAAAAGAGAAGCAACAGAGTGGCATCGTATCTCACTGTTTAATCGTTTAGGCGAAATTGCCGCGCAGTATTTGCGCAAAGGCAGCAAAGTCTATATCGAAGGCAGCTTGCGTACGCGTAAATATCAAGATCAAAGCGGCCAAGACCGTTATATTACTGAGATTCGCGCTGAGCAAATGCAGATGCTTGATGGTATCAGTGGTGGTCAAGGTGATAACGGCGGCTTTGGCAATAATCAAGGCGGTCAGAACTCAAACAGTTACGGCAATCAAGGCGGTCAAAGCAACCAAAATAACTTTGGTCAGCAGGCTAATAATCAGCCAGCACAGCAAGGCAGCTACAATAACCAAGCGAGTGGTGGTCAGAACAGCTTTAATAACCAAAATACGCCAGCTCCGCAAAACCAGTTTAACCAACCCGCGCAAAAACCAGCGCAATCTAGACCTACAGCAATGCCAGACGGCCCTGTAGACGATGATATTCCGTTCTAACTTATACAATAAATAAATGTTGTATTTAAAAAACCTCGCTATTATGAACTGCCCCCCAAAACTTGGACGGTTTAGTTTACCCCAAGGACTGAGTTCTGTATTGCACAGGACTCAGTCCT
>NZ_JBHZRK010000012.1:0-104844 GCF_043641605.1 Psychrobacter piscatorii | reverse complement strand
TTAAAGTATTCGATCTGGTGTTCTTTTATGTCAATTATGGCTACGTCTGATGCCAGCATACTTTTTAGAACACCACCTAAATAATTAGGTCAATATATACTTAACGTACAACTGAAATTAGCAACTAAAGTGATAGCTGTCAAATCATTTAATGACTATTCTCTAATGTTTATGATAATGTAATACCTTACAAACATCGGCTAGTTAAGCATGCTGATAAATTCAGATATTGCTTGCTTTTATGGTACCTAGAATTTTTTAATACGTTTTTTTGCAGCTCACTGCACACTGCTCTTGTAAAAATGTATTGAAAGTAAAAATGTTAATAAGGTAAGTAGTTACCTAATACGCTTGAAAAGCATTGACGCCTTATAAGAGTCTAATCAATACAAAAGCACTCTTACTTTTGCATCGTTTGTTCTCAACAAGTGAGTATATATATACAAGGAAGAATAAAATGACAGGGATTGAACTTTATACTAATGGTCATATTGTCAGCGAAGCTGACAGCATGCGCCAAAAGCTAGGTGTTTTAGCAAAACAATATTCTGCAACATCAGCCATCATTATTACAGATGCTGGTATCTCCGAACTAGGCTATGTCGATATCGCCCAGCAATCCTTACAGGAAGCCGGTGTTAATGTCGTTGTGTTCGATAGTGTCGTTGCAGACCCGCCCATTGAAATTGTTGAAAGCGCTATTGATCGTGCAAGAGACAATCAATGTGACTTGATCATTGGCTTAGGTGGCGGAAGCTCTATTGATACAGCGAAGATTGTCGCTTTGTATCCAAATGACTTTCAGTCCGTTAACGATATTTTAGATAGAGATATTAGTGGTTTCAAAAAGCTGCCGCTATTTGCCATACCGACTACTGCTGGTACGGGCGCAGAGTCTACCTTTGTCTCCGTGATTACCTCAAAAGATGGCAGTAAAAAAGCCATTTATACTCCTAAAATCCTACCTGACGTCGCCATTTTAGATGCAACATTAACACTAAAATTACCCCGTCATATCACTGCAGCAACTGCGCTTGATGCCATGGTGCATTGTATTGAAGCCTATACCAGTCGCACTAAAAAGAATCCTATTTCAGATGCACTAGCCCTAAAAGGCTTACAGATGCTTTGGAATAATTTTGAAAAAGTGTTAAACCAAGGTGACGATATTGATGCTCGTGCCGATATGCTGTTAGGTTCCACACTGGCAGGCATCGCCTTCGTCAATGCCTCTGTAGCCGCTGTTCACGGGCTCTCCTACCCTCTTAGTATTAACTTCCACATTCCACATGGACATGCTAATGCACTCGTCATGTGTGGTGTTTTCACATTTAACTTATCAGAAGCTGCTCCTCTATACGCAGAGCTTGCTCGTGCTGTCATGCCTACTCAGACAGCTGGAATGACAGATTTAGACGCAGCGACTTCATTTATTAGTCAACTAAAAATGTTTTTGGAAAACAGTGGTCTTAAATACCGTTTGAGTGAATTGGATATTACAAAGAACGATATTCCTGCCTTAGCCGACATAGTTATCAATACCTATGCACGACTAATCGCGACCAATCCCAAAGATATGACTTTAGAGGAAGTCACTGCAATATATGAAGAAATAGCCTGATAAGAAATATTGTTTAAATAATTTTGTCTATCAATCAAGGAAGATGATTATGTCGAAATATAAAATAGAAGTTGCTGTTGATGGCTTTCACTATTTAGAAGGACCTCGCTGGTATCAAAATGCGCTATGGTTTGTCGATTTCTATACTCAAGGCGTTTATCGAGTTAACAATGAAGGAGTAACAGAGAAAATCATCCATGTTGAACAGCAACCTTCCGGTTTAGGATGGTTGCCTGATGGGCGCTTGCTGGTTGTGTCGATGAAAGACCGCAAAGTCTTACGACTAGAAAATGATGGTAACTTGGTCGTTCACGCTGATATTTGGGAGCATTGCGGTGGTCATGCAAATGACATGGTGGTTTCAGCCAATGGTAATGCTTATGTCGGCAACTTTGGTTTTGATTTGATGGGTGGCGCTGACCATGAAAACACAGGGCTTGTGTTGGTTAAGCCTGATGGAAGCTCACAGGTTGTCGCTGAAGGATTGGCATTTCCAAATGGGATGGTTATCTCTGCAGATCAGAAAACATTGATCGTTAACGAGCTATTTGGTAATAAAGTCACGCAGTTTGATATCAAGGAGGATGGTAGCCTCGGAGAAAAGCGTGACTTTGCTAATTTTGGAGAATTAGGTGATGAGCCAAATCTTGGTCTACGTATAGAAAATGCTAGCATATTACCTGATGGTTTGACCTTGGATGCCGAGGGTGCTGTGTGGATCGCAGATACCATAAATCAGCGAGCGGTACGCATAGCAGAGGGTGGTGAAATTTTAGAAACTATCGATACTGCACCTGATGGTATCTTTGCGGTTACTCTTGGTGGACAAGATGGTAAGACACTATTTATGTGCGCGGCTCCAGACTGGGATGAGGCCTCTCGCAAGGCAGAAACTAAAGGACGTATGTTAGCTGTGCAAGTTAAGGTGGGGCATGCAGGTACGCCATAGTTAAAAAGCATCTCAGAACTGGACTTAAAATAACCCATCTGATATGGGTTATTTTAGTTGATAGCTAGCTACTTTTTTGAAGGTGGTTTTCATGCTAATTATGATAAAGGTGTTATGACTCACTCATTCAAATATAGCTCAGCCATCCCATCAAGCCTAGCCTTTACCTCTTTCCAGTTTGGCATTACTTGCGTTAGTAGCCGCCAGAAATGCTCACTGTGGTTGTGTTCAGCTATATGACACAGCTCATGCAATATCACGTAATCAATGCATTCTTTAGGTGCTTTTACTAAGTGCGGATTGAGTATTAGATTACCTTTCACTGAACAGCTGCCCCACTGCTTCTTCATAACTAACAGTCTGAAAGCTGGCGTACCAGTTACCCACGCTGCTTTAGGTAATACCACCTCTAGGCGTTCTATAAAGATAAGCTTGGCTTTATTTTTATACCATTCATCAATTAGGCTTTTGACGATAGCAGTTCGTTCTTCAATATTTAATGTAGAATCGCTTTGAGACAATTCTATATTTAACTTACCGCGACTAAGCTTCACAGTGCTATGTATTACATTGGCAGTTTCTATATTGGTTATCGCTTTTAACACGTAACGACGACCCAGATAAAACTGGGTTTCGCCGCTAACATAACGTTTGGGTAATACATGATCTTGTTGCTTGGCAAAGTCCTGTAGGCTTTGCCATATCCAGCGCGCACGCTTCATCATCGCACCATAAATCATCTCATCGGTAGCATCGACAGGTGCGGTGGCAACCACACGCTGATCAGGATGTACTTTGATAACCACTTTTCGAGGCTTGGTCTTTTTAGCAATCAGCTTGTCGCTTTCAGGCTTATTTATCTTTTCTTTATCAGTTGCTTCTTTACGCACTATTTCATAATCAATCTTATCTTGACCATAATAAAACACACCATTCTCAGTCATTGCCTACTACCCTATTGCTGCTCTTAGGCTACTTGTCTCTGGAAAGTCCAAGGCGGGTAATCTTTAGTACTTCCTCGATGAGCTGTTGTGCTTTATCGATACCCAAATCCATAAATAACATCGGTAGCAATTTGACACTAATAGCATTTTCGATCTCTGCTGGATTGATAGAGTACTCAGCTGCCGCTGTCTTGACGATCTTATCAATCTCAAAGGCGTAAGCGACTAGCTTGTCGTTATCTAGCTCTTTATCTATCAAGAAATCAGCATCGAATAAATGCTTAAACAAA
Organism: Psychrobacter piscatorii; assembly: GCF_043641605.1. GTDB lineage: Bacteria > Pseudomonadota > Gammaproteobacteria > Pseudomonadales > Moraxellaceae > Psychrobacter > Psychrobacter piscatorii_C. The sequence goes on along the minus strand of NZ_JBHZRK010000012.1, from coordinate 101,040 downwards.
CCAAAGTACGCCTGAGCATGTTTGTTCAATTTACCACTATCATCGACAAACTCATTTGGTACATCGGCGACATCACGGTCTTTGACGGCTTGCTCAAAGTCAGCAAACATCATGTACTGCTTTACTGGTGCATCAAACATGGCTTTAGCATCAGCAATCGCTTGCTTGAGCAATTTAGAAAAATACTCTTGGGCATAAGGATCATCAGCCAGATCCTGCTCAATCATCTTAGTGACACGACCAGTGATTTTATCCGTTTGGTTGCGCGCTTCATCATCGCTTAATTCTTCAGGCTTAACATCCTTACCTAAGTTACCAACTAAGTAAGCACCTTTTGCCTCACGAACCTCAAGTCCAGCGATATGCTTATCAAGTAAGCTACGAATATCTGCTTCATACTCATCATAATCGATGGTTTCATCAGCATCCTCGCGCACTTGCTTACGTAGATTGATAAAGGCTTTTAGATCGGCTTTGTAGCGATCACGCTTGCTATCAAATGATTTGTCTTCAAAGAAAGACGCCGATTGCAACGCAATTTTCATGGCGTTAGAAAATGCGGCTAAAGCTGCATAAAAGTCATCACGCTCTTTGAGCTTGGTATCGACTACTCTACCATCAATGTCCTGCATCTTTGGTGCAAGCACCTGTCTTAACGCTTGCCCATCTTGTTTATTTTTCACCGATGAGAATATCGCCCACAGCTCGCTATGTAGTCTAGGTAACTGCTTGTACTCAGTATCCATCGCGTTATATAGACCTTTGAGGTCATCGATATCAAAGCCACCTTGCGTACGTTCTGCTAAGTCTTGGTATTTTTCAATGGTGATATCCAGCTCTTTTAAGATGCCGCGATAATCAATCAAATAACCAAAGCGTTTTTTCTCATGCAAGCGGTTTACCCGTGCAATCGCCTGAATCAGGTTGTGCTGCTTTAAGGGCTTATCGATATACAGTACGGTGTTTTTTGGCTCATCAAAGCCCGTTAGTAGCTTATCGACAACGATCATAATGTCAGGACCATCATCCTGACTAAAAGCTTCTATAATAGCTTTGGTATATGCCTTTTCATCACCGCCATACTCTTTGGCGACATTATCTTGCCACCAATTCTGGACGATGTCTTTTGACTCTCCATCGACAGTATCATGCCCTTCACGAGTATCAGGTGGTGACATAGCGACCACTGAGGTCACTTTGCCAATCTTATCTAACGCCATTTTATAGCGGATAGCTGAGGCTTTAGAGTCACAGGCCAGTTGACCTTTAAGATGCTGCTGTTTAAAGTTTTGGAAGTGATCAGAGATATCATGAGCGATCAGCTCAATACGACCCTCAACCTGATAAATTTGACCTTTTTGGGAGAACTTACGTTTGAGGTCAGTTTTTTGATCATCGGTAAGCTTTTGGGTGATACGGTCAAACCAAGCATCGATGGCTTGGTCATTGGTATTGAGCTCAGGGATACGCTCTTCATATAAGAGTGGCGTGACGGTTTTGTCTTTGACCGCTTGCTGCATGGTATAAGAGTGAATGATGCTACCGAATTTATTCTCAGTCTTGTCATCCTTAAGCAATGGCGTACCCGTAAAGGCAATAAAAGCAGCGTTTGGCAAGGCTTGCGCCATACGGATATTATTCTCACCATTTTGGCTACGGTGACCTTCATCAACCATGACGATGATGTTTGGGCTATCGTTATAGCATTCATCATACTTAACGGCTGAGCCGAACTTATTAATAATGGAGAAAATAACGCGTTCATTACCATGCCCGATTTGCTGCGCTAAGCGGCGACCAGAGGTTGCCATGGCATCAGTTTTATCTCGATCGGATAATACACCACCAGAAGCAAAGGTTTGACTAAGCTGAGTTTCTAGATCGACACGATCGGTGACAACAATGACGCGGCACTTCGCGAGCTCCTCTAACCAAATAAGCGCCTTGGAGAAGAACACCATGGTGAAAGATTTACCACTGCCTGTGGTATGCCAGATCACACCACCCTCACGACTACCCTTTTCGTCGAAAGTGCTAATACGTTCAATCAAAGCTTTGATACCAAAGACTTGCTGATAACGGGCGATAATTTTGCCCACCTTTTTATCAAACAAGGTAAACATACGCGTCATCTCAAGCAGACGCTGTGGCTGCAAAAGGCTGATGATTAAGCGGTCTTGGTCAGTGACGACTAGATCACCGCCAGCAATCAATGATTTATATTCCTCTTTAATAGAGGTAGGACGATCACCAAACAAGTTCTCAACTTGCTTAGGACTGAGTGCTTGGTTCTTTAAACGATGAAACTCAGGCTCAGAAATTTCTTCTTCAACCCATTTTGCCCAAAACTTCTCAGGCGTACCGCAAGTGGCATACAGACCGTCATTACCGTTAACCGCGAGTAATAACTGGCTATAGGCAAATAGGTTTGGAATAAATTTTGGCTTTTGATTGCGAATATGCTGGGACACCGCTTGAGCATTGGTCGACTGTCCCTCTCTACTCGAATCAGGGCGCTTGGCTTCGATCACTGCCAGCGGTAGACCGTTCACGAAGCAAACGATATCAGGAATGACATTACCTGTGCCCTCAGTATTCTGTACTACCATCTCTTCAGTAACGTGAAAGCTATTATTATCAATATTATTCCAATCTATCAGAGCGACGGTCTGCGAGGTTTTCTTACCATAGATGAACTCAGTCACGGTCACGCCATAGAGCATAGCGTTATAAAGTTTCTCATTGGCGAGCTGCAAGCCTAAGTTCATCGCTGGGTTTAGCTCATGCATGATCTTATCAATGGCGCTGTCTGATACAGGATGCGCCTGACCTTCAAATGTAAAGGTTTGCTTGGCTAAAAACGCACGCATGATGGGCAGTAATACCACTTGGTCAGTGGCTTTGTTTGTAGCCACTTTTGAGCGCATGGCGTTGCATCGACTGGGTAGAATAAACTCGTAGCCCAGTGTAGTGAGTAAAGTTAAAGCAGGAATTTTTGAGCTGAATTCTTCGGCAAAATTGATGCTAGGGCTGGTATCCATACGGTAGCTCGTTATTTATAAGCATTAATAGCTATGCATGAAATGAATTTCATGCATATTTTGAATTTACATCATAGTAGCGTAGGCAAGCTCGATATCCCAAGTGATGAGAGACTGTCATCTGATAACAGATTAAGGTTATCGTATATCCAGTTGACGAAATCAGCTCCTGCTAATACAGTAACATTGTGCAAATCTGCAAAATCATTATTTTTAAAGTCGGCAGTGGTAATCAGAACTTTGTCGATTTGGGAGTAATCATCTTCATTGACCTCATACTCTGCAACTTGCTTTATACCATGATTCCCTGTTGTACCATCATGGTGCTTAACTTGAATAAAAATGCCTTCCTTCTTTTCTGAGAATTCTGAAAAACGTGTCGCAATGACATCGACATCTTGTATGCCCGATTTCTCATTTTTCGCAGGTATACGTGCAGTGTAGTTTTTAGCTTCTAAAATTTCCTTAATAAGGTGTTCAAGACCAATGCCACCAGACTGAAGGTTTATATCTTTATTACTGCGCAGTCTAGATAGTAAATCAACTTTAAAATTCTCAGTGTTTTGCTGTATTTTAAGTTCTTGTTCATTGTTCCATGTATATAGCTTGTCGTTCTTAATCGATTCTATGTGCTTATATAACTCATCCGAAAACTCATTCAAATCACAAACAGTCATGCGTATTTTAAGTCTGTTTTGCAGGGCAGTTGATAAGTTACCTCTAGGGATAAAGTAACCATCCTTATGCTTTAGATATCTGACAGATATTCTATTCTCCCCATACTGAATGCCTTCGGTAACAGGTTGATAACTTTTCTCACCAACTATTTCCGCAACAGCAACTGCTCCAGAAAAAGGAACAATTACATAGTCACCTTGCTTAAGATTAAAATAGCGTTTTATTTGATTGGTTTGTCGTCCTCTACCGATACCTTTGAACCCTTGGTCAATTAAATCTTTGACAGTCTCAAATTGAGAAAAATTAACACTCGCCCAACCATAGCCAATCTGATTATTTTTAATAAGCTTGGGACTTCTGACCATCACAAAGTTGACTTGAGTCATTTACCAATTTCCTTTTAGGTGAGATATAAAAACCAACCATGTTCTATATGTATATTGATATTCAACGATCAATCTACGCTTACTCTCTAATAACTGCTAGGCTACAAGCGCTAATAGCCAGTATGATGAGTAACGCTTAGGCGGGTTGATGCTAGGATCAGTCATACCATTATTGCGTAAGAAGTGTAGAGCTAGTCACGACATTTTTTATAATTTGATGAACTGTCATCCCAATCGGCTTTAATACTCACACTCTTATCAGATAGATATTTATAATTTATTGTGTGTATGACTGGGTCAGCTTCATAATAAAAAGCGCCTATGACATTCAATTCATTCGAAGATATAGGATCTACTTTGATAACGTCGAATCGTTGAGTGCCATTTGAAGAACCTTTGCTATCACTTAAAAATGCTGGCTCACGAATTGCTTTAGGGAGATCGCAGTCTCCCCAAGAGCCTTGGTACTTTTTAGGAACAATACTAGATTTTTTCGAATAGACGTAAGAACCGTTAAACGCCCTTTCAGTAGAAGTGCAATTGCTTAAGTTCTTTAACTGAATTTCATTGGGTGAAAAGCTCGCTTCAACTCGGCAACCTAAGTTTGATTGATAGTCTAGATAACCACTCTCTGGTACTTTAAAAACAACAGTGCTATTGTCTTGGATGGGTTTAGCTTTACTAGCAGTGACAAAGCTAGAGTCGCCAATCATATTAGCAAGGAACAGCTCGTAGTGTTTAGCACCCTCATATTCAAAACTGCTTAGGTGTACTCTTTTATTGGTGCCGCTGACATAGACACCTTCTACTACAGGAGCAGCCATAGCCGTTGAAGATAGTATAAAAAATAGGACTAAAGCTCGTTTTAACATTAAGTGACGCCTTTTTAGATTCGATTTTTTGGATAGTAGTTTAATGATAAAAGGCAACAAAAAACCGCCAAGGTTACGCGTTGCCCGAAGGATAGTAAGCGTGGCGGTTATATTGAGTATGCTTTACATGCGGGCTAATAAGGAAACTGTCTTTAAAAACACTATCACCCTCTATTGAAAGTGCTTTTATCTAAAGAGACTTACTATTGCTCTTAAAATTAGTAAACCAATAGAAAGCACAACTACTAAACCTGATCCAGTAATGACCAACACAATCAACGCGCCCATAAAAAACCCTTTTCTTTAGTCCGAACATAGAATAGATGATCTAGTAGAGAAGAAACATTCTATCAAGCACGATAATTTGGGTTCGTTTGAGTCCAGCCTGTATCTCTGTCCACGCTAGTATCACCGTCACCATCTACCCAAATAACATCTCCATTTGGTAAGACTCTTTCATGAGGTGAAACGTCATGTACATTGTAGTTTTCAATTTGAGTACTGTCGGCGACTGTAGAGCTGTCCGCTGCTGCTAAGCTTTCTGCTCCAGAAGTGTCAACGCCATCTACTGCATCTACTACACCAATGGCGATGGTAGAGACAGCCACAACTTTTGCTAAGCTTCTACCTGACGTTTTCACTTTATCCCAGTCACGCTCAAGCAAACCATCTGCGGTATCAATGGTATCTCCTACAATTTGACCAGCAGCCACTAATAGTTGATTGCCCACGGCTTTTGTTGTTTTTCCTAAGTCTGAAAAGCCTTTGTCACATCGAGCACTATCACTGTCAAAAGCGCCAATACCTACCTCAGCTATACCATCAGCTACATTGCCAAGGATATTTCCCGTATTTCTCATTGAGCCATCAACGGACTCTCCAATTTCTTGAATAAAGTCATTGTTTACGAATTTTCCTGCGGCTTTAACGCTACCGCCAAGCACAAAACCCGCGCCCTCTCCTAAACCCTTCCCTAGATTTTTTAAAAAAGACATGTCGTATTAATCAAATTATGTTTAATAAATGATAATAACAACAACTCACATTTTTTACTAGAGTATATTTGACATTAATAATGTAGTAATAAATTAAGCGGTTAGTAGTATCTATAACGCTTAAGTTCTATCGTTTATCACCACCCGCTTCTTACCCGTCAACAACACCTGCATCAACGCCTTTTTCTCTTGCTCTAAATCGGCAAGCTGTTGTTCCAGCAATTCGATTTCTTTAACGGCATTGGTTAATACAGATACAATTTTCTTCTGTTCATCTAAACTTGGAAGAGGTACTTCTGCTTTGACAAAATCTTTCAAATTTAAGTTCTGACGACCGTCTCCCGTAGACATCGAAACACACCAGTTTATGAAATACTCAGAGTTAAAGTACCAGCTTAAAAAATGTGGATTCAACCTTTCGGTATCAGGTCTAGTATTGAGAGTTGCAAACCCAATGCAGCCATCTAATTCTCTATCTATCACAGCTGAAACACCAACCTCGCCTGTATGAACTGTTACAACATCTCCTTCTCTCAGCTTACGATTTTCATGCTTAGTCGCAAATTCTTCGCATAGACTTAGCATTCTTTCTTTAGTAATGTGGTTGGGTTTTATGTCTGAGTTTCTGATTAAGGGTATACCCTCATCAACATAAGATTTAGTCATAGTAGTAACTAAACCAATAAAAGTCTTACCTAGATTTTTTAAGATTTCTTTTTCCCACTCACCCTCAAACCGTTTACCCTCATCATCAAGCAAACGCTTTTTACCCGTCAGCAATTGCTGCATCAACGCTTTTTTCTGCTGGGTACTATTGTCAATCAAACGCTCGGTGATGCTAATCGCTTTATCCCAAGTCGATAGAATTTTGGCGATTTTTTGTTGTTCTGGGAGAGGTGGTAGAGGAAGTACTAGGTCGCTAATATCACCTAGGTTAATCCTAGGTAACAAGCTAACAATTAACCTCAGAAACTGTTTTTTTGCCAATGAATTATTCAATATATAAGTATAGTAATATTTATCAGCAATTTGTTCATTTAAGATAATCTTTGCAATAGCTGCATTACTATTACAAACCCCTTTTTCTCCAGTGTATACAACTGCTTTACCTAGAGCTGATCCTATTTTGGAAAAAAGGATAGTATCTTTTTCAACATAAGACTTATTTAATAACTTATGGACTTCTTCGGAAATATAGTAAGTATTTGTCCAGTCAATTGAACCCTCGTTAATCATCTCTGACTTCAAAAAAGGTACGCCATCACTTAAGAACGTAATTAATTTCGTAGTAGAGAAACTTCCAAAGTCACGAATTGGCTTACCGTAAACATCTTTGAAGTTAATATAGGACCAGTCTTCTGGGATTTTACCTACTAGCTTATTAGCAAGAACAGAGTTATTGTCCATAACCCAACTCCTTTAAAAACCCTGCCATCTCAGTCTCTAGCGTATCCAATTCAGCTTTTAATTCGAGCCGTTCAGTACGCACCGCATCCAGATCAATCTCCGTCTCTTCCTCAAAGGTATCGACATAGCGTGGAATGTTTAGGTTAAAGTCGTTTTCTGCTATTTCATCAAAGCTCGCTAGATACGCATATTTATCAACGCTTTCCCGCGCTTTATAAGTCTCAATGATCTTAGCAATATTGTCTTCAGTCAGTTGGTTTTGATTTTTACCGGATTTAAACTCATTACTGGCATCGATAAACAGTACCGTGTCATCAGTTTTGTTCTTTTTAAATAGCAGAATAGCGGCTGGAATCCCCGTCCCAAAGAACAGCTTTTCGGGTAAGCCAATTACCGTATCGAGTAAGTTTTCTTCGATAAGTTGCTGACGGATTTTACCTTCACTTGACGCACGGAATAGCACGCCATGCGGCACGACCACACCCATACGGCCAGTCGCAGGCTTGAGCGTTTCAATCATATGACTGATAAAGGCATAGTCGCCCTTAGTCTTAGGCGGTACACCGCGATGGAAGCGACCATAGGCATCGCTGCTGGCATCTTCATGACCCCATTTATCTAGTGAAAACGGTGGATTGGCGGTCACCACATCGAACTGCAATAAGCGCTTGCCGTCTTTATCGAGTAGCAGCGGATTACGGATGGTATCGCCCCACTCGATACGGTGGTTGTCCTCACCGTGTAGGAACATATTCATCTTGGCCAGTGCCCATGTCGAGCCAATGGCTTCTTGGCCGTATAGCGCATACTTCTTGGAATTTGAGTTTTTGCGTACCATCGCCCCGCACTTAATGAGTAGCGACCCTGAACCACAAGCAGGATCACAGATTTCATCACCTTCGACAGGCTCAAGAATAGTCGCCAGTAAATTCGATACTTCTGGTGGCGTATAGAATTCACCAGCCGTTGCCCCACTACTAGCTGCAAAGTGCTTAATCAAAAACTCGTACGCATTACCAATAACATCGAGGCTACCAACACGCTCAACGCTTAGGTTCAGAATCTCTTTGCCAAAGTCTTCTAATAAATGGCGTAGAAGCTCATTCTTTTGTTTTTCTTGACCCAGTTTATCAGTGTTAAAACTGATGTCTTGGAAGACGTTTTTGAGCTTAGTACCGTTGGCTTCCTCGATCGCATGTAGCGCTTCATCAATACGTTGACCGTTGCCTGGCTGATGACGCTGCTCGTATAGATCCCAAAAGCTTGCGCCTTCAGGCAATACAAAACGCTGCTTGGACATCATGGCATGGATCAGTTCGGGGTTGTCGCCAAACTGCTCGACCAGCTTGTTGTATTCATCTCTATAGACGTCTGATAAATACTTTAGGAACAGCATGGTTAAGATAAAGTCTTTATAGGTATCGGCGCTAATGACCCCGCGAAACGTGTCACAGGCATTCCAGACGGCTTTATTGATGTCGTCTTGATTGATTTGGGTAATATGACTAGCAGTACTGTCGGGCATTTGTTATTCCTTAACGCGCTGGAAAATTGCTGGTTATTATAGTGGTGTAATGATAGCAGGGTATATAGTCGATATCTTAAAATGATGGGCTTTTAGTTATTAGAATTTATCAAAGTAGCGGCATTGGAAGTACCAAGCTATCGCCTTGGTTGTTCTTACTCATAGCACACTCATCACTGCATCATTAGTTTACCGAATTTGTCTCTACAATCTCTTCAATATAGTACCGTCTTATTTTTCAGAGTAAACCACTGAGACTATCTAATGACTACTAAGGTTTAATAGTTGATATTTGTTTATATCTCTGTTAGATTTTAACTCGATACATAATGTATCGTTTTATATATAACTGTATTTAAACAATGGCAAACCTTTCAGTGTTTGCACATCACATTGTTATAGCAGTTGTATTAATCGTATTTCATTCATGCTAAGGATAGCTATTATGAACAACCATTCAGTCAGTTCACTCTTATAAGCCAAAACTCTTCAGGTACCGATCAAATAGTATTAACTTGAGCTATAAAGCCATAGTTATGTGTGTTTGATGCTATGAGTACGCCTTGATATCGAGAATAATTCGAGTCGTATATATCGCTGTGAATACGCTAGGCATTAACCCTAATGCTCTATCTACGAAATGATTAGATATCAGTGATCCTTTACGCTATGGCATAAGGTGCTTTTATTTATTCGATATTCATGACGATATTTCACCGTCTAAATATCAACTACTGAGAAGATCCTAGAAATTTTTATCACGTAATAACCAGACTAAATTCTGTTTATCAGAAGCATTATCTTATTCACAAAGTATAATTTTACAGCGTATTTTTCCATGGAAGGGAATTTAAACTATGAGTATTTTTGCAATTTTTTTGTCTTTGTCACTCTTAATATATTTTGCTTATAGGGGAGTTAGCGTATTAGTTTTAGCGCCCCTACTCGCTATCTTAGCTGTTGTTTTAAGTGGTGATAGCAGTCAAACCATGGGGATTTATACTGAAGTATTTATGCAGGGGCTTGGTGGCTTTGCTGTGAAATATTTCCCGCTATTTATCTTAGGTGCGATTTTTGGCAAGTTGATGGAAGACTCTGGTTACGCCTATAGCATCGCACGCAACATCGTGGATAAACTGGGAGACAAACATGCTTTGTTAGCCGTCGTCTTAGCATGTTCAATCTTGACTTATGGAGGTGTATCAGCCTTTGTCGTCACTTTCGCAATATATCCCATTGCTGCCGCCTTATTTAAGCAGACGAACATACCTAAAAGACTGATACCTGGAGCCATCTGCATCGGTGCCCTAACCTTAACCATGACGGCATTGCCAGGCTCACCTGCCATTCATAATGTCATACCGATGCCTTATTTTGAGACCGATGCATTTGCAGCTCCTGGTTTAGGCATTATTGCCTCGATAGTCATGCTAGGCGGAGGTATGTTGTGGATGAATCGCCAAACGCGTATTGCAAGTGCAAATAATGAAGGTTATGGAAATCATACGTTAAATGAAAAAGAGCCTTACTCAGGTATCGACATACCCAATTTTTGGCTCGCATTATCGCCTATTCTCATTGTGATAATAGGCAACTATGCTTTTTCAAAAATTATAATACCGTTATGGAACAACAGTTACTTAGCTGACGAAAAGTTTGGTGGCGTAGCCTTGAGCTCAGTTATTGGTATATGGGCCATTATTTTATCGTTGTTTTTAGCTTGTGTGTTTGTTATTGCTTCGAGTTTCAAAAGAATAGATAATGTGGCAGAAAGTTTAAACAAAGGTGCTACCGGATCTTTACTGCCTATTTTTAATACAGCTTCAGAAGTGGGCTATGGCTCCGTGATTGCAACTCTTGCAGGTTTCGCTATTATCAAACAGTCTCTTATGGGAATTGCGCCTGGCAACCCTCTCATATCAGAAGCCATTATGGTTAACGTTTTAGCAGGTATTACTGGGTCAGCTTCAGGTGGTTTGGGTATAGCGTTAGAAATCATGGGTGCAAGCTATATGCAATTGGCAGAACAATATAATATTGACCCTGAATTAATGCATCGTATTGCTTCTTTGGCTTCCGGCGGTTTGGATTCATTACCACATAATGGGGCAATAATAACAATGCTAACTATTTGTGGTTTGACTCATAGAGAGTCTTATAAAGATATATTTGCGACTGCTGTGGTCATTCCTTTAATTGCTCTTGTCCTAGTGATTATACTCGGTACCCTATTCGGATCTTTTTAGAAAGATGCGATTTCCTGTCTATGTAGCTATGGACGTTTGCCATACGTCTTAGCTACAACTGCTTTTTCCGATAAAGCTCTATCAATAAGCACTATCACTTGATAGCTGGCAAATAGCATCACAAAAATCAAAGCTACATGGTGTCTTAAAGCCATATAAAACACTTTTCTTACCAGTTTAGTAAAACCTCCTAGCTTTTTTATCTCATCATAAACGTCCTCTATATTCTTCAACGTTAAGACTTTCGGTCTATAAATAGAATTGTCATCAATTTTGTCTATAGAGGCTTAAAAATACAGCAAGACGTCATTCACTGTCGCTTAGTTTAAGTCTTTGCCCTAAAACCTCATAAATTGGCTTTCAATTATTAGTTGGTCCTCGTAAAGTATTAGTGGAGGTCATCTGAAGGATATATGTAAAGAGTAGTTCATCTACAAGACACTGAATAATTGAGGAAGATATGGATAGGATATCAATAGCTAAGCTTCAAAAAAACACAGTGACGATACATCCAGATATCGTTAGTTTGTTCGATATTTACGTTAATCATATTCGACCTTCAATGGATAGCCATAATATAGAAATGGAGCAAAACCGAGTCTTCTTCAGACCTACATTATTTATTAAAGAAAAGACAGTATGGTCGATGGTCAATAATTTCGAACTCCACTTCTTAAAACCGTTTGAAATAGATCAGAAAACAGCCAGAAAGGATGTGAGTATAGGTAGTATAAGTGAAGATCAGTTGGTGTTTGGCATACCTTTTTATGAATTGGTTGACATCATCGCACGGTATAAAAAGAGCTTAGATATAAAACTTATCTATAGTTGCTTAAATGAGATTTTAACTGCGAGTATCAATCAAGAGTTATTCAACAAGAATACCTTTCCCATCACTACGTTTTGTCAACTCATAAACATCAATGAGCAAACCTATCATAGACGTCCTTCTGAGAGTGTTTTATGATGGAAAATACTGAAAGTATTGATGAACAGTTAGAATGGCTTAGTACTCAAGCAATGACAGATATCGTTAATACACTTAACGATGATGAAACATTTACATATCCAGAAGAAGTTTTAGCTGCCATATCTGCCATAGTGATTGCAGTAAATGATAGCTATGTATATCCGGATGGCTCTGTTCAAAATTTGTTCGAGCGTATCGTACAGATATTACAGAAGCAACCAGTGGCTCGCCGCTATATGGAGACTAGCAAATCAGCACTGGCACAAAAGCCGCTGATGATGCAGCTACTCATTCTCATGCAGAACCCTATAAACAGAGTCCCCCATGATTTTCTAAGAAGAAACCTGATTTGGCTAGCTATAGCAATGCACACCAGCGTACTGCTGATGCCGAATGGTATAAAAAAGCACACTGATAATATATTAATGCAGTTTAAACAAGCTCAGTTTTCAAGCTCTATAAGACGAACGTGGATTTGGCGTGAACTACCCGACTTGTCTCAGATGACCATAAGTGTGGAGTACATATCTACCATTCTCAATAATCTATTAGAGCAGAAAAAAAGTGAGCTTGAAGCATTAACTAACAACCCTATTAGTGACTCAGTCAAAGCAAAAAACGAAGAATCTATAGCAAAGGCTAAGCTTGGCCAAATAGATAAAATAACGATTGCCTACCAGCACGCATACAATTTACAGGTAGCAAAACCTAAGCGTAAAAAACCACCAAAAAACAACAGTATCAAGCCTATAAAATTATCCGATGATACTCCGATATATTTGGCTGGTTCCAATCCATTGACTCATAACTGGGGTAGTACACATAGCGATAATAACTGGAGCAGTACACCGGATGATATCGAGCATAATACTACTGCTGTAGATCTGGAGTTTTTGGACGCCCATACCGAAACTCACGAAGGGTTAACAACGAGTTTCGAAGAGTATGTCGATCACAATGAAGCACCTTATATTAGCTACGACAACTATCCTGACCCTCTCATACAACAGTCTATACCACTACAAAATATTGATTTGTCACTGCAGCAAAACTATATGTCTCAGCGCAATCTTGCGCTCAATTCTAATACACGACTGCTCCCTCTTGTTGGTTACCAATCACTGTTTGCTGCACTACACCAAGACGCCAAGTCTTTACCAGAAGCAGAAACATATAAAGTCTGCGCTGGTATTCTATTACTCTCAATGCTCACTGGTCTTCCATTTAAATCGTTGCTCATATCAGGTTATATCGGACATCCTAGTATTTTTGGTATATACGATAAAAGAGCTTACATCAAACATAGCCTTGGTATTACTAAACGCCCTATTAGTCAGACATTAACAAAGCAAGATTACGAAAACCACTCTGATGACATCAAAATCCCACTACCCTTATGGCTAATTGATAACCTGATTGCTTGCAAATTGCCTGTGAAAGCGGACTTTATAGCTTATCTCGCTGACTTACGTGGTAGCCTTGGTCTATCTTACCTTTCAGTCAATCGAATAGAAACGGCTTTACACGTCGTACTCTCTCGCTATACGCCAAATTGCCATGCACATATCGCCGATATTATTTGCCGCACGGCCGCGCCTCATGCTCCAGCAATGTACTACAGCAGCCATACCAGTGAGGAACTCCTTGCACACTATAAATCAGCATTGAGCGTATTTAATAGTCATAGTGACTTTGACTTAACTTATATCACCCCTTGGCATAAATATACGGTGGGCTCAGCATTTGCGCTGAAGATTGGAACAGTTTGCGACATCTTAAATGAGATGAAGTACTGGACCGATCAAAGTTCAAACGATGAGGAGCACTTTAATAGAACCAGTCTCTTTGTATGGTTTGTCTTTTGCCTTTTAACTGGCGTGCGACCAAATAATGGTCTTGGAAAAATGTGCGATATCGATCTCGATATGGGCTGGCTTGTTATCAATGATAAACCCGTTAAAAAAGTGCAAACTGATCGGCTAATTCCATTATGCCCTACTATTGTACGCCTTCTAATAGAATATAGAGACTATTTGAGTGACTATGAAACTAGACATCCATCAAACCAGAAAATCAGCGAAACTATTAAGAATATTGGCTTAGGTAACGATGAAGCACTATTAAAGCTCTTATCTGCAAGTATAAATCACTTAAAAGATATTAAGCGCGGTGATGCCTATCATATGACTAAAGATATTATTGATGCCAATCCTTATTGGACAAGGCACTTCGTACGTACGCAGCTTGAGAAACGTGGCGTTCAGCTTCCACTCATTAACACTATTATTGGTCATGAAAAGTCTCGACAAGAAGTATTGGGACGTTTCTCATCGTGCAGTAAAGCAGATATCAGGCGTGTTGCACCTATATTTGAGCAGATGGCTGAGTATTTAGGGTTAAATATTATAGAAATTAAAAGCTATTCTAAACTCAGTCGTATACAGAGAAGACATATAGGGGTAGAACATGCTAATAGATAATATCCATCTGCCAAAAATTACTGATGGTTTAGCAAAGTTTGATGGTAGAAAAAAACGCTACGTGCCTTATCCATCTATACTCAAAGACAGTGACACGGTAAGGATACGTGAGATACAGCTACTCGCCGATTTACAGACCGAATGGGAACTCTTGCTTGAAATACATCCTGGCAACGTTAGGTTCGTCCAATCTTTTAATAAACATTACAAGCAAGTGCTTTGGCCAGATATTCGCACCTTTTTAGCTATACCGAGTCCTGTAGGTTTTTCTGATAGCTTATGGTTGCCAGCAAGCCAGATGCTAGGTCAATTTCAGCGTGACTTTACTAAAAAGCTAAAACCATTGTCTGAAGAAGGGTTCGATAAGTTTCAAGCTATCGTTCAGGATAAAGTTTCTCAAGCTTATAAAACCTCCAAGACACTAAAACGAGCATGGCAAACCGTCAGTCAGTTTATCGATTATCAAAATCAATGTTACATGCTTGCTGAGCATCACTATCCTAAGATAATCGCGCCACAGCCTATAAAGTTTAACCCATTAATTACTGATAAAAGCTGGGTTAAAAACGGTAAAGTGCTAGTCAAAATTGTTCGCGCAGTAGAGCATAATTGGGAGCAAACAGCCGATTATAGCCAAGATCAGATTATAGGCTGGCTGATATTCTCAGGAATTGTGTATGGCGGTATCAATGAGGTGCAAATGCTACAAGGGTGGCTTACCTCATTGCTCGCCAAAGAGTATCAGCCATTTATCAAAGAAAGGATAATGGTCTCGCCGCGCTTTGTGCAAAAGCGCTTTGGTAACGAGCGCGAAGAAGGTAGTGACAAGCTTTATAACACCAAGCAAATCGTTGTAGATATGGTCAGTCAGTGTTGGTTGATGAATTACCATAAAAGCAGCAGTCCAGCAGAGACCACACATATCATTGCCAAGCTGTCAGAAGATAAGATCAAACAATACTTGACCATGGTTTTGTCTGATTTGATCAAGCCTTTAAATATTGACTTGCTTCCCTTTCTAAGGTTTTTACGTTACGCCAGTTATTACTGGGAGGGTCTCGATGACGCTGATATTGATCATGCCTCAGTTGGGGTACTGCGAGGTATGCATAACACTGCAGGACTGAGTACGCCGGACTTTTATCGGTTTTTGAATCAGAAATATCAGCATACAAATGAACCTTATGATCTAGAACATATTTTAACGCTGTCTATCAGCAAAAACTCTACTAATCAAAAAGAAAAAACTAACATTTCCACCAAAAAGATAGAGGTTAGAAAGTCTGATTTGATTGTAAATCTCACTAAAGACTTCAAAATGGATGAAAAACAGAAAAAGCAAAAAACTAGTAAAAAGCCGCCTACCCTTATCGAAAGAGTACAAAAGCGTTATAAGCAATACGATGATTTAAGTGAAAAGATTTTATTAGATTGGGTACTCAGTTTGCTAAGCCGAGAAGCACCACCGAACAACGTAACTATTTTGAAATATATTAAAACCATAGGCTATGAGTGGTTGTATTTTACAACAGCGCAGCCGCTTGATATTTGGTCAGAGGAAGAGTTTGAAGAGCTCTATGAAGATATTTTAGAATACAAAGCTGTCGTACGAAACAATACTGACATTGGATATTCTGCCAATTTATTAAAGAGTATGCACAATTTTGCTAAGAGCAAATACAACCTTCCCTCCGTGAACTTTCAACACGCCAAAAATGGTCGGCGTGTACGTGCGGAGCTGATATCACCGCAAGTGTACCAAGCCATTATTACGCAGATACTGGGTTCTGTAGATATATTGGAGCGGGAGATGTTCGCGCTTTTATTTATCTTAGTCTATCGTACTGGGATGCGCAAAAAAGAGCTGTTAGGACTTAAGTATAATGACATCGAAGGTCTAAAGGCAGCCACACCCTCAGTGGTGATCAGGCCCAATAGCTATCGTCCAACTAAGACTCAAAGTAGTATTCGCCGCGTTCCCTTATTTGCCCTATTAAAGCCTAATGAACTGAGTTTTTTTATTAACTTTGTGCAAAGTAATATCGGCGGCAATTCAAGCAAATTTATCTTTACCTTATCATCAGAGCAACGCCCTATTGATGACCATGTTCCGTTAAAGTTACTCAAACGAATCTTAAAAGACATATCGGTAGATGATAATGTAGCAGAGCATACCTTTCATGGGTTTAGGCATACGGCAGTGAGTAACCTATCTCTGGTGCTAGTAGGCCATTCAGATCTCGTAGAAGCCCTTACCGATTATGACGAAAGCGACGTACTCCGCATCAAACAAGGCATACTCGGAGAGCATATCAATGCACAAGATCGCTGGTATGCTCTCTCAGGTATTATGGGCCACTTATCGCCTGAGCGGAGCTTTGAGTATTACAACCATTTTGCCACACTGATGGCGACCTATACGCTTAGTAAAGCAGATATAACATTGCCAGAGCGGACGCTGTATAACGTAACAGGTTTTACGAACAAAAAGCTTAAGGAGAATAATGCGACTGTTCGTAATAGTAGCGTCAGCATACCTAGTATTCGTACACTCTTATTTAAAAATATTATAGAAGGAAAACGCAAGTCACCTAAATTTACGATCGAAAGCCGTGATAAGCAATTTCTCTTGAGTACCAATACGCCAGCTAATAATGAGCTGTTTGGTCGTTATGGTTTAAACCGAGTTCAACTGCTACTACAGACCTATGATAAAGAGATACCTTTAAGTAAAGCAGCCCAGTTAGCAAATATTTCTATTCACGATGCGAACATTTTAATAAAACGTGCCAACGAAGTTGCCGCTATCACTACCAAACGCGGCAAACCTCGCTTTGTTAAGTTATCAGATTCAAATACCCCTGTAATGAGTCCACTGAACATTCAATACCAAAGTGATTTAAGATTGCTATCGCTTTTGTTAAGTAATGCCTATCGTCTACGAGAAAAGTCAGGGGCTGACTGGACTTGGTTGATTGAGATATGTCGTGAAAAACTGTCTGTTAGCAGAGCATACCTACCATTTAGAACAGAAGATGAGAAGAAGTTGCAGCGTTTCATTGATATTGCTGGGAAACTGCTACCTTTGAAGCGTTGGCTAGTGAGTAGCAACGAAACTTTATTGATGAAAACTATGTCATCTACTGACTATCAAGATATTAAGCAGCAATCTAATGATTCGAAAAATGCTCTCCATATCGGTATTGCTAGTCAAGACCATAGAGAGCAAACGAATAAATGGCAATACTCACCGCTACTACGGTTTTTTGTACATATGATGCTGATTACAGATGAAAAGCTATCTATCAAACATAATGAATTATCTAATAGTATTTAAATACCATTCATGGAAAAACCCTTGAACAGATTGTTGCCTTAGAAAGTTTGAGATGGGAGTATTTATTTGAGCTGGCAACTCTACCTGTGAAAAAGGAGTTAGTTGTTAATGTCATGTCAAAGATTGATTATGAGCATGATCAGATTGAAGGCATTTGGTTGAGAAACGATGGAGTCATTAGCTTATCGAATAATGATGACTTTAGTATCATTGATGAAAATAAGAATGTAGAACAGAGATACTTAGATATTAATAAAACAATCGAAGATACTAATAGTCTTTATATTATCGAACCTAAATCATGTGAATAAAAAATAGCTAAGCTGGTAGTTTTCAGAATATCAAAGCAACCCAAAATCTTTTGCGACAAGGATAGCACTTGTCCATACAGGTTGATAAAACGCTGCCAGTAGCAAACCAACGACTGCCGCATTGATGATTCCTAGATACTTTGGAAAATCGCTAATTGTTATAGCAAACAATGATGGTTCGATTAACTCGTTTTGCTTGGAAGTATAGCGCACATTACTGTTTCGAATAAGGTGTAATGTATTGCCGTTAGTTCGTCCAAGAATATACCAAGTCGACTCTAAATAAAAAATAGCGCCCAAAATAGGCGCTATTTTTTATCACTCTGAATAATGATTTTCAACGATGGTATAGATAGAGTTCGTTGGCAAAATAGCTTCTTGCCCTCATATATCTCGAATACCATCCGCTATCTTAATCATGCGTGGCTTGCCATGCACCCATTGAACCTAGGTAGATATCAATGTGCTCAAAACCACGACTGGCAAGCCACCCTGCCGCTATCGTCGCTCGTGCACCGCTGGCGCACATCAACGTATAGTGGCGACTTGAGTCAAGCTCGTGCCAACGCTCGTTGAGATGTCCGACATAGATGTGCTGTGACCCTTCAATTGCATTGGCATTTCGTTCATCAATATCGCGCACATCGAGCAATGTCCAATTCTCAGCTTCGGTTAGACGGTCTTCAACCTCAGACGTATTGATCATAGGGGTTTGTTGCATCTGCTCACCTTTAGCAGCAGCAGGAACGACACCGACATAGCCACCTACGACATTGTCGAGGGCAATTCGTACCAGATGCGCCATCGCAGTAGCAAGCTGCTCTTCATCAGACGCAATCAATGCCAAACTTTGCCCTTCTTCAATAAACCACCCAGCAAATGCAGGAAGCATATTTACAGGTAGACTCATAGACCCATGCAGGTGACCTGAGGCATAGGCCATTGGTTCACGAATATCGATAAGATGATCGGCACCGCAGCTATTAAGTTGATCGAGCGAAAGATTACGAGGGCGCATAACGACTGGTGGGGCTTCACCACCTTCCATATTTAGTCGCTCCATTAACCTAAAGTAAGCTGGTTGGTAATGGTTTTCGCTCACTTTAAAATCAATAAAGTCATCACGGTCTGTGATCTGTAAACGCGGATTGTTCAACCTTTCGTGGCCGACGGTAGAAAACTCACGCTCTGCCATCCCTGAGCCACAGACTGACCCAGCACCGTGAGCAGGATAAATAATGGCTTGATCGCCAAGCGCTAAAATACCTTGTAGTGAATCATAAAGCAGGCCTGCCACTTCTTTGCGGCGATCAGGATAGAAGTCAGTACGCCCAACATCTCCCACAAATAACGCGTCGCCAGTAAAGACACCAACCGCTTTTTCTGGGTAGGCGGTATCAAACAGAGCATAGGCAAGATGATCGTCAGTATGGCCGGGCGTTTCTAATACGCGAATTTCAAGTTGACCAACGGTAAAGCAATCACCATTACGCGCCGTCTTAGCATAGACAATTGGTCGCTCTGGATTGGGGCCATGTAATACAGTGGCTCCTGTCATTTCTGCCAAAATTGGTGCACCAGAGACCAAGTCTTCATTACGATGAGTCTCAAAAATATGAGTGATCCGAAGTCCTGCTGCGCGTGCCTTTTCTACATATATCGCGCAGTCACGACGCGGGTCTATCACCGCAGCTTGACCACCAGAACCCACTAAATAAGAGAGGTGTGAAAGACCAGGTGTTTTAATCTTTTCCAAAAGCATCATTGTATCCTTATTATTATAATTTAAATCAGACGGCTACTTTCTATAGCGAGCTATCATTAATTAGCTCAATAGCAAAGAGCTATGTGAACTTTTTAAAAGTACCATATTATTTTAATGCTTATCAATATACGATAACATATATTAACCTAGTCGAACCCTTAAATACCTATGGCAATTTAGCAAGTACCATTTCATTATGATTCTCATCTGTCCCAAATTGCTTGTCTCTTAAAGGTAGGT
The DNA here is from genome assembly GCF_043641605.1 of Psychrobacter piscatorii. Classification (GTDB taxonomy): domain Bacteria; phylum Pseudomonadota; class Gammaproteobacteria; order Pseudomonadales; family Moraxellaceae; genus Psychrobacter; species Psychrobacter piscatorii_C. The sequence goes on along the minus strand of NZ_JBHZRK010000012.1, from coordinate 80,787 downwards.
AGTAGTTTTGCAAAAGCAAGTTATTGTCACTCTATCCATCCACCCTTTATGCTACAGTCTGAAAATCTTTATCAATATACTCTTTGGAATAATATTACATTGGCTAAAATCATATTTGTATATGTAATAACCCCAGTTCGGGATAAGCCAGTGCTTAAGTTGTTGATACTATTTGTATAATTATTATCTGACCTTATAAAGTCATGCTTTTGACAGTAGTTTATAGAGAAGCCTGTCTTCAAAGACTTAGCTGGTCTTCAAGAGTAATAGAAAATATCAATACTATCAGCAGCTTAATGAATCACTTATCCCGAACTGGGGTTATGTAATATTTAATTGGATCATGTTTTTATCAAACCAAATAGGATGGTCTTCGTGAAACTACCTTTGATTAAATTTGCCAGCTTAATCGGTATTGTATCTTTAACAACCACTGCCTGTGCTCAGCCTAATGAAGGGGCCACTAGCAACCGAACAACAAGTCAAAGTATAGAAAATGTAGAAGTGTCTGACACGATGACTCAGTCCTTGGACAGTTATTTGCGCCAAGTGCTCACGCAAGCAGGTATCAAAACGCAGATTACTTCTATTGCGCCCTCAAACTTGCCCAATATGTATCAGGTCAATTTGGCAGGACAAGCGCCATTACATATCACTAAAGACGGTAAATATGTTATTCAAGGCGAGCTGCAAAATAACCCAAGCAAGCAGGTAGTGACCAAAACATTGCCACGCAGTAATAAAGAGCAAATAGGTCAACCAGTCAGTACAGCCATCAAATCAGCAATGCTTGCCAACATGAGTGCGCTCAAAAATATGAGTACCAAAACACCACTTTTTTATACTGCTGTACCAGGTGTAATTTGGGGTGCTACTTTAGAGGGCGTACCATTTTTGCTCTCAGATGATGCGCAATATATTACCGATGGTGAGATATCTGTGATAGAAAATGGTCAGTTCGTGGGTCTGGATACAGAATTTGAGCAACGAAAAAACCAGTCGGTATTGGCGACATTGGACGATAAACAGCTGATTCGCTACCCCGCCACCAGTACCGAGAAAGCGGTGATATATGTGGCTGACGACGTCAATTGCCCGTATTGCCGTCGATTGCATCAGCAAATACCCATGCTTAATGCAAAAGGCGTGACAGTCAACGTGATCGGCTATCCGATCTATGAGCAGTCACCCGCGCAAATGCGCGGTATCTGGTGCCAAACTGATGCAAACAGTCGTCGGCAAGCGTTTGATAAAGCCATGTTGCAAGGTGAGATGAAGCCCGCCTCTGCCAGTTGTGAGGTCGATCACGTGACGCCAAATCGTGACAAAGCGGCAGGCCTCGCTGTAATAGCGACACCTGCTATTTATCGTGAAGATGGCGTGCTGTATCAAGCAAGTTTCGAGAGTCCTGAGTTTCTAGAGTTTTTAGGCGTAGAGTAATTAACTATAGTCGATTTATTTTAAAATCGAGACAGTGCGACTGATATGACTGACTGAGCACAGTGCTTGAAGATACACTCTCTACTATCGTAGCCCCTGTCTGCAATCACCGCTTTAGTCTGGTTGTTGATTGTGCTACGTATCAACGCCTTTGCCACCTTAGAGTCATGTACTTGCCCACCTGACAGCTCAACATGTATAGGGTTGCCACAAGCATCGACCACTAAGTGCAGTTTGCTGCTATTACCTGCAACGCTTTTACCAATGGCCTTATCAAGATGACTGGCTGCGCCTGTACTATGCTGATGAGCTTTTGCCATTTACCGGTTTTACGCCAGTAACGGTATTGATGATATATTCTAGACCAATGAACAAAATAAGAAGGTAAGTCTCGCCATGGACAGCCTACTCGTATGCGGTACAACATGCCTTCAACGGTACGTCTTAGATTGGGCTTGTTATATACGTTAATTTGTCGCAATATAATAAATAGCTTGTGCCAATGTTCATCGTTGAGCTTGGTGCGAGCCATAAGTGATGCCTTGTTTCTTTGTTGTGGTAAACATTACAGTAAGGCGTTGCTTATTTTTTCAATGTTTTCTAAATTCTATACAGCCCCTAATAAGTTTTTTAACAAATAGGAAAAATAAATCGCCCTGTGAGAATCATCCATAGGGCGATTTTTAGTTGTGTCAATAGATACTTGAAGCAGTACGATACCAACGATCTTTCAGTTGATCAGATTGTCGAACTCAACCTCCATGATAAGCATTAGCTTTTAGCTTAATCATTGATGTCGAATCAATTTATACAATAGAAGTATTTTATTTATGACATAAAGAACGGCAGAGCTTAAATAAAGTCTTTGTCTAATACCTTTTTAAAAAATCACATTACCCTTGAAGACTTTGAGCCATCTGACGACAGTATGCTGCTAGGTTATCAGGTAAGTCATTTGGACAGACACCGCACTGCTGATTGCCAGGTACTGCATGATCTATAAATTTGGGATATGGCAGATTTAAGTTATTCATAATAACTCTAAATTCTTCGAGAGTTGTATCACCACCAAGCCTTGGATTGCGCTTTTTTTCCTGAGCGATTGAAGAAACAAAGCGCTCTTTATAGTCATGCGCAGGATAGACTAGCGTCTCATCTGGTAAAGAGAATAACTTTTGGCGCACCGAGTGGTACAATGCATCGGAATCACCATGCTGAAAGTCAGTTCGGCCACACCCTTCAATGAGAAGAGCATCACCAGTAAATACGCGGTCATTGTACAAGTAAGCAAAATGTCCTGCCGTATGACCTGGTGTATGTAAAGGCTGCAAAGTAATACCATCGACCTCAAATGGGATACCTTCTTCTAGCCCAACATCCGCACATGCCAGTCGGTCGTAGGCAGGTGCAGCGATTTTACTACCAACGGCCCGCTTCATCTCTAAAGCTGCCGTGATGTGATCCGCATGAATATGTGTATCAACAGTGTAAGCCAGTTTCAGACCTAATTTATGTACCTCAGCTAAGTCGCGATCCATCGTTGCAATCACAGGATCGATTAGTACTGCCTGTCCTGTATTGATATCTCCGATGAGATAGGTATAAGTACTAGAGAGTGGCTCATATAGTTGTCGAAATATCATAATAAAACCTCGTTTAGTGATTTAATATTAACAGTAGTAGAAGTCATTCAAAATAAATGCCGTGCTAATAACCATCTATATATAGCACTTAACAAGGCTCAAGGCTTACTAATCTTGTTTGCATTAATCGTTGACGACCAAGGTAAACCAGCATTTTGCCAACCGTTCACTATGCGGAATCCCTCCATCTTACCCTCTTTTACTGCACCTCCTTGAAAACCATGATCGATATACTTCACATTTGAAAACCCTTGCGAAAGTAGATAATCTGCACTTGGTTTACCACGTTCTGAGCCAGAACGGCACATCGTCACAATGAGAGAATCCTTATCAAGTCCTTTAGCTTCTAGTGCCTTTTCAATCTCATTGACAAATTCTGGATTACTTTGCATAGCAAAGCTGCCTTTACTTTCATTGAACTGAGTGCGATTAGCTACCTTAAAAGGGATATTAATATCCACAGCATCCGTAAAGCCAACAAACATGATTTCTATAGGATCTCTTATATCAACAAATAACAACTCATCAGGATGCTCCTGCACAAAGCTCCATACCTCCTGTGGTGGCACAGATAACGCATCTTCCGCGCTGGCAGAAAAAATCATACCAAACATAAGGAATAACGACAAAATAATGGTTTTCATGCTCTCTCCATAGATACATACGAGTCTTTTATGCCAGCTGGTTGACGCTAAAACCCACTTTTGGCGGCATAAATATAGGTAATGGTATTTGAGAAAGCCAAGGCATATTAGTTAATTAATAAGGCTTAACTTTCTCAAAATTAATCGCTAATTCACAAATTCATATTTGTTACAGTGACTTCTTACTAAAATACCAATCCTTATACTCATAGCCTTCGTCAGCACGTCTTTCAGCTTCTGCAGCGGTACGAGGTGACGGCACAATGACCTGATCACCCACTTTCCAGTTTTCTGGAGTAGCAACTTTGTTGCCATCACTGGTTTGCAACGCATCAAGTAAACGCAAGAACTCATCAACGGAGCGGCCATTACTCATTGGGTAATAGACCATCGCTCTTAATATACCTTCAGGGTCAATGATAAAAGTGGCACGTACTGCTGAGGTATCACTGGCACCGGGCTGAATCATGCCATAGGACTTTGCAACCTGCATCGACAAATCAGCAATAATAGGAAAGGTAATCTCTACACCAAAATTTTCTTTGATGTTACGCATCCAAGCAATATGCGAATGCACACTATCAATAGATAATCCTAGCAATTCACAGTTTCTAGCACGAAAATCTTCAGCTTTATTAGCAAAGGCTATGAACTCCGTAGTACATACAGGCGTAAAATCTGCTGGATGAGAAAATAGTACTAACCATTTACCTTTGTAATCAGCTAATGATTTCATACCATCAGTGGTTAACGCATTAAAGTCTGGTGACGGTTGGTTGAGTTGAGGAAATTGAATGACGTTAGTTGGTTCCATGTCATCTTGGCATGAACAGTTTTCACGTGAATGTTGACGGTTTCTCATTTGTTTATCCTTAGTTAGATAGGTATTAAATCATTGCAATGGTGCAATACATTAAATATAGCATAGCAATATACTAAAAAATATTATATAGTTTAATATAACTATTAGTTTTTCTAAATGTACCTTGTAACTTATTATCTAATAGCATGTCTTAAACTCGTATGATTAAAATTACTATCCAGCGGCTGTTCGCCATATAAGCAAATATAGCAGCCGATAACTTCGTGAGAAACTGAGAGATATTATGAAACGGATCTTTATTCCTATCCTGACTGCAGTTGCCACTTTTTTGGCAGTTAGTTCTGCCTCTGCTGAAGAAACTCGTCATATCAAGATAGCAAAACCATCGTTATTAGTAATGGTCACATCGGATGATGCTCAGGTGCAGCTAATGTCAATGGTGCTCACTATGCAGTCAGCGAAGCAAGGAGCTAAAACCAACGTATTGCTCTGCGGTTCAGCTGGTGACATGGCACTACGTGATGCGCCTAGCAGTGTTACTACAGGGCAACCTCCAATGAATATGAGTGCACAAGGGTTAATGAAGACAGTGATGGAGAAAACCGAGACTACAGTCGAAGTCTGTGCCATTTATCTTCCGGGTAAAGGTCTTGATAAGTCTGCGCTAATTGATGGTGTTACCGTAGCAGACCCTGCAGCCATTGCTAAATTGATGGTTGATAAAGATACAAAAATAGCCAGTTTTTAATGCTGCTTTTAATGAAAAATCAGTAGCTTAACAGCTGATTAACTTAAGAGTTTCATAGAAAGGACAAAAAAATCACTCTTATGTCCTTGTTTTATATCAATATATTTTAATTAACTATTTTGAATGGTATAGAAGGACATAGGAGATCATTATGAAACGATATTCAAGTAATCAAACCAGTATATCGAATCAAGACGCTTTGGCAGCGTATCCCAATCCGCTGACGATAACAAACAACCAATAGTTTCAAGGTTATTCAATCGTCGTCAATTTATTGGTGCAGGCATTGCAACTGGAGCAGTTATAGGCAGCATGTCACTGAATGGCTGCGTAACGTCTCCCACAGCTCAAGAAAAAGTTAATATTGTTATTGTCGGTGCTGGTATTGCAGGATTGGCCGTTGCCAATAGGTTGAGTCGTCAACTTCCCAATGCCACCTTGACTATATTAGACAATCGACAAGCTCACTATTACCAACCTGGCTACACTTTGTTAGCCACAGGCGTCTGGAATAATACTGACAAGGTTGTAGATAGTAACGCCAACCTTCTTCCTGAAGGAATAAATTGGATACAAGAAAATGCTCGTGAATTTTCACCAGATAACAATCAGCTAATTACTGAGAGTGGCAGAAAAATTGGCTATGACTATCTAGTGGTAGCAACTGGCTTGAGGTTAGGTTTTGAGAAAATAAAAGGTCTTAATATTCAAGACTTAGGCACTGATGGCATTGGTAGTGTTTATCATAGTCCAGAAATTGCTATAAAAACATGGCAACAAATAGATGCCTTTCGTCAAAAAGGAGGGCGCGCTGTAATGACGCTAGCACATACTGACATGAAGTGTGCAGGTGCGCCATTGAAAATGACCTTTATGCTGCATGACAGACTCATACAAGCAGGTACACGACAAAATAGTGATATTCAATTTTTTAGTCCGCATCAGACGGTATTTAGCGTGCCTGTTGTAAACGAAAATATATTATCACGCTGGGCATCTTATGATCCACCAATTGGCGCAAACTTTGAGCAACGCTTAACTGGCATCGATAAAGCAGCAAAAGCTGCCTATTTCACGGATTCAGAGGGCAATCAAAATCGACAAGACTATGATTTTATTCATGTTGTACCACCCATGTTTGCAGTAGACAGTATACTAAACAGCCCCTTAGCCAATAAAAATGGTTGGCTTGACGTCGATAAATATACGCTACAACACAAGCGCTATGAAAATATTTTTGGGGTCGGTGATATTAATGGAACGCCAAAAGGTAAAACAGCCGCAACCGTTAAACTATCTGCACCCATAGTGACGAATAATCTTATTGAGGTGATACAAGGCAAGGTACCTAGTCAAAAATTTGATGGATATACCTCGTGTCCGTTGTTAATCAAAGAAGGTGAGGCGATGCTTGTTGAGTTCGATTATGAAAATAATTTAACCCCAAGTGTGCCTTTGGTTAACCCATTAAAAGAAAGCTATTTTGCATGGTTTCTAGAAGAAATGATGCTGAAACCTGCTTATATGGCTGTTGCCAAAGGTCGAGTTTAACCTCGTATAGTACAGATAGTCAGTATCTTCATAAGTTTCAATGAGCTGGCTACCGTTTATATAAGCGAGGACTTTTACTAAGTTTCGCTAACATTTGCAAAGGAGCTGTCATGTTACTTTTAAATCAAGCATTTATGATGTTGTGGGAAGCTATATTAGAAAATGCGATGCTGGTCGGTGCATTATTCCTATTATTATTGATCACATGGAGTTATTGGGGCATTGCAGGTAGGCATCAAAAGCTAGCATATCGTTTTACCAGTGTACTAGCAGCTATTGCGGCAGGAATTGGCTTTTTTACTTTGCCATTATTTTTTAATTCTAGTTTAGGAAGTCTTAATTATTGGGTAGATTGGGCCTTCCATTTGGCAATGGTAGCAGCATTGTTTGTTTATGCTTATGTGGTTATATTGCCACTGATAACCGGACTGTCTAGGTTAACCAAGCATAGCGCTTAATATCCATAAGAAAAAGTGCTAAATAATCTAAACTGGATTGTTTAACAATACTCATTACTCAATAGATTGGCTTGATACCATCATCTATAAAGTGAATCATTATTATAGATAATCATTAAGATCCGCCTATGTGAAAAAATTCTCGTTTTTAGGTATAACTTCCTTCGCTTGTTTGATCTCTTTAATACACTGCCCCTATCTTCGTGCTTACACATTTTCAGGTATGGTTTTATCTATATGCTTTTTATCCCATTATTTCAGATCTTCAAGCCTGCAGACAGTGGTTGCAGGCTTTGACGCTATCGCTCAGATGGCTAACCATGTGAATGTAAAGAAGTAATCGTCTAACGTTTTAATCAGCATATGAACGACACGTTCTTTTGTCTAAAGCATAGTAACTGACTGACTAAATATAATTAATATATATTTTTGTATACTATACAATAGTATATCGTGTATTATTACTACAGATTTATTTAAATATATTATTGATAATAATCGGCAAGAACAGTTGAATATTAATTATCTTTTTGATCTTTATTTCATAATATTTTTTATATCATCGACAATTATCTAACGACTACCATATATAGCAATCTCTTCGTATAACAGATAGATGGCTGTTAATTTTTAACAGCTTATATTGATAATTTTAGCCAAATAACCATTAGCTATTACCCGTAATATTTTTTACTTTTATGGACGAACAGTTGCTTAAACATATCATGGAAGGTTGCGCCACTCAGTTAATAAACAAAGGTAACCATTTATGTTCGCTGCATTTGTGATCGATCAGATGGATGCGTTGATGCTCGCACGTATCCAATTTGCTTTTGTCATTTCATGGCATATTGTTTTCCCCGCTTTTTCTATCGGACTTGCCAGTTTTTTAACGGTACTAGAGTTTCGTTGGCTTAGAACGGGTAACCCTATCTATGCTGAAGTCTATAAGCATTGGGTCAAGATCTTTGCTGTAGTCTTTGGTCTTGGTGTCGTATCAGGCGTTGTAATGTCCTATCAGTTCGGCACTAACTGGGCTGTGTTCTCAGATAAAGCCGGTAACGTCATAGGTCCATTATTAGCTTATGAAGTATTGACGGCGTTTTTCTTAGAAGCGTCCTTCTTAGGTATCATGCTCTTTGGTTGGGGCCGCGTTAGCAAACGTATGCACTTTGCCTCAACTGCGATTGTCGCTATTGGTACACTGATATCAGCTACTTGGATTTTGTCGGCTAATAGCTTTATGCAAACGCCACAAGGTTTTATGATAGGCGCTGATGGTCTTCTCTATCCTACCAATTGGCTTGAGATTATATTTAACCCCTCCTTCCCCTACCGTTTTGCACATATGGTAACGGCGGCCTACCTAACGACTGCTTTTGTCATCGGCGGCGTTGGCGCTTATTATATTCAATCCAAAAAACACACTGAAAATCGCAAGCACGGTCAAGTCATGCTCGGTATGGCGATGATTATGGCTATCTTTGTTGCGCCAGCTCAAGTGTTGATCGGTGATGAGCATGGTCTAAACACTTTAGAGCATCAGCCGGCTAAAGTTGCCGCAATGGAAGGTATTTGGGAAGATGAGCGCGGTGCAGCTTTGCGTCTATTCGCTATCCCAGATCAAGAAAATCAGACTAATAAGTATGAAGTAAGTATTCCCTATGTCTCAGGGTTAATTCTGACTCATTCACTAGATGGTGAGGTCAAAGGACTTAAAAACTGGGCGCCAGAAGATCAACCACCTGTCGCCATTGTATTCTGGGCATTCCGAATTATGGTTGCTATTGGTACATTGATGGTACTTGTCGGCCTATTCAGTATCTATAAATACTTCAAAAAACAACATTACAACCCTGAAAGCAAATGGTTTCACCGGGCATGGATGGTCATGACCCCGATGGGTTTTATTGCAGTGCTTTCAGGTTGGTTCGTTACTGAAGTAGGACGCCAGCCTTGGACTGTATATGGTGTCATTCGTACCGCTGAGAGTATTTCACCAGTAGCTGCTCAACAAGTCGCCACTACCTTGATTGGCTTTATCGTACTATATATCTTTGTCTTTGGCGCGGGTAGCTTCTACATTTTAAAATTGATTGCTAAAGGCCCACAACCTTATGAAGATCCTGCGGAAGATAATTTCTATGAGCACTCTGTGACTGAAGGTCAGGGTCGTACATTAAGTGGAGATAGTAACCCTACTGAAAATCTCAAACGTGATAATACAGAGGACTTGGATACGCCTGCAAATGATAAAGATGATAAGGGGTTACGCTAATGTTTAACTTTGGTGATGTATTAGATTTACCTCTAATTTGGGGCGGTTTAGTTGCCTTATCTGTCTTCATATACGTTTTGCTTGATGGTTTTGATTTGGGCTGTGGTATTTTATTTCCTTTTGCTGGCTCTGACAAAAATCGTAGCCGCATCATGAACTCTATCGCTCCATTTTGGGACGGCAACGAGACGTGGCTCGTACTTGGTGGTGGCGGTTTATTTGCTGCATTCCCTGTCGCTTATGGCATTGTTATGAGTGGCTTGTACCTACCAGTTATCTTCATGCTATTCGGTTTAATTATGCGCGGTGTCGCGTTTGAGTTTCGATTTAAATCTTCGACACGTCGTCATGTATGGGACAGTTTCTTCTTTGTGGGCTCGGTGTTAGCGACTTTTTGTCAAGGGCTAATGTTGGGTGCTTTAATACAAGGTCTAGAAGCCAGTAATCGTTTATATAGTGGTGGTCCATTCGACTGGTTAACACCTTTCTCCATCATCTGCGGCTTTGCGATGATTATTGGTTATGCCTTACTTGGCTCTACCTGGCTAATCATTAAAACTGAACACAAACTACAGGTATGGGCGCGTAAAGTTTCTGAGTGGCTGCTTTTTGCTTTAGTCGCAGCGATGATAGTGGTAACGGTTTTTATGTATCTCTCAGATATCGTAGCCATCGAAAGCTGGTTCAGTTTACCAGGTATCCTCTACCTAGCTCCGATGCCAATCATTGTGGTATTGCTCTTCTTTTTGATGCGTAAAGACTTGACAGGTGAGCGAGAGTACCGTCCCTTTCTACTAACGGTCGTGTTATTTTTGATGGGTTATATCGGTGTTTGTTTTGCTATTTTCCCTTATATTGTTCCCTATCAGATGACTGTTTATGAAGCGGCGGCGGCGGATACGTCGTTATCCTTTATGCTTGTTGGTGCGGTCATCATGCTACCGATTATCCTAAGTTATACTGCTTTTGCCTATTACACCTTTAAGGGAAAAACAGATCATGAGCATATGTATTAATAATAGATAATCATGACTATCAATAGCTGACAGTTGCTGTAAGTCATTATAGCAACTAAGCCTAACAAGCTGATTAATACGCTAACTAGGAAGTCATTATGAAAAATTTCAGTAAAAAACAAACACAATGGGCATGGTTCATTGGATTGTATATAGCAGGGTTTTTGACTATTTTTATTATTGCGCAATTAATCAAGCTGGCCATGGGCTTGTAATTACTTTAAACATATGACTGAACTCACCTATTCCAAGGCATTAATATGAAAACTTCACATGACTTGGTTAGCGCTGCGAAAGCGCAAATTACTGAAATACCTGTAGCACAGGCTCAAGTTGCTTGTCATAAAGCAGATATCATTATTGATGTCAGAGAGCCTGCTGAATATGCTGCGGGCCATATCAAAGGCGCAATATCAGTACCTCGTGGCATACTGGAATTTAGAATTTCTGACTTACCAGCTATCAAGGGTGCTGATACTGAAATCCTACTATATTGTCAAAGCAGTGGGCGCGCGGCGCTAGCAGCTCAGTCACTAGCAGAACTTGGATATACGCAAGTAGCCTCAATCGCTGGCGGTTATGAGGCATGCCTTGAAACGGACATACCAATAACTATGGCAAATGAAGGTATTGATTTCTATTAATTCATTTGGACAGATACCGCGTGGCTGACTGCTGGAGACTGTATGGTAAATGAATTTAGTATAGAGCAAGTTTATATGATTCATGATTACTCTAAAATTTTCGAGTTTTGTGCCCCCCCCCACTGAGCCTTGGATTACGATTTTTTTCTGAGTAATTGAAGAGACAAGGTGCTTTTTATAGTCGTGCGCAGAATAGGCTCTCAGCGCATCTGGTAAAGAGAATGGCTTACAGCGTACAGAATTATAAAAGTTATCGGCATTACTGTGCTAAAAGTCAATTCGACCATACCATTCAATAAGTAGAATATCACTCTTGAATATACGCCCCTTAAAGAGAAAAACGAATTTTCTTGCAATATTTCCCAAAATATGCAGTGCGCGCAAGATAATATCAGCAGCTTTTAAGAACAAGTACTTAACCTAGCAGAACATCTTTAATCTCTTCTTATTATTCATCATGTATAGCATGTAGTCTTGATATAGTCGTTGCGCTCGTTTTACTATACATAGAGTTAATGCAGCTTATCCTAGAATAATTGTATCGATTAATGATGCGCCCTAAAATTTAACGCAACATTTATATATCAAAGCCGTTTATATTTGATAGAATTATATTTCTGAGATGTTACGCAGTTTTTAACTGACTAACTTATCCCAAAAATTAGGCATAATATTATCAGTATGTTCTGTAATTTAACATATAGATATAAAATCGGATATTATATTTTATAATAAGGATATTCCAGTGAAGAAATTATTCAAAGTTAATTATTCTACTTATTTGGTTGCTACCGCTTTAACTATTAGTGCAGTAAGCATAACAGCATGTAGTGAAACAGAGGTTAAAGCGGTTGACAGGGTGGAAGAAGCTGAAGCTTTAGCACGAGTTGAATCACTTGAATCACAAGCTGCAGCACTTAAGGAGGATATGGCCTCAAATTCAAGTGCCAAACTGACTGTCAGCATGCCCGACGAGTCCACTATTCCAGATGACGAGTTTGGCGCAGCTGTGCGTCGCGGCTTGCAAATTGCTAATCATACTTATAAAGAGTTGCCCGACAATGTTGGCAACCAATTAAATTGTACTAGCTGTCATTTAGGTAATGGCTCAGAAGCTTACGCTGCTCCTTGGAACGGTATGCCAGGTATCTATCCTATTTACCGTAGTCGTGGTGGTCGTGTCAACTCAATTCAAGAGCGTATTAACGGGTGTTTCGAACGCTCAATGAACGGCAAAGCGCTTGACCTAGGTTCAGATGATATGAATGCAATGGTGTCTTATATGAGCTGGCTATCACAAGATTTGCCATACGGTGTCTCACCCGAAGGTCGCGGCTTTGTAAAAATAGATAAAAATTTGGAGCCTAACACAGATAATGGTAAAAAATTATTCGCTGAAAAATGTAGTGTTTGCCATGGTGAAAATGGCGAAGGTCAGTATAATGATGATGGTTCTTACGTTTATCCAGCAGTAGCTGGAGAAAAGTCCTTTAACGATGGCGCAGGTATGGCACGAACATACACAGCAGCTGCTTTTATCAAAGGTAAGATGCCTTTTGGACAAGGTAACTCTCTTAGCGACCAAGAAGCAGTCGATATTGCTAGTTACTTTACTCACTTACCACGCCCTGTGAAAGCTAACAAAGACAAGGACTGGCCCAATGGAGATGCGCCTAAAGACGTACGTCGATAATAAGGTTCAAACCGAAGTATTATTTTTAGATGACTAGAGTTTTTCATCATCTCTATAAATTGAGGTATATTCGAATCCAAATAAATTAGATACAAGGCTATCCATTTGTTCAATAAAAAGTTGTTTTTCTTGCGTCCTGTGACTACGCCGGCAGAGGCTGCGAAAAACAACTTTTCATCTCACTTTAACGTCTTTGTATAGGATTGACTATATTCATCTCAAACATAGTATTAGAGCGAATTCTCAGCTTTAGAGATAGTTATCCTGCTCTTGGCTTTGAGCTTGTACGCATGTAGGAATAGTTTAATCTATATGCTTCTTATGTTATGAACGCAAGGTTTCAAGCGTGTAACCAATCTTAGATGTAATGGCTTGGATGGCTGAACAGTCGGATGGATAGGCGCCTACCGCTTCAATCAGCATACGGATAGCGCGTTCTTTAACCTCAGAAGTGTAGTTTCGTGTTTTCATTGTCGTATTCTCTCAAAATATTAAGGCTCCAACAATCTCGCGGCGGTTCAATACTCTAAATTGAATTTTTTTCGACTTCTACCCTACTTTTAAATATTCGCAAAGCTTATCTTGATAACTGACAAGACACAGTGGATATAAAGTGACAGACACTTAATTTTATATCCTTTGTAAATATCTGATTAACTGTCATAAAATAGCGTTCTTAGTATTAATGTTAAAATATTTTGCTAAAAGAAATCATTTCTATTTACGAATGTTACCTGTGTAAGAATATCTGGTGACAGATGACAAAATTATGCTTATTAAGTGGCGAACGCTCACTCTACGACACTCATCACCAGTAACATTATGGTTTGGCATGCTACTTGCGTACGTTGCCTGGATCATGCATGTCTCAGTGTTGCTGACTCCTTTATGGGATGATAATGCCCATTTAGGTCACGGCATTTGTATTCAGCTTGCACCTGTTGTATCAACCGCTAAGCAGTATGAGCAAGTACAGGATGATATTACTCATACCGCCCACAATATGCCTGGTGATAGCGCAGCTTATCATCTGCACCATCATACCGTTTCGAATTCCTTATCATCGACTTCAACAGCTAACTCAACAGTAAATACCCACAAAGAACTGTCGTCAAAACAATTACATAACAAGCATCACGCTGAAAGCTCTGATCCAGATACTGTAAAACATTCTAGCTGTGATATTTGTCTTTCTATGATGGCGGTGCTTACACCAGAAGTGTTTGCACACACTAACTCTGCTTTGTTTGAGTTGCCCGCCGTATTAGTCGCGTTTTTATATTACTCAACCACTCACTATCCTAGTCATTTTTTACGACCTCTCACCCGCGCTCCTCCTCAAGCCATATTTAAATAATCTTAAACATTCATAGTTCAATACTTTATTAGTGCATTGATAACTTGCTATCAATCAATAAGCTTACTTATTGCTTTGATTGATTGGCTTGTACTCGTTTGCTCAAAATATTGGGCTTGAAATGCTATTTATTTATATCAGTACCTATTCAGTAAGCATCTCATCTAAGCTCGTAAGTGGCTTGGATTGTATGTTGTTGCAAAAAACTGAATAACTGATTCAATTATGTTTTAGGAGTCATTTTTATGACGATGGCATTGTTAACAGCAGCGTTGTTAATGGGATTTTTTGGTTCACCGCATTGCTTGGGTATGTGTGGTGGGATTGTCGCAGCATTTGGGCTGTCTATGAAAGACGTTAGCCCAGCAAAAAAGCGCGGTCTTATCGCCATATATCATATCGGTCGATTACTCAGCTATGCACTATTAGGACTGATTGCAGGTTTGATTGGTACGGCTGTATTAGCCCCACTGATGATGGGTAATAGTACGCCTCGCATCTTACTCGGGCTGGTTTTGGTGTTTGTCGGACTGACGATGCTCGGCCTACCTTTTTTAAATAAGCTTGAGCGACTTGGTATGCGCTTATGGCAAGCACTCGCACCCCTACGTACAAAAGTATTTCCCTTAAATACAGTTCCTCGGGCATTGGCAGCGGGTTTGCTCTGGGGATTTTTACCATGCGGTCTTGTGTATGGTGCGTTACTCATTGCCGTTGTTGGGCATGACCCATTAACAGGCGCTGTTCTGATGTTTGCTTTCGGTCTTGGGACGATTCCTATGCTGGTGGCTACTCATGAAACCGTCAATTGGGTACGCCATCATATTGGGCGTCTACGTCTACGGCAATTGAATGGCGCGATTATGATGATATCGGGGCTGGCCGTTATCGCTGTACCAATGGTCATGGCAAATATGCATGGGCAAATGAATCATGAGCAAATGAATCACGAGCAAATGAATCACGAGCACTGAAAACTAAACAGTCTGACTCTGCTTCTAGCGCTTGTCATCATTTAGATAGCGAGACTTAAAATGATGCGTGTCGCTTTAAAAGCAGAGCCATATAGCCAATTATTATTTAAGGATCTACTAATGAGTAGACAAAGTCAGAAACCAAAAAATTCTCAGCATTACTTTACTGTATGGCGTTGGCACTTTTATTCAGGGATTTTTATTGCCCCTTTTTTAATCATTCTTGCTTGTACTGCACTTGGCATGTTGCTGATGTCTAATGCGACTGGCCGAGACAACGATCGCTTGACCATTATCCCACAGTCCACGGTACAAATGCCTGTTTCAACTCAAGCCAAAACTGCGCTTGAGAGTGTTCCTGATAGTACGCTTGTTAAATACATTGCGCCCCGAGAATCAAACACAGTTGCGCTCTTCCAGGTAAAATCAGAGAGTCAAGATAACATGGTGGCTATTGATCCTTATACTGCGGATATCGTCAAAAGCATACCGACACAAAGTAATTTGTATCACACTTTTGATGCCATTCATGGAGAACTGCTTTTAGGAACGGTCGGGGATTATATCCAAGAAACCACGGCGGCGTTGACCATCCTAATGATCTTAACAGGTTGGTATTTGTGGTGGCAAAAACGCAAATCGGTCAAAGCCATGCTAGTCCCTGATGGGGATACGAGCTTGAAACAAAAACGCTCGTTCTTTCGTACGATTCACGCCACATTAGGAAGTTGGATATCGATTGTCTTACTGTTTTTTTGTATTTCTGGTATGGCATGGGCAGGTATTTGGGGTGGCAAAGTGGTACAGGCATGGAGTCAATTTCCTGCGGGCAAATGGGGCGTAGCTCCTGTACCTACTTCAATCGATCCCGATGATCCTCATGCGGGTATGGACATGAGCGAAGCAACCCCTCATGTTCATGGCTCAAGCAGCACGCCAACACATGGTAGCGTCTTAAATACAGGGAAAACTAAGGAAGTGCCTTGGGTACTTGAGCTAACACCCATGCCAATTTCTGGCACGACCAAAGGTAAGGATGGTATTGCACCCAACATACCTATCAATATAGATACAGTGGATAAGTATGCCCATGAAATAGGGTTTACGGGCCGTTATCACCTAAACGTGCCACAAGATAGCACAGGCGTTTGGACGCTCAGCCAAGATTCCATGAGCTATGATATGCACAGTCCCACAGCTGACCGTACTGTACATATCGACCGTTACTCGGGTAAAGTATTGGCAGATATTCGCTATGATGACTACAACGCGTTTGGGAAGTTTATGGCAGCAGGTATTGCCCTACATATGGGAACGCTTGGGTGGTGGAGCATACTCGCTAACGTACTGTTTTGCCTAGCAGTCATCGGTATCTGCATCAGTGGTTATGTGATGTGGTGGCAACGTAGGCCTAATACTCAGGAGGTTATCGGGTTAAACCCACCAGCACGCGGTATTAAGAGATCGATACCAACATGGTTAGCGATTATTCTTATTGTCGTAGCAATAATCTTTCCCACAGCAATCATCGCCATCATCGTTATAGCGTTGTTAGATTTTTTGGTTATTTCGCGTTTTTCTGTTTTAGAGAAATTATTGAAATAAAGTTTTATCGAAAGTAAAGTTATAATAATTGCGATAGTTTAAACTATCGCAGTTATTATAATAGCTTTGATTTTATAAGAAGTGTATTAAATAAAATAACTATCTATATGAATACTTAGCAGACTGTCGTTACCATCAAATCTGTAAGATGAAA
Organism: Psychrobacter piscatorii; assembly: GCF_043641605.1. Taxonomy (GTDB): domain Bacteria; phylum Pseudomonadota; class Gammaproteobacteria; order Pseudomonadales; family Moraxellaceae; genus Psychrobacter; species Psychrobacter piscatorii_C. Next base: position 63,759 of record NZ_JBHZRK010000012.1, on the reverse strand, counting down.
CTTAGGGAGTCAAGTCCATAAATATTAACTTGGAAGACTATCGTTTTGAAAAAATTCTGATTTGCTGTTTACTTCCATCCAAATATGAAAATATCAAAAAAATGTTAATTAATAGACTACTTAAAATATTCTATTGTAAAAAAAACCGCTCATATTAGATCATTGAGTTGATCGTATTCATTACAGCTTATTCGAATACTTTATTTCTGTCATAACAGACTTGATCAATATAATTTTTAAGATAAAACCAACTCATAATTCGTACTACGCCCTGATGCTACAGACTTTTGCATCATACCCTTCTCTATCAAATCATTAATATCGCGTAGTGCCGTGTCTATAGAGCATTTAGTAATGGTCGCCCATTTTTTAGTGGTAAGCTTGCCATAAAAATCAGTCAGCAAAGCGTTCAGCATTTTCACTTGCCTATCATTCAAAGCATGCTGTCGATGCACCTGCCAAAAACTTGATTTACTGATAATTTTATCTGTGGTTTCTTGAGCCGCAACGAGTGATTGCTCTAGCGTTTGTAAAAACCACATCAACCAATCCGTGATATCTTTATCACCTTTTTGTGTACGTTCTAGTATTTTGTAATAGTCATTACGCTGTTTAAGAATTTGCGCTGACATACTATAAAATCGCTGGGCACTGTTATCACTTTGCGCGAGCATTCGCTCTGTGAGTGCTCGTGTTAGTCGTCCATTTCCATCGTCAAATGGATGCAAAGTTACAAACCATAAATGAGCGATACCTGCTTTTATGACCAAATCTATATCTTCTTGCTTATTTGGCGAAGTGTTAAACCACAATAAAAATTTGTCTAACTCATCTGGCAATCTATCCGCACTCGGAGCGATAAAATGAATCCGCTCGCGACCATACCCACCAGACACTACTTGCATTGGCCCTTTACTATCATCACGGATACTGCCTGCTTGAACGCGATAAAGCCCACTATATCCATCTGGAAATAATGCTCGATGCCATCCGAGTAAGTCACCTAATAATAGTGGCTTTTGATAGTGATAGGTGGCACTTAGCATCATCTCTACCACTGCATCGATCTCACGAGTAGTCGTTGGCATACTGGCATTATCTAACCCTAAATGCCGCGCAACTGAAGAACGAACTTGCTCACTATTTAGCGTCTCACCTTCTATCTCAGAAGTTTTTATAACCTCTAAAGTCACCGCATCTAACTGTGCCTCAACGTTCAGATCAAACCCTAGTGTTAGCAGCTTTCCTAGTAAACGGCCTTGTAATATCCGCACACGACTGACGAGTGGCAATAGCTTTTTGTCCGACCATTGCCATTCAGTCCAATTTGAATGCTCATGGATATAAGTAATATGCTTCATATGTTCCTCAGAAATATGCAGAGATTAGAACAGTAATCTCCTTATATTATGCAGAGAATAAGCAATAGAAACAATACCTAGAAATTTTAAAACCAGAAAATCAATCGAACCATTAAAGAGGGATTTTTAATCAAAGCACTTGGTTTTTTGTTCTGAGTGTTGATTGAGTGGAGGTAAAAGTACTATAAAACTATAGTGCCCAAATACGAGTTAAATTTTATAGTACGGTAATTTACTTCTGATTTTTTTACTTATTTAATATCTGTAGGTCAATAAAATCAATGTATGTAAGATAATATCATTTTTTACGTGTTCGTCGACCTACCTTGACATGGTAGAGGTCAGCAGTTCGAATCTGCTTATGCCTACCAAATTTAGAAAGCCCCGATCTCACGATTGGGGCTTTTTTTTGTTCGTAAAATATGGGCTGTAGCGGAAAATAATTGCCTACATCGACTCATAGTCATGATTAAGAATTGCAGCGGTTCATTGGTATTGCTGAGAAGCTGTTACCTTTGAAGCGTTAGCTGGTGAGTAGCAATGAAGATCTATTGATGAAAACTATGTCATCTACTGACTATCAAGATATTAAGCAGCAATCTAATGAGTCGAAAAATGCTCTTCATATCGGTATTGCTAGTCAAGACCATAGAGAACAAACGAATAAATGGCAATACGCGCCGCTACTACGGTTTTTTGTACATATGATGCTGATTACAGATGAGAAACTATCTATTGTGAATTAATTTTTCTAAATTATTCACAGATTTTTTTAGATTCAAGTCTAAGGCCAATCATCATAAGAACTAGAATGTGCTTGAAAATTTCATGAGCATATATATGCCCATACCGACCATCATGATGTTTTCGGTCAAAGATACAAAACCAAGCGGTACATTTGAGTTACCACCAACGCAGGCACATTTTAACTCACGCTTGTCTATATAGACGGCCTTAAATACTGAGAGGCCATTGATACCGCCTATAAATATAGCAACCACAGACGCTACTACACTTAGCCATGCGACACCTGCTAACATGGCAATACCTACAAACGCCTCAGCAAAAGGATAAACGTAGGCGTAACGGACCATCTTACGTGCTAATAAATCATATCCCAAAAATTGATTGGTAAAGCTCTCCAAGTCTTGCAACTTTTGAATAGCAAGCACGATCATGGATAAGGCAACAAACCAGATGATAGTTTGTACCGAAAACAATGTGCTGCTAAAACCCCAAGTGAGTGAAATACTAGCGAGTGCTGTGGTTGCGAATATCGCGATCACTGGCGTGTAGCTCATCTCATTACTTTCAGAAACCTCTTTGCCAAAAAACGCTTGCAAATCGTCATACCCGCCTATGCGCTCGCCATCGATAAAAATCTGCGGCGTAGTTTTAACATTGAACTTGTCTTTAAGTGCTTGAGTTTCAGCATTATTCGTCAAATGCTTGTCTTCGACCTGATAACCATTACGCTCTAAAAGATCGAGTGCTTTTAAACCAAATGGACAAACATGATCAGGTTTGACCATGCGATAAACCACGGCTGTTCTCATAATACACACTCCTATCTAATTTCTAACCTCTAGATTTCATCTTTTAAACTCTTTATGCTTTATTCCAGCTCATCAATCAACTGCTTCATTTCATCAATTTCACGCTTTTGTGCTTTTATAATGTCGTCAGCAAGCTTACGTACACGCGGGTCTTCGATATCAGCCCGGGTACTGGTCAAAATAGCGATAGAATGATGCGGTATCATGGCCTGCATCCAATCGACTTGATCGACAGTTGCTTGTGATCTAACACCCCAAATACCAACAGCAAACATCAACACGCTCAGACCATAGATCATCAAATTGACCTTGGTCTTCTTATACATATTAGTCATAAATGCCAACATGATCACTGACATACCGGCACCCATGTAGAGCGCCATATAAGCTCGGGTTTCACTAAAATAAATATGATCCCATTCATAAGTGTTGAAATACATCATGATGTACATCACAATCGTAGACGTTAGAATCATCAGGGTGAACTTTACATACGGGTTCATGCCCTGTTGATGATTCATGTTTTTCTGATCTGAAGCATTCATAGTATATCTCCTATTATTTTAATGATATTAGAACCAGAATTTGACCCCCGTTGTCAAACTACTGCTATCAATTGATTCATTATGTTGACGTCGTTGACCACGAGCACTACCAAGTGCCGTCTCATAACTCACACCAACGTAAGGCGCTAATTGACGGCTTAGTGTCTCATAAGTCAGCCTCACTTCAGCCTCTAATTCATTAAAGCCTTTAGTAATATGGTTGTCGCTATCCTCTTTGCTAAATGCCGTTAGTTCTACTTCTGGTATCACAACCCAATGCTGATTCAAACGCCACTCATATTCTGCGCCGAGGTCCAATCGGACTTGTCCATCAGAGTACAGATAAGCCATTGCATCGGTTTCAATAAAATAAGGTGCTGTGCCCTCAATACCCGCCATAATAGCAGGCTTATCGTTCTCGGTATCGTAGGCTACCCCTGCCAAACCATTCCAGAAGATACTTAGTGGCTTCCAATAAGACAACGAGGTCAGACTATCAATTTCTTTATCACCCTTGGTCTGAACACTACCTTCGCTGCGTAAAGAAAGGCGGCGCTCATCTAGGCCATACCAAGCACCAACCTCATAATTAATCTGATCGTCATCAAACTGATAACCTAAATCATCTACAGAAACGCCCCATAATGGCATATCACCCATCATCATAGGCTTACCATAACGTCCATAGGGAACGCCGTTTGAGTAGTCAGGACTGCGAGCATCAGCTGGAGCTTGACCACCTTGCATACCTGACATATCCATGCTGCTGTGATCCATACCGGACATATCCATACTGCTGTGATCCATGCCAGACATATCCATACCGCTGTGATCCATATCAGACATATCCATACCGCTGTGGTCCATATCAGACATATCCATACTGCTATGATCCATATCAGACATATCCATACTGCTATGATCCATGCCAGACATATCCATGCTGCTGTGGTCCATACCTGACATGTCCATACTGCTGTGGTCCATACCTGACATGTCCATACTGCTATGATCCATGTCAGACATATCCATGCTGCTGTGGTCCATACCTGACATGTCCATACTGCTATGATCCATAATGGGCATCTCAGCAGCATTTGCTAAAGGTAACGTTAATAACATCAAAGATGACATGCCAATAAACGGTAGACTTACTTTATAAATTTTCATAATAAGGCTCATATTCGAAGGTTTATTAAACGACGGCCATTTCTCTGAACATACCGGCTTCCATGTGATACAGCAGATGACAATGCCATGCCCATCGTCCAGCTTCTCCTGTCACATCGAAGCTAATCTTTTGCGCTGGCTGTACCATAATAGTATGCTTGCGCACCTGAAACTCGCCGTTAGGCATACGTAAATCACTCCACATCCCATGTAGATGCATCGGATGATTCATCATCGTGTCATTAACCAAGGTAATACGTACGCGCTCACCCGGCTTAATATTCACTGGTGTCGCGTCACTAAATTTGACCCCATCGAACGCCCAAATATAGCGCTCCATGTTACCGGTTAAATGTAGTTCTATCTCTCGGGTAGGTTTGCGCTGCTCCGCAAATATTGCCTCATCGACAGAGCGCAGCTGACTATAATTCAATACCTCTCTATTAATATTGCGCAGGTTGATACCGGGATCATCAAGGTTCATACGTGGACTGTCCACACGCATATCACTCTTAAAATCGTATTCTGTTTTGGCATGACGGGCTTTATAACCATCAGCACCCATAGCGCCCATCATATCTGCCATTGTGAGCCATTCAACTTTGTCCATAGCAGGTATCGCAGCACGAGCGCCTTCTTTGGTTGCAAGTGTTGCTGCAACATAGCCTGAACGGTCTATGTTTTGGGCAAATATGGTATGGGCATCTTTGGTCGGGGTAACGATGACATCATAAGTCTCAGCCACACCAATACGAAAATCATCAATCGCAACTGGTGCGACATCGATACCATCGGTTGCCACCACAGTCATTTTGAGACCGGGTATGCGTACATCAAAGATAGTTTGCGCTGAGGCATTGATGAAGCGTAATTTAACGCGCTGTCCTGCTTTAACGATTTGTGCCCAATTAGCTGCCGTTGTTTTGCCATTAATAAGGTAGGTAAAGGTAGTCTCACCCGACAAGTCAGTAAAATCGGTTGGCATCATGCGCATCTGATTCCACATTTTGCGCTTATCAAACGCGGTTTTCATATCCGTTTCGGCAATATCAGACAACAGCTTCTTGAAGTCTGGCAGATGATAGTTGTCAAAGTCTGCGCGCTGTTTGAGCAGCTTCAGTAGATTATACGGATTACGGCTGGTCCAATCACTGAGCACGATCACGTGGTCTTCTTCGATAGGATGACGCTCGCGACCTTTGGGTTCAATCACCATAGCACCCAGCATGCCAGTTTGTTCTTGGAAACCACTGTGTGAGTGATACCAATAGGTGCCTGACTGCATGAGCTTAAACTTATAAGTAAAGGTGCTGTGCGCAGGAATGCCCTCAAAGCTAATTCCAGGTACACCGTCCATTTCAAACGGCACCAGCAACCCATGCCAATGAATAGAAGTTGACTCATCCATCTGGTTATGAACACGTATCACCACCGTATCACCTTCACGCATCTTTAGCGTTGGTGCTGGCAGTGAATCATTGATGAGCGTTGCCATGCTCTTTTTACCGTTCACAATAGCAGACTGTTTACTGACGTATAAATCAAACTCTTTACCTGTCAATACAGGTACTTTATGAGTGTTTTGATCACTATTAATGGTGGCCGCCTGACTGCTCGAGCGATTCGAATGTCCCAATGCGCTACTAGCAATGGTCGGTATCAAGGAAGCACCAAGGACAGCAGAAGATCCAGTCAAAAAACGTCGGCGGTTCAGTATGTTCTGTTTATTCATAATGATGACCTAATTTAATTTGCGAGATAGTGGTTAAGCTTGTGGTTATAATATTTTTTATATTTAGCGGATACTTCAATCATAGTTGCTGCTGAGGAGACTCAATATCGGCATAAACTTCTGTGGTGCCGTCTTTGTTAAGTTGCATTACCTTGTAAGGCATAAATTTACCTTCATACTCCATACCGGGGCTACCAACAGGCATACTTGGTACAGCAAGTCCAATGGCTTGTGCAGGAGTATTTGCTAAGAACTGTGCCATGTATTTTGCAGGAACATGTCCTTCAAAAACAAAGCCGTCGGTGGTGACGGTGGTATGACAAGAACGCATCTGCTGCGGTACGCTATAACGTTCTTTGAATAAAGACAGATCTTCAACATCGTGTGCGGTTGCGCTTAATCCATTATTTTCTGCATAGCTTACCCATTCTTTGCAACACCCACAGTTGGCATCTTTATAAACCGTCGCTGAAACATTCTTAAGTAGGTCTGATTGGTTGACTACAGGCGTCGTAACCGCTGTAGATTCAGCTTGTGTTTCTGTCACCTGATTGGTTGATGTGGCAACAGTTGGCTCAGGTTGTACGGGTTTTGAATCAGAAGTGCCCGTATTTGATTGGCTACAAGCCGCTAGTAACAGTGAAGATGTCATCATCACTAAAAGCGTACGACCAGATAACTGGTTGTGCTTACTAGAAAACATATTGGTATAGCGTCTCATAAAACACTCCTAAGCATGTATTTGTCTATTGGACATTTTAAAATTTCTACAACCTATCACTAAACAAAGTAAAACAGGCCAAACTTAAATTGCAAAAGGTAGCACTATTTTAGTGCTACGCTTTTTATTAAATAGTTAGTGCTGCATTTCGGAGCCATCTTCCGACATATCCATATCACCATCAAAGCTCATGTCCATAATGTCAGTATCTATCCTCGTGGTGAGCATCGTGTACTGAGCTTCATTTAATTCGGGTAACGACCTAATAAAAGCGACCATTGCCCACATCCTATCAGCATCATGAGAGGCACCCCATGCGGGCATTCCTGATGCCATGATGCCATGTTTGATTGCCCAAAAGCTTTGTCTGGCACCAGCCTCACTCTGGTAATGTTTAACGATATTTGCTTTAGTAAAATTCGGCGGTTTTGGATATAGACCATTACTCAAATCTGTACTTGTGACACCAGGTGATAAATGACAGCCTGCGCACATGTCTTTGTAATCGGCCCCACCTGAACTGATCATTTCTGCCTTTTCTAAGTTTGGAACTGAAATGTCTTTACTAGCATGCTCAATTGAACGATTACGAGCAGTTTCTAAAAAGCTGTACATCATTGGGCTATGCTCTTGGTCTGCACCCACATTGACAATACCACTCGTGACGACAGCAAAAATGCCAATCACAACGGTTACAACAGCAAAGAATATTCCTAGTAAAAACTTCATAAGCTCATCCAAAACAAATAATTTGTGTGCCCGCATCATCATTTAATAAAACAGATAAAATCATGATAGGTATTTAACAATATTATTTTTTAAGAGTCGCTATCACTGCTCACACAGTGCTTTTGGTACATCTGTTTCATTTTACCCATATTGGCCATCATGGCTTTCATGGCAGGATCATTCATATCCATCTTGCTGTGATCCATCTTTTGCATCATCTGCATATGCTTTTCTATTTTTTCACAGTTCATCTGATCTTTTTCAGCATGCATTTTTGGGTCATGTGCCATAGCAGACGTTGAAACGGCTAAAGCGATAGCGGTTGCTACGATTGATTTAAATAGCGGCATTGATTTGAATAGCGACATGGTAAATCCTTATTTGATTTGGTATGAAATCGACAAGACTTCAAAGTATTAAGTTACTCTAAAGCATACTTTATTGATTCTGACAGAGACATGACCGCAAGATTACAATATTGTCATCTTGAGAATTTTTGATGTTCAAAGCAGGGTTATGCTTTACTATGCTAGGTAAGCGTGAAAGGTATATGGGAGGCTATTATGAAAGTACTGCTGGTAGAAGATGAGTTGAAACTTGGCGAATATATAAAAAAAGGCTTAACTGAAGCTGGGTTTATTGTGGATCATCATCTAACAGGCCTAGATGGCTATCACGCATTGATGACTGAAGAATTTAGCGTGATACTGATGGATGTCATGCTACCGGATATTAGTGGGTTTGAGCTGGTGCGTAATTACCGAGCGGCAGGTAAGCATACTCCCGTGCTATTTTTAACGGCAAAAGATGACTTAAGTGACAAGATAAAAGGGATTGAAATTGGTGGCGATGATTATTTAACCAAGCCGTTTGCATTTGCAGAATTGATAGTCAGGATAAAAAGTCTATTGCGACGTGCCAATCAAGTCGATTATCAAAGTACGATCATGCAAATAGCAGATCTCAAAATGGATATTGCAAAGCGTACCGTACATAGAAGAGACCAGCCTATTAAATTGACCGCAAAAGAGTTCTCGTTATTACAGTTTTTATTAGAGCGCCGAGGTGAAGTCCTACCACGCTCAGTCATCGCCTCTCAAGTATGGGATATGAATTTTGAAAATGATACGAACGTGATTGATGTGGCAATCAGGCGGCTTCGTATAAAAATAGACGATGAACATGAGGCAAAGCTGATTCATACTGTGCGTGGTATGGGCTACCGATTAGATGCTGTCAATACAATCGCTGATAGCCAGCCATCTTATGAAGCTGACGATATCTAATATGAGATATCGGCTAGATAATCGACGCTTGCCTCTACTATGGCGCACTGTTTTTCTACTAACTGTATTCGTGATTATCTCTCAAATGATTATTTATGCGTGGGTGCAACGTTCTGTTAGTGGACATTTTGAACAAATGGACTCTGAGATTATCACGCATGCGGCTTTTAACCTGCGCAGAAGCATCAATGATATTGATGCTGAGACAAAGTCAGCAGCAGCTTCAAAACCTCAGTCATTAACTGGCACCAATCATCTACATCCTTCTCGGCTTGATTATGACTTAAAGACTGTCATCGCAAATAAAAGCGGTGCACTATTATCTAGCGATCCAACCCATTTTGCCAACGACTTACCTTCAGATTTCAGCTTGCCACAATTGTGGCAAGTCTATCGTGATCAACAATTCACGGTTGAGATAAAGAATAGAAATTACCGAGCAATTATCATCGAAAACCAAGAGTTTTTGGCGCTTATTGCACTGCCCATTGATGTCCATCACCACTATCTGATGCATTTCAATCGTCAGCTTAGTATGATTTTGTTCGCTATTACATTACTGTTGGTGTCGGTAGCTGCATTCAGTGTTTATTGGGGGTTCGCACCTTTAGCCACTATCGTACAAAAAATGAAAAGGATTAACCCTGAAAGACTAGATGAAAGAATAACCGTCAGTGATATGCCTTTAGAGCTACGACCACTAGCAAAATCTTATAATTCAATGATGGTCAAGCTTGAGAGTAACTTTGAATCCTTGTCTCGGTTTTCAGACAATATAGCCCATGAGCTCCGCACCCCAATTGCAACGCTTAGTACACAAACGCAAGTCATGTTAAATAAACCAAGAGACGGCAATGAATACATTGAGCAGCTACATCATCAACATGACACGTTAGAGCATCTATCGGCTATGATTAATAATATGTTGTTACTGGCAAAAACTCAAAAAGGATTAAGCGACTCGCAAGTTAGTAACGTAGATACCGAGAGTCTAATCACAAAGCTGATCGACTACTATGAAATGCTTGCCGAGGATCGTGAGATAACTTTTGTAAAATCGGGTGAATTTGCGACAGTACTAGGTGATGAAGGTTTGCTGCAACGGTTATTTGCTAATCTGCTGTCAAATGCCATCTATTACGCCGCTAGTGCCAGTACTATCACAATATCAGCTATCATCATTACCTCAGATATGACTCTTGAGAACTCAAAAGAATATCCTCTATCCTCAAAACAATCATTATTAAGAATCGCCTTGACTAACCGCTTAGACAAACCACTAAATCAAAGCGCGGCCGATAAATTATTTGAGCGATTCTATCGTCATGATAAGACAAGCAATCAACATTCAGGGACAGGACTAGGACTGTCTATCGTTCAGGCTATCGCCAATGCCCATAAAGGCAAAGTAAATATTGCTATCAAAGATGAGTATTATTTTGAGGTTACTGTAGAGTTATTGATGGCCAAATATTAACTATCTTCATACTACGATGCTTAGATTTTATGAACTATAAAAATCGATGAGTTAATAAGATATTAAGATATTAATGACGGCACCCTAGTGAGGACTTGAATCTTCAGATGTAGGCTAATGGCATCAATAGTTTTGATTATTTATTTCATTATAGTGTACTTCACAGTGTACATATTGAGATACTTAATGTGATTTGATTATCTCACTATAGAATAGGTAATTGATTAATCGAAATAGCGGAAGGCTTAGGATGTGAAAAAAATTATACCTGATTTAAAAGCTGATATTGTGCCTTTACAGAGTGCTGCAGGTATTGAGATTGGCTTCACTTTTGATGACTTCATCAAATACTCATCTCATAAAATGGTCAGTGAACAGCAGTACAGTAGTCTCTCAAATACTAACAACTTATGGTATGTAGTGCATTTTAAGGGGGTTGATATCTTAGGTAAACATTATGATTCTTACTCTTGCCGTTGGAATAACGATGTTACCTTACAATTTGATGGATGCCCTGAAAAAGTATTATACGGAATTATAGTTTCAGGAGCTTATACAGGTGCATTATTTAATGAGCTTAGAATCAGCGATAGGCTAGATAAATTATCTAATAAGTATGACTTAGATTTCTATGCTGATAGTCATTATTTAGTTTACAAAGACAATGATGAGTGTGTACCTGTGGAGATTGGTACTGATTACTTAGTTGATTATTCATATGAACCAAATCAGTTTATTGAACTGTTTTACGTAATAATGCACTCGGAACAGCAAAAGAAACACGGGATTAGCTGGGATTAATTACACACCTTAATCAGATAGGCAATTTCAATGCCTAAAACTTTCTGACGATTGGACTGATTTTGGACTAACTCTAGTTCGGTGCGCTATACAGACATCGAACTGCTAGTATTTTATTTGAAGCTAATAACGATAAAATCGACAGTATGAAGCATTATCATAAAGCTATATGACTAATACATCCTTATTTAGTTACATTGTATTTTCAACACAGCTCATATTTATCATTCATCTTTCAGTAATGATATCACCCAGCGCTGCAATGCATCCTCATGATAACGTGGGTGCCAAGCGGCAATCACATCGAACGTATCCGGTGTGTGTTCAAGTTCAATCTCAATTAAATTTAATCCCTTGATAGCACGAGAAGGCAAAAAAGCAATGGAATCCGTTGTTTCAAGATACAATGGTACGACCGAAAAACAGGGCGCAGACACCACCACGTTTCTTTTTAAACCAAACGATTTGAACCAGTCATCAACAGAGCCTTTAAAGTTAGGGCGTGATGGTGAGGCAATGATACTAGGATATTGTGCCACGTCGGCCAAGGTAGGTGTACCTTTCAAAATAGTGGCATTTGGTGATGCGACGCAAACATGTTGCTCTTCAAATAGGGTCAAAATAGGATAACTGTCTGGAATGTAATCAGGAAAGGCAATCGCCAGATTAACGTGACCACTCTCCATCAATTCATTGAGCTTATCAATTTCAAAGTCCCTCACTATCACCTTTAAGTTAGGGGCTTGTGTCCTTATTAGGGCAATCAATGTTGGCAAGACTATTTGCTGTGCGTAATCAGTGGCCGCAACAACAAAAGTGCCTTCAACGGTGCTGGGGTCAAACGTGGTTGGTGACACTAGGGTATTAAAATCATTTAGCAGTTTATCAACACTCACGGATAAAGTTTGTGCAAAAGGGGTGGCAATAAACCCATTGGTTTTGCGAAGAAACAATCGATCATCAAAAACGTCGCGTAGTTTTTTTAATTGCTCACTGACCGCTTGTTGCGTAAGTCCTAGCTGCGCTGCTGCTTTAGAAGCACTTTGCTCACGTATGAGCGCTTGAAACACACGCAGTTGTTTGATGTCTAATCTGTCTAATTTACTCAATGTACCTCTCCATTGTCAGGACGTTCGCTTCATAATATTTAATCAGCCGTCAACTGCTTGTCAATCTGTTGCTAACAATCAACACTATAAACCAATAATACTTGTATCACTAACAGGAATAATTTGTTTTTAATTGTTGGTTAAGTGGCTTATTATCAACGCATCAAAACAAACCTCGGAGAAAAAAATGAAAACGGTTATTTTAATTGGTGCATTGGGCAAAATGGGTCAAGCAGCGTTAAGCGGTCTTGGCAATCATACGGTGATTACTGCTGGTCGTTCTGGCGACGTAGATCACATTGTAGATATTACTAATGAGCAATCTATTAGAGCGCTTTATGAAACGGTTGGTCATTTTGATGCGGTAGTAAATACTGTGGGGCTTTGCGAGTATGCAAGCTTTGCAGAGATGACAGAAGCCCAGTGGATGACCACTGTGATGAGTAAAATGATGGGGCAAATTAATCTGGTGCGTATTGGTCAAGAGTATATTGCCGATGCAGGCTCATTTACTTTGATTAGTGGTATTTTGAATAAAAAGCCGATTCCTTACGCCATTGCAGATGCTACAACGAGCGGTGCTATTAATACTTTTGTGCAATGTGTTTCGTTAGAGATGCCAAGAAATACCCGTATTAATGTGGTGAATCCAACGGTATTGGTTGAAGCTTGGGATGTATATGGTGAGATGATGCCAGGTTTTGAGCCAGTACCAAGTGCATTGGTAGGTAAAGCGTTCGAGCGTTCAGTAGATGGTTTTATTACTGGTGAAGTGATTGTTGTTGACGCTTAACTATCATTAACTAAACACTGCTATTTTATCAGGCAATTGTTTTACCTAAAAGCCAGCTTATCGTAAGCTGGCTTTTTCGTTTTCTGCTACCACTTTCGTTCAGATTGGGGATACGTTCTAGCCATGCTCAACGAAGCCATTCAATGTACAGCTATTTAATAACGAACTTGCTCATCATTTAGCGTCTCACCTTCTATCTCAGAAGTTTTGATAATCTCTAAGATCACCGCATCTAATTGCGCCTCAACATTCAGATCGAATCCTAGTGTTAGCAGCTTTCCTAGTAAATGGCCTTGTAATATCCGCACACGACTGACGAGTGGCAATAGCTTTTTGTCCAACCATTGCCATTCAGTCCAGTTTGGATGTTCATGAATATAAGTAATATGCTTCATACGTTCCTCAGAAATATGCAGAGATTAGGACAGTAATCTCCTTATATCATGCAGAGAATAAGTAGTAGAAACAATACGTAGAAATTCAAAAACGACAATAGTAGATGCAATAGGAATAGATTCTCAACGAACACACATATTTTTTTGTTCTAAGAAGAGTTTGAGTAGAGGTAAAAACACTATAAAAATACAGTGCCTAAATACGAGTTAAATTTTATTCTATTTTAATTTACATTTTGGTTATTCAATCTTATAATATTTGCAAGCTATTAATATGAATACGTGTAAGATATTGTCAGGATATGCAATTTGGTCGACCTACCTTGACATGGTAGAGGTTGGTGGCTGGATGAGCAATGGCAGCAGATGCCGTGGTGTGTCCCAATCCGTTAATGACATTGACCAAACCACGCGGGATACCTGCTTGCTCAAGGATTTTAACGAGCGCCGTTGTGCTTAGTGGGGTTAACTCAGACGGCTTGAGTAAGATGGCATTTCCTGCACAGATAGCAGGTGCGATTTGCCAACCTCCGGTAAATATGGGTGCATTCCAAGGGGTAATTTGCGTGACAACACCATAAGGCTCATGACGAGTGTAATTTAAGTGAGTGGTTGGTACAGGGATAACTTGTCCCATAATCTTGTCACACCAGCCAGCATAGTATTCAAACATCTCGGCAACTTTCGCCACCTCAACTCGGCAATCGCGAATAGGCTTACCAGCAGAGATACATTCTAGGCGTGCCAGAGATTCTGCGGCTTCGCGTATTTTCATACTGCACTTCCACATTAACTGACCTCTGGCACTAGCCGTCATCGACCACCATGCTTTTTGAGCTTTGATGGCAGCATCGGCGGCATTAGCAACAATATCTTTTCCCGCATCACGATAAGTTAAAAACACCTGACCGGTCGCTGGGTTAGTTAAATCGATGCTGTCTCCATGACCTGTAATCAATTCTCCATCAACCCAACTACCAAATTTAGAAGTACCTAATAGCTCATGAAGAAGTGCTTCAACTTGCTGCTCACCATTTTTTTCTACGTTAAAGCTCATCATCTATTCTCCCAAGCCAGCATTTTTCACAATGCAGTTAAAATCATCTTGATCAGGTAGGTTTGCTTCGCTTTGCGACCAAATTTCCGCTACCTGCTGCGCCACAGGCAACGCTAGCCCCATCTCTCCGATCATACTTTTTGCCAGACGCACGTCTTTACGCATCAGCGCCATCGTAAAACCAGAATCAAAACTGTCACTCAAAATCCAGCGAGGGAAATTCACTTCGCTGATTGCACTACGACCTGAACCCGCATTCAAACCAGCAATAAGGTCTTCAGGGTTTAGTCCTGCCTTAGTGCCCAAGGCGACTGCTTCAGCGGTGGTTACAAGATGTGCAGCACAGAGTAGATTATTGATGAGTTTAGCGGCATGGCCATTGCCAGACTTGCCCATGTAGACCACTTTTGAGCTTAAGGTATCCAGATATAACTGGGCGCGTTCAAGAGCGCCTCTTTCACCGCCGATAACTATAACCAGCGCCTCTTTCACCGCCGATAACTATAACCATAGTGCCAGCCTCAGCACCCGCTGGACCACCACTAACAGGGCAGTCTAATAACTGATGGCCTAGCTGATCCAGATCCGTCGAGAGCACTCGCGTCACCTCTGGTTCTGAGGTGGAGGTATCAATGATCAGGGTGTTGGGCTGAGCATGGTCGATGATGCCGTCTTTGCCTTTAATTACTGCTTGGACATGCTTTGCCATTGGCAAAGATAGAATGATGACGCTAGATTCTGCACATAGCGCTTTGATATCTGTAACGACATTTACACCGATTTCCTTGGCAGCTTGGCGTTGGGTTTCTCCTATGTCCGTGCCGAACACATTAAAGCCTTCACGAAGTAAAGACTGAGCCATCCCGTTACCCATACGGCCCAACCCAACGATACCTATTGTTCCTCTAGTCATGTCTATTCCTTTAGTCTTGTATTCTCTGTCAACTTTATTGTAACCAATCAGCTGTTAAGTAGAACTATAATGAATAACCTTTTATGTTCTAAAAAAGGCAACACTAACGTGAGCAATAAGATAATCTCCTATTCGCTTTATTTCGTTATTTATGAGAACTGCTGAGACGTTATTAAGGTAGATACGACAGGTCTATAAGAGTCATACAGATTGATGACTTGGCTTTAATGACACCGTCCTTGCCGTTTTGACGGGCGGGATTTTGTATGGATAGGATCACTTGAATGAATATTGAGGCTGAGGACAAGCATCAAAGAACTGCTAGGTCCGCTGCCCTAGTCAGACTATTAATTGACAATGACAAGCCTTGAACAGTATGAGGCTACTACATTGACCAGATTCAAAAAGCCCCAATCCTAAGATTGGGGCTGCTTTATGCTTATGACTTGAGAACGGTAGCGAAAAGCTATCCTGATAAGCGATTTTCGCTATTGGAAAAATTTGCAATGCTCGTTTATTTTTTGCTTAAAAATAATTAAATTTTAATCTTATTAAAAAATCATATGCGCACATAACGCAATAATTGGTAATGAGATAACGGTTCTTAGTAGGAAAATCACCAATAGCTGGAAGAAACTAACAGGTATTTTTGTCCCTAAGATTAATCCGCCGACTTCCGACATATAGATCAATTGAGAGACTGATAAGCAGGCGATGACAAATCGCGTTAACTCTGATTCTATTGAAGAGCCGATAATGGCCGGTAGGAACATATCTGCAAAACCCACCATGATGGTTTTTGACATTTCTGCGGCAAATGGGATATTCAATAGCTCTAAGAATGGAATAAATGGCATGCCTAAATAATCAAACACGGGTGTTTTTTCTGCCACAATCAAGCCTAACGTCCCGATTGCCATGACGATAGGTAGTATTCCTATCCACATGTCCAAGATATTTTTTAACCCATCGTTTAAGAACGTCAAAAAACTGGGGCTCTTGTCTGCTTTTTGAACGGCTTTGTGTAAGCCATAGTTGAATAGCGTTTTTCCTTCGGGAATCGCTTCGCAATCCACCTCATCGTTCTTTGTGATATACGTATCTTCAATTTTCGACAAAGGGAATAACTTTGGTACGATGAGCGCACAAACAATACCGCATAACGCAACCACGCCAATCATATTGATAAAATAACTTTCCAACTTGACTTGGGAGATCACCACCAAGCAAAAGGTAACCGAAACCGCTGAAAAGCTGGTCGCAATCACGGCTGCTTCTCTTTTGGTGTAAAATCCACTTTGTAATTGCTTATCAGTCAACAAGACGCCAATAGTGCCGTCACCTAACCATGATGCCAAGCAATCGACAGAGGATCTGCCCGGTAAACCAAATAACGGCCTCATGACTTTGGTGCATAAAACCCCAACAAATTCTAATAAGCCAAAATCAAGCAATAATGGCAGTAATAATCCTGCTAAAAAGAAAACAATAAACAGTATGGGCATGAGCTCATATAATAATAGACCACCAATACTGTCTGAATATATGCTCTCAAACCCAAATTGAAAATAGGTCACGACGGCAAAAAACGCACCAAGTAATCTAAGCATCAGCCAAGATGTTTTGACGTTCAGTAAGTTATTCAAAAACTCATTGTTTAAAATCAATGAAGGTTTCATGATTTTGGTATATAAGCTACCAACTACCGTAATCATAATTGAGATGACAACGAGCAATGGCAAAAATTCGCTCATATAACCCTGTATATAATCCTTTAATACAGCGATAGGAATGGTGAATCCGTCTGCATAGCTGACAAACTTACCATCTACATAGGGAATGGGAAATACGAAGACAATCAACCCTATCATAGAGGGTATAAAGAATTTTAAAAACTGTTTGAGATTGATACTGGTATTAGCACTGCTAGCATCTTGATTTGCAGTGCTGGCTTTAATAATGTCCATATTATTTTTACCTTCCGTCCCTTTTTAACTAATCTAAAAAAATTTATATAATATTTTTAGATTAGATTTTCTTTGACTCGTTTTAAATATTTTATATTAGTAATTATTTAAAAGAGAATGTGTGACCTCTTCTAAAATTTTGAATATTCTCGTTGAGTCATCTTTTGAATTGTTATATAAGGGATTAATTTCTGCCATTTCCCAGCAACATACTTTTTCGTTTTTTATGAGCTCTATATTGAGCTGCATGGCTTGCTCATAAGACAGACCATTCATTGCTGGTGTACCGGTTCCTGGGACGTATAAAGGATCGACACTATCGACATCAAACGACACATAAATATGATCGCAATACTCTAGTTTTTTGAAGATTTCGGCTACTGTGGCGCTGATGCCTTTTTTGGTTATTTCAGCCACGCTATATAAAGGAATTTTATGTCTTTTGATTAACTCCATCTCCTCTTCTTGATAATCTCTCACCGCACAAAACACCACGTTTTCTGGCTTAATTGATGGCTCATTGGACGCCATGAATTTTAGTCGCTCCCAATATTCTTTTTCTGCATCAGAAAGCTCATTGCGTTTACATTCCAAGTTATCGATTGCACATGCCATTGCCAAAGGCATGCCGTGCATATTTCCTGATCCACTGGTGTATGGTGAATGAAAATCAGCATGCGCGTCTATATACACCACACCGATCTCAGCATCAGGGTGCGCCATTTTGAGACCATGCATGGTTCCTGCACAGCTAGAATGATCGCCTGCGATAACGATTGGAAATTGATTCTCCTCTCTTATCTCTTTTATTTTGTGTGCCAATTTAGAGATAACAGGCTCAATCACATCAGCGTATTTTGCATGTTTAAATGGCGATTCTTCTTCATGGATATATTCATTTTTGATACTGTCAAGTTGCAGTTTTTCGTAGTAGTCTGCATTCATCTCTTTTGATGACGCGCGCAGTGCATCGATTCCTAGTGACGCGCCTTTTTTATGCCCTGCAACATCTGAATACACTTCTACTATTCGCACGTTTTTCATTAGATCATTCATTATTTCGTCTCCATTAAATAAAACAATTTTTTATCTTTTAGATTTAATTTTTTTCTCGCTACTTAGCTATAGTCAGTCCTAAATAAGAAAGATATATCCCGTATCACACGCTACTGAAACAAATTTTTCTGGCTTGCTGTGCCTTCTGCCTTCGCAGACAGAGGCGGCGCAAAATTTATTTCAGCAGCGCCTATTTATCTTATAGTGGATAAAATATATAGCCCCCACTTACGCCATAGACTCAGCTTCATGCGCCACTGTACTATGATCTTTACTGTGAGCTTTCACCACCGAATAGAGGTTTTTAGGATCTTGCTGATGAGGAATCAAATCAAGCAGCTCATAGGCGTCCTGTTTTTTAATTAAATCACGCAAAAACACTAGAGCTGTAAAGTCTTCTGAGGCAAAACCAACACCATCAAATACCACTAAGTTATTGTCGTTGGTGCGTATGTCTTTTGCCCCTTTCACGATGCGGTGAAATTCTGTCACAGGAAAGTCTTGAGAGAGCTGTTGGATATCGCCTTCGATACGGGTTTGTGGTTCAAACTCTACAATGACGTGATCGGCTCTTAGCAGAATATCGGCATCAAGCTCGGTTTTGCCAGGGCAGTCGCCACCGATGGCATTGATATAGACACCTTTTTTGATCATATCATCACGCAGGATGGTGGCATTTTTCTTATCAGCGGTACAGGTGGTGATGATATCTGCACCGTCAACGGCTTCTTCTACGGTTTTGCAGATGGTAATATCTAGGCCTGAATCGGCAAGGTTATGCGCTACTTTTTCAGATGCAGCTGGATCGACATCATATAACCGCACTTTTGAGATGCCAATCACTGCTTTCATACCCATCGCCTGAAACTCTCCTTGCGCACCATTACCAATGAGTGCCAAAGTCTCAGCCTTTTTAGGCGCACAATATTTCGCAACCAGAGCCGAGGTCGCCGCCGTGCGCAGTGCGGTTAAAATACACATTTCTGTCAATAAAATCGGATAGCCTGTATCGACATCAGACAACACGCCAAAAGCTGCTACCGTCTGCAAATCACGCTTGGTATTGATGGGATGTCCATTGACATACTTACACGCAAACATGTCACCATCGCTGACAGGCATGAGCTCTATGACGCCGTCTTTGGAATGAGAAGCAAAACGACTGGATTTTTCAAACTCATCCCAACGAAGATAATCTTGCTCTAACGCATCTACCAATTCTCTTATGGTTTTTTCTATACCATGATTACTGATCATTTCAGCCATCGCCTGTACGCTAACAAATGGCACACCCTGCTTTTGTGATACGATAAATTTAGACATTAATGTTGCTCCCTTCCATGAATATTATTTGTTAAACCGACAATCAATATCCTACCAACTATAAATGTCAGTTAAAATGTCAATAATTTATTAAATATTGATGTATTTTTGACATATTGATAAGTGCTACTTAGCATAATGTCAAAACTTGATGAAGGAAGCACTTTTATGGCGTACTATACTTATGACTCTTTAGACAGCGAGCTGATATCTGAGCTTCGACAAGATGGCCGCGCAACCATCTCAATCCTTGCAAAAAAACTTAAAGTTTCACGTGCCACTGTCCAAAATAGATTGGACAGATTGATTCATAATGGCGCTATTTTAGGATTTACAATTCGAGTGCATGAGGCGCTAGATAAAGAAACCGTCAAAGCGATGATGATGATCGAAGTAACAGGCAAATCTACATCACAAGTGATCAGAAAGCTGCGCGGCATCCCGCAACTGATTAAGCTACATACGACCAATGGCGCGTGGGACTTGGTGGCAGAAATACACACGACAAGTTTAAGAGAATTTGATGAAGTACTGCGTCAAGTCAGAGAGATTGACGGCATTTTGAATAGCGAAACCAGTGTTCTGCTATCGAGCTTATAATGTCTATATCCAAGAAATAGGTTTAGAACGGCTTAAAAATGTAATTCCCTAGTATCGACTATATTTATAAACACTTTTTATCCCCTCGTTTCGTGTACTTGTAAGTATACTTTGCGAGCGTCATTCGAGGTTTTCAATGCTTAAACAACATCGACAAGCACTGGTGGTTGAAGGCGGCGGCATGCGTGGCGCATTTAGGAGCGGTGTCTTAGACGCATTTTTACAACAACAATTCAATCCTTTTGATCTGTGTGTGGGCGTCTCTTCAGGTTCAACTAACGTTGCTAACTATTTGGCCGCTCAACAAGGCCGCACCTTACATATTTACTTGGATCATTCTCTTCGATCTGAATTTATTCACTATGGTCGTTTCCTTAGAGGCGGTGACTTGCTGGATCTAAAGTGGATGTGGGATATGGTGGAGCAAGAATATCCACTGGATCAGGCACAGTTATTTGCCAACCATGCTGAGTTTTATATGGTGTTAACACATGCTATTTCAGGAGAAGCGATCTACATCAAAGCGGCTAAAGACAATATTTTGGATGGATTAAGGGCATCAAGCTCTATCCCCGTGCTGACACGCCAAGCGGTCGAGATATTTGGTGAGCCTTATTTTGATGGTGGTGTGGCAGATGCTTTGCCCGTACAGTGGGCAGCTGGGCAACAGAGTATTGATAAACTCATGGTCATACGTACTCGCCCGCAAAACTACGCTAAAGCAAGCAGTAAAGGCGATCAGCTGTTGGCTAAATATTATACTAAGCAACGACATGGTTTTGCCCAAAGCTTGTTGACGCGAACCCAACGCTATAACGACTCGGTACAGTTTTTACAGACGCCATCATCACAGAAAATTTTAGAGATTTGTCCACCCGACTTAAAGAATATGGCGAGTCGATTATCCAAAAATAAGGCCAAAATCCGTTATAGCTATGATGTGGGATTAGAAGTTGGACACAAGGCGATTGAGGATTGGCATCAGCTTTAACCTTTTTTTAAGTAAAGGAGAGATATCAAAAAAAACACGGGCTTCGCATATAAGAAATTGGCTTAAACCTTACCTTGGATAGCCTTTGAATCACAAAGGTTAGTAACTAAGCTAAAATAAGATAAGTAATGATATAATGACCCGATAATTGATACTCTATGAAAGGTTTATACGATGGCTCGTACCGCTAGCGCATTGCACATTTTAGTCAAACAAAAAGAGTTGGCAGAAGATATTATTGCTAAGCTCAAAAAAGGCGCGGCATTTGACGTGCTGGCCAAACGACACTCAACCTGTCCATCAGGCAAAAAAGGTGGTCATTTAGGTGAGTTCGAAAAAGGTCAAATGGTGGGACCTTTTGATAAAATCTGCTTCAACGGCGAACTTTTCACCCCTCATTTGGTAAAAACCAAATTTGGCTGGCATGTGGTCAAAGTGCTTTACAGAACGTAAGCGTTAGACTGTAAAAACGCAAGTCGCAGGTTCAATGACAAGACGACTGAACCATTCAATTTAGGCTTTTTTCTTAGCAAAAAAGCTTTTTATCAGGTAAAACGGTGCTTTATGTATAACAATTCCTCGACTCGTCTCAATAAATACATCAGCGAAAGTGGGATTTGTTCCAGACGCGATGCTGACCGCTTTGTTGAACAAGGCAATGTATACATCAATGGTAAGCGGGCATCGGTGGGTGATCAAGTGGCTGCTGGAGACGTAGTAAAAGTCAACGGACAGCTGATTGAGCCACGCGAGCCTGATGATTTTATTTTTATTGCCTTAAATAAGCCAGTCGGCATTGTCAGCACCACGGAAAGCTCTGAGAAAAACAACATTGTCGATTTTGTGAGACACTCGGTACGTATTTTCCCGATTGGGCGTTTGGACAAAGACTCTCAAGGATTGATTTTTTTGACCAACAATGGCGATCTGGTCAATAAAGTATTGCGTGCTGGCAATAACCACGAAAAAGAGTATCTGGTGACGGTGAATAAGCCAATCACAGATAGCTTTATTGAGGGTATGGCAAGTGGCGTGCCAATGCTTGGTAAAATGACAAAAAAATGTCCCGTTACTAAGGTGGCACCCAACGTCTTTAACATCACGCTCATCCAAGGTTTGAACCGTCAAATCCGCCGTATGTGTGAGCATTTTGGCTATGAGGTCGTCAAGCTTGAGCGTACGCGGATTATGAATGTAAGCCTTAAGGGACTTCCTGTCGGCGACTGGCGAGACCTGACACCAACAGAGCTATCGACCCTGCTAAAGGCGGTAGAAAAATCCTCGTCGCAAGACAATCATTCGGGCAAAAAATCGCGCAATGCACCACGAAAAAAACCGCGCACTGATGCTCAATCAAAGTCAAAACCCTCTACAAAAACAGCGGGTGCTGCAAAGGGACGTAACAAGCACGCCAAGGATGATGCCAGAAAGCCAGCAGGTTCTAAAGGTAGAGATGGGCGTCCTACCGGTCGTGGCAAGAATTCTGGAGGCAATGGTAAACCTGCTGCAAATGGCAGACGCCCCTCAAAAGGTAGAGGTTCTAAGCGATAGTGATTGTCTAACTTCATCATATCGCTGTCATAGTGATCAAAACGATGAAGATAAGACCCTTTTTTTAGTTTCTTTTATTTCTCATGTTTGGCGTTATTTTTAATGGTTAAGTGCATTAAATAAAACAAGAAGAGATTTTGCTGACTCCTGACTTCTCGGGTCAATATTGACCACTGGCGCCACGACATTATGATGCATGAGCATCGCTCTTACTTCTTGACCAAGTGCAGCGATGCTAAGCTCATCGCCGTCCTCACAATGAGTGACTGCAACAATGCATGTGGTTTGGGTTTTTTCAGGGCTAAAAAAAGTGAGCATTTTATCTAGATTTTCATAATCAGGCGTTTCTCCATATTTAATCAAGATAAGTAAACCCCATAGTGACCAATTCACAAACTCCCATAAAAACGAATAACGCTCCTGTCCTGGTACGCCATAAATCCCCAACGCCATATCATTGGATAACGTAATCCGACCATAGTCTATACCCACTGTGGTATATTCTTTTCCTATATCGATAGTGGATTTTACCTCTGTACCAAAAGGGCTTATTTCGCTCAAAGTTTGGACCAATTGAGTTTTTCCAGAGCCAACTTCTCCAATAACGGCTAATTTTTGGTAGTCCACTTTTTACCTCATTCCTAGAAATTTTTTAATAGCACCAAAGAAACTACTAGGTTCTTTTTCATGTACTATTTCCACTTCCTTGTTTTGAGAAAATTCTGACTCTGTTACTGTTAATATCCCAAGTGTTTCGAATTGATTAAGCGCTTCAACAACCTGATCACGTGTGCCAAATTTTTCATCCTCTATCAATTGCTCAAAAGGATAAGCAATTTTCGTTAACTTGACACACAAATCGATAATTGTTTGAGATTGACCCATACTATTTAAATCAGGCCAAGCCTTCAATCTTAGATTTTTGCCTTCGTAATTTTCTGAATGAGATATGTTTTTTAAATCATAAAACTTTTTAATACCGATTTTTTGTTGCTCATTGAAACTGGATAGGTTTATCTCATAAGTTTCAATAAACCTCTTAAACAGTTGACTTTGATCTACCAAGTTGAAAACACTGATCTTCCATGTTTTAAAGCAGCGCTTAGAGATGCGCCTATTGATAAACATACAGGGGTCTGAATGCCTAGAATCAACTAATATTTTTGATGCTAACTGTTCTACTACCTCATAGGGTCCTTCAATCACTTGAAAGTAATACCCTTTCCTATAGCATAGGAATCCTGTTATTTCTGAATTTTTGTTTCTATTAGAAGCTTTGACGATACCTGACAGTCCAATGGGTAGACAAACACCGCTTTTTGTAAGGGGTGCTTTACTGATGTAGGCAACACATTTCATTTCATCCCCCATACTTCTCTAAAATCCTTGAAGAAAACTGACCAACCGAACAATATTTTTCTGCTAACAGACTGATTCTAAAGTAGGTTAGCAGAAAACTATTTTTTATATTATATTTCGATGCCATCTTCCACTGACTTCACTTTTCGGCGTGCCAGTGCGAGATTCGCCTTGGTTTTATCTAATACAAGATAGATAAATAAGTCCTCATGATTGGCTGTTGGGCGAATGATATGTATCTGATCCTCAAGGGTGATTAAAATATCTTGAATACCACCGGAAAGTCCTAACGACTTCATTGTTTGAACTTTAGCTTTGACAACCTGAGAATTACCAGCCGCTGCCAGCTCCAAGTCAACACCTCCACCGATAGTTCCTAGTACCATGCCAGACATATAATCCACTATACAACCACCCATAGCACCATCAAGTGTCATTAGCTCTTGCAAAGACGCGTCAATATTTGTCATGTTTTACCTCTCAACTTTAGTTAGAAAGATTATTTGCATAAACAAACTTTGCTAAGCAGCTCAGCTTATCAAAGCTTAATTAATACTAACCTTTTTTTTCTAAACATTTAACTACTTTTTTAGTAAAAACTAAAAATTTTTTGAATTGTTAGGTAATGAGGGTGACAAAGAAATAGTAAGTTCTTACTTTTAAATAGACAAGAATAGGCCATCAACAATACATTAATATTTGCTGAGAAAAATCCTATAAACATGATTTACACTGTTAAATCCATAGATATGATTTTAGGAAGATTAAGCTACTAAATAAGAGAGTCAAAAAATATACATCTAAAATAAATGATGTCTATCGTTAGTTAAGGTTTGATTGGCAAATAAGATGATGAAAAATTTATTTTGAATTGAGAGCTATGTGCAGAGTTAAAAGCGAGAAATTTTTACCCTACGAAAAAGATAAGGAAACGATCTATCAAACTTAGTATAAAAATAAAGAAGAGATCTGAATAATATAGTCAGTTCAATATAAGAAATTCATTAAATACAACACTTAGCTGATATTCATTTTTCTTTCTCACTATTCGTATCACACGTGATAGGTTAGAAAAAACGAATACCAGCTGAACTATAATGGTTTTGTGCCGACTCTGATATATAGTACCAACTATATGCTGCTGACCATTCTGTCAGGTGACAAAATTGCCGATAATTCCTCATCACTGAGCAGTTTCTCTTGCTTGACCAGATCCGCCACGCCTGACCCACTCAGCAAGGCATTTCCTGCAATACGACTGGCATTTTCGTAGCCGATATGAGGCACCAATGCCGTCACGATACCAATACTATTTTCAACGTGTTGTGCGCAGCGAGCTTCATTAGCCGTAATGCCTTGAATGCAGCGCTCATCGAGCATACGAATCGACTTTTCTAACAGACGCGCATTGTTGAGCAGGTTATACACAATCAGCGGCTCCATCGCGTTGAGCTGCAGCTGCCCTGCTTCTGCCGCCATGGTAATCGTCATATCCGTACCCATCACCTGAAAGGCTGCTTGGGTCATGGCTTCAGGAATCACAGGGTTGACTTTACCGGGCATAATCGACGAGCCAGGTTGTCTGGCTGGTAAATTGATCTCACCCAGACCTGTGCGTGGCCCACTCGATAGTAGACGTAAATCGTTGCTCAATTTAGACAACTTAATAGCTAGGCGTTTGAGCACACTCGAGAAAGTAATAAAAGCACCCATGTCGGCGCTAGCGGCGATCAAATCTTCAGCAAGTGTCACCGGTAGGCCACTGATATCGGCAAGCTCACTAATCGCTAAGCTGGCGTAACCTTTGGGCGCATTGATACCCGTGCCAATCGCCGTACCGCCCAAGTTCAATTCGCATAACTGTAGACAGGCTTGTTCGATTCGTGCTGTTTCACTGCCTAGATCACTGGCGAAGGCGTTAAACTCTTGCCCCAGCGTCATCGGTACCGCGTCTTGTAATTGAGTACGACCCATTTTTAGAATGCCGCTAAATTCTTTTCCTTTGATAGCTAAGCTATTTTGTAGATTGGTGATAGCCTCTTGCAGTGGTTTTGCCGCAAACACCATCGCCAAACGTGCCGCGCTCGGATAGACATCATTGGTCGACTGAGAGCGATTGACATCATTATTAGGATGTAAATGGCTATATTGACCGTACTCAAACCCCATCTTTTTTAAGCCAATATTGGCAATCACTTCATTGGCATTCATATTGGTTGAAGTGCCCGCCCCGCCTTGGATGAGATCAACAATAAACTGCTCATGATGCTCGCCTTGTATCAGATCGGTACACGCGTCAGTAATGGCGCTGAGCTTCTCTTCACTGAGTAGACCGTGCTGATAATTGGCTTTGGCCGCTGCCGCTTTTACCATCGCCAGTGCTTTGATTAAATCAGGAAAATGGCTGATTGGCATGCCAGTAATATCAAAATTTTGCGCGGCGCGTTGCGTTTGAATACCATATAAAGCAATGGCAGGAACGGCTTGCTCCCCTAATAAGTCCTTTTCAATGCGAGTATGGGCTTTATTATCGATGAGGTTATCTGTATGTGTCATATTTTTATGGCTTCTTAAAGTATGGAAGGTTGAAGCAGTAGACAGACAATACTTAATTATTTAGGTGGATTGTCTTGGCTCTACTAAAGATTAGCGCCATCGTAACCGAGAATTTAGCACAAGAAAAACGCAAATATTTCGTTCTCAGCCCCAAAAATTTTGATGCTTGATAAAAAATATGACAGATAAGGTTGTTCTACACAAAATAATAAGCGCTTTGAAGGTAGGTTTTTTGGAGAAAATTTATGTGGTAGGAAGAGTTTTATGAGAATTTTTTTATAAAAAAGATTGCTGATTGAAAAAGTGGATTAATCGGTAATTATACGTGCCATAAGCAAACACCTAGCTTCAGTGACAAAGATTTATAAGACTCTCGACTCACTTACAGCCCCAATGCTTGCTTTAAGGCATTGATCTGTGGCTGCTCACGATCCGTATAACGATATGCTAGCACAACCTCGCGCACCAAACTGTTATCCCCTAAATGGTGAATTTGGACGGGCGGCGTACTTCTAATCCATAGTCCTGCATAAGGAATCAACGCCACGCCCAAACCCGACTCCACCATCCTAACGATAGCATCAAGGTCATTGATCTCCATGATCGTATTGACCTTAATGTCTTGTTGTTTAAAGAATTTATTTAATTTTGCACCCGCTGAAGACTGTAAGGTGTAATGAATAAAAGGATGCTGCTCAAGCGTCTGCCTGAGGCTATGAAATGGCCATTTTTTAGGGCTAATGAGCACGTAAGGCTCGGTCATAATAGACTGGGTAACGATGTCTTTTGGCAGTGCAAACGCTGGCTGTATCGTAATCGCTGCATCTATCTCCCCGACTTCTAGTTTCTCAAATAACTCTATAGCACGCCCAGGGACAATTTCTGTCTGCATGAGTGGGGCAAGCAGCGTAATCGCCTTTAGCGCCTCTGGTAAGATACCCACTTGCACGGAGTTGATCGAGCCAATTCTAAGCTGCCCGTAATAGCTGGCAATATCGGTATCTGAAGACAGCTGCATTGTGGCGTAAAGCGCCAAAATCTCTTTGGCGATTGGTAATACGCGCGTGCCTTGCGGATTAAGCGTAATGGCACGAGCAGAGCGGGTAAATAACGACAACCCTAGATTGTCTTCAAGCGTTTTTATTTGTGCGCTGACCGCAGACTGGGTCAGGTTGATGTGCCGAGCTGCTGCGGCAAAACTGTCTAACTCGCAAACGGCGACAAAGGTTTTAAGCTCTCTTATCATTGATATCACCACACTTATAAGTTATGCCTGACATTTTGATACGGTCTAATTTATCTCAAAGCGGCTAGTATCTCTGCATTAAAAATAAACCATTGCATCAGTACCGTGACTCTCAAGGTCTACTGATTGACCTTTGTTTGCTCCTCTGCTAGATTTTAAGACGATACATAATGTATCACTATTAAAAAATTGCAATCAATAGACAGTAATGTCTGTCTCACTGACTCTCACAGTATTTTTTGATCATTGTATTAGTTGCATTTCGTTCATGCTAAGGATAGCTCTTATGAACAACCGTTTACCGTATTTTTTTCATTACTCGATATTTCTCAAGTACCGATCCGGCAGAAAGCACTGATACTTAAGGGCACTATCCTACCACTTAAATAAAAAATAATAAAAACAGTCCATAGGATTTTATTGGACGGTAAACCACCTAAATCCTATTTATAAGAAACGATCCGCTTCACAAAGTATAGTTCACCGCCTATTTTTTCCATGGAAGGAAATCAAAATCATGAGTATTTTTGCTATTTTGTTGTCTTTGTCACTGTTGATGTATTTTGCCTATAGAGGCGTGAGCGTCTTAGTTTTAGCGCCCTTACTCGCTATTTTAGCCGTTGTGTTAAGCGGACAAAGCAACCAAACAATGGGCATCTATACTGAAGTATTTATGCAAGGTCTTGGCGGGTTTGCTGTCAAATACTTCCCCCTATTTATCTTAGGGGCTATTTTTGGCAAATTGATGGAAGACTCTGGTTACGCCTATAGCATCGCACACAATATAGTCGATAAGCTGGGCGAGAAACATGCTTTGCTGGCTGTGGTACTGGCTTGTTCAATCTTAACTTATGGCGGCGTGTCCGCCTTTGTGGTGACGTTTGCCATCTATCCTATCGCAGCTGCTTTGTTTAAGCAGACAAATATCCCAAAAAGACTGATACCTGGGGCGATTTGTATTGGTGCTCTGACCTTAACGATGACCGCATTGCCCGGCTCTCCTTCCATTCATAATGTCATTCCCATGCCTTATTTTGAGACTGACGCCTTCGCAGCGCCTGGGCTAGGCATTATTGCCTCAATCGTTATGCTAGGCGGTGGTATGTTATGGATGAATCGCCAATTACGACTTGCAAGCGCGCATAATGAAGGTTACGGCAACCATACCTTGAATGAAAAAGCGCCGCATTCAGGTATGGATATACCTAATTTTTGGCTTGCGCTGTTCCCCATTATTATTGTGATAGTGGGCAACTATGCGTTTTCAAAAATGATCATACCGTTATGGAACAACAGTTACTTGGCTGATGAAAAATTTGGTGGCGTCGCACTCAGCTCAGTGATTGGTATTTGGGCGATTATTTTGTCATTATTTTTGGCTTGTGTTTTTGTAGTTATTCTAAACTTTAAGAAAATAGACAGTGTGGCAGACAGTTTGAACAAGGGTGCGATGGGATCCTTGCTACCTATTTTCAATACTGCGTCCGAGGTGGGTTACGGTTCTGTTATTGCTACCCTTGCAGGTTTCGAGATTATCAAGCAATCTCTGATGGCCATCTCTCCTGGCAATCCACTCATATCAGAAGCCATCATGATTAACGTTTTGGCCGGTATTACAGGATCAGCCTCTGGTGGTTTAGGAATAGCGTTAGAAATCATGGGCGCAAACTATATGCAACTGGCAGAGCAATATAATATTGATCCAGAATTGATGCACCGTATAGCCTCTCTCGCGTCAGGTGGTCTAGATTCGCTCCCACATAATGGCGCTATCATCACCATGCTCACTATTTGTGGCTTGACCCATAGAGAGTCCTACAAGGACATATTTGCTGTCGCTGTGATCATTCCTCTAATTGCTCTTATCTTGGTCATCATACTCGGTACGCTATTCGGTTCTTTTTAAGTTGGTTTGCTTTATCAGAATTTTTTAGAAACGTTATTGCCTACTCTTAACGCACTAGAAAATTACTGGTTGTTATAGTGATGTAATGATACAAGGTCTGGGAGGGTTAGCAGATGTCATTGCTAAAAAATTCGATTATAGTAGATATTCCTTATAATAACTGCTACTTACAGTAGCTACTAATAGCATTCATCTAAATAGACTGAGGGATTAAATCATGAAAACATTAGGATTATGTATTGCCGCAGGACTGGGCTTAAGCGCTTGTGCGAGCGGTGGAACGATGGGTAACACCAACCCAAACAACATAGTGACCGAGTACCCTGTTGAGACTGCCATGCTCAATATCTATACCAAACAGCGTAGTGAAAATTTGGTTGCCACTATCGGCAATCAAACGGCCTCAGCAGATATTCAAGTCACGCCTAAAGGCAACATGGTTTTCAATAATAAAAAGGTACAAGGTACTGAGATCAACACGATCAACAAAGTGAACAATCAAATCACTAACCAGTCAGTCGCTATCAATTACTTCACCTTGAACCCTCTGGTATTTCACGGTTTTACGGACAGCACAGGCAAATATTCGGTCTCAAACCAAACGACCACTATCCCAAAAATGGCGACGGTGGGCGACTCAAACAAATTGATTACTGAAAATGTCTATAGCGATAGCAGCATGCGCAAAAAAATAGGAACCTATAACCAAAACTGGTCCCTGACGCGAGATAGCAATCAGACCGCATGGTTCTGTATCGAAACCTCAGACAATATGCTTGCTGGTGGCACCTCTGAGGGCAGTTCAAAAGAATGCTACAAAATCAATGCCAAAGGCGACATACTTGCGAGCAAAGTCACTATCGCACCGCCAGCTGGTAATGGCGGACAGACGATTACGTTTAACAGCAAGTAAGCTGCTCAATGATGAATAGGCCGTTTCTGTAATCGGTCGTTCATGGGGTCAGATTATAAAAAGTATAAAAAAAGGAGCTGAATTATCAGCTCCTTTTTTATGACTTATTGACTATTATTTAACCACCGCCCTCGCTAATTGTGAAATGGCCAATAGCTAAATGATATTGACCTCATAACTGAATTTTTCTGCCAATCCATAAGATTCTCTATATTCGATAGGATCACCTTCTAGATTTTTAGCCACACGGCATACTTTCACTAAGTTTTCTTGCTTGGTATTGTCCAGATAAGGGTCTATATGATTGGAGATAAAAAACAACATCTCCACGGCTGACGAGACAAACTGACCGCACTTTTTGTAATAAAAAGGATAAAGTAGATTTTCAAAGTCTTCAGGTTCAAGACCGATAAAATCTTGGTAACGGCTCTCGGGCAACCAAATCCTTTCACTCAAAATCACTCTATCTTCGACAATGCGCACACGTTCTATATAAATCAAACTTTCTTTTTCGTGAATATTTAATTCTTTATTGATTGCCTCAACAGGCTCTATCAACATGACCTTTTTGATGACGCCAGTCGGTATGACATAAGAAGCATCTTTATCGCGGTATTTAAAAAACCTTAATAACGAGCCCTCAAAGTTGGGCCTTTTTAAAAAAGTACCGCGACCTTGCTGCTTTATCAAAACGCCGTCATCCACTAACTTTTCGACCGCTTTGCGTACGGTGCCCACCGATACTTGATACTTGTCTGCAAACTCCTGTTCTGTCGGTAAGGGGGTTTTTTCATCCCACTTATTTTCTGTCAGTAACGTTTGAATATGCCACCGCACTTGCTCGTACCGTGGCATGTTAAATTTTTTAAAATTATCCATAATTTTTTTCACCACAATAGGAGGATTTTATTAATACGCCCAATCTTTCTAAGCCCAATCATGTTCATAAGAAATAAAATATCTCTGACACTCTATCTTAAGCCCTTACCAAACTCTATACACATCATTTTGATATCAAAGTCTATCTAGATTTTTTGGTCAATCTCACCTAATTAACGGCTCCTTTTTTGCTATTATTCTATTGAGTTATATACACTTAAAAAGCTGATAAGATTTGTTGGCTTAGAAAGTTGTTTGTCAACATTATCACAATGCTCTTTAATCTAAAACATATATATGTATGTAGATATTTAGATGTCATACAGTCAATACCAAGGAGCGAATATGACCCTATATCTTATAGCGGCCATAGTAATTTCTATTGCGTTGGGTTACACCACTAAAATCAATATTGGCTTGTTTGCGATTGTGTTTTCATACCTTATCGGCTGTTTTGGTATGCAGCTAAGCGCTTATGAGGTTATTAAGCTATGGCCTCTGAAGATTTTCTTTGTGATTTTTGCCGTTACGCTCTTCTATAATTTTTCCTTGGCGAATGGCGCGTTAGAAAAACTGTGTGAGCATTTGATATACAAGTGTCGACATTTTCCAGCGTTTTTGCCGCTGGCTATTTTCTTTGCTGCGACAATTGTAGCAGCTTTAGGAGCCGGTTATTACACGGTTCTTGCCACGATGGCACCGATGATTTTGTTGTTATCCAAAAGAACCAACTTAAACATTATTATTGCAACCTTGTCTGTGAACTATGGAGCGCTTGCGGGTGCCAACTTTATTACCTCACAGAGTGGCGTTATTTTCAGAGAGCTTATGAGCGGTGCTGGTGTGGCCAATGATAATACCTTTACATATGGTTTGGGTATATTTGCCGCGACCTTTTTGATGCCTGTGGTTTTATTAGGCACTTATAGCTTTATTAATGCTAAGACCAGCAAAATAGCCATTCAGACTATTGTGCCACAGCCTTTTGACAGCAATCAGAAAAAGTCCATCATGCTGATTTTTATCATGATGGCGACGGTACTTATCGTACCCGTCTCAAATCTACTCATACCGAACGTAGACGCCATTGAGTTTTTGAACGCTCGGATTGATATTGGTTTTATCGCCATTTTCTTCGCTTTGATGAGCTTATTTTTGAAGCTGGGTGATGAAAAAACCGTGATTGCTTTGATACCGTGGAATACGCTTATTATGATTTGCGGCGTAGGTATGTTGATTAGCCTTGGTGTGGAAGTAGGCGTTATTTATGAGCTGACAGAGTGGCTCAGTACCAACGTTCCTATTTGGATGATACCATTTTTGGTGTTTATTATTAGTGCAATTATGTCGATATTTGCCAGTACGCTTGGCGTCGTTGCACCGACTCTATTTCCGATGGTCCCTGCCTTGGCTGTGGCTTCTGGTTTGAGTCCTTTTTTCTTATTCATCTGTATTGTCATCGGCGCTCAAAGCTCATCTATTTCTCCTTTTTCGTCAGGAGGCAGTCTCATACTGGGGGCCGCTCAAGTGCATATAGACAAGAACAAGCTGTTGCATACTTTATTGTTCAAGGCAGTGCCTTTAGATATCGTTGTTGGCCTGATAGCAATTTTCTTTATCCAAATGATGTTCTAATTTTTATTGAAAAAAGACAGCAATAGGGATCATATGTATGTCATTGCATACGATCCAGACAAATGACAACAAATAAATCACAATAAAAGACGTACTCATTCAGCAAAAAACCCCTAGAATGCGTCTATTTTTATGTCTGTCAGATGATCTTTATGGTCAAAATACAGCATAAGCTTTGTCGCTCACCTCATCTATCCTGCCCCTACCATTAAGCTGCCCGCTTTGAAATGAAAATCATCTTTGTGCCAATTGACGATATGTGCCATTTACGATATGTGCCATTTACGATAAACCATAACCTTTTGTTATTGTTGGTATTATAAAATTTCATCTGTACACCCAAACTGGTTTCTTTTTTATTTCATATTGAAATAGCCATTTGTGCGACTCGTCAGACAACTAATACTGCTACTTAGAAAAAATTCATACATACATACATATGTTTCTTGTTATTTCTAAATTATTCTGTTACTTTTGCAAAGTGAACAAAAAGACTACTGTTGTAAAGGTTGGTAACATTATTGGTCTGCTTCCAACTTTTTGTATAGTCACCTCTTCCTTTCAATCAAAATTTTATTGATTTTTACTGAAAAAATACACACAAGGAGTGTCGTGTGAAAAAACTATCCTATCTAGCGCTTGGTCTATCTGTACTTACCTTGACAGCTTGTAACAATGCTAACGAAACTGCGAGCGCAGGTGCAGATGAGTTTGCAGGTCCTTCACGTCCAGAATGTATCGCTCCAGCAAAACCAGGCGGCGGCTTTGACTTGACTTGTAAGCTTGCTCAGTCAGGTCTAAGAGACACGGGTATATTGACAGACCCAATGCGCGTCACTTATATGCCAGGCGGCGTAGGTGCGGTTGCATATAACAAAATTGTCGCCAATGACCGCAGCAACGAAGACGCTATTATCGCGTTCTCAACGGGATCAATCCTGAACTTATCACAAGGTAAATTTGGTAAATTCACCGAAAAAGACGTGAAATGGCTAGCAGCCGTTGGTACCGATTATGGTGCTATCGCTGTCAATGCGGACTCGCCAATCAAAGATCTAGCAGGATTGGTCGCTGAACTTAAATCAAATCCAAAAGCAATCAGTTTCGCCGCTGGTGGTAGTGTTGGTGGTCAGGACTGGATGCAAACTGCTATTTTGGCCAAAGCCGTTGGCGTCAGCCCTAGCGACATGACTTATGTTGCGATGGAAGGCGGCGGTGAGGCAATTACGGCAGTAATGGGTAACCATGTCACTGTTGTGAGTGCTGGTATTGCTGAGATCATGCCACAAGCTACTGCTGGCAAATTGCGTGTGTTAGCCGTATTTGCAGATGAAAGATTGGGTGGCTCTATGGCTGATATCCCTACTGCAGTAGAGCAAGGCTATGATGTGACTTGGCCTGTCGTTCGTGGTTACTACATGGGTCCAGACGTTAGCCCTGCCGCTTACGACTGGTGGAAAGCCTCATTTGATAAAATGCTTGCTGATCCAAAATTTGCCGAATTGCGTGAACAACAAGAGTTACTACCATTCTCTATGACTGGCGATGAGCTTGAGCAGTATGTCTATAAGCGTACTGGTGAGCTACGTGAGTTGTCTGCTGAGTACGGTCTTGTTGATGCTGCCGCACAGTAGCATTACTCAGACCATATCCCCTTAATGATTGAATACTAAATTGTTTAGTATTCATCGAAGGTTGAAAGATGAGACATCTCTCAACCTTTTTATTTAAAATTTAAGGAATACCTCTATGACGATGGAACGTGCGTTCTCCGGATTAATGGGACTATTTAGCTTATTTTTGGTCTACTTGGCTATTGGTTATGTTGCTCCCATTGCTTATGACCCTATCGGCCCTCGGCCCTATCCTATTTTAATTTTCTCACTGATGGCACTTTTGACCTTGGTTATTGCCTTTCGTCCAGCACGATTTACCAAAGTCATTGATTTAGGCTATAACAAGGTCGTGCTTAGAAATCTTGTTCTGTGTGTCAGTGCATTATTGATTTATAGTTTGATTTTTGAGCCTTTAGGTTTTGTTGTTGCTACCACCCTGATGTGTTTTGCGGTTGGTCTACTGTTTGCAGGCAATCCTGTTAAAAGCCTTATCTTTTCAGTTGTGATCAGTATCGCCCTGTATGTCTTATTTGACATGGCTTTGGACGTCATTCTGCCACTTGGAATATTATCAGGAATAATGGGATAGCTATTATGGAAACTTTTGACTTTTTAATGCACGGTTTCGGCGTAGCGATGTTGCCCAAAAACTTACTGATTGCGCTTATCGGTGCTTTTATTGGTACGATTGTGGGTATGTTGCCTGGCCTTGGCCCGATTAATGGTGTGGCAATTCTACTACCATTTGCTTTTGCCCTTGGTCTACCACCAGAGAGTGCGCTGATCTTACTGGCAGCTGTTTATCTTGGTTGTGAATATGGTGGTCGTATTTCTGCCATTCTACTCAACGTACCAGGGTCTGCTGCTGCGGTGATGACCTCGTTGGATGGTAATCCGCTAGCATTGCAAGGTAAGGCAGGTATTGCCTTGTCCATCTCTGCGGTCGCCTCGTTTATTGGTTCGACGATTGCGACCCTTGGCGTGGTCTTGTTTGCCCCTCTATTGGCTAAATGGGCGGTGTCTTTTGGCCCTGCTGAATACTTCGTATTGATGGTATTCGCGATTTGCTGTTTGAGTGGTTTGGTTGGTGATCAACCGATTAAGACCGCAGTATCAGCCTTGATTGGCTTGGGTCTAGCGACTGTCGGCGTCGATGCGGTGACGGGTATTTATCGTTATACTTTTGACTCTGTCAATCTATCTGATGGTATCCAATTCACAACAATCGTTATTGGTTTCTTTAGTGTCAGTGAAATCTTGATTTTGCTCGAAAGAACCAGTACGGGTGGTAAAATAGTCGCGCAAGGTAAGCGTAGCTTATTCAACCTAAAAGAGTTTCTCTTCACCATCGGTGCTATGTTGCGTAGTGGTGCAATGGGTTTCTTCGTTGGTATCCTACCGGGTGCAGGCGCGACGATTGCCAGTGCAATGACCTATGCCAGTGAACGTAAAATTGCTGGTGATGATGGCAAATTTGGTGAAGGTGATCTTCGTGGTCTAGCATCACCAGAGGCGGCTAATAATGCATCAGCGTGTGGTTCATTTGTACCGATGTTGACCTTAGGTGTCCCTGGTTCTGGTACCACAGCGGTTATGATGGGTGCGTTGACGTTGTATAACATCACGCCAGGTCCACAGTTATTTACTGAGCAGCCAGATATCGTTTGGGGTCTTATTGCCTCATTGTTCATCTGTAACGTTATCTTGCTTGTCATGAACATCCCGTTGGTTGGTTTCTTCTCTAAGCTATTAAACGTACCAAACTATATCTTGATTCCATCAATCGCTGCTATCAGCTTCGTTGGTGTCTACTCTATCAACAGTACAACGTTTGATATGGTGTTCATGGTAGCACTGGGTATCTTTGGTTATTTCTTACGTAAACTGCACTTCCCTCTATCTGCCCTTATCCTTGGTTATGTACTAGGTGAGCTTATGGAGTCTAACCTACGTCGTGCGCTCTCTATCTCTCAAGGCGAGCTGTCTATCCTGTGGAGCAGCCCAATCACCGTATCATTATGGGGTCTGGTCGTGGTCATGATCTTCATGCCAATCATTCGTAAAATGTATCGTAAACGTTTTAAGAAGACTGCTGCATAAGTTTTTGCTAGTTCGTCTCTAAATGTCTCTCCGGCGGTGGTTATACTCAGGTATGGCCACCGTTTTTTTAGAGATACTTTCACCCTACTTTCAATAGTTATTAGGGACAAGCCCTTAACACTCCTCACTTTTTTGTCAGCTATCCAACACTAGCAAAACATCACTACTTGATGTCACTCATGAAATAGGATTTTATAGTGCCCCTTGTTTTAGATTTATTGCAAACCATTCCAACGTGGCACTTAGTAGGCTTATTTGGTGCTGGTATGATCGCTTTTATTATCTCTACGATATCTGGTGGTGGCGGTGCGATGCTGCTGATACCAGTCACTTCTTCGATGATAGGGACAGCGGTTGCGCCACCTGTGATCAACGTGGCTACTTTTATGAGTAATGCCTCGCGGCTCTATTTATTTTGGCATGATATTGATTGGTCATTGACCAAATACTATGTTCCAAGCGCTATCGTAGGAGCGTGGTTGGCGGCATTGGTCTTTAGCCGTTTGGATGCAGGCTGGATTCAGTTATTGGTTGGTGCATTTCTAGTCTCTACTATTTTCCAATACAAGTTTGGTAAAGTAAGTAAAACGTTTGACATGCCAAAAGTAGGTTTTGTACCTGTGGGCTTTTTCATTGCCTTTATGAGCACGTTGGTGGGCGGCCTCGGCCCTATTCTTAACCCTTTTTATATGAATGCAGGACTAGAAAAAGAAAATCTGATTGCGACCAAAACGGCGAATTCTTTTTTTGTCGGTATTGTACAAGTCGTCAGCTACGCCTTTTTTGGCATACTCACTGTCAAGATCTGTGTGTATGGTCTGGTATTAGGACTGGGTGCCGTTATTGGCAACGTCATTGGCAAACGCTTTTTGGCTGGCATCAGTATTAGTCAGTTTAGAATAATGCTGCTGATACTAATGGTGATTAGTGGTTTAATAATGATCATAAGAAACATACACGTATTGTTTTAATAAGCCTATCATTTGATGCCGTAATTATGTCATGCAAATTCTTATAAATACGGGTATTTATTCTTTATTAAAGATAATGCTCAATCATATGCTGACCTGATATAGCATATTAATCAGAATACCTTACATCATCATGCGCCAGCCTCTAAACTTGGCAAAGAAACCCTTCAATCTTTCAGAAAAATTAAAAGTCTCGGCTTCTGGTACTTCTTCAACGTGATGACGAGTTGCTAATATCGGCTGCTGTACCAGTTTTTCGTGATGCTCAAACGCGCGGTCCAGACTGATACTCATGATAGAGAAGTTGGTAGGACGTGGCAGACAGCGATACACCTGCCCTTTATTGATGAGATCAATCACCATGTGAGCGTCTTTGAATTCAGTCAACATCAGCACCATCAGATCGGGCTGGATATTTTTTAGGGCGTAGACAATAGGAGTAATATTTTCTTCGCTGAGCGTCGCATCCGTGATGGTGACACCAAACTTATTTTTTTGTAATAACTTCGCAGCCTGCTCGAGGTTGCTTGCCCAGCTCACTGTATAAGTACTTTTAAACTGATTTTTTATTTCTTGATAGATGCTCTCATCATCATCCAATACCAGTATATTTCTTTTGCTACTAGCATTCATAAAGCTGTGAGACTCATTACCCTGAAGAATATTTTGGGTAATATCTTGCGTTTGCTGAGCAATCTCTGTGGCTTTATTTACGATTTTTTTGAGCTCATCATTTTGCCAAGGCTTGGTGATATAACGGTAAATCTCTCCATCATTGACCGAGTCAATAACCGCATTGAGATCAGCATAGCCTGTTAGCAAGATACGAATGGTATTGGGTGACGCCTCTTTGATATCACGCAAGACTTCCGTACCCTGCTTATCCGGCATACGTTGGTCGCTGATGACCACTTGTACATCGTGCTCGCTGACATACTTCATGAGTTCAGTGGCATCCGTGGTGACAAACACGTCGTGTGACTGGCGAAAATGCATTTTTAGACTGCGTAATATGCGCGGCTCATCATCGATAAAGGCAATTTTTGGTTTTTGCATGATGCTCTCTTTAGGTGAGTTGTGAGAAGTATCTCAACCTTCAAACAAGGCTTTGGAAGGTTTATTCTCATAAGTTTTCGATTGTATTAGCAGCATAATGGTAAAAGTCGTACCCTCGCCAACGACCGAGCTTGCTGCAATACTGCCGCCATGCTGCTCCATAATCTGTGTGCTGATCGCCAGCCCTAAACCCGTCCCATCACCTGCTTTTTTGGTGGTAAAAAACGGCTCAAAGATACGATCTAATGTGTGCTCGTTGATACCGACGCCATTGTCAGTGACTTGTACGACAACCTGTTGCTGCTCCTCATCGACAGCTGAGATGATATGCAATTCGCCTTTTTGATCAGGCGCTATGGCTTGAGCAGCATTATTGAATAAATTTAATAGCACTTGATTGATTTGGGAGGGATTGCATTGAATCAGCGGCAGTGTCGCTAGGCTGGTCGTAATATCTAGGGTTTTGAGGTTGTTGCGCGCCATGACCAGCGAGGTATTGATACAGTCATTGATATCGACGTCTTTTACTTTTGATTCATCAATTCTAGAAAAATCGCGCAAACTAACAACCAACTCAGCAATCTGGTCAACACCGTATAAACTGTCTTTGATCAAATCGGCCAAGTCCTCACTGACTTCATCTTCTTTGATCTCTTCACAGCACTGTAGCGTTTGCGCTGTCAATTGTGCTACTTGTGCTTGGTCAGTATTAGGCTCTTTTAATGCCTGCAATAGCTGGTCAGTATGGCTGATGAGCTCATCAAAACGCATTAAGTTATCACCGACTAATTCGATGTTACTGCGTACGTAGCCCAATGGCGTGTTGACCTCGTGCGCCACGCCTGCCACCATTTGACCCAAGGTTGCCATTTTTTCGGAGCGCACTAATTGTACTTGCGAGGCTTTTAGCTCATCCATCGCTTGCTGTAGATCTTGGGTACGGGCAGCGACTTGTTTTTCTAGATGGACGTTGATTTCGGCAAGCGCGCCTTCGTTTTCGACGACACGATCAATCAGTTGGTTGGTCTGCTCACTGATGATTTGAATTTCGCTCACGCTTGAGCTGGGCAGCTTATGTGCGAATAGTTTTTGATATTGCTTTTGTTCAATCAAAGCACCCATCTCAGCCACCAAAAGCGACATACGTTGTAATGGACGAGTAAAATACTTACGAAACACCCATGCCGTTAATAATAAAATAGGGATAAAACCGAGCAGCATAGCTTGAATCAGCTGATTTGATAAGGCATTTGCAACGCTCAGTAGGTCACTATTGGGTTTTACAATCACCATTTTCCAATAAGTAAACGGCATGCGAAAGACGAAGGCGGTGGCTGGCTGCTGTAAGACAAAATCATTGGGCACATCGATGGTATCGACCAAATGACTGTCTACTAAATTGAAAGTTTGATCGATATTTAACAGTAATAGCGCTGAGAGTAGCTCGGATTCTTGCTCACTTATTTTACCCAGATTGGTTGTGCTCAAAATACTACGAGCCGCTAATGTGAAGCGACCTTTATCTTTGGCAGTGGCGTCCTCAATCAGCGTATCATTAATGCGACCCAAACTGTCCGCGATAGGCGCAAAGCTAGGGTTGATAGCCGCCAACTGACTGGCATTCATCATCTCACCTTGTGGATTGTTAGCCGTTGTTTGAGTGACGAGCGACTGCTCAGGAAAGGTCAAAAATCGATTGTCCAAGTCAACCAAAAAGACATAGCCACCTATTTTTTCTTGCCATCTCTTCATGGCGGCATCAAGATTGTCCAATAATAAGTTAAAACTTACCACGCCATCAAACGCTTGATTAGTACTGTTGTACAACGCTTTAGCACAGGTCATCATCGGCTGATTGCTCGTGGGATCGATGTATGCCCGACTCCAGACGCAGTGATCATGATTGGCATACATCGCTGGGATATACCACCAGTCTCGATAATAGGCATTGGGCGTTTGGCTCACTTGGTTATAACGCGTCACTGACTGCATGCTGCCTGACTCATCGCGCGCCCATACAAACGACTGACGCTCTTGACCTTGGGCATACATATTTGGGTCAAACCATACCCCACCACCCACGATTCTTTGATCCATTTGTTGCATGAGGTTGCCAAAGGTTTCTTGGTAGAGTGCATCCTCTTTAGGTAGACCGCCCGCCATCGTACTGCTGGCTTTTGCCAGCCCATCGACATGGTTAATACTCACCATGATGCTATTGATGACTTCGTTGCCTGTTTCAACCACAGTCTCTGAAGTCATCTCCATAATGCGCGGCTTGCCTTGGGTTTCAATGACCAAGTACACCATCAGGATAATCAGTGAAAAAGCCAACGCTAAAATAATCAGCATACGGGTAGAGATACTACCAAGCCTGCCAGCAACGCTCATAAACACACCTTCTATATACGCACTAACTAGTATCAATGAATCACTTAATGGATAAAGAAATAAGTTATACGCAGCAACTATTTATAGTGGGCTTAAGAATACGGCCGAGTTGTGAACATATGATGACAAAGAAGATACTGGTTGATAAAAGTTGGACTATTGAAAAAGGCTTGTAAAAACGGGGGAGGAGAGAGATTGAACGATAGGATTTTTAGATATATATATAAAAACGCAGCGCATCTTTTGATACCCTGCGTTTTTTGAATTCATTTTTTTAGAGAATGCGGGTTCTAAACGGTAGATAAGCCATCGTTATCACCAAAGTGTCTTTTATTTATACATATATCTCACGTCTGCTATGGTAATACTCACCTAACGCTGCCCGTATGTAATCACTCCTCAAACGATGGGTCAGTACGGCGTAGCTTTCTTAATAAGGCAGGCCATGCGATATCACCATTCGCTCCTCTGGTCACCTGCTCAGATGCCGCTTGAATACCGGCCAATATTTGTGCTGGTATCGGTGTCAATGCGCTGCCACCGCTCTGCGCCTTGATTTGAATCTCGCAGGCGTTTTGTAAAATATACATATTCAAAAACGCATCAGCGACTGTATCAGCACAAGTGAGCAGACCGTGATTGCGCAAGATCATGAAGTTAGCCTTGCCTAAATCAGCAACCAAGCGGACTTTTTCTTCGGGGTTAAGTGCAACGCCCTCGTAATCGTGATAGGCCAAGTTAGACAAAGGAAATAATGATTGCTGCGAGATAGGCAATAGGCCTTGCTCTTGCGCCGAGACTGCTACGCCATCGCTGGTGTGCAAATGAATCACGCAGTGCGCATCATCACGGGCTTCGTGTACGGCACTATGAATGATAAATCCTGCTGGATTGACATTGAATGCTGATGGCGAGACTTTTTCGCCCGCTTTATTGACTTTGACTAGGCTGGAGGCGGTGATCTCTTCAAATAGCATGCCATAAGGATTGATCAAGAACTCATCTTCCGTCCCTGGTACGCGTGCTGAGATATGAGTAAATACCAGATCATCCCAACCATAAGAAGCAACCAAGCGATAACAAGCGGCAAAATTTACTCGCATCTGCCACTCTTGTTCGCTCATATTATGGTGTACACTCGATGTTGAATCAGTTTGTGTGGTCGTTTTCATCGCTGTTTGCATTGTATAGTCCTTTACAGTTGTAGATAGTCCGAATAATTACTTTACACCATTCTTCAAACCCAAATCTGTCAAAAACATGACACTTATGAATATCAATCATCATTTAAATAACGACCCTTGGTTTGCTGACTTGCCAGCCGATGTGCAAGCGCTAC
This sequence comes from Psychrobacter piscatorii, assembly GCF_043641605.1. Taxonomy (GTDB): domain Bacteria; phylum Pseudomonadota; class Gammaproteobacteria; order Pseudomonadales; family Moraxellaceae; genus Psychrobacter; species Psychrobacter piscatorii_C. Next base: position 20,659 of record NZ_JBHZRK010000012.1, on the reverse strand, counting down.
TAGCGTATAACGCTGTGCTAAAGATATACCAAAAAAGTCAAATGATTCATGCGATTGGTGACAACGATGATGCGGCGCTGCACTTTGTCGTGTCGGGTACGATTAGAGTCTGCAATGTGAGCGCTAGCGGCAATGCCATGACCCTCGCTCACCTATCTAGTGGCGAATGGTTTGGCGAGATATCTATCATAGATGACCATCCTCGTACCCATGATGCGTGGACAATCAATAAGGTTACGTTGATTTCTATCCCTAGAAAGGTGGTGATCCAGACGGCGCAACAGTATCCAATTTTATACAAGCACCTCGCGCTTATCACTTGTGCGCGTATTCGTAGAGCCTTTGATTGGATTGATGATGCCACCTCACTCAATACATCGGCGCGACTGGCGAGCATGCTCATGGGACTCATCGGTACTTATGGTAAGCAAGTGAATGGCGATATCAAGATAGACTTACGATTGTCGCAAGAAGAGCTTGGCTTTATGCTTGGCACCACCAGACAAACCATCAATAAAATCATTCAGTCTTGGCAAAAACAGGAATTCATAGATATGCACTATGGTTTTATTACTATAAAGAATCAGTCTGAGTTAAGGGCAATGATGAATCCTGAATAATTTGAATAGCTATAAAATCTTTCCGTAAAATTTTCTATAAACCACTCAACACCTCGCAAACTATCATAAGCATTAGCATCAAAACTGCCACCTTAACATCTTCTTAACAGCACACTTGTTATGGTAAGGAATGACGTTTCCTATCATTCTGTTGAGAAGTATTTATATGTCCATATCTCAAGCCGCCAAAATCGCCACGCCCAAAGCCAATAAAAAAAACAGCTATCTGAGTAAGCTCTACGATCATGAGGTAAATCTCAATTATCTTATTATCATCGTTGCCTTGTATTTGGTGGCGACTGCCAATATTGGCTTTTTTGAACAGGTGCTAAATGTCTATCCATTTAGCAAAAATGTCGGCTTTATACTGTCTATTACTGGCTTGTTGTTTGGACTGATGTGGCTGGTATTACAGCTGCTTTGCTATCGTCCGATTGCCAAACCAGTATTAATTGCGCTACTGGTCACTGCCGCCATCTGTGGTTATTTTACAGATGCTTACGGGACGATATTTGACACCAATATGCTGATCAACAGTCTGGAGACCGATCAAGCAGAGGCAATGGGATTGTTTGCCCCTAGCATGGTCATTCGGGTGCTGCTAATGGGCGTGTTACCAGCATTTATCATTAGCAAAATTCGTCTAAAACGCTTTACTTGGCAACGCAGTATTCTACAAAAAACAGCTACCTTGATATTGTCTATCGCAGTCATCGCGGCATGTCTTTTACCCTTTGGTGACCAGTACGCCAGCTTCTTTCGTCAGCACAAACAAGTCCGCTCTTATGCCAACCCAATCACGCCTATTTACTCTACAATTAAACTTGGCGAAAATTATGTCAATGAGCTGCGCCGTCCTGATACTTTCACGCTACATGCGACAGATGCAAAGCGCGTCGCCCCTGCTAGTAGCACTACAAAACCCAAACTGATGGTGTTCGTCGTTGGCGAAACGGCTCGAGCCGATCACTTTGGTTTAAATGGCTATACACGCAACACCACGCCGCTACTCTCAAAACAGTCCAACCTTTATAGTTTTAAAGATGCCGTCTCTTGTGGCACCTCCACTGCTTACTCAGTGCCCTGCATGTTCAGTTATGCCAATCGGGAGAATTATGATATCGATACTGCCAAGTACAATGAAAACGTACTCGATACGCTCAGCAAGCAAGGGGTCAATGTCGTTTGGCGAGACAACAACTCTAGCTCTAAAGGCGTGGCTGATCGTGTCACTTTTGAGGACTTCAAAACGGCTGATACCAATCCGAACTGCGATGTTGAATGCCGAGATATTGGCATGCTTGATGGTTTTGATACACTGGTTAAGTCAGACAGCTCAGAGAAAGAGTCGCCTAAAGACACGCTTATTGTGTTACACCAAATGGGCAATCATGGCCCCGCTTATTACCAGCGCTACCCTAAAGAATTTGAAACGTATAAACCCGTCTGTATGACCAATGAGCTCTCTAAATGTGATACCCAGTCTGTGATCAATGGCTATGATAATGCGATTCTGTACACCGACTACTTTTTGGATAACGTGATCGATACCCTAAAGACTTACGAACAAGATTATGATGTAGTCATGGTATATATGAGCGATCATGGCGAGAGTTTGGGTGAAAACAATATTTACTTGCATGGTCTACCCTATAAGTTTGCACCAGATACTCAAAAACATGTGCCTGCGGTCATTTGGTCACCGGACAGCAATCACATCGATGCGGATAGTCTCTCTAGTATGAGCAGTCAGCCCGTATCACACGATTTTATTACGCCGACGTTGCTTAGCTTTTTTGGCATCACGACTGATGCGGTCAAAGGGGCGCCAACCTTTTTTAAAGTGAATAACTAAATCCGTTTCTATATTGCTCCATCTTTTAGGTAGCCACTATTTTTTAGGTCAACATCATGTATAAGATACTCGTTATTGAAGACAACCCCGATATCGTGGCCAATATTTATGCTTTTTTTGAGCCCAAAGGCTTTGAGCTGGACAACGCACATAATGGCTACAGTGGGCTAACGCTCGCCGCAAGCAATCATTATGACGTGATATTGCTCGATGTCATGCTACCAGGTATGGATGGCACCAAGCTGTGTAAGAAACTCAGAGAAGAATTGCATGACAAAACACCTGTGCTGATGCTCACTGCTCGCGATACAATTTTGGATAAAGTTGCAGGTTTTGATAGTGGCGCTGATGATTATTTGGTCAAGCCTTTTTCGTTGATTGAGCTAGAATGCCGTATCAAAGCACTTATACGTCGTCATGAGGATGATCATTTTGTACACAGTATCGCTGTGGGCGCGCTATCGTTGAACAACAGCGAACATACTATTATGCGCGAGGGCAAATCGATTAAGCTCACCCCAACTGGATTTAAGATATTACATATCCTAATGAGTGCCGCACCTCGCGTCGTCAGCAAGACAGAACTTGAAGAAAAGGTTTGGGGCCTAGATATACCGAGCAGTGATGCGCTACGTACTCATATGCATAGCGTGCGGGCGCAGGTTGACAAGCCCTTTGACAAAACTATGATAGTGACAGTGCCTGGTGTGGGTTACCAAATCATCGATCCCAATAAATCAGAAAACGCGGTAGTATAACTGAGAGAGCAGCACCTCATACGGTCTACCATCGCTCACTATATCAATTGCCTCCTTCGATTAAGTACCTCCTTACTATGTTCAATATAGACTCGATAGCCAATAAGTTTCGATTATCCTACTTTATATTCGCGCTGTTGCTATGCGGAGCTTTTGTTAGCATTTTTCTATACGCGGAAAGTAGAATAGAACAGGAATTGGTCAAGGGTCGGCTGTTGCAGCAGCTTGATATCAGCCAAGAGAAGTACGGCGATCGCTCTATTTATACCGCTAATCCAGGTATCACAATTTACCGCTACGACAATGCACCTGCCAACCTGCAAACAACAGCAACGGCAACGGTGCAAGAGAAGTCTGTCACTATAGACGGTGAGTCTGGCAAAGCCCACGGCAACCTTCATTTTTTCGCCTATCAACAAGGCAATCAGACTTACATTTTGACGTACTTGGAAGGGGTTGAGATGGTGATGAGTCACTACCCTGTTTTAGAGATCTTTGAAAACTTAGAAGATATATTTGCAGATACCCTGAGAGTAGCGGTCATTTTAAGTTTGCTTATTGCCGCTATATTCTCTCATTTGTCCTCCAAACAAATCATCAAGCCTTTACTCGATTTAAAAAAAGCCGTCGAAACGGATCATAAAAACCTCACAGAACTTACGCACATGCCATCTGAGGTTGGGGTGTTGGCGCGAGCTATCGATGAAAAAAACCATAAGTTAGAGCAATATCTCAAGCGCGAGCAACTGTTTACCGGTGACGTCAGCCATGAGCTGCGCACGCCATTGACCATTATCATGGGTGCCTCTGAGGTGTTGGCTTCGCAATTACCAGCAGACAGTCATCTGAACGAATTTACCAATCGTATCAGTAATACAGCCCGTGAGACCTCCGAGATTATCACCGCCCTGCTCTTACTTTCGCGCGCTCCTGAAAAGCTAGATGCACCGCAAACATCCATTAATAACACTGCTCTAGCCGAGGTACAGCGATTGACCTATTTGCTGCGCTACAAGACCGTCACGTGCCAGGTAGTCGCTGAGCAAGAATATAGCACCTATGTGCGTCCTGAGCTATTAAAAATGGCATTGGGCAATTTGATAAAAAATGCGTTTCAGTACACGGATGATGGCGAAGTCATTATCACTATCGATGACGAAAAAATCATGGTCACTGATACGGGTCTTGGTATTCCTGAGGCGATGATGCCGCTGCTATATGAACGATTTGAGCGATTGACTCATGACTATCAAGACGAGGGTACCGGCACAGCCTTGTCACCAGAGCACGATATCAATCACAAGGTTGAAGGCTCAGGTTTGGGGCTGAGTATCGTACAACGCATCATGTCTCATATGGGCTGGCAGCTGACCCATCAAGCCAATCATTCAGGCGGCAGCACTTTTAGTATTTATTACAAGCAGCACATGTAATAGCGCTAAAAAATCTCATCTAAAAATACGCTCTTCCCTATTTAATGTTCATTACCACGTATCCCAGCCTCTTTATAGTCTCTTAACACTTTCTTAATCTCTATCATCTTATACTCAAGCTATATCGACTTTGCCTGACTGTCTTTTTGGTCATGCAAAGCCGAGCGCATACCTTGATATTAATAGACCATTAAGAATTCTATATGAATAAAATTACCCCTATTAATCTTGAAAACAAGACAGCCAGTCACAGTTCTATCAAGCAGGTAGCACATAACAGTGCGCTCACGCCTGATAGCTTTGCAGAGAGCGCAAAAGGTAAAACGGGCTTTTATCGCATTATAAAAGCTGCTGGCTATTCAATGGACGGCTTTAAGGCAGCTTATAAATTTGAGGCAGCTTTTAGACAAGTCGTGTGGCTCAACTTTGCCCTGTTTGTGGCTATCGCTTTTATGCCTTTTGCAATGAGTATAAAAATGATGCTAGTCATCGCGTCTTTTTTATCTTTGATTGTTGAGCTGATTAACACGGGTATTGAAGCTTGCGTCGATCATACCTCAACCGCCAAGCACCCACTCGCAAAAATAGCAAAAGATGTCGGCTCTGCTGCGCAGTTTTTGTCGTTGTTTCTCTTAACCGTCTTATGGTTAATGGCGCTGTCTGTCTTTTTATAGCAGCACGCTGGAAGCTATCATCACTTAATATACGTTATCAGGTGTATCCATGACTTTAGAAAACCACTCAATGGCTTGGGGCTGGCTAAAATTACTGTGCGTGACGATCATTGCCACCTTGGTTTTTGAGCATAGCCAGTTGGACATACGCATCAGTGAGCTTTTTTATAGCAATGGACACTGGCTACTAGAAAAAGGCGCGCAGCCCTATGCGTTTATCTTTTATGATTTGCCCAAAGCCCTATTAATTCTACTGGCGGTCTACCTCATAGCAGTGTTAATCATAAAGTATCGACAGCCTTTGCCTGACGCTGCCTCGCAACATCGCCGTAAATTTGATAGATTTCTGCTTCCGTTGCCAATTCGGGAGATCGGCTACCTATTGATTATAATCGCGATTGTACCGGCTAGCATTGCCACGCTCAAAGGCGTCACCCATGTGAGCTGCCCGAATGACTTGGTTATTTTTAACGGTGATCTGCCATATCTTAACCTTTGGCAAAATATCGTAGCAGCTACGCCCGCCAGATGCTTCCCAGCGGCTCACGCCAGCGCAGGGTTTTCCTTATATGGATTGGCTTTTTTGCCGACGTTAAAAAAATACCGCTATCAAATATTTACCACAGTCACAGTCTTGGGATGGACAATGGGGCTGTATAAGATGCTGTTTGGCGATCATTTCTTTAGTCATACTTTGGTCTCGATGCTGCTATCACTGACGATAGCCTGTGCGCTTGCCAGCCTTTTCTTCAAAGATTCGATAGCAAATACAACTAAAAATACCGACAATCATAAAAACCGTGCTGATATGACGTTGTCTAACACTGAGACACCCAACATTTAGATATGAATGTTTAGATATAACTGAAACCAGCGGTTATATATTTACCAAAATAACACTACTAACCATTTGAAAAACAATGTATAAATAATAAATGAGAGCTGGCTTAGTATTGAGCAAAACCATGGATGGCGCTCGTTAATAAAACGCTTTACATATCGATAGCCCACAAAGGAATGTAGCCATGCACTTCTTATGCATTGGACAAAAAATCTCGCACATCTACGCCTTGCTGCTTATTCCATTACTGCTTGTCAGCACTATCGATGACAGTCATGCCGCCAGTTACTCCATCAATCCTACCAATACGCACATACGATTTGCCATTGAACGCTTCAAGACCTCTGCCACTACTGGTGGCTTTTATGATATCAAAGGCCAATTGCAATACTACCCAAGTCGGCAAACAGGCGATATCTCGTTAATCATACCCATAGACTCCTTAAATACAGGCAACCCTTCTTTTAATAGTAGCCTGACGGGACCGGATTTTTTTGATGCAAAAAAATTTCCCTCGGCGCAATTTAAGTCGACGAAGTGGTATTTTGATCAAAATAAGAAAAGCCCGCAGGTAACAAGAGTAGATGGTAAGCTGACGCTACATGGCGAAACGCATCCTATTAGCCTGAAAGCCACAAATTTTGATTGTTATTTGAGTACAAGTCTTAAAAAGGATGTTTGCGGTGGGGACTTCACTGCGACGATTGATCGCACAAAATGGAATATAAACAAATTTGTCTGGTTTGGATTGACCAAAAATCTTAATTTAAATATAAAAGTCGAAGCCGCCAGACAGTAGCGGCTAGTGTTAACTTTACGACAGTGCTTTTCTGCGACACTGCTTTTTGAAAATATGAATTTTTATCACTTTACTTTATTTTGGTAGACACTATTGATGACTTGCGGGTATCTTATGAGAAGGAGTTAAGGATGATTTATCAGCATTATAAGGATATTATGAAGCCGCTTTCTGCTGTCATGCCAGCATTGTCGTTTTCATTGGCAGTAGCATTGGGACTGGGATTTAGCTTAGTGTCTACTGTCGTGATGGCAGAGACGGTCAGTTTGCCAAGAGATACTTTGCCCAGTCGAACAACCTTACCAAATATAAGCCCCGCCAATAGTGCGCTTGCCAATCGCGGCGCTTACGTGGCGCGTACCGCTGACTGTATGGCCTGCCATCGTGAAGACTATAGTGGCGGCGTGCCGATTGAGACGCCGATTGGCAATATCTACTCGACCAATATCACACCATCGACGCGCTATGGTATTGGCAATTATACCGAAGCCGATTTTAAAAAGGCTTTGCGAAAAGGTCGTGCACCCGGTAATCAGATCTATCCTGCTATGCCTTACCCGTCTTATCATGGCCTAACGGATGATGACGTCAGTGCCTTGTTTGCTTATTTCCAGACCGTCCCTGTGGTAGACAAGCCCCCTGAAAAAACCACGCACCTGCCTTTTCCATTGAATATTCGTAGCTTGATGCTGGCGTGGAATGTCATCAACGTACCTTCTACCGAAAACCGCGCAGGACTCACGCAAACCCAGCAACGCGGTGAATATCTGGTCAATAATCTAGAGCATTGCGGCACCTGTCATACGCCGCGTAATCTAACCCAAGGCCTCGATAAAGACCGCTACTTATCTGGGGCGCCACTCGGTAAATGGTTTGCCCCAAATATCACTCCTGACAATGACACTGGTATTGGCCTTTGGAGCGAAATGGACATCGTGACTTATCTGCGTACAGGAACGCTTGATAAGCGCGCTTATGCGGGCGGGCCAATGGCGGAAGCCGTGGCACATAGTACGCGTTATCTCACTGACGAAGATCTGATCGCGATGGCATCTTATCTAAAAGTCGTCCCAGCCATTAAGACCGATGACTACTTGATTCCCGTTACCATCGCTCGCCTACCGCAGCCAGTCAGCAACTCTATTACTTATAACTTACTTGAGCAAAAAGACTATCTAGCGCAGGCCAAAACGAATACTGTCAGCAGTGCTAACAATAGCGGTCTGAACAGCAACTCGCCAAAAGACTTATATCTAGCAAATTGCGCCAGCTGTCATGGCGTCGATGGTTACGCTCAGCCCGATGCGCGCTATGCATCTATCGTTGGCCTCAGTAGCATTCGCCGTGTAAAACCTGATGCACTGATTGGCGTCATCGCCTTTGGCGCGAAAGGTGCCTTTAACACAGCACCAAAGATGCCGGGCTTTTCAAAAGATTTAAGCCCTGCACAAATCGCTAGCATTACCAACTATGTGCGCGTCACCTTTGGTGGTTTACCCAACAGCGATGTCAGCGCGGCTGACGTCACGCGCGTGATAAAAGAAAAAAGCTAACCCTAAGAATTGGCATTAAAACCAACTATAAGAAATGTGCCCTAATCTTCGCTTTTTATAATAATGTAAAGACCAGCACGATAAGGATAATCCTATGAATGACCTGCTCCAATCCCCTACGCGTCGGCAACTGCTCTCCATGATAGGCAAGACCGCAGGCGCGACTGCCATGTATCAAGCGATGACCACGTTGGGGTTTGCATCCGAGTCGAGCTTTAAAGAAGAAATGAATCTGAAAGGCGCACCGGCTGGTGCCAGTATCGTGATTTTGGGTGCAGGATTGGGCGGGCTAACTGCCGCCTATGAGCTACGCAAAGCAGGCTACAAAGTGACCGTGCTGGAGTACCAAAATCGTGGCGGCGGACGTAGCTGGACACTCAACAGCGGTGATAAATATACAGAGCTGGGCGGCGCTGAGGTCACGTGCGACTTTAAAAAAGGCAATTATTTTAATGGCGGGCCATGGCGATTACCCATCCATCACTACGCGGTCTTTCATTACTGCAAAAAGTTCGGTGTGGCACTACAACCATTTATCCAAACCAATGATCGTGCTTATCTGCATCGTACCAATCACTTCAATGGTGCGCCGCAGCGCTTGGGCGAAGTACAGAGCGATATTCGCGGTTATGTGTCAGAGTTATTGTCTAAAGCGGTGAATAAAGGCAGTCTCGATAGTACGGTTGATAAAGAGGACAAAGAAAAACTACTCGAAGGTCTCAAGGGCTGGGGCGTCCTTGATAACAATTATCGCTATGTCAAAAGCCATGAAACGGGTAAGCATCGAGGCTATATTGTGTATCCAGGTGGTGGTTTGATGCCAGATGCCAAACCATCAACGCCCATACCGATGGATAAATTATTGGACTCAGGCATGTGGTCGGACATTTATAGCAACTATACCGTCCATGTGCATCAACCAACGATGTTTCAGCCTGTCGGCGGTATGGGAAAAATCGGTGATGCGTTCACGCGCGAGTGCCGAGATATGATCACATTCAATGCCAAAGTCACCAAAATCAATCAAGACGAGACAGGCGTCACTGTTGACTATGTCGATAGCAATAGCCCTGACGGTGCCACCAAAACCGTGCGCGCAGATTGGTGCATTTGTACGATTCCTTTATCCATATTGACTCAGATTGATGTCAATGTCTCCGCTCCGATGAAAAAAGCGATGGCAGCCGTCCCTTATGATAGCTCGTATAAAGTGGGTTTAGAATTCAAACGGCGGTTCTGGGAAGAGGATGAATGGATTTACGGCGGCATCACTTATACCGATCTGCCGATCACCCAAATCTCCTATCCGTCACAAGATATGTTTAGCACAGGCGCTGGTGTACTGCTTGGTGCTTATGGATTTGGCGAGACTTCGTATAAATTTAACTCATTAACACCCAAAGAACGTATCAACGCGGCGCTCGCCTATGGCAAAAAGATTCATCCGCAATATACCAAGGAGTTTCGCTCGGGCACTTCGGTTGCATGGCACCGTATCCCTTGGTCGCTTGGCTGTTATGGTATCTGGAGCGAATCCAGTCGTGAGCAGTATTACGAAACACTCTGCGAGATTGACCACCGCATCGTACTGGCAGGTGAGCACTGTTCGCACATTCCTGCGTGGCAAGAAGGGGCAATATTATCTGGTATGGATGCGGCTAAACGCTTGCATCAAAAGGCCAAAAAGCTTGGGTAGCAGTGTCTTTTTAATAAGCTTTTGGGCAACCAGTTTGGCTTTGAACCAAGGATGATAATAATGAGACTAGGCACATTAGGAATAATCATGGATATGGTGACAGCAAACCCAATAAAACCATTTAGCTCGCTCAGCTCGAGCAAAGCAATAATGCTGCTGATGGTTGGCGGGTCAATCGCATTAACAACGCTGTCAGGCTGTAGTCAGTATAAGGCAAAAAACGCAGCCACTATCGCCAGCCAGCAAACAGCACCAATGGTATTTGACAATCAGGCAAGTCGCAATCAAGGCGCATGGGGCGGCGTGTATATGTCCAAAAACGAGTTGGCTGAACCCACTAGCAATATTGTCGATATACGCTCAATACCAAAAATGAACGATGATGCTAGCATGCAGAAATGGCTCGCCAAGTTTGAAGGCAGCACACAAGGCAAAACGGGGTTTTTTACCACCAACGGTAAAAAACTCTATGACGACTCTTGTGCAGGTTGTCATATGCAAAAAGGTGAAGGTGCATACGGCGCTGGCTACTATCCACCGCTGGCTAACAACAGTAAGATGCAATCGAAATACTATATTATTAGTGTGTTAATCAATGGTCTGCGAGGTATGCCGTCGTTCCATAGCATGATGAATGATGAGCAAATAGCAGCGGTCACACGGTACGTACATAGCGATTTGAACAACTTCACTGACACGGTTACGACTGATAATGTTGCGCAGCTACGCCATGACTTTCCACCAGGTTCAGACCCGAGTGAATAAATGACACTCGCTATTTTATAAAGCACGTTGACCAATAAAATAAGAGCAACCTCTTAACATAGCTGCTCTTTTGATGAGGTATCCAAGCGTTTATATATCGTTTTAAATGCGTTTAGGCGGTACAGAGTATGTGCCCACGACATGAGCCACGACATCATCCGAGCCTTCTGAATACAGAGACACCTCGCCCACTATCAAGGCTCGCCCTACTTTGAGCAAGGTGCATTCAGCGATAATACGTGCATCTGCTGATGGTTTACGCAAAAAATTAATAGTCAGACTCGTCGTCACTGTCAATGGCACAATACCGATTTTCCCGAGTATCGCAACATAGATGGCGACGTCAGCGACGGCCATCATGACAGGTCCTGACACGGTGCCACCGGGACGTAGCTCATCTATACCAATCTCGTGTGATAAGGTAGCGCCATTTTCACTGACTGCTTCGACGATACATTTGGTTTGTGGAAACTCTAACGCCATAAAGGCGCTGATTTCTTCTTTGGTTGCAGACATAATTCTTCCTTGAATGTCACTATCTTAAATAGCACTACCGCTATTGCCGTTGTTAATAATGCTGACATTGTTACTTTATTTAATACCATTCAATCAATGAATCACAGGCGTGCCTTCGGTACTAAAGGCAAATCCTTTATTACTAAAATTCCCAATCATGACCGCTTCGATAACTGGTCTGACGGTTTCATCGACACCTTCGACCTCGATAATGAAGTTGGCACCCGACCCGCCTTTATCTTCTTCTTTTTCGACGATATAGTTGAGCGTAGCCATTGCTGGTAGCTCAATGGGCTTGCTTAGGTACGATTTTACCAGTGCACCATCGGTATCATAATAATCAATTTTATTAATATACAATGATTTTTTCAGCGTGGTATTGCGCACACTCAGTGTCGCTGACAATAGCACTTTGCGATTATCCCTATCGGTATAGATATCAGAATAAATTGGCACATAAAAGGTTTCTTTATAACTGAACTGACTGCGATCTACATCGGAGGTTACCTCTAACTCTTCAATCGGATCTTGTTGGCGCTCGGACAGAAGAACGTTCGGATCTTGCGCAGACGGATCACAGCCTGACAGCAACACCATAACAGCGACCAATAGAACGGATATACTGCGCTTATTCATAAACTTCCCCTGTCTCTTCTCATGTCACTGCGATTGCAAGCCGTTATTTGATTTTCACACCCACGCTACGTAAGAACTGGTTGATGTGTTTGTTTGCGCCATAAATGACCAATACATCACGGTCTTGCAATATTTGATCAGGCGTGGCCAGACCTTGCACGCTAGGTTTGGTCTGGGTACGACCAAAGCTGTCTTCATAATACTCATAGCGCAAGGTACTAAGCAATCGGATATTGAATTTTTGCTCCAATCGCAACTCCTCAACCGTCTTACCGATCAACACATTTGGAATCTTAATTTCTACCATACTGAAGTTATCGCTTAGCTCAAACGAATCGACAAAATGGCTTAGTGACAGTCGTTTGGCCCAGCGATTGGCCGCTTCTTTTTCAGGATAAATAATGTCATCGACACCAATGGCTTGTAGGACTTTTTTGTGCAGCGGATTGATGCTACGGCTGATCAAACGTTTTGCTTTTAGCGTCTTGAACAACGCCGTTGCCATCACGTTGGCACCTTGATCCTCCCCAATAGCGACAATGACGGTGTCAGTATCGACAATCGGTAATCCACTCACGGTGTACTCATCCGTGGCATCCATACAGAGCGTATGAGAGATGACTTCCTTATAGGCTTCTACTCGTTGCATGCTGTTGTCAATGGCAATCACTTCGTGACCTTGGCGGGTCAATGCTGCTCCCAATGACGCACCAAAATTCCCCAACCCTACGATGATGTATTTCATAACCTTAATGACCTTTTTCAGTATCTTTTGATATATTTTTGCTCGTTTTTAAGCATAAAATCGTCTGTCTGCGACGATTTAGTTAATCGTGATTTCCTCAGTCGGATAGCGATAATTGCGTTGGCGCATGTTTTTGAGTAGCGCAATAAATATCGTCAGCATACTGACCCGTCCAACAAACATAATGATCGACACCACCACTTTACTAAAATCTGATAAGTCTGCTGTCAAGTTTAAACTTAAACCCACCGTGCTATAAGCTGAGAAACATTCAAACACCACCTTAATCAAATCAAGCTCTGGCTGATCATAACTAATCAGCGTCACACCCGTACCGATGACCAATAATGACAACCACATAATAGAGAACGCGCGGCGCACGGAGATCTCCGCAATCTGGCGTTTGAATACTTCTATCTTGGTCTGTCCACGGGCTAGACTCAGTGTATTTAATAGCGCGATCGCAAAGGTACTGGTCTTGATACCACCACCTGTCGAGTTTGGCGACGCCCCAATCCACATCAAAAATATCGTTAGCATGACCGTTGGAAAAGTCAGCTCACCCATATCAATGACATTGAATCCAGCAGTTCTCGGCGTGGCAGCCGTAAAAAACCCTGTGATAAGCTTACCAAAAAAGCTGGTATGGTCAGCGAGTACATTGTTGTATTCAAATACCATCACACCGATCAGACCAGTCAACAATAATGCCCCAGTCGTAATCAAGGTAATACGGCTGTTGATATTCAGCAACCAAGGCTGATAAATATAGTGCCGGTCATTACGATATATCAATCGCTCAGCACGATGACGCAAATACCGCAGCACATTGACCACAATGGTAAAGCCCATACCACCAAAGATAAAAGTCATCGCAATGATAAGCTGCAATGGATAATTAAAGCGTAGCGAATCGTCATACATGCCAGCACTAAAGGTAGAAAACCCAGCATTACAAAAAGCGGATATCGCATGAAAGACCGAAAAAAACAATTGCTCAGACCAGTCCATATCAGGCATATCATAAATGCTGATATAAATGAGTGCCGCCGCCACTGCCTCAACAGCGAATGTCACATATAAGATAGACTTAAGTGTCGACACCACATTACCCATGCCGCGCATATAAGACATCTCGCTAATGCTCGCTTGCGTCTCGTAGCTGACACCGCCCTTAAAGAAGTAACTAAAATACGTCACGAACGTCAAAATACCTAAGCCGCCGATTTGTATCAGCCCCATAATAATGACTTGGCCAAACGTCGTAAAATAGGTTGCCGTATCGACCACAATAAGCCCCGTCACACAAACGGCGCTGGTCGCGGTAAAGAGCGCATCAACAAAGGACAGCGGCTGTGTTGTCGCATTGGGCATCATCAGGAGCAAAGCACCAACCAGCACAACGGCTAAGAAACTTAAGATAAAAAACTGTGCAGGATTTAGAAAGGTACGATTGAGATTGAAATTATGATCAGAGAGTTCACGGATAAAGGTGACAAACACGGCTATTTTTATCGCGACGAAACCATCAACGGCGGCATCCAATCCAGAACGCACCAAGTCAGTGAAATGCGCTACCAATAAGATGACAATCGCTGTACTGGTAAAGGCGTCAAACACTGCGACTTTATTAAGCGTTAGCGGTTTTTTTGTATAAATATAGCGGCCAACTGTCACCACAAAGCTCAGAAAAATAACGACCAAATAAAAAATATGAAAAACTTGTTGTATCCATGTTGGTAGCGTAAAGCCACTATCTAACAAGGCAATAACTACTCCGATAACACTAATGAGAATCGTAAAATTATTTAATAATTGATAGCGTGCGGCTGCATTCATAGCCTGAGTCCATGACAACGATAACCACGATACTTATACTCCTTTTTTATGGTATTCACAAAAACTGATTTGAAATAATCGTAACTAATTATTGAATCAATATAGATCATAATCAGGATTAAAAAAGAATATCAAATACTTGCAAGGACATAGCACACTGACTGATTGTGTCGCTTGCTGAGCTGACTTTCACTCGTCCTTTATCGTTACCGTCGCCATCTTTACACCGCCCCATGTCACCAACACCACACCAATGGCTATTAACGTCGCTCCTAAAAACAAGCCTTCAGGCGGACGCTCTCCTTGTAAAAAAATCGCAATAGGCACACCAACGACTGCCCCCACTGCACCTAATAAACTGAGCAAAACAGGGCCGCCTGTTTTTTGCAAAAGAAATAATAATAAGAACTGACCAGCAAACACCCATGCTTGTACGGCTATCAATCCTAGCGGCAACCAAGCATCCAAAGATATCGCGACAGAAAAATCAGAGAATACACTAAATAAACCTAACAATAGCGCTGCCGCAATCAGCATGCCAGGTGCAAGCGCACTAGATGAAGCATTATCAGGCCAGCGTAATGTTCGATAGATATTACCAATGGCGAGCAGCACTGGCCCGCACAGCGCGACTAAAATCCAGAAGACACTAGACTCTGGTGCAGAAAGCTTATGAATAGCCAACACCCCTGCGCCAAAAAGCGCCGCCACTACGCCAAGCGCACGAATGAGATAAAAACGCTCCATACGCAGCATTAGTGTGCCAAGATACGTTAGCAGTGGGGGTAAAGATATAATAAGAGCAACAAACCCTGCCCCAACATGAGGAATAGCAGAAAATAACAGTAAGTTAGCAGCAGCCACGCTGACAAAGGCGGCAACGAAATAATACTCGATACTATGGGCGCTAAAAGGAAGGGGTTCTTTTCTAATAAAAGAGACTATCAAGAGAATAATAGCAGCACCAGTGATCGACCAAAACAAAAACGCTAGTGGTGTCAGCCCAATGTCACCCGCGTATTTTGCTAGATTGGTCGAAATGCCGGTGAGCGCGCCGCCTGCTAACAGACAAGCAAAAGGAACCAGCCAAGTAGCCTTGCGAGCGTTTTTTTTGAGTAAGTCATTCATCAACTATCCTATTGGATGACGATGTTTTATCTAGCTGGATAACTTTTGCGGTGTTTATCATCGAGACAACACTATCGCAACAACACTATCTAGATAACACTGTCGCAGGCAAGCTTTGTACCGCTGTTGCCGCTGCATCAATAGCGCCAGCAATATAACCAGGGAACTGCACTGACCACTCACTACCACAGCCTGTTAGACAGTCTTGCCATACGCCTGTTTTTGGTCTGGATGGCGGCGCTACTGTATGCTGACCATCACCGCTGACATCAGCTGGCATCGCTGTCAATGGGTCTTGCGCCCAGTCTTTGAGATACTCAGCAATTGGCGTACTAGCCTGTACACCAAACAGACGCACCAACTGCGCACGGCAGTGGTCTTTTAATACATCATCAGAGACACTTTGGCGCACTTGCGCGGGAACGCCAAAGAAACCAAACAACGCACCATTGCCTTCTAGCGTAGAAGCGTCATGTATCTCGGTGAGTGGCCCTACCGCACTGCGCGCTGCGCCTGAGAGACCGTTATCTCGCCAAAATGGTGACTCATAGACCGCCACATATTTGGCATGAGGTGCCATCCAAGTTGCTGTTTCTCGCCACTGGGTGCTCAGATTCTGCGGTAATGCTGGTTGAAATGTTATACGACCTTCTACCAACCGAGGTGGTAGCGCAAGTAACACATGCTGCGCTCGAAACGTAGTGACATATCCGGTGACATGTCCGAAAGTATCTTCGCTCTGCACTTCAATATGCCCATCCGTCTTAGTCAGCTGCCGTACCGTTTGATTGGTTATGATACACCTAGCATCTAAGCGCGCATATAACGCCTCAATCAAAGCAGCCATTCCACCGACTAGGCGCATAGAAGGCGGCGCACTTTTATAACCTTGCATACGTACAGGTGGTTGATTCGCAGCGCGCTCAACCATCATATCGCCCTCTTCAAACTGAGCAAAGCGCGATAGATTTAATGATTCAATAAGACTACTCAACTGCGGCTGATAGTCTGGCCAAAACCAAGAAGGCCCCAAATCAAATGCATTATTTGACTCTGTGTTGTCAGATATTTTATTAGCAGCTTCCTTATCAGCAGCCTCTTTGTCAAAAACTGCCGGTTCAGCATCGATCATATCTGAAGACTTGGCGACTGCAATACGACCGCCTAATGTATCACGTGCCTCTAACAGTCTATAGGCGATACCTTTTTGCTCCAACAAAAAGGCAGCGTATAGTCCACTTAGCCCGCCGCCAATGATCACTATAGGGATGTCTTGCATATCAGATTTATTCCTATTTGGTAGAAGTTACTCAGCTAGCAGTTTTGTGAGTAGCTCATCTATCTCAACCTTAAACTCTTTGTCTTCGATTTTATTGGCCGTGACTTTGGCATTTTGTAGATTTTTGATAGCGGCTTCAGTCTCGCCCGTCTCAAGCTGTAGAACTGCCATAGAAAAAGCGATCGATGACATATGATCTTTTGAATTGATCGCCGTAGCTTTGACCAACGCTTTATCATAAATCACCAATGCTTCATCCAAATCCTCTGTGAAATCAGCAAGGGTCTCCCACTGTTCTGGATGATCTTTATCGGTATTTTCGTTATCGGTACAAATGGCTTTTAGTTCCGCATAAAGCGCGTCAAATTTTGCTTGATCGCCGCGACGGTCAGCCTCTAGTAATTCTTCGGCTAAAGTATAGATGGCTTTGTATATCTTGGTGTTGATCATTGCTTATAACCTTTTTTGTATAACTCATTAGATAATCTTTGTCGCAAATAACAAGAGATTTGAAGTTTTGAAAAACTTGAGACGCCCAAGTTTTCATTGCTATAGAATAAACCATTTAGCTTATCGTATGTTCTGTCATTGATGTTATTTAGGCCTTTCTGTATATGAGCGGTTATGAGCCAAAAGAAGAACAATACGGTATCTGGTAAAGCTCCATATTGTATTTATCTTATCGGACTTTATTCTGAACAAAAAAAGCAAGGCACTAAATGCCTTGCTTTTTTTGTTACTTATGAGAATTAAACCGAGTGCTAGAACTGTGAATATTTAGCACAAGAGGCTGGCTGCCAATAGAACTCAGTGGCAAAGAATTCATCGTCGCGCATACGACCTTCATAACTATCATCAAAGATGATTTTGTATTGGCAAGTTTCTACATTATTATTAGCATCGTAAAATTTGAGGATATAGTCCCATTCACGGGCATTGAAACCCTCGCTAAAGTGAGGGGTGCCAATCAATTTATAAATCTCATCCTTTGTGGTACCCACACCAATTTTGGCAATATCGTTGTGATTAACAATTGTGCCACCTTTTTGCCATGCTTTATTTGGATCTGGAAATACTAAATTATTAGCATCAACAGATCCGTGCTGAGCGCCAGGCGTTAAGTGCCAAGTTGGCATGATGTTTTTTTGAGTACAACCAGTTGCTGTCAGTAGTAACACTGTGGTCACCAGCAAGCCATAATGGTATGCAGATTTTTTCATGATTTATCCCTTAATATGTTTTATGAGTAAGCTGACAGCGTCTGTCAAGCGACCGACGCTGCCATAAAATAGTGTGGCTATATTAGAAATGGAAACCTGCACCCACTGCACCGCCTGCATTTCCTTGAGTATCTGCCGTACCATTTACTTTAATTACCCAGCGACCATTGTCAGATACTTTAGAAACACCGACCGCCACTGCACTTTGACCATTGTAGGTCGCGATACCACCGCCTACCATTGACTTGCCAGGGATATAAGCTTGCGGCAGTGAAGACATTGCCATTGCTGCTGAAATACCAGCATTCGCATCATCTTCTACTTCGTTGATCTTATAGCCCAGCTCGTTCACGCTATTGCTCAGTTTGCTATCTAGAGCGCTCAACTGACCAAAGTTAACGGCATCGGTAACTTCAAGACCATCAGCAACGCCAGTAATGACTTTATCACCTGCATCAATACCAGCAGCAGTCACACTTGGGCCATCTTTAATCGTTACACCGTCAGTATTGACCGTTGTATTGCCTGTTGTCACAGTAGCAGCCGTAATGTTATCCACACTGATATTGCCGTTCAAATCAAACTTGATACCACTATCTGTAGTGGTGGTCGTGATATTATTGCTGCCTTCAAATTTCAGCGCAGTGCTATCACCGATTGACTTGTCCACATTAGTACCACTGTCAGCACTGAAGCTTAATCCAGTATTGAGCCTATCAGCATTGGCCTGAATACCTGCATTGGCCTGAGCGTTACCATTGTTTACAGCAGCGATCGCATCGTTGAGATTGTCGGCACCTGTACCGCCGATATTACTCACTGTCAAATTACCATCGTTATCAACTGCTGCATTACCACCGACAACGCCAGCAACATCATTGCCAAGGTTATATAGTTGGCTACCATTGATAGCATCTGTACTACTTGCATTGATAGCACCGCCACTCACATTGGTTATGGTTGTACCTGCAGCACCGCCGCCTAACGTAATGCTACCTTTATTGACTGTGCCATCAGCATTTTTATCATATTTAACCGCAGCATTGCTCAATGCTTCGTTGTTACTTTGAAGCGTATCACTGACTGCCTTCAACTGTGAAACGTTGACTGCATCAGAGTCTGCCGTACCCGCTGCTACGCCTGTAACTTGGCGATATACACCTTTGCTAGCATTACCTACCGCAACGGCACCAGTGGTGCTAGTAGTTGCTGTGATCGCAGCGTTGCCAGCTGAGAGATAACCTGCAACACCAGCACCTGTTGTAGCTGCTGAATCTGTACCAAGCACTACAGAACCTTCGACTGTTGATGTAACATTATTACCAAATACAAAAGTATCATCACTATCTATCGTGTTGTTATTACCGACAGAGTAGCTATTGTTACCGTTAATGATGCTTGGATCACCAAACGCACCAGCATTATTACCTCTAACGATGTTACCTGTACCGACGCTGATGGATTGGTTACCTAAAGCTTTTGAACCATCACCGATAGCGATTGATGATTGACCTGCTACCTGTGAGTCATTACCAATCACGACCGAGTTGATCGCATTGGCTGATGCGTCAGTGTTATGACCTAAGGCAACGGTGCTGTCAGCGCCTTCTGCAATAATGGCATTGACACCGATAGCCGTTGAGTTGTCGCCACCAGCGCTTGAGTCATTGGTAATACCTATGTCACCTTGAGCATTAACAGCATTGGTATGCGCAAACTTCACGCCTTCAGTATTCATTCTCTGAACAGTTTCACCGATAGTGAGACGATCAGTAACATCCTGACCTTCGACATTATAAGTTAAGAATAGTGAATCCAAGTTACTATTATCTGTATTACGGTTCACTACTTGGTCCGTTATATTGACTGTAACAGGATTGCCGTTTTGATCAGTGACTTCGACATCAGTGATATTTTGAGCGATCAAACTGTCTAATTGACCCTTGTTAATAGCGTCAGCAGCATTGATAGCGTTTGCTACATTAGACAATCTTGTACCACCGCTTACCACAACGTCGTTACCATCTTCGTCTTGCTCAATCACTGCTTTAGTACCAGCGAAAGTCACTTGATCATAGTTGATGTTACCGTTATTACGCTCGTACTGGACTGCGCCTGCTGATAGATTGTCTAACTGACCTTTATTAACCGCATCGCCTGCATTAACGGCGTCGCCAACGTTAGTAATCACCGTATCACCAGCATCAATGCCAGCCGCGGTGATGCTTGGACCGACAGCAGTATTGGTATCATCTAAGAAGGTAACGCCTGCTTGATTAAAGACGGTGCTGTCTGTGCCATC
>NZ_JBHZRK010000011.1:0-111843 GCF_043641605.1 Psychrobacter piscatorii | reverse complement strand
AAGGACTGAGTCCTGTGCAATACAGAACTCAGTCCTTGGGGTAAACTAAACCGTCCAAGTTTTGGGGGGCAGTTCATTGTTGGGGCTTTTTTTATTCAGGTTTGGCCATCGTACAATGTCAAACAGTAAAGCTAAACCGTTTGCCGTCTTTTAAGCCAGCGAGGGACGCGCGTGGTTGTGCCATTAACCACTGCATTTAACAACGCCGCCAGCAAAATCAGCGTCACGCCCAGATATTGAATCCAAGACAGAGTTTGATGTAGCAGCATCATTGCCAGCGCAATCGCCGTCAACGGCTCAAAAATCGTAAAAACAGACGCACGAGAGGCGGGGAGCTTCTCTAATGCTTTCATATAAAGGCCAAAGGGCACGACAGTACCCAAGAGTGATAGCCCTAACACATAGCCCCAAGTCAGTAGTGGTAAGGACATTAGCTGCTCATAGGTATGATACGTTTCGGGCAGTAATAGCAGCCCGCACGCGCTGATCACCACGGAAGTGAAAAATACCAAAGGGGCAGGGTGCGCGTCATGCATCGCACGCTTACCGAGCACACCGTATAGTGAGTAGCACATCCCTGCTGCCAACCCGAGCAAAACACCCCAATTAACCTCTGCTTGCTCACCCAGCATCGTCAACCCAACCCCACACACCGCCATGAATGCCAGTGCGATAGATTTGCGCGTAATGGACTCGCTGAGCAAAAACTTTGAGAATAACAAGCTAAATACAGGCGCGGTATAAAGCAAAGCCACCGCAGGGCCCGCGCCAACATAACTGACAGCAAAAAAATAGCAGACGGACATCCCCAGTACACCAATCAAGGACTGAAGTGCCAGCCCAAACCACTGCTTGGGTCGTAATTTGATTAGCTGTGGCCATAGGGTCGGTAGCATGGCTAAGATAATCACTGCTGCCGTCACGATACGTAATATCGTGACTTGCCAACCACTAAAGCCCATTTGATTGAGGTAGGTTGAGAATATCCCAAGCGTCCCCCAGCAGGTTGCCGCGGTAATGATTTGGACAATGCCTATCCATGACTGATGCGAGTGTATCGCCGCTGTACTGTCAATATTTGCCATAGTGGTTTCTTCTTACGATCTAAATGACATTGGGTTATTGCCAAAGCGCCTGTGATGTAAGCGCGCCAAGCTATACTGCAATAAGAAAAGACAACCGATTAAAGGGCTGTCTTTTGTTTGTTCTTTCAGTCTATCATTAAAAGATTATAAACTGCTACTAGGGCGTGGTCTAAATTTAATCGACTGTTATTTAAAATGGAAGACGTGGCTGGATAGTAGCATTTATACCTGCAATAAAAAATTACTCAGCAAATGCTTAGCCCCTTCAGTAGCAAAGGATTCTGGGTGAAATTGCACGCCTTGTATCGGATAGTCTTTATGCGCCAGTCCCATAATCTCATCACCTGTCAGCGCTGATTCATCAAAGCTTAACGTTGCGCGATCGTCATTGGCGACGACTGAGGTAATCGTTAGGCAGCTTGGGATCGTATCGGCTTTGACCACCAGTGAGTGATAGCGCATGATCTCAAGCTCTTGCGGTAAGCCTTGATAGATACCCTTACCATCATGACGAATCGATGACACCTTGCCATGCATTGGCACACTGGCGCGTATCACATCACCGCCGAACACATGCGCGATGCCCTGCATACCGAGGCAGACGCCCAGTAGCGGAATGGTTTTGCCCAATGTCTCAATGACATCAGCGCAAATTCCAAAATACGCAGGATCATCAGGGGAGCCAGGACCTGGTGAGATGATGATTCTATCCAGATTCATTGCTTCTACCTCTGCGAGGGTAATCTCATTATTGCGCTTCACGATGACGCTAGTTTCTTTATCATCACTCAAGGTTTGCAAAATCTCGCCGACATATTGGTAGAGATTGAAGGTAAACGAATCGTAGTTATCAATAATTAAAACATTCATGGGGTATAAACTCTTTGATAAAAATAGGGGTGATTATGGTTGCATAAAGCTGTCTAGTACGACTTTCATCGCCGACAGCTTACGCTGAATCTCTAGATACTCATCCGCTGGGTTTGAGTCATAGACATTGCCGCCGCACGTTTGCGCGTAGGCTGACTCGCCGCTGATAAACAGGCTGCGAATTGGAATGGCAAAGATACAGTCACCATTGAAGTTAAATGACCCCAGCGCGCCGCCATAAGCACCGCGCCCATCTGGCTCGAGCTCATTAATCACCTTAATAGCCTCTACCTTGGGTGCGCCTGATAACGTACCTGCGGGAAAGTTGCTGGCAAGGGCACTGAACATATCTTCGTCAGGGTGCAAGATACCAACGATCTCAGAGGAGATATGCTGCACATGTGAGAAGCGCTTGATGTCCATCAAACTACGCACTTTTACTGTGCCAAATCGTGCCACGCGGCCAATATCATTGCGATGCAAGTCGACCAGCATGTTGTGCTCGGCAATTTCTTTGTCATCGTTGAGTAGGGCGCGAGCAAGTTTGCGATCTTCGACCACATCGACGCCGCGTTTAGCTGTCCCTGCGAGTGGGTAAGTTTCCATCTCTCCCTGACGCAAGCGGAATAGGAGCTCAGGGGAAGCACCAATAATGCACTGCTGAGCAAATTTCATAAAATACATGTGCGGTGATGGATTGACCGCGCGTAGTTTTTCATAAATGGGCATTTTGTCGCCAGCGATACGATATTTGGACTTAAACCCAACCTCACATTGGAAAATACGACCAGAGATAATGTCTTCTTTGACTTGCATCACTACCTTGGCATGCTCCTCTTGACTCATACCATCGCCCAAAAACTCGACTGTGGGCGCTTCATAGCTGGGAACCGGCTCATCAAGTAGGGCTTTGATTTGCTCGATGCGATTATTCTGCTGAGCGGTTGGATAATAAAAATAGAAAATCTCGCCGGTCATCTTATCTAGCGTTAATCCATCTAGATAGACGCCAAATTTAAACGGCTCAAAGTCTTCACTGGCTTTGGCTGTCAGGCTTGGCTCAAAAAAATTCACACAGTCATAGCCCAAATAACCGACGAGACCGCCACTTTGATCACGGGCAATGACGTGCTGCGGCGTGATGGCGCGAAGCAATTGATAAGGATTGTCAGTTTGATAACGAGTCGTTTCAGTTGTTTTATTGTCAGTGATAGCGAGCGTATTACGGTCAATAGCGGCGATGGTGGTCACAGGGTCAAAACCGATGGCATGATGGCGTGAGATATGACTGTCTTCGCCTAATGATTCGAGTAAATAACAGGTGTCGAAAGCGCTCTCGATACGTTTGAATAGCGCAAAAAAATCGATATCTTGCGTGAGCTTAATGCGCTGTGGTTTGCTCGGGATATCGATAGGTGCAGGTTGGGTATGTATGGGTGTACTAGCAGTCATAATAAAGTCCAAAGTGGTTCAAATATGTGTCAATCAACAATTAATAAAGTAATGAGTAAAAGGGTAGGCGGTATTGGGATCGGTGGTTTAAGCGCGTTCTCTATGGGTCGCAAGCAATGCACTCACATCGTGGCTGTGCATGGCTCTAGCGCCGCGAGAGACCGTCGCGATACCAACGCCTAGTTGCTCAGAGATGTCACGCTGCGTGATACCTCGATCAAGCAAGTCAAAGATACGAATACGGTTAGCAATGTCGTGCTGCTCTTTATCCGTCAGCAGGGCACTGAGTAGCTTTTCGATATCTGCGTTATCAGTACAGTTTGCCAGATGACTCAGTAAGCTGTGATAAGGGTCGGTACTCATAATTTATCGTCTTATAATCAGTCGTCTTAATCAAAAAAAGTCAGGGTAGCCATGAAGCTCTCGGCTTGTATCAGCATTCTAGTACAGTAGTACAAAAAAAACAAGTATCAGCAGGTATTGATATCAGACGCTCCTTGCAATTACATCATTATTCTTATCTTTATGGCTGTGGTTAAAACAAGATTATACTTTTAAGAAAAGTATCCCAACAATGAATATAAAAATTGAGACTAAGAAATTTTTATATTCATTGTTGCCAAATTGTTAATACTTCGTTATTATACCTCATTATTTTATAAATGATAATTATTATCATTAACCATCTCATTCTTATAAATAATGGTCAATAACAACAACGATGTTAACAATAAATAAAGTGAGTGAGTGATGTGTGCAGCAAAATCATCTAATCAATTGAGACTATTGTCTGTTGGCGTAGCAGCGATATTATGGGCGCAGGCTGCCAATGCAGTTATCGCAGATGATGTGCCAAATACCACCTTGCAGACCATTACGGTGACTGCCAATAGTGCTGGAAATAATGGTGTGCAAAATGATGCGGTCGATATGGCTGACGACACACCAGCCACCCAAGCGAGCCAGTTAAGTGACTTTTTGGAAGTGGTGCCTGGAGTGAATGTTGGCGGTACATCTGCAGTGAGTCAGCGCATACAGATACGCGGACTGGACGATACCAATCTAAAAGTCACCATCGATGGTGCGCGTCAAGAAGGCTACCTGTTCCATCATATGGGAGATATTTTATTAGACCCAGATTTACTCAAGTCTGCAGAAGTGGCCGTGGGTAACAACTCAGTGACGCTCGGTAATGATGCTATTGGTGGTGGCGTCGCCTTTACTACATTAGATGCTGTTGACCTATTACGTCCAAATCAAAAAATGGGCGCGCGTATCAATGCCAGCTATGCCAGCAATAACGATGAGCTGCTAAGATCAGCGACAGTATTTGCTATGCCCACTGACAATATTGACGTGCTCGCATACTATGGTAAACGCAGTGCGAACGCGGGTGAAGATGGCGATGGTCGCGCTATCCAAACCAATGAAAGCGATGCTGAAAGTCTTTTGCTTAAAGCGGGTGCGTACGTAACACCTACGCAGCGCATTCGTGCCAGTTTTCAGCGTACTGAAAACTCAGGGGAGTATCCAATACGTCCAGATTTTCCGCTGACCGGTCCCGATGGTTGGAACCCTGCCATCCCGCAAGAGATGAACCGCGATACCTATACCGTCGGCTACCGCTACCAACCTAATAACCCCTATATCGATTTGGACATCAGCGCCTATGATACAGAAACGCAAATCCTGCGTAATGGCGGCTCATTTGATGCCCGTGCCACTACCACTGGTGGAAAAATCCAAAACATCAGTCGCATTGAAAACGGTGAAAGCACACATAAGCTCATCACAGGCGTGGAGCACTATCAAAAAGACGCAGACTATGAAGGCGTTGAGCGCGGTAGCAATGAGTCTGTTAGCGGCTCTGATAGCGCCAAGAGCACCTCGGTGTTTGTGGAAGATCAGTGGCGCTTTAATAAGCTGACACTGACTCCAGGGGTGCGTTACGATCACTATGTCGCGCCTGAGGATGTCGCAGGCGGCGAGACTTATGACCATGTCGTAGGCGCTCTTGCAGCCAGCTATGATATTTTGCCCAGCACCAGTGTTTTTGCCAGCTACACCCAACTATTTAACGGCCCTGATCTTAATGAAGTGATTCGCAATCGCGGCGGTAGCAATATCTATCTGACTCCTGATCTAGATCCTGAAACAGGTGACAATACAGAGGTTGGCTTTGTTTCCCTGTTTCATGGCATTACCACTGCTGATGATTCATTACGCTTATCAGGCAAATATTTTGTCACCGCGTTAGATGATGTGATTGAAAGTGTCAGTGGTTTGGATTGCCAGACGGGTGAGAGTAGTGGTACAGGTGCATGCCGTAGTACAGTCAACAAAGACGAGAGCTTTGATATTAAGGGGGTAGAGCTGGCTGCTGATTATATCGCAGATCGTTACAATGTCGGCCTAAGCTATGCGCGGGCGCGCAGTGAAGGAGAGGATACGGGGGATAGCTTATACCGTGATACGGGTGACAGCATCACCGTCAATATTGGCTATCAACCAACATCTGAGGTAAATATTGGCTGGCGTAGTAAGTATGTCCATGACCTCAAAAACCAAGTTGGCGACAGCAATGAGTACAAGCCTGGTTACGATGTGCATGATATTTTTATGAGCTATGAGCCAACTAATATTGATGGCATAAAAGCAAGCATCGGCGTTTATAACTTATTTGATGAAACCTACGCCAGTCATGCCTCGCGTGTCATTACCTCAAGTCCTGACCGTACGGATTATGCGCAAGGACGCACAACCAAAGTGTCTTTGAGCTATCTGTTTTAGACAATAACCCTTGGTGCATGAGTATGCCAATACTTAAGTGCGTCAATATTAGACTCTACTTATCGTGATGATCACACCAGCTACTTGTTGACAGGTAGCTGGTGTTTTTAGGACGTGTCCTCATTTTGAAAACAACGCTAAAAATGAGATCCATTGTTGCCAAATAAGAAAAATATACTTTTATGAAGATAGGACTTGTTATGCCATTTACTCCTCGCCAAGCCTGCTTGTGGATACATCGTTATACGGGTCTGGCAATGGCGGGTTTTTTGATCCTTGCCAGCCTCACGGGTGCGCTGCTCGCGTTTCATGATGAGTTGGATGATATATTCAATCATAAGCTGGCTTATATCGAGAAGCAAAACACATCGCTACGATCTATCGCAGCGCTACATGACACAGTAATAACGACATATCCAAAATATACGTTTTCTAGTATGCCAACCGCTATTGATGACGGTAAATCGGTTGTATTTGCTGTAGACAGATGGCGCGGCAATGCCAGTTCAGACGCGCCTGAGCCAACCTTTCATGAGGTTTATGTTGACCCTCATACTGGCGACATCGTCGGCACACGGAATAAAGATACTTGGGCATGGCATAATACTATGTGGAAAGTATTTTGGCTGCATCGTGATTTATTGCTTGGTGATATTGGTAGGCTGACATTGGGCATCGTCGCGCTGGTATGGACGCTCAATTGTTTTATTGGGTTCTATCTGACGTTCCCGCGTGCTACCAAAAAACGCGCTACGGTGTTATTAACTAAGAAAAAACGCGCGTCTTTTTGGAAGCGCTGGCTACCTGCATGGAAAATTCGCCGCAAAACCAATACCTTTAAGCTGAACTATGATTTGCACCATGCGTTTGGTCTGTGGCTATGGGTTATGCTATTTGTCATCGCTTGGTCGAGCGTTGGGTTTAATCTAAAACCCGTATATCAGCCTGTGATGCAGGCGGTGGTCGGTCTGACGCCAAGAGAAAGAGGGCGACCGCCAACCAAGCCTGAACCGAATAAAACAGTGGAAAATCAAGGTAGGACAGATAAGTCTATAAACTCAAATACGACTGTTAACGATAGCCGTAATACAGCGGATGCCACTGCTCAAGCAGTCAATAAGAGCAATAGCATTGCCTACCTAAGTGCCCAAGCCAATATAGCGGCGCGGCAGAATGGCACGGCTGTACAGCAGTTATTGGGTATCCGCTGGGTGGAGGAAGACAAGCAGTGGCAAATGCGCTTTAAGACCGATAGAGATGTTGGTACACACGGCGGCGCATCATCTATTACGGTTGATGCTGCCACAGGAGAGGTCGCGCGCGTTAATTTTGGTTATCAAAGCGGTTTTGGTAACAAAGTAGACCAATGGCTGTCAACGCTGCATATGGGACATATCGGTCAAGGTTGGAGCCATCGACTGTATCAAGCATTTTTGGCAATGGTTGGACTGGTAGTTGCGGTGCTATCAGGGACAGGTGTGTATCTCTGGTGGAGAGGCCGACAGCAGCGTTTAAAGGCGTTGCAAAAGGGCCGATGATATATTTATATTCTTAGGGTGTGTTTTCATTTAGATCATTATTTACTAAATGAAAACCATACCCTAGTTATCACTTTAATAACAAAAATATGTCGTATGCTATGCAGACAGTGAAAATAGAGCAAGCAAAATTTTCACCTAGCATGACCCACCTATGCCAACCATTATTTTCGTCATAGTTTTTTGTGTAATTTACTGAAGCAATATCTTGAGTAAAATCCATAGGAATAACCACTAATCTTAGAAAATATAAAGTCATTCCTAACCAAAAAAAGGTATCTGATACTTCTTTATTTAAAGCGTAATAAATGAACAGGCAAAAGCTAATCACTAAAATGAATAGAGACAGGTTTTTGTAGTTCATCCATCGATTATTTAATAGCGCTTTATGCATCGATAATTTCTTCTGTTGTTTGCGAAATGCTGTACTTAAACCGTATCCACAATCACAGGACGACCCTGATGACTTAGGACAGTGACATCAACGTTGTACAGATCTTTCATCGTTTCTTGAGTAATAACATCAGCAGGGCGACCAACCGCCGTCACTTCTCCTGCTTTCATTGTAACGACCGTATCGGCAAACTGCGCTGCTTGATTGATATCATGCAGGACAATTACCACGGTTTTTTGCTGATTGTGGCTAAGCTGACGTAGCTCACGCATGAGCCGACCAGCATGATACATATCTAGATTGTTTAGTGGCTCATCGAGCAATAAATAGGGCGTATCTTGGCAGACAATCATGGCGATCAGCACGCGCTGACGCTGTCCACCTGACAATGTCGATAAGAAGCGCTCAGCAAGCGGCTCAAGCTCAAAGCGTTCGAGGATTTCTTGTACTTTTTGCTGATCGCCAGCGGTTGGTTGTCCTTGATGATAAGGATAACGACCAAACATCAGCAGTTCATGTACGCGTAGGCGTCCTTGCACATGGTTGTCTTGTCCGAGCATCGCGACCGTCTTGGCAAGTGTGCGCGCCTGACAGCTGACAATATCACGTTCCTCATTATCTACAGCGAAGCTCACTTGCCCAGATTGTAGCGGTTGCAAGCGAGCCATGACAGAAAATAACGTAGACTTCCCAGCGCCGTTAGGCCCAATCAAAGCAATCACCTGCGCCGTTGGTAGGGACAACGTAATGTCATGCAAGATTTGTTGTTTGCCAATATAGTGAGAGATATTATTCAGTTTAATCATAATCGTCTTATTTTAAAAAAACTTAGGGCTTTCTTTATTAACAGCATCAGTTAAGTGGTCATACAGAACGGCGCTGGGACATAAATATCAAGGCCAAGAACATCAATCCACCCGCTAGCTCTATCACGACGGACAATACGCCTGCCATATCTAGCACTTGCTCAAAGAGTGTTTGACCCAGCACCAGACAAATCATGGCAACCAAACTGACCAGTATCAGCCGCTCAGTATGATACATATGTCGTGCCATGCGATTGGTCAATGCACAAACCAATAGACCAAAAAAGGTCACTGGACCGACCAATGCGGTAGCCGTGGCGACTAGCACTGCGATAACAGTTAATAGGCCAAATGCCAGACGTTGATAGTTGATACCAAGGTTGATGGCTTGGGCTTGACCGAGCATCAGCACATCACACTGATAACGCCAGCGCCAGACAAACACCGCAGTGATGACACAGATCAATAAGCTGATGCCTAGTAGCTGAGGATTGACGGTATTGAACTGTGCGTAGCTAGCAGATTGTACAACCACAAAATCATCAGGGTTAATTAGCCGTGCAATGAGTGCTGATAAACTGCGGAACAACACACCAAAGATAACGCCCACCAATATCAAGCGTGTCAGATCCTGACTGCTTTTAGAAAATAATAGCTTAAATAATAATAAAGATGCCCCAAACATCAGGACAATCTCTAGCGTGAACTTGGCAATAGGATCGAGACTGGTAAAGCTAACCGCCCCTAAAAAGAAAACCAGTAAGCTCTGCAACAGAACATAGAGTGAATCAAACCCGAGTAGGGAGGGCGTTAGAATTGGATTATGAGTCAACGTCTGAAATAGTAACGTCGACACGCCAATCGCATAGCCAACCACCATCAGAGCCAGTAATTTCTTGCCGCGTAATGGTAGAGCAAAGTCCCAATAGCCATTGACATTGAGTGTCATAAACAAGGTCATCGAGATCAGTAGAATAACGCCTGCAATGGATTTCGGATGCGCAGCTATCCATGCCCAAAATTTTGCGAACTGACTTTGGGCAGCGGCTGAATACTGACCGTCTGCTGAAGACGAGTTATCTATCGCTGTGCTGGTTTTGGTAGCATTAGTCTTGGTAGAAGTAAGCTTAGTTGATGAGAACATACAAAAATCCTATGGTGCCAAGCTTATCTAATAAGGCAAAAATGAACGACGGTAAGTGAGTGCCAAAAGTGATCACATAGCTGGTGAACATAGTGTTATTGCTCAGCTGGCGCGCGCAATAATAGCCACAAAAACAGTACCGTGCCGACCACGCCAAAGACAGTAGCAACAGGCACTTCGAACGGATAGCGAATCGAGCGACCGATAATATCGCACAGCAATACTGCCGAAGCGCCAAGTAGCGCGACTGCGGGCAAGCTGCGACGCAACTTATCTCCCATCAGTCGGCTCACAATGTTTGGTACGACGAGGCCAATAAAAGGAATCATACCGACCGTCACGACCACGACGGCACTCATCATGGCGACCATACCGACACCGATCCACGTCACTTGGCGCTTACTAATGCCTAGGTTCAGCGCGATATTGTCACCCAGACCGACGATGGTTAGTTTATCGGCGATGATATAGGCGAGCACACACAGCCCACCCGTGAGCCACAGCAGTTCATAACGACCTGCCAAGACACCTGAGAAATCCCCAAACTGCCAGACGCTGAGCATCTGTAGCGACTCAGTTTGATAGGCGATAAAGGTAGTGACTGCTTCGATAATGCCACCAAAAACAATACCAATCAGTGGAACCATCAAAAAATCAGTCGGCGGAATACGGTGAATGAGCAGCATAAAGAGCATCATGCCGAATACAGCGGCGATGGTCGCTACGCTCATCTTCACAATGAGCGCACTGGCAGGAAATAGCAGACTGACCACTAGCAAGCCGAGCGCGGCGCTTTGGGTAGCGCCGACCATGGATGGTTCTACAAAGCGGTTTTTTAGCACCACTTGGATGATCATTCCCGCCACCGCCATCGCAATGCCAGTCAGAATAATCGCAACGGTACGCGGGATACGGCTGACCAGTAGTAGCGAGCTATCGGAATTGGCACTATGACTAATGATACTTTGTAAAATACCCGACCACGAAAAGTCAGCCACACCAATAGATAAGCTCAATAACACCAAAAGCCCCATGATAATGAGGCTTGCGGTGTTGATTAACCACGGTGGTATGGCGGCACGTCGATATTTCGAGCCTAAAGTATGGCTAGCGCTTCCTTGCCAATTTGATACTGGCAAAGAAGCGTTAGGTTTGAGCCTAGCACGAGCACGGTTTGAAAATAACGGCATAATTTCTATTGGCTTAAAAATGAGCAGCGATAACGGTAGTAATAATTGCCTACGTTGTGTGCAATTACTTGCGCAACGACCTAGTAGGGCAATTATTCAACAATAAGCACAGTTACTTAGCGTTAGCAAAGGCATCTTTAATCGTTGTGAGATCCTGCATCCATTGGTAATAGCCACCAAACGCTAGGTAAGAGTCTGGGCTTAGATAAACCACTTGCTGCTTGCTCCAAGCATTGGTTTGCGCGACCAGCGGATTGTCCAATACGGCTTTGGCACCGATACCATCTTCACCAATCGCGGCGCTGCGATCGATAACAAACAACCAGTCTGGGTTGGCTTTTTGGATATACTCAAAAGAGACCGGCTGTCCATGAGGAGCATCGGCAATCTGCTTATCTGCCATTGGCACATCTAGCACCGTATGGATAAACCCGTAACGAGATTTATCGCCATATGCTGACATTTTATTGCCATTGACCATAACGACCAAACCAGTGCCTTTATCTTTAGTGACACCCTTTGTCTCGTCGATAAGCGTATCTATATCTTGTTGCAATCTAGCAGCCTGATCGCTTTTGCCAAACAGCGCACCCAAGTCATGCAAACGCTGCTTACTCGACTCATAAATATTAGCCGTGTCGATAGACATATCCAACGTCGGCGCGATGTTTGACAGCTCGTTATACTTTTCTGCCATGCGTGAGCCCACCAAGATTGCTTGTGGTTGCATCGCATTTAATGCTTCGAGATCTGGCTCAAACACAGTGCCGACCGCTTTTGGTTCAGGCTGCGTTTTTGAGTGTAAATTGTCTAACAGTAAACTGCCTGGCATACCGTCAACAGCCACGTCTAATGCTGCCAAGTCTTGCATCAAGGTCATGTCATACACCACTAACGGTGAGGGACTCATTGCCAACTCAACATCACCCTTGACCGTATTTACCGTGATTTTTTCAGCAGATACGGCATCGTTATTGGCAACGTTTGCAGACTCATTGGCCGTTTGATTGGTAGCTGTAGTATCAGCTGATTCAGAGGCGTCAGACTCAGGTGAGCTACAACCTGTCACACTGATAGCAGCGATTAAAGCTGTCATCATAGTAGCCAATAATGGACGCTTAAAAAAAGGACTGGTAGAGCGATTTGATAATAAAGTGGTAGACATAATAGACTCGGTATATCGTGTATTTAGGCAATCTTTTAACAATCTAATTGCATATGTAGGACAATAAAAAATAGGAGAATGACGAGAGTTATCAAGCATACTTTCGAATAAATTCGAGATAGGCTGATAAAAATCTCATCGGTTCTGCCTGCTAACCTTATTCTTATAGGCTAGGCGTTTTTATAGTTTGAATATTCTTATATAAATCATTTTTTAAAATAGGACTGCTAGACAGAACAGCCGCTATGATAAAGTAGTTGAGACTCATTATCAATACAAATGATAATGGTTTTTATTAGCAATGGATGGCTATCTATAAATAATTGTCTACAAATTGAGTCAGTAGCTGTACTATTTAATAGGTGATGTTTTCTTTCCAAAGACAGGTAGTAGCTGAGTCACACGTACTGAAACAGAGGTGTTGGTTAATCAAATAAGCTAAGCAAAAGAAGTCTAAAAAAGTTGGCAGATAAAGAAATATTGTAAATTATTATTGATAATAATTATCGTTTGCATTATTATCTACGCCATTCCATCCCGGACAATAAATATTAGGCTGTTATGAGTTCAACGGATTTAGAGGCCCCACCAATCAGATCGATACTACTCTCTATTTTAGTAGTAGTAGGGCTGCATGTGCTAACAGCAGTTGCGTTGGTGAGCATAAAAGCGCCCAAACTACAGCCTGAGCCAAAACAAGACATACCGCCGGTTGAAATAGAGTTCGTTACGCTACCTACTAAAAGCGCAGCGCCTATAGCAGAAACGAAAGAACTTGTGCAGCAGGTCAAAAAGGTCACCGTCAAAAAAGAAGTGCAACCTAAGCCTGTAAAAAAGCCGAAAGCAGAGCCACCGCCTAAGAAGCGTGTCGAGACACCTATAGAACCAGCGAAACCTGCGGTGAAAAAAGTATCTGAAACACCGCCGATCATCGCAACCGAAAAAACATCTACTGAGAGTAGTCAAAAGCCTGTACCAAAAGAAGCAGCACCCAAAAAGATAAGCCCAGAACCGATAGTCGATACATCGGCTGCTGATGAGCAGCGCAAAGAGGCTGCTGCCCGAGTCAAAAAAGCCGCTCAAGAAGCACAAGACAGAGCAGCGCAAGAAGCTAAAAGAGTCGCGGATGCTAAGGCTGCGGCACAAGCCAAAGCTGCTAGAGAAGCAGAAGCCGCCGCCCAAGCACAAGCCGCTAGAGAAGCAGCTGAGGCTGCTGCGGAAGCTGCTGCTCGAGCACAGAGTAATGAGCCTGTGAGCTTTACTGCGAGCGCTGCCAATTGGGCATCTGCGCCAAACTTTAGCTTTCCTGATCGTGCGGCACGTAGAGCGCGCTCAGGTGATACGCTCAACGTGGTATTGGTACTGCGCGTCAATAAACAAGGCGGTATCGATAGCGTGCGATTGGCGCAGTCTTCAGGCAATACTTTGCTGGATAAAGAAGCCCAGCGTCAAGTACGCTCTGGCAAGTTCAAACCCTTTACCAAGAATGGCGCACCAGTGGTGGGCAATGTGACCTTGCCGATCAGCTACGCGGTTCCTTAAGCATTTATATTTTATAACAACGTATTTATTGATAATCTTTCATAATAAGACAAGGCATGATACTCACTTTAGTAGCATGTAATGGCATAAAACATTAAGGAGTCTGACATGGACTTTATGCAATACTGGCAGATCAGCGACATGGTGACAAAGACGTTGTTCTTTGTGTTACTTGCGTTATCTATTCTCTCTTGGGTGACAGGTATCGTCCGCGTATTGCAAAGTCGCAAACTGGCGACCAGTGTGGCAGATGACTTGAGCCAACAACTACAAGCAAAGCAGGCCGATTTAGTCGGCTCCGATGCCGCTGCTCGTCGTTTGGTCACTGAACAGACATTACTCAAGCACATAGGACGCTACCGTTTTGCGAGCGAGCGCGGCTTACCTATCCTTGGAACAACGGCCGCGATTGCACCATTTATCGGCTTATTTGGCACAGTGTGGGGTATTTTCCACGCGCTGCATAATATTGGTATGAGTGGACAGGCAGGATTGGGACAAGTGGCAGGCCCCGTTGGTGAGGCACTAATTATGACGGGTCTGGGTATCGCCGTGGCTATTCCAGCCGTCGTGTTTTACAACCTAGCAGTACGTATCAATCGCCGTGTGATGTATCAAGCCAATGATAGAGCACATGATCTGTTGTCCGGGTCTGCTGAGCCTGTGCCATCGTCTACCAGCCCGAATGCAGGCGCAACATCGGTGCAGGCGGTCAAAGGTAATCGCTCAAATGCTATCGATGCAGCAGTAGACACGCAGCAAGCGCGCCACTACAGCAGCTCTATGGCAGAATAAAAAAGCACCTCTTGGCGGCATGACAATAAACACAAGTATTGAGAATAATTATGGCATTTCAACTGGGTGATGATGACGTTCAAGGTATGAATGAGATGAACCTCATTCCGCTTATCGATATCATGCTGGTATTGATGATTATCTTTTTATTGACAGCGACCGTGCTGAATCCGACGGTTCCTTTAGATTTGCCAAAGACCAGTGCTGAGGTCAATCAAACACCGCCAGAAGCCATTCAAATCAGTATTGATAAAGACGCGGGTATATTTTGGGATAGCGATCCCATTAGTATGGAAGCGCTAGAGGCGCGTCTGCAAGAGCAAGGCGCAACTGGCAAAGATCCTTCAGTGCAACTGCGCGCCGATAAAGAAGGTAAGTATGATACGGTTGCTCAGGTCTTGGCGGCTGCCAGTCAAGCAGGACTTACCAAGATTGCCTTTGTCAATGAATAATAGCAGCGATAAACGATAGTAATAAGTAGCGAAATGCAACGTCCGTTACAGTAAAAAATTGGCGATATAAATTAACAAGCCAATGAATAGAGCGAGAGCTATAACAATAATAAGAACGATTAAAATAATAAGCTTTTCTCCGACCTCAGTGACGACTTAAACCTCAAATTAAGTCATCACTGAGGTTTTCTTTTTACCAGCCATACCCAAATGGACGGTAGCCAAAGCCCAGATGTCCGTAACCAAACGGATAAGGCGAGCGCAAGTAGTCTAGATCGCGCTGACGGATATAGTAGTAGCGTCCTTGAGAGTAAGCTTCTTCTAATTTCTCAATGCCTTCTAATGGACAGACAGGTTGCCAGTCATAGCCTTCGCGACCGAGCTTATAAGCATTCAGCTCGGTACAGTAGTTTTTCAGACCTTGCTGTCGTCCTTGCTCCCACTGTATGCGGTTAGGACTAGCGCCGCCTATGCTTGCACAGCTGTTGGTATAGTGCCCGAAGTAAGCCCCTGAACGACCTTGTAGACCATCAGCATAACCGACTTCTTGCCAGTTACTGCTTTGACATTGCTGCGGGGTCAGGCTTTGGGTGGTGGCACAGCCTGACACTGTCAGCACGATTGCGCCAAGTAGCGATAAGCTTATGCCAGTTTTGCTCAGGATTTTACCTGTCAGCTTGCTCACGTGATAAGCGCTTGATGAGTTTGACTTAATAAGATAATTCATAATAAACCTGCGCGCGTTTAAAATTATGGTTTATCATAGCACTTTTTTACACCGACCACTTTTTGTATCTGGTTTTTGTATGTGGCTATGACACTTATTACTAGGCACGCTAAATGTCTGATTTAACAGTATAACTGACAAATAAAGAGTGAGCCATACGGTCAGTTTTTGAGTAGTAGTTGAGTGGTAGTGCTTGATTTTTGCGGGTTCGAGCTCATTATAAGTCTTGCTATATCGTTATCTGTCATGTGAGTAGCCGCCAGTTCACGTTAACTATTTATAGGATAGCTATTTATACAGTAGTTATTTATAAAGCCGTTATTTTTACTGTTAGCGTAGACAGTGGTTATCAGCTGTGACAGTTATATTGATATTGTTTAGCATCATTTTTATTTAGTAAAAAGGCCAGAGCATCATGGGAACAGTGATTGGCGTTATCATCGTACTATTCGTCTTAGGGAGTATGATGGCGCTCAAACCGAATGGTATTGATCAGCGTTTAGACAAGCTGCGTATGACCGCGCGCCGTTTACAGCTTAATCCCAAGCTCGTTGCTTGCCCTGATTGGATCAAGGGTCGTGATAATGAATATGGTCGCGGTATGCTTGGGCAGTATTGTCTGATATTAGAAGAGACCAAACTGCCGCATACACGCTACCAAGTGATCGATGGACAATGGCGACCAGATAGTAGTTTTGTTGATACAAGTAACGATGACAAGACACTTACTATTCCCAGTGCTATTCGCTCTAGTCAGATTAGTAATAATCCAACGGTTAGAAAGACTGATTTTAGCTTGGACAAAGCACCATTAGAGCTACCAGTGAGCATTGAGCCGTTTGTTAAAGGGCTGATGACCAAGGCAAATAGCATTATCATCTATTGGGAAGATATTGCTTACGTGCGCCCAAACTCTAATCCCACGTATCATCAGCAACGGATTGAGGCAGATCTGTTAGTGCTCAAAGCCAATCTTGAGAAGTGGGCGATACAAATGCAAAAAGACGTGAAAGGCTAGTAAAGCGCTTTTTTGTCTCCATTAAAGGGCGATATGCAAGCAGTTTTTCATATTCAATTTATTTAAAGTTGACAGTTTAACGCTCAGCAGTGTAACGTCTTTATAACTATATCTTTATTTTATGGTTATAATTTGTTTTATAACCTTTTTTATCAGCAGCCATTATTACTATAAATCCCTTTACTGCTGACTGTAATTTCACTTTTAGTTTACTTATATTTTTTAATTTACCTATATTATGGTGTCGTCGAATATGGCAAAAACCACAACCAAAAAAGCCGCAGCACCAGCTGCTGACAGCCCAAAGGGCAAGTCTTTGGTGATTGTAGAATCACCAGCCAAGGCAAAAACGATTAATAAATATCTTGGCGATGACTTTATCGTACGCTCAAGTATCGGTCACGTCCGTGATTTGCCGGTCAGTGCGAGCAAAAGCGCAAAGAAAGCAACGACCGCTAAAAAAGATGACAGTCTGACCAAAGAAGAAAAAGCACAGCAAGCACTGGTACGCCGTATGGGCGTAGATCCAGAGCATGATTGGGCGGCCGTCTATGAAGTACTGCCAAACAAAACTAAGGTCATCAAAGAGCTTAAAGCACTCGCCAAAGACGCTGACAAAATCTATCTGGCAACGGATATGGATAGAGAAGGGGAAGCGATCGCTTGGCATCTAAAAGAAGTCATCGGTGGGCCTGATAGCAAATACCAGCGTGTGGTCTTTAACGAGATTACCAAATCAGCCATCCAAAGCGCCTTTAAGCAACCATCAAAGCTCGATATCGATCGCGTCAATGCTCAGCAAGCGCGCAGGTTCTTGGACCGTGTCGTTGGCTTTATGGTATCGCCATTATTGTGGCAAAAGATTGCTCGTGGACTATCAGCAGGCCGCGTACAGTCGGTCGCCATGCGTTTGGTTGTTGAGCGTGAGCATGAAATTCGCGCGTTCATTCCAGAAGAATACTGGCAAATCCATGCAGACACGCACATTGCTAATGCCAAAGCCAAGAAAACCTCAGATGCTGAGCAAATCGGTATCCGTTTAGAGGCGACCAAGCAAGGCGGCAAAACGCTAAAGCTTGGCAATAAAGAGCAGACCGATAAAGTCTTAGAGATACTCAAAGCGAGTGACTTTATCGTCAAAGAGCGTGAAGAAAAGCCAACGCAGTCACGCCCAAGTGCGCCTTTCATTACCTCAACTTTGCAACAGGCCGCCAGTACGCGCTTAGGGTTCTCTGTTAAAAAGACCATGATTTTGGCGCAGCGTCTATACGAAGCGGGTCATATTACTTATATGCGTACCGACTCGACGTTCTTGTCTGGCGACGCACTCGCCGCTGTCCGTGGTCATATCGAAGACAGCTATGGCGCAAAATACGTGCCCGAAAAACCAAATTTCTATGGCAACAAACAAGGCGCACAAGAGGCGCATGAAGCGATTCGTCCTTCTAATGTCAATATGAAATCAACGCAGCTAAAAGGTGTGGAGCGAGATGCGATACGTCTATATGAGCTGATCTGGCGTCAGTTTGTGGCGTGTCAGATGTTGCCTGCCAAATATCTATCAGTGAACCTGTTTGTCAGTGCAAGCGATATCGAGCTAAAAGCACGTGGTCGCACCATGGTGTTTGATGGCTACACAAAAGTGATGCCACCAGCCAAGACTGACGATACCTTACTGCCTGATGTCAAAAAAGGCGATAAGTTAAACTTAGATAAGCTTGATCCAAGTCAGCACTTTACTAAGCCTGCGCCTCGCTATACTGAAGCAAGCCTAGTCAAAGAGCTTGAGAA
Organism: Psychrobacter piscatorii; assembly: GCF_043641605.1. Lineage (GTDB taxonomy): Bacteria > Pseudomonadota > Gammaproteobacteria > Pseudomonadales > Moraxellaceae > Psychrobacter > Psychrobacter piscatorii_C. The sequence continues at coordinate 93,084 of NZ_JBHZRK010000011.1, read as the reverse complement.
AAAAGGTATCGGTCGTCCATCGACTTATGCCTCAATTATCTCAACGATTCAAGATCGTGGTTATGTGAAGCTTGAGAATAAGCGACTGTTTGCCGAAAAAATGGGTGATATCGTCACCGATAGATTGACGGCCAGCTTCCCAGACTTGATGGATTATACCTTTACTGCTGCGCTTGAAGACAAGCTCGATCATGTGGCAGAAGGTGAGCAAGACTGGAAAGACGTGCTCGATAATTTCTATGGTGAGTTCAAAACCACCCTTGAGCATGCCAAAGGCAAAGATGGTATGCGTCCGAATGATCCGACTGATGTACCAGATGTGCATTGCGATATTTGTGATCGTCCGATGCAGCTGCGTACTGGTTCAACAGGTGTATTTTTGGGTTGTACTGGCTACAACTTGCCACCAAAAGAACGCTGTAAAGGCACCAAAAATCTAATGCCAGTCGAAGCATTTGCCAACTTAGATGATGCAGAAGGCGATGATGAAGCGGCAGAAGTTAAAGATTTGATGGAGAAAAAACGCTGTCCGAAATGTGGCACGGCGATGAATGGTTACATCGTAGATGGTGGCCTCAAACTACACATCTGCGGTAACAACCCTGATTGCGACGGTTATATCCTAGAAGAAGGTAAGTTCGAAGTACCGGGCTCAGATGCACCAACCATCGACTGTAATAAGTGCGATGGGCAGATGGAGCTTAAGACAGGACGCTTTGGCCCATACTTTGCTTGTCAGAACTGCGATAATACTCGTAAGGTACTCAAAACAGGCGAAGCAGCACCGCCACGTATGGATCCAATCCATCTACCGGAGCTAAAATCGACCAAGCATGATGATTACTTCATTTTGCGTGAAGGCGCGGCTGGCATGTTCCTCGCGGCGTCTAAGTTTCCAAAGGTTAGAGAAACGCGTCCACCAAAGCTCGCTGAGTTACGGGAAATCAAAGACAAGATGGAAGACAAGTTCCAGTACTTGTTTGCAGGACCCGATGAAGATCCTGAGGGTAACCCAACTATCTTGCGCTGGTCGCGTAAGAAAAAAGAGCAGTACATCGGCTCTGAAAAGAATGGTAAGGCCACACGTTGGGGTGTGTACTGGCGTAAAGGCGAGTGGGTAGAAGAGTAATAACTTTTCTATCGACCACAAAAAAACCTCTTAGATGTTAAGAGGTTTTTTTGTGCTATCAATAATAGCTAAGTGTAGACGCTATTAATTCTTTTCGATAATACCACAAGCAACGCGATCGCCTGATGCGCCTGAAGGCTGACTAGTGTAATCATCTGCGCCTGCATGTACGATAAAGGCTAAGCGATTGACACTATATTTACCAGCTTCATCAGCAGTGATTTTTTTGTTCACATAGTTGATGGTAGCGACACCATCTTCATTGGCTGTTAGGTTAGGCAGGTCACCCGCATGGCCATTCATGTCATCTGGATTAGAGTGTGGTTTGTTGTCAGGGTTAAAGTGACCACCTGCCGCTTTACCCATGTCAGCACAGCTGCCTGTCTCATGAATATGCAGCGCCACTGTCTGGCCCGGCTGTAGATTCATCAGCTTACCATAGACCTGTACGCCGCCGTCAACAGGACGTAGAAACATCTGTCCGACTTCGTTCTTATCACCGCTCACCGCTTTGATGGTTGATTTCAAAGTGGGCTGAGACAAAGGGTTACCCGTTTGCATTTGGCTTTCTACCGTTTGGCAACCAGTCGTCGCTAACGCTGAACCACATAGTAGGGCACTTGCAAGCATTGTCTTATTCATTATTATCTCCAGTTGTTTTATTCGTTATTTAGAACGTGATTAAAGTCACAAATATCTGTATTTATTGTTCTGTTAAAGCTCGTATCGATATTCGTTAACATCACCGTCAGTATAGCCAAGCAAACCCTATAGTTATTCATCAAATGCGCAACAATCGGTTAATAAATGTAAGTAACGTATGGGTTTGAAAATGTATTAAGGGATTTTCTTTGGCTCGTTTTTCCAAATTAACGTTTCGCCTGTTGCCATGGTTTGCAGCAGGTTATAATGTGGATAATCGCCTGTATTACCTGTTGCTGATTGTGGCTGCATACTTAACGTCAGGGTGCTGCTGCTTTCCTGCATAAAGTTAAATAGCGTGGTTTCAATACGATTGCCTGTTTCGCCGCAGCCCATCATTGTGCTGATAATCATGCCAACCTTTAGCGTATTATCGTCAAGTAGAAAATAAGGTGCACCAGAGCCATTGCAATTCGAACCAAAAGAGATGATTGAATTTTTAGGTTGACTAAAAATCTCGAATGAAATGGGATAATCAGGATGATAAAAATCACTAATCGGTTCTCTATTCATCAGCTTTCCTTGCTCGTCATAATGATTGGCAACCGCGCTTTCCAAATGCCACTTATAGTTCGCTAGCAGTTTAGTACTGATTGGTAACCCTATCGGTGGTGAAAGTAGCGGTTTTGCCGTCCCTGTAAAGATAAGTTGGTTGCCGTTTTCCATAGTCAGTGCAAGGCGCTTTGGCGAGGCTGTGGTATCGTCCTGTGCCGTTAGGGATATTGTAGGTAGTAACTTAATCCCAAACATATACGTACCATAGTCCTCAAACAACGTGCGAATATTATAGTCATCAGTGCTGCTGTTCGTACAGGTCGCAGGTAGCTGTACAATATAGCTGCTATAACTGAATGGGGGTGCACCAGAGAATAGGTCGATTTTATCGTGCGTACAGCCCTGATAAAAATGCAGTCTACCTGGATCAATAGCCAAACGTATGGGGTTCGTACTTTGGATAGGGATAAGCTGACCATCATCTCGCGTCACTTCTGACAGTTGCCAGTTGTAGCCACTACTCCATTGCATGACTTTATTCTTGGGAATCTCGAGTGTATCGGCTTGTGTAGTTCTGTACGCTACGGATACGGTATTTTTACTCATCGACTGACAGCCTGATATGGCAAGCACAGTACTGCAAAATAACGCGCTGGCGAGTATCAGTTTTTTCATGAGGGTGTCCTTTTTTTAGTGTTGAATGGCTTATTTTTTTTGATATTTTTCCAAACCAACGTCTCGCCAGAATCTAGCGTTTGGGTGAGTAAGTAGTTTTGCTCTGACTGCTCTATAGTTGCCTTTGCCTTATTATCCGCGTGCGTTAAGATCAGTCGACTCGTGCTATAGGTCATCATACGTCCAAGCCGTGATTCAATATCATCAAGAGAATCGCCACAGCTCATCATAGTAGAAGGAAAGCTGCCAGTGAGTAAACTTTGATTGAAAGAGAGGGCGTAAGGTCCACCAACACCATTGCAGCCAACAGAGATACCAAAGCTTTGACCATATACACCTGACTGAAAGCCATTTTGTTTGTCATTTTCATCGCCACTATAGTTATTCAAACCATAGGAAAGCGTAATGGGCTTTTCTGTTTGCGTAAATTCGCTCATGACTGCGCCTGTTTGGTCCGTCACTTGTAACAGTTGCCAACGATAGCCCTCTAATAATTCATTGGTGAGTAGTATGCCAGCTACGGGGCGTTCAGGTTTAGGCGTGCCCGTAAAGATTAGGGTTTTGCCCTTATCCGTCTTTAAAGCCAGCTGTTTTTCTAAGGTTTTGGTAGCACGTACTGACTGAGGCAGCGTGGGGGCAAATGTGAAATGCGTTCCTGCATAAGGCCCAAAAGTCGTGTTTAATATATGTGCTGTATCGCTAGGGATGAGTGTATTACCGCGCCAGTCTTGGGTCGTTGCTTGATATATTGTAGTGCAGTCAGCAGCCGTGATTGGCGATTTAGCTGTGTCTTGTAATGACGCATCTGTATAAGGATAAGGTAAGGGCAACCACATATTAAAGGACACGAGGTATCGGTAACAGCCATCATCGAAGGTTAATAGGTCTGGGCGAACATCCATAGTTAATGGTGGCTGAAGGTCGAGGCGTATGAGATTGCCTTTATCATTACCGACCTGCGTCAACTGCCAGTCGTATCCTGTGATGGTTTGAAACAGTCTGGGTTTGAGGGTAGCCGCTGACCAGTTTTTATCTGTAATGACAGAACTGGTTTGCGCTGAATGATTGAGGCTGTTGGTTTGGCAACCTAATAAAGCGAGGGGAAGTAATGCGCTTATTATTGCTAAAGGCATCCGTAAATTATTTGACATTATAACTTTCCAATAAATAAACATTTGTTTGAAATATATCATAGTATGTTAGCGAGATTGTTGTTTATTATTGCCAAAAAAAAGCCGCCCATCATCGTGATGAGCGGCTCTTATGTTTTGAGAATTTAACTAACGAATACGCAATTAGTTATGTAGTGCTTTGCGAGACGTTTTATCAACCGTTACTTTTGCAGGCTTAAGCGGCTTTGGCATACTGACCAAAGCGACTTTTAATATCTCTTCAATCGTGGCGACTGGTTGAATGGTCAAGCCTTCTTTGACGTTATCAGGGATATCAGCCAAATCACGCTCATTGGTCGCTGGAATCAATACATGCTTGATACCGCCGCGATGGGCTGCAAGTAGTTTTTCTTTGAGACCGCCAATACGTAGGATTTTACCACGCAGAGTAATCTCACCTGTCATCGCGATGTCTGGACGAATGGCAATACCCGTCAAGGCAGAGACAAGTGCTGTCGTCAGTGCGCCACCAGCAGAGGGGCCGTCTTTTGGCGTCGCGCCTTCTGGCATATGGACATGGATGTCCGTGGTTTTGATTGTCTCGTAGTCAATACCTAAGCTATCACCGCGAGCACGAACCACACTCATCGCCGCACGAATCGACTCTTTCATCACGTCGCCGAGTGAACCAGTAAAGCTCAGCTCGCCTTTACCTTTCATGCCGACCGCTTCAATGGTCAACAGCTCACCACCGACTTGTGTCCACGCAAGACCAGTGATACGACCAATCTCAGGCTCTTCTTCAGCCAGACCGTAGTCATACTGGTGCACACCTAGATAGTCATCGATGTTCTTGTCATCGACGGTCACTAGCTGACGTTCCGCTTTTTTCGGAGCACGTGCGCCATGAGTCTCAACCGAACCGCGAACCACTTTGCGGCAGATCTTGTTCACTTCACGCTCAAGGTTACGCACACCTGCTTCACGCGTATAGCGCTGAACGATGCTATGCAATGCCGCTTCAACGATCTCAATCTCGCCTTCTTTGAGGCCGTTATTCTTAATGGCTTTTGGCACGAGGTACTTCTGCGCGATATTGACCTTTTCTTCTTCGGTATAACCCGGCAGACGAATGACTTCCATACGGTCAAGCAGCGCAGGCGGAATATCCATGCTATTGGCCGTACAGATGAACATCACTTGCGACAGATCTAAGTCCATATCTAAATAATGGTCGTTAAAGGTGTCGTTCTGTGAAGGGTCCAATACTTCGAGCAAAGCTGATGCTGGATCACCGCGGAAGTCTTGCGCCATCTTATCGATTTCATCCAATAAGAACAGCGGGTTTTTGACTTCTACCTTGGCAAGCGATTGCACGATTTTACCCGGCATCGCACCGATATAGGTACGGCGATGACCGCGAATCTCAGCTTCATCACGTACGCCGCCAAGCGCCATACGCACAAACTTACGACCAGTGGCACGGGCAATCGACTCACCCAATGAGGTTTTACCGACACCTGGAGGACCGACGAGACAAAGAATCGGACCACGCAGTTTTTTCACGCGTGATTGTACGGCGAGATATTCTAATATGCGGTCTTTCACATCTTGCAAGCCATAATGATCTTCATCTAAGACCGTTTTTGCCTTGTCTAAATTGATCGAGACTTTGGTCGTCGCATTCCACGGCGTGTCCAAAATCCATTCAATATAGTTGCGTACCACTGACGATTCGCTCGATGCAGGCGGCATCATTTTGAGCTTTTTAAACTCTTGCTCCGCTTTTTTGCGCACATCGTCTGGCAGGTCAGCATCTTCTAAACGTTGCTCTAACTCAGCCACATCATCTTCACCATCGAACGCGCCGTCATTCATATCTGACAGCTCATTTTTGATGGCCTTCATCTTCTCATTCAAGAAGTATTCGCGCTGATTGTCTTCCATCTGCTGACGGACCGCATCTTGGATATCTTGTTCGATATTTTGCTCAGCACTTTGCTTGACCAGATATTCCGTCAAGGTGTTGATGTGCGTTTTGACATCGTTTTCTTCTAAGAACGACTGCTTGATATCAAGATCCATCGAGACGCGAGTTGAGATAAAGTACACAAGCTCAAGCAAATCATCGATACGCTTCGCCACGCGAGTCAGCTCACGGGCATTACGCAGACGCGCATCCGCATAGCCTTCAAATAGGGTGGTCAACGCCTGAATAGTGTTTTTCTGTTGGCTCTCATCCATGGTGACATCAAGATCAGCACGCTCAAATCTCGCCATCAATAATTCATCATGACTTTCGATGTTATCGACACGGGCGCGATATTGACCTTCGATCAATACTTTGATGCAGTTCTCATCGCTATCGTGCGGCATGGTGCTGACGATGCGACACACTGTACCGTATTGATACAAGTTGTCTTGATCAATGTCTTCGGTCAGTGAGTCTTTTTGCGCGACGACCAGTACTTTGTTGCCATACTCAGCCTGTGCCAGCTCAACGGCTTTCACCGATGGCGCACGTCCCACAAACAAGGCGATCTGCATGTGTGGATAAACGACGACATCTCGCAATGCCAAGAGTGGCAAATAGCTTTCATCTTGGTTGTCGTTTACGTCTTTGTTATTAGAATCAGTATTATCAAGATCAGTGTTTTTGACATCAGTTGACGCTGTCTCTAGCGCATCATTAGACGAGGTATCTGCCTCGTTATTTTCTGCAGTAGGCGTTGAAACGTCGACATCAATGTCGATATTGTCTTGGGTTATTTTATGTTCACTCATATATTTTTCCTCTTTCCCCAGACTTGTAAAGTCAAGTTCGTGGTTCATGTCTAGATAAATGGTGTCCACAGATAAAATTGCAAGGCTCATTGATAAAGTCACGTGCTTATCTTTGTTAAATAGTTGTCTGGGTACATAGTCATTAACAATGTGATTGGCTTATAAGTGACAATACAGACAGCAAGTATAGAGGGCTTAAAAAATGTGGATGACACTTGAATGCTGTTGATGTCTACTCGGTTCTATACGTAGGCTTTGTATCCAAAATAAGGTAAACTGGCGCGCGTCTAAAAGCGCGTCTGAGAAACGATCTGATATTGAGACGTTTTAGACAGCACAGCGCTATTCATCAGTGTCAATATTCATCGGTCTCAATGAGACCAAGCTATAAAAAGCAAGGGGCAACACATGGCCATCAATGCGGTACTGCTGGCAGTTATCATTATGCTAGGACTGTCACTTTCGCGAGTGCACGTGGTGCTCAGTCTATTAATCGGGGCGCTGGCAGGTGGATTGTTAGCAGGTCTGGGTATTACCGACACGTTAAATGCCTTCCAAGAAGGCATCCGTAATGGGGCGGAAATTGCGCTATCGTATGCCTTGCTTGGGGCTTTTGCAGTAGCGATTGCGCATTCGGGCTTGCCGCAATCGTTGGCAGGAACAGTGATTAGACGCATTGACGCCGCTGGTACGAGTGGGATGATTAAGTACATGCTGTTTGCAGGTCTTATCACCATGAGCTGCTTTAGCCAAAACTTAATCCCCATTCATATTGCCTTTATTCCGCTGCTTGTGCCGCCATTATTATTGGCGTTTAACCGCATGCAGATTGATAGACGTCTGATTGCTTGTCTGATTACTTTTGGACTGGTCACTACCTATATGTTTATTCCTTACGGGTTTGGTGATATTTATCTCAATCAGATTATGCTAAAAAACGTGGGTGAAGCGGGCATTGATGTCGCCAATATTTCTGTGGTGAAGGCCATGGCGATCCCTGCGCTCGGCATGCTCATTGGTCTGCTGGTTGCCGTATTTATCAGCTACCGTAGGCCACGCGCATATCAGCAGATTGCAATAGATCAGCAAGCACACGATGCGGCTGTCGAAGGGGATGTCTTAAGCAAAACTGCCGCTGGTGCGCAGTTGCAAAGTAAGCTGAAAACACTGGTCGCCTTGGCTGCTATCGTTACGGCTTTTGTCGTGCAGTTATATACTGATTCGCTACTCTTAGGCTCAATGTTTGGCTTTGGTGTATTTATGGCAACAGGCGTGGTCAAATGGCGTGATGCTGATGGCGTCTTCAATGACGGTATCAAGCTCATGGCGATGATTGGCTTTATCATGATTACGGCGCAGGGTTTTGCTGAAGTCATGAAAGCCACTGAGCAGATTCAGCCACTCGTTGATGGGGCGGCGTCACTGTTCGGTGGTAATAAAGCGATGGCGGCATTTATCATGCTATTGATCGGTTTGATTGTGACCATGGGTATTGGCTCGTCATTCTCTACTATTCCTATTCTGGCGGCGATTTATGTGCCGCTATGTATCTCTTTAGGGTTTTCGCCATTGGCTACTGTGGCGATTATCGGTACAGCTGGCGCGTTAGGTGATGCGGGTTCACCTGCGTCAGATTCGACATTGGGGCCAACCTCTGGTCTAAATATCGACGGTCAACATGACCATATCAAAGACAGTGTGGTACCGACTTTCTTACATTACAACATTCCGCTACTGGCGTTTGGTTGGATTGCCGCGATGGTGTTGTAAGTGATTTGGTCAGCCCTTTAACTCAATCCAAGTACCCAACAAAAAAGACGCTTATCGGTAAGCGTCTTTTTTTTGCATTAGTTATAGGACTGTTAGAATAATTAAATTAGACGGTTATCTTAAGTACCGATATCTTGCTTTATACTTTCTATATTTTTGCGCAATAGGTATACGAAAAACAGTGTAATGAATGGGTCATAAACACGATCTAGCCTCAAATCACCGTTAATGTATTCAATAGTAGAGAAGGCAAACAAAGATAGTAGAATAAAAGAAAAGCATTGAGATATAGGAACCAAAAAACGTAGGAAAGATGTGCTGCTAGAGGGCTTTATATGACGTATTTCGATATGGGTGCTAAGCGCGAAGGTATAAAATGCTGCAAGCGCTAGCAAAAAGGTTCTTAGTTCAGCAAAATCAAAGCCGTTGTAATCATAAATATAAGCCGCAGGCGTGGCCAGTAGTAATAGCACAAACAGATAAAAACAAACTTGTAGCGAAGCGGGCGACATAAACTCTTTTTTTACTTTGTCCACGTTCAACGACCTATACTGTAATGATAATTATTTGCGATAATTATAGTTTATAGGCCATATAGAAACAATAGTTTGGTAATAAAAAGCAAGCGTCGATCAAATCAAACCACTCTATAACCGCGTTTCTTCAACTTGTGCTCCATCAGTTATATATGTTATTCATCAAAATCCCCAATCTCACTATTCAAACTACTCAAAAACGCATCACTTTGCGCGAGCAACTCGTTTAAGCGATCTTCATTGACGAGCCGTGTCATCTCATCAGCACTAAAGGGCTGCTCTTGGCTGTAGTAGCGTTGCTCCCTAGCATCCTCGTTGCCTAACATTTGCAAATATTCATCCACACTGTCTGCACTGGAATCAGCAGCGCTAGAATTTTTTTCAAACTTTTTATCGTTATCTTTCATCAAAACCACCTTATGCCGCTTGGTATAATGAGGCCATCTAACGGCACATCCCACGGTTGACGTGCTAATTTCTCAACTACCTGAAAATCATAACACCAGCCAATTTTTAACGGCTTTGAAGCTCCTGAGCGATAGCTTTTACCAAGCGTCGTATCATAAAATCCGCCACCCATACCCATGCGGTTGCCGTGTTTATCGACCGCAACTAACGGACAAATAATCACATCTAATTCTGTGGCCCATAGCAGAGCGCGGCTATGATTTTGTTTCATGCCGAGCTGATGAATGCGAGTGGGGACATTGATTAGTTTTGAGTGGTAAATAGGCACAAAACGCAACCGTTTATCATTACTGCCGAGCGAACCAACTACAGGTAAATAAGGTAAATAGCCTAAGCGTCCGCACCAATCAAGCAGTGGCTGAGTGGGCAGCTCACCAAAGCCATCGTAATATAAACCAATACGTGCATGCTCTGGCAAACGCTGTTGTAGCTTAGATAGATGTAAACTTGCAGACTGAGCAAATTGTCTACGTGCGCCGTCGCTTAACTGGCGACGCTGGCGAGTAAAGTGCCGTCTAGGTGGATTACTTAGCGTGGGTTCTCGTGAGTTAAGTGTTTTTGGTTCAGTGGGCATGGCTTCAGAGTGCATAAGTAGACTATCCAATAAGATATCAGAGTGATGAGGGCCGCTTTTAGACATTCGTTTTTAGGCATTGACCAAGGCGATTTGTGAATATTCAACACGCCCTAGTCATGCTATCATAACGCCACTTTATATCGTATTTTCCTTTATGTGCAGCGGATGTTGCATTTTTTATAGCAGTCATAAAACAACAAACCATTAAAGAGGGTAGTTATGTCGACACAGAATCAAGCAACTCGTACCGAAAAAGACACCATGGGTAACGTAGAAGTCCCAGCTGATGCTTATTGGGGCGCGCAAACTCAGCGTAGCCGCGAAAACTTTAAAATCGGTGGCGAGACGTTGCCGCGTCCAATGATTGAAGCGATGGCACTGGTCAAAAAAGCCGCTGCGATTACTAATGCAAGCCTAGAGCGTATCGAAGGCGACAAACGTGATCTCATCGTACAAGCCGCTGACGAAATCATCAATGGTGGTCTGGTCGATCAGTTCCCATTGGTTGTATGGCAGACAGGTTCTGGCACACAGTCAAACATGAACATGAACGAAGTATTGGCCAACCGTGCCAACGAAATCGCTGGTTCTGAGCGTGGCAGCTACACGCCAATTCACCCAAATGACCATGTAAACCATGCACAGTCTACCAACGACAGCTTCCCAACAGCGATTCGTGTGGCAGCTGCTCGTCAAATCAACAGCTTGTTGATTCCAGCGGTAAAAGCACTACGCGATACGCTAGCTGCAAAAGCCAAAGAATTCGATAGCATCGTAAAAATCGGTCGTACGCATTTACAAGACGCGACGCCTTTGACTTTAGGCCAAGAGTTCAGCGGCTATGTGAGCCAGCTTGACCATGCATTGACTCGTATCGACAACGCGCTACAAGGTCTATATGAATTGCCACTAGGCGGTACAGCGGTTGGTACTGGTCTAAACGCCCATCCTGACTATGCAGTAAAATCAGCTGAGCAACTAGCGACTTTGACTGGCTTGCCATTCGTCACGTCACCAAACAAATTCGAAGCACTCGCTGCTCGTGATGCTGAAGTATTTGCGTCAGGCGCCCTAAAAACGCTAGCCGCTAGCTTAAACAAAATCGCTAACGATGTACGTTGGTTGGCATCTGGCCCTCGTTGTGGTCTTGGTGAGTTGACGATTCCTGAAAATGAGCCAGGCTCTTCTATCATGCCAGGTAAAGTAAATCCAACGCAGTCAGAAGCAATGACAATGGTTGTCGCTCAGGTCATGGGTAACGACACCACTATCAGCATGGCTGGCGCATCAGGTAACTTTGAGCTAAACGTGTATAAGCCAGTGATCGCGTTTAACTTATTGCAGTCTATCAAATTGCTTGGCGATGCTTGCAACAGCTTCAACGAAAACTGTGCCGTTGGTATCGAGCCAGTAAAAGACAAAATTGATGACTTCTTGCACAACTCATTGATGCTAGTGACTTCATTGAACCGTCATGTCGGTTATGAAAACGCTGCAAAAATCGCTAAGACGGCTTACAAAGAAAACAAAACATTAAAGCAAGTGGCGGTTGAGCTAGAGCTATTAACTGAAGCTCAGTTTGATGAGTGGGTCATTCCTGCTGATATGGTACATCCTAAGTAAGCAGTAGACCAAGTAATGACCTGCTACGGCGTCAGATTCGCTTAATGTACGATAAGTACAATTTGCCCTCGTCTTTCTGGTAGCAGCATCATATTTGCTCCACTGAGAATTTAGAAATAAAAAGACCTTGTCACTTCTTTATGAGAATGTGGCAAGGTCTTTTTTTTGCTTTCTGATTTGGCTAGGTTCTTTTATTCATCCAAACCAGTAGGATGCCATAGCAGTTAGAGCTATATTAGACCCCTTTATTTTTAAGCGAATATCAAATGATAGTAAATCTACGTGACTATATAAAGCAATTCACCACGTCTCAACAATTTGGATTTTATATAATATTTTCTTTGATTTATCTAGGTTTGTTTATGAAAATTTGGGGATATCGCTTGATAGCCGACAAGCTAGCGGAAGATCCAAGTAATTTCAAACAAGGCTGTATGTATTATGAAAGTACGTTTATTGATAAAAAAATAAATATGAAGATTTTGACTGTATCTATAGATGGCTATAAAGATAAACATATTGCAATCTTTGCGAGAAGTTTTCGTCGAAATCATAATTGGGAAAGTGCGACATACAAGGGGTTTGTTGATTATATAGAAGCACATCGACGAGACTGCCATCCTGTAGAATATATAGAATTTCCTTTACTGATAGGACGCGAGATTTATATCTATAATTATTTAGGTGATTTTGGTAACACCGTCAGTCCCTCCAATATTACCAAGGACTGATACTATGACGATTGTTAAATAAAAAAGACCTTGCCACATTACGCGACAAAGTCTTTTTTATATCAAATATTCAATCTTAATTAAAACTTATAAAGCAAACCAAGCGTTGTCGCTGCTTCCGTACGTGAGTCGACCATTGGGCTATCATACTGCTCATTGGGTACATAGCTCACGCTTTGATTGGCAAACCCTGCCCATTTATCATTGAAGTCGTAGTTGGCACTAACGCTGACATATGGATTCAAGCTTGAGTTAGATTTATAAGCGGCAACGCCTGTCTCCGCTGACTCTTCTTCACTGACGCCATAGTAGTATTCATTGTAGGCCGCATCATGATACTCAAAGCCAATGCTTGGATAGACCGTCAGCTTGTTTCTCGTGATCTTGGCAAGGTAAGTTAAGCGCCCCGTATTGCCGCCACTTTCGTCCAACACATCGGTCGCAAACTGACCACGAAACGCACCGATAGGCGTGCGACGCTGGTAGCTTATACCTGCTTCTGCAGATAGTTTACGCTCATCGAGACCTTGCAGGGCACCATTAGCATCATCAGGATCAAACGAATTCCCTGCGAGCTGCGCGTAAGCAGACAGCTGATTGACACCATCATTGATCAAGTACGCACCCGCTTGAGCACCGCGCGCATAGATCCTATTATTGTCATAAAAAATGCTCGGTAGCACACGCACTTCAGTGCTGTCTTCGAGATCGTAGGCTGATTTGACCGCCATGACATTGACCCCCACGCTCAGTTCAGCGTCTTGAACAGTCGGTAGGTTTTTATTAAGAAATGGGATGGCGCTAGACATGCTAGACACACTGAGTAATGCCGTAGCGGTTAATGTGCTGAGTATGGCTCGCGTAGAGAAGTGAGGTTGCGCTGCAAGTTTTAACATAATTGGGTCTCGTGGGTGAGTAGAAATAACGGGGTAGTAAGGTCAGGTAAAAAACGAGCAAAAAGTGAATAAATAATCTAAATGATTAAGCTGTTATTGGTAGTTATTTAGCAATGATAGATAAATACGCGCATTTACTCAATGGCTTTTAGCACTTGTAGGATTTGCTGATGAATATCTTGCCACCACCAGACAAAGCCAACGCTAATAATCAGCATCGCAAGCCATGGCAATAGTTGCCAAATAAAAGAGGGTTTTATAGGGTCTTTAGACTCGACTGTGTTGTGAGTTGCATTATCATTTAAAGCTGAATTTACAGCAGTAACTCTTTTCATATCACTACCGTGCATATCTGGCGTATTTATATCGCGGTTATTCAGTCTAGAGTCGTTGTTATCCAATTCAGCATTTTGCTTGATCGAATCAGTATTGAGGGAAAATGATTGATCGATAGGGCTGCTGCCATAACGGTCTGAGTTATCGAGTGGCTCATTATACTGGCTATGATATTGATTATTGTCTTGGTTACCGTAGTGATAAGTGGTTTGATAAGGGTGGAGACGCTGCGCTTGCTGAATAGCGGCATTGTGCATAGCGACCGCGAGACGCTGACGGTAACCAATCGCAAAAGCCAAAGCAATAACGAGCCCTGTGATCGCGCCGCCGATATGACCAGCATTATCGATACCCGGTACGGCAAAGCCATAAACCAAGTTGATCGCCATGATAATGATCAAGCTCTTGAGATTGAGCATCATGCCATTGACCGATATTTTAAACAGTGCAGCGATCAGTAACGCCGCACCGATACCCATAATACCACCAGAAGCACCCGCTGAAAGGCCGGGTTGTCCTGTTCCATCCAAAATACCTTGCCATGTGACATAGTTGTTGAGCAAGTTGCCACCGATGGCTGCTAGTAAAAACAAGGCCAAAAACTTGGCTGAGCCAAACATCGGCTCGGCAATCTGCCCAAAGAAATACATGGCAAAGCCATTAAATAGTAGATGCATGAGACCAATGTGCAAAAACGCACTACTGGCCAAGCGCCATGGATCATCCATCATCGTTAAGGGTAAGGCGTTGGCACCCCATTTAACTAACGCTTCAGTTGACGGGTTATTGGCATCGACGCCAGTGACTAGCTGCATGACAAATAGCCCAATAAAGCAGGCTAATAGCAGGGTAGTGACGGGCGCTGTTTTTAATAATTGCTGAATGGTCATAAAGGCTAACTGTCATCAAAATGTTATAGATACAGTATAAAGGGTATGAGCAAATTATGTTATGTATAGCCAGTTTTAAACGTCGATTGCTCTACAATCAGCCGCTCTAAAAACGACCAACTTTGAGGTTCTCATATGTACCTTTTACTAAGATATTATCCGTGACGGTATTGATATCGGTATGACCACAGAAAGCCATGGATATATCACACTCTTTATAGATGATTTCAAGCGCGCGGCGCACCCCATCTTCACCATAGGCTCCCAATCCGTAGAGAAAAGAGCGGCCAATCATCGTGCCTTTTGCGCCCAGTGCAATGGCCTTTAGTACATCTTGACCAGAGCGAACGCCACTGTCTAGCCATACCTCGATATCGCTGTTTTCGGCTTGTACTGCCTGTACGATGTCTGCGAGGGCAGAGATGGAAGACAACGCACCATCCAATTGACGGCCACCATGGTTTGAGACGACTAGAGCATCCGCGCCACTGCGAGCCGCCATAATGGCATCTTCAGGCTCCATAATGCCCTTGATGATGAGCTTACCGCCCCACATGTCTTTGATACGTGCCACATCATCCCAGCTCAGACGCGGATCGAATTGCTCTGCCGTCCAAGCAGAGAGTGATGACAAATCCTCTACATTTTGTGCATGACCGACGATATTGCCAAACGTGCGGCGTTTGGTGCCTAGCATATTCATACACCATTGCGGCTTGGTCATGAGGTTCATGATATTGGTTAATGTGGGCTTGGGCGGCGCTGATAGACCATTTTTGATGTCTTTGTGACGTTGACCAAGCACTTGCAAATCTGCTGTGAGAATCAACGCTGAGCAGTTGGCCTCTTTGGCACGGCGAATGAGATTGGCCATAAATGCTTGATCACGCATGACATAGAGCTGAAACCAAAACGGCTTACTAGTATGAGTGGCAACATCTTCGATAGAGCAGATACTCATGGTCGATAGTGAAAAGGGCACGCCAAATTTTTCAGCGGCGCGTGCGGCATGCATCTCACCATCTGCCCACATCATGCCTGTAAACCCCGTTGGAGCGATGGCTACAGGCATCTTGACTGGCTCACCGATCATATGGGTTTCTAGACTGCGGTTATCCATATCGACCAATACGCGCTGTCGTAGCTTGATACGGTCAAAGTCAGTCTCATTATTACGATAAGTGGTCTCAGTCCACGAGCCTGAATCCACATAGTCATAGAACATACGCGGCACTTTGCGCTCAGCGACACGGCGCAAATCTTCAATATCGGTCATTTTTTCTAGATTTATCATAGAATTCTCACTGCAGATGGTAGATAGGTGAGTGGATCTTATGGCATAAGCAATTGCTGTAAATCCATCACTGAAAACGGATAGTTTAACCGCTTTGATGGCGTCAAAATCACAGGGATAGTCGTAGCAAAATCCATCATAAGCGCTTCATCGAAGTCTGCAATATCGACATTTTGATAAGTGATTGGTTGCACCGACTGAAACTGTGCAAGTATTTGCTCAGCGATATCACATAAATGACAACCAGAGGTACCAAGCAGCCACCATTGATTGCTGTTTTCATCGATATTGAGGTTTGGGCTTGCGGCAATAACACGCGCTCGTAATATTTCTATACTATTATTATGCATGGTGAGATCTCTGAGCTTAAAGTATGCCAAAAAATACTAATTATTAGGCTGTTTTGATAAAAAGTAAAAAATAGTTGAGTTATTATTACATCATAAAGAAATGGTGTAAATAATGACAGCGATTGTGAGATTAGGTAAGATGACCTGCTATTGGTCATTACTAATGACTGCCTGTTAATAAAAGGCAATGACAGCTATTTTAGGACTATTGGTTCATAGTTACTGTTTTTAGTTATTAGCAGATGACCTATATTATCTTATTACTTTTTTAATCACTCGGATATCGCGCATGACAAGTTTTGGCAAGTTCATCAAACGTCTGTTATTGGCTATTATGTTATTGGTTGTCGCATTCCATATTTTGGTCACCGGACTACTACTAATCTGGAAAACGCAGCCAATTAACAACAGCATGTTTATGTTGACGCATCGCCTAACGGGTGGCACGGTCACGCAGACATGGGCTGAGTACGACGCCATCGCCAAGTCTGCCAAGCAAGCAGCAATCGTGAGTGAAGATTCCACGTTTAGTCAGCACAATGGCTTTGATATTAAAGGTATCAAAGCGGCACAAAAGAAAAATGAAGAAACGGGTAAAATGTCCGCTGGTGGCTCAACCATTACGCAGCAGCTGGCAAAAAATCTATTTTTGACTTCGCATCGCTCTTATGTACGTAAGGCGGAAGAGGCTGTCATTACCGTCATGATAGAAACGCTGTGGGACAAGCAACGTATCTTGACCGCTTATCTTAATGTGGCAGAGTTTGGTAACGGTATCTATGGTATCGATGCCGCGGCGCATCATTATTTTGATAAATCTGCGGCCAATCTGAATCGAGACGAGTCAGCGCTCCTCATTGGGATGCTTACCAATCCAAAATATTACGAAGACAATCAAGGCGACAGAGGCTTGCGTAACAAACAACGCATTATCAAAAAACGTATGAAAAACGCCGTATTACCGCAAGCGTCTTAATCTTTTAAAAGAAGCCTTAACAATAAGAATAACGGAAAAGAATAATAGCTAATAACCTTTAAGACGATAGTATAAAGACGACGGCGTATCGATAACGTAAAAGGAGTAGTAACGTGGTAGAGATAAATAATAATGAGAACAGTGGTGATATTAACGATATGATCGACGTAAATAGTGTGAGTGAAGATGGCAACGAAAACTTTAATAAAGATATTAGCGTAAGCAGTAGCCATAATGATCTGGCCGACATCGACTGGCAACGCTCAGAAGATGGTAGCTATTCACCCAGCAGCTACATCAATCGAGATCTGTCTTTATTACAGTTCCATCTGCGTGTATTGGCGCAGGCAGCGAGTCCTCGCCATCCACTGCTTGAGCGTTTATTTTTTCTGATTATATTTTCGTCCAACCTGGATGAGTTTTTTGAGATTCGTGTTGCGGGTATCATGCAAAAGCTCAATATCGGTGATGTGTCGACCAGTGCTCACGGTATGCGTCCAAGCGAGGTGTTAAACGAGATCTCTGCTATCACTCACGATGCTATCAATGAACAGTATCGCATTCTGAATGAGGATATCTTACCCGCCCTTGCGCTCGAAGATATTCGCTATCTAAAACGCGATGAGCTCAATGCTGAGCAGTCTGCATGGATGAAGCGTTATTTTACCGAGCAAGTCGTACCAGTATTGACCCCGATCAGCATTGATCCCGCGCATCCATTCCCGCGCTTGGTGAATAAAAGCTTAAACTTTATTGCCACTTTAGAAGGCAAAGATGCTTTTGGCCGCGATATCAATTTAGCGATTGTGCCAGCGCCGCGCAGTCTGCCGCGGGTGATTCGTCTACCAGATGAGCTAACGGGCGGCAAAGAGCATCATGTCATGCTATCAGCCATCATTCATGAGCATATCGGTGAGCTGTTCCCTGGCATGAGTGTGACTGGCTGTCATCAATTCAGACTCACACGTAATGCGGATCTGGATTTGGCAGATGATGTGGAAGATATTGCCAAAGCGCTAGAAGGCGAGCTCGAAAATCGCCGCTTCGGTGACAAAGTACGTCTTGAGGTGACAACTGATTGTCCGACGCATATCAGCGAGTACTTGCTCAATGAGTTTGAACTGCATGACAATCAGCTATACCGCGTCAATGGCCCTGTCAACCTGACGCGCTTGCTGTTTGATTTTAACATTCCTGCGCTGCGATATCAGCCGTTTACCCATGCCATACCTAAAGCATTTCGTCGAGAAATGGACAAGTCAGACAAATCGACCAGTATGTTTGCTGCCATGCGCAAAAGCGATGTGCTCGTGCATCATCCGTTTCATGCATTTTCTCCCATTATCAATTTGCTTTGGCAGGCAGCTAGCGACCCCAAAGTATTGGCAATCAAGCAGACACTATACCGCTCAGGTACCAACTCAGAGATCGTTAAGGCACTGGCCGCCGCCGCTCGTAATGGCAAAGAAGTCACGGCCGTCATCGAGTTGCGTGCGCGTTTTGACGAAGCCTCTAATATTGCCGTTGCTAACTATTTGCAAGAGGCAGGCGCGGTCGTAGTTTACGGCATTGTCGGCTACAAAACCCATGCCAAACTCATGCTCATTGTACGCCGTGAGGACGATCGAATCCGCCGTTATATACATTTAGGTACAGGTAACTATCATGCAGCCAATGCCAAAGTGTATACGGATTATGGCTTGTTTAGCGCTGATCCTGATATCTCAGAAGATGTTCACAAAATCTTCCAAGAACTCACAGGGATGGGTAAACCTGCCAACCTCAAAAAACTGCTGCATGCACCGTTTACTTTGCATGAAAAATTGATGAGCTTTATCGATGATGAGATTGCTCATGCTAAGGCAGGCAAGCGTGCTCATATTATCGTCAAAGCCAATGCGCTAACGGAGCGTCGCCTGATTGACAAATTGTATGATGCGTCGCAGGCAGGCGTCAAAATCGAGCTGATCCTGCGTTCTATGTGTTGTCTGCGTCCGCAAGTCAAAGGATTGTCTGAAAACATCACCGTGCGCTCACTCATTGGTCGGTTTTTGGAACATACCCGTATTTATTATTTCTATAATGACGGTGATGAGCGTTTGTATTGTGGCAGTGCAGACTGGATGGATCGTAACTTGTTCCATCGGGTCGAAGTCGCGTTTCCGATTGAAAACAAAAAGCTGTTTAAGCAAATTTATCAGGATGGGCTACTAAACTATCTACAAGACAACACTCAAGCGTGGACACTGGATGGCACAGGCGTTTGGCAGCAGCTTCAGCCAGCAGCAGGTGAGACGCCACACGTCGCACAAGAGCACTTATTAAAAGTGATTAATGGTGTTGAAGAGTCCAGCTAACTGATTGAAAGCTATCCTTATCATTTGACCAAGCACTACTTAGCCAAACACTATTTAACCAAGCAATGGTACGTACCAATGCTTGGTTTTTTTTGGTTAACGCGCTGTAAAAGTTACAAACTGTCTTGCAACCTCACATTTATTCACATATTGATACGGCAGCACACTGGTGCAGCTCACAATATCTTACCTATAATTGATACCAGTTCCGGCGCGTTTTAATATGTTGTATCAAAAGCTTGATAACTCTTTATCTAAAAACGCTTGAACACATATTCATATAGCGCTACAGAATATTTAAGGTAAATAAACAATAAAAACAAGGAATGCATTATGAGTACTACTGCCGATGACACTTCAGATATCAAAAAAGCAGCTGAGCAAGCAGATGGTCAGGAAATCGAAAAGAATTTAGAAGACAAAAAGACAGCCGATGCTCCTGAGTCGCTTAATCCAGAAGAGCGTACCCCTTTCATTGACGACGAATTACGCACAGACAAGTAATAGCTGACCTAGCAGTTTTAGAGAGTTAAGTTCAAATATCCAGTTAGGCAGCAATAACAAATAAAAATGCAAGGGAGACACTATGACCATTCCAGAAAAGCCAGCCACTGAAGAAAAAGTAATTGTGGATGATCCAGCAGCAGTTGTACCAGAAAATCCTGAGGGTAGCTATGAAGGACGCAAGCACGAGCCGCAGATAAATGGCCCTGAACAAGATTCACAAGAAACTGATGAGATATATGCTGATCCACGTAAAGAAGAAAATCTACCTGCCGGCGGTAAAAATGTCTCAGACCTAAATGCTTATGATTTAAGTCAAGAAGACAATTAACCATTGATATCGTTAATACCCACGCTATGCTAATTTCTTAATGATATGAGTAATAATTATAACAACGATAAGGACAAGATAATGGAAACCAGAGATCCCGCTTTAAGTAAAACTAAAGTAGAAGAAAATGATACTCGCGAAACCTCTTACGACTCGCAAACAGTCAACAACCATGATGAGTTAGAAGAAAACATCACTGAAAATAAAGGCACTGATACCTTTGAAGAAGGGGTAGTTGCGTCTGAGCATGTTAATAAAAATGACAACCCAGCGCGTCAACCTGATCGCCGTGATCAACCGGGTAATGGTTTTGATGATAATATCAATGAAAGTACCGTTGCAAGCGAAGGGCCTGATAGTCAAAAAATTAACAACATGAATCGCTATGCTAATGTTGATAATGCTCAGACTCGTACCTTAAATCCTGATGATAAAAACTAGACCGACAATAGAAAGCTGAGCAAAGACCTATGATATTTGCGTAATTATCGACTGATATCTATATTATTTAGATAACGGTTAAAGGCGCTTATAATATTGGATGGATAGTTATAATAATAGGGAGCAAGACAAATATGCCAAACGACAAGCCTGTCACTGATGAGTATAGTTTAAAAGATGCAGATGACAATAATGGTATCGTACCAGATGACGCTTTACAAAAAGTAAATCCAGCGGCAGCAGACAAAGCAGCTGGAGATCACGATCCACACAATGTTGCTAAAAGCGATAAACAGTACGATAGTAAGCTTATGGAAGATGATAAATAGTATTGTAAAATAGCCATTTTGGCTGATATATGATCTAGATGCTGATATAAATGCGCTATCCGGTATTAACGTAAAGACACTGCAATTGTTTGAGTTATATATTCTAGTCAATTGCAGTGCCTTTTATCGTTTTTATATCTATAAATTAAAAGGTTACATCTGTCATAAGTGCGTTTTAAGCGGGCGTGCCACTATGAAAACGCAATTCAACATCTGGACTGTTGATTAATTCAGCTTCTACTTCTTTAAAAAACGCAACGCGCTCATCGATATTATCATCTGATAATGACTGGGCAAGCGCAAGGTAATCCTCAAAATGACGGCTCTCTGACTTTAGTAGGTAGCGATAGTATTTTGCCAAGCGCTCATCATCAATGACTTCAGCCAACGCTGCAAAACGCTCACAAGAGCGCGCCTCGATAAATGCACCGATTATCAATACATCTACCATCGCTGCTGGCTCATAAGTACGCTTATGTTTCAGCATGCCCTTGGCATAGCGACCTGCACTTAGATATTTCCACTCTTGACCGCGCTCATTCATGATACCCAGTACTTGCTCGTAATGCAGCATCTCTTCTCGTATCAGCTGTGCCAATTTACGTTGTAAATCATAAGAGAACTCATACCGAAATATCAAATTCATCGCGGTGCCTGCGGCTTTCTTTTCGCAATTGGCATGATCCTGAATGATCAGTGGTAAGTTATCGATAGCGGCATCTACCCAAGCTTGCGTCGTGCGCGCACCCAAAAAATTATAAACAGGGGACAGATCTACCTTTATAGGAGTACGTAGATGCGTAATATCGACGCTATCTTCCTCTACGTCCATACTGCTTTCGTTAACGACATTTACTGGTGAAAGGGACGCTTCTTTTTCAAGATTATCTTTATGCATCTCGTAGTGATCAGTACCATGCGCTGATGATTGTAAGGATGAGAGGTCGGGCTGGTTTATAGTCATAATCTAAGAGGGCTTTTTTATAAATGAGAGTTTAAAGCAGCTAATTTATAGCTGCTTTCAAAATAATGGATTACAGTTAATACGGCTAAGTAAGTTGCCTGAATAATGAACAGTATTTAAATCTAACTATAGATGGTAATGATTACTTACAGTTTAGTCTCAACTGAGCGTTCATTAATTTCTAGATAGTATTCATGGTCTGTAAGGCTTATATCTTATACGATATCATTATTATACAATCCCAATATTTATTTTCTAAATGGCGTTTGCTTGTTTATTTTATTATTTGATAGTAGGATGAGATTTTGCTCTTTAGCCACAGTGCCTTGCTATCAATAGCACTTAGTAGAGAATGGCAATCATTATACCAATGACAATTCTCATATTAAAACAGAAGATTTATACAGTCTATTTTAGGACTGATGAAAACCTCTTTAATAAATAATTATTTATCAGCATCAAATACCATATGTAGCAATGATATCTTTTATTTTATGAATAATTGTTGATAAAAATAACGAGTCTTAAATAGTCGCTGTAGCAATTTAGTATTACCAATACTCACCAATAGATAAGGATAACAACATGGGCCAGTCTTCTAACGCCAATCGCATTCAAAAAGGCATTCTTGCCATCGACCAACAGTTGTATGACTTTATTGAAAACGAGGTGCTACCAAAAGTTGGTGTTGATTCAGACAGTTATTGGTCAGGTTTTGAGAAGGTTATCAAGGAGTTTACGCCACGTAATAAAGCGTTGCTAGAAACTCGAGACAAGATTCAAGCACAGATTGATCAGTGGCATTTGGATAACCCTGCAAAAGATGGCGAAATCGATTATCCAGCCTATAAGGCGTTCTTGCAAGATATTGGTTACCTGCTGCCAGAGGGTGATGACTTTACGGTCAGTACAGAAAATGTTGATGACGAAATTGCTCATATCGCAGGGCCACAGCTGGTCGTACCAGTACGTAACGCTCGTTATGCATTAAATGCGACCAATGCACGTTGGGGCAGCCTATATGATGCTTTATATGGTACTGATGTAATCAGTAATGATAACGGTCAAGAAGCGACAGGCAGTTATAATCCTAAGCGCGGCGCTGCGGTTGTGGCCTATGCCAAAGCGTTCCTAGATGAGCATTTCACGCTCGCATCCGGTTCATACAATGATGTGACTGGTTTTAAAGTGGTCGATGGCAAGCTTGAAGTCGCACAAGGTGATAGCAGCACAGAGTTAAAAGATACTAGCAAATTTGTCGGTTTCGTCGGTGACGCTGAACAGCCTACTGGTGTACTGCTCAAAAATAATGGCTTGCATGCTGAGATTCAGATTGATAGTAATCATCCAGTTGGCAAAGATGACCCAGCAAATATCAAAGACGTGCTACTTGAGTCAGCCATGACTGCGATTCAAGATTGTGAAGATTCGGTCGCTGCTGTAGATGCAGAAGAAAAAGTGGAAGTCTATCGCAATTGGCTTGGCTTGATGAACAGTGATCTACAAGAGACTTTTGAAAAAGGTGGCAAAACCCGTACTCGCAAACAAAATCCAGATCGTGAATATAATACACCTGATGGTGGCAAGCTAATTCTGCCGGGTCGTTCGCTATTGCTCATTCGTAACGTGGGTCATCTCATGCAGAACCCTGCAATTTTAATTGATTTAGGCAATGGTCAAGAGCAAATATTTGAAGGCTTGATGGATGGTTTAATCACGCCGCTATTGTCACTCAATGATATCAAAGGCAAAAACGAGCTATCAAACTCACGCCAAGGCTCTATGTATATTGTTAAGCCAAAAATGCACGGCCCTGAAGAAGTCAAAATGGCCAATGATTTATTCAATGCATCAGAAGACTTGCTAGGTCTAGAACGCAATACGCTCAAAATCGGTATCATGGATGAAGAGCGCCGTATGACGGTCAATCTAAAAGAAGCGATTCGCCAAGCAAAAGAACGCGTTATTTTCATTAACACGGGTTTCCTAGATCGCACCGGTGATGAGATGCACACCAGTATGAATGCTGGTCCATTTGTGCCAAAAGGCGACATGAAGTCGCAAGCATGGCAACCCGCTTACGAGCAGTGGAACGTCGATATCGGTCTAGAGACTGGTTTGCAAGGTCATGCTCAAATTGGTAAAGGCATGTGGGCCAAACCTGATGAAATGAAGGAGATGATGGATACTAAGGCGGCTCATCCTAAATCTGGTGCTAGTACTGCTTGGGTACCGTCACCAACGGGTGCTACCTTACATAGCATACACTATCATCAAGTTAGCGTAGCCGACGTACAAGATAGCCTAAAGTCGCGTGAGCGTGCCAGCTTAGATGATATTCTAACCATTCCATTAGCAAAAAATACCAACTGGACAGAGGAAGAGAGGCAACAAGAGCTTGAAAACAATGCTCAAGGTATCTTAGGGTATGTGGTACGCTGGGTAAACCAAGGCGTTGGCTGTTCTAAAGTACCTGATATCAATGATGTCGGCTTAATGGAAGATCGTGCTACCTTACGCATCTCTAGCCAGCATATCGCCAACTGGTTGCATCATGACGTGGTGAGTGAGCAGCAAGTAATGGACACAATGAAACGTATGGCGAAAGTCGTCGACGAGCAAAATGCAGGTGATAGTGATTACCAGCCAATGGCAGATAACTTTGATAACTCTTATGCATTTAAAGCAGCTTGTGATTTGGTCTTTAAGGGACGCGCGCAGCCTAGTGGTTATACTGAACCATTGTTGCATCAAGCACGCCTTGATCTAAAAGCCAATGCTTAGAGATGCTGGCTTAGTAATAGGTATTTTAGCGTATCCTGAAGCCTAGGGCGTAGTATCTAATCTTGCTCGTTTGTGACGCTAAATATGTCATAAATACGCCGGTCGATTGTTCATGAGTGCTATTTATTTATCAATAGGTAGCGCTAATTTTTGGGCAATTGTTTTGTATTTATTAAAAAACTTTAATACTATAAGTAATGATATTAATTAATAAAAGCGCTATCTGCTTGAGTAGATAGCGCTTTTTCTTATTGCTATCTGAATTTTATGGATGACTTGTCATTTGATACTGGGTGTATCGAAAAAGCGAAAAAATATGTTGCAAATTATGTCAAAGTTGTTATGCTTGTACTCGAAGTATGAGTTTGGTAACGGATGTTACGCAATGGAGTGATAAAGACAACAGGTTACACGGCAGTTACGCTCTTAATCCCAGTCATGTAAATTATTGTTCTTTTCATCTTGCTGTAATAAAGATTCGCCACACTTGTTTCTGACTAATCTCGGTAGCCAGTTACACATTATATCTTTGAGGATTTGTGACGATACCATTATGGGCGCCAGCTAATAATAGCTTGCTCATTACTACAATTGTAAAGTGGAGATACCCCATGAAAAAACTACTTTTAGCTACAGCAATCGCAGCCCTATCTGTATCAGCAGCCAATGCAGCACCAACCCTATACGGTAAAGCTTTTTTAGCAGCTGACTATGAGAATGCTGAATTTGATGGCCCTGCTGGCAGCATGTATGACGAAGATACAGTGCAGATCAACTCTCATGCTTCACGTATTGGTCTTAAAGGCTCTGAAGCCATGACTGCTAATACTGATGTTATCTATCGTTTAGAGTACGGCACAAGCATTGATGGTGATAATGCTACTTTTAGTAACCGTGATACATATCTTGGTGTTGTAAACAAGCAGTTCGGTGAGTTCCGCGTTGGTAAGAACCAATCAAGCTTAGCTAGAATTGACAACGTTGTTGTTAACCAAGGTTACTGGGATAATCTAGGCCAAACTGAAAATGAAAGTGAAGTTGTCAATGCATTAAACATGGCGGATAGTGGTCGTATCAATAGTTCAGTTATTTGGACTGCACCAAAATACGACGGCCTACCACTACAGCTTTCTGCTATGTATAGCTCTGATGATCAAAATGGTAATGACGATGCTGGCTTTGGCGTTGCTATGTTATTCGATCAAGGTACTGGTTTCACAGCTGGTATTGCATACGATAAAGATCAGAACATCAATGGTGAAATCATCCGTGGTACAGCTACTGTTGATCTAGGCAAATATATGGCAGCTCCTGTTACTTTAGGCGCATTATACCAAGTAGGCGACTACGATGGTGCCGATAAAGATGAGAAAGGTCTAGTTATCAGTGCTCAAATGGGTTTAAATAATTTTGCTCGTCCAGCATCTGTGTACGCACAGTACAACAAAACTGACAACCTAAATGGTCTTAATAATGCTGATTCAGACCAAATCGTTGTTGGCGGTAAATACATGTATAAAGACAACATCATTGCTCATGCCTATGCTGGCGTAAACAATGCTGATAATGTTTCATTCCGCTCTTTAGATGTTGATAACAACATCATCCGCACAAGCGGCGATGCGCAAGTAGTTGTAGTTGGTACTGGTCTAGAATACTTATTCTAGTATGAACTAGAATTTGACGTTAAAAAAACTCATCCTTCGGGGTGAGTTTTTTTGTTGTATGGAGTATGAATAACAGAAAAATGTTTATCATCAATATGAAAAATAAGAGTTTCAGATAGTTTGCATTTTTGCCCTATATTTTATGGCGTATTTTTAGTAAAATCCTTCTTTACCAATTACCGACAGAGTACTATGACCAAGTTTATATTCGTGACCGGTGGGGTAGTGTCCTCACTAGGAAAAGGTATCACCGCAGCCTCTCTTGCAGCGGTCTTAGAAGCACGTGGCGTGACTGTCACGATGACCAAAATGGATCCGTATATTAACGTCGATCCAGGTACGATGAGTCCGTTTCAGCATGGTGAGGTGTTCGTCACCGAAGATGGTGCCGAGACAGATTTGGATTTGGGTTATTATGAGCGTTTTTTACGTCACTCAAAAATGAGTAAGAGTAATAACTTTACCAGTGGCCGTATTTATCAGAACGTGTTGAATAAAGAACGCCGTGGTGAATATCTAGGCGGTACTGTACAGGTTATTCCGCATATTACTGATGAAATCAAAAACAAAATCCTTGCCAGTGGCGAAGGGTATGATATCGCTATTATCGAAATTGGCGGTACGGTTGGTGATATCGAATCACTTCCGTTTATGGAAGCCGTACGTCAGATGCAAGTAGAGCTTGGCCGTAATAGAGCCATGCTAATGCATCTTACTTTAGTACCGTATATTGCTAGTGCGGGTGAGACCAAAACTAAGCCAACGCAGCATTCAGTAAAAGAGCTGCGCTCTATTGGCCTACAGCCTGATATCTTAATCTGCCGCTCTGACCATCATATCTCACAAGACAACCGTCGCAAGATTGCGCTATTTACCAACGTTGAAGAGCGTGCAGTCATTATGTGTGAAGATGCACAGAGTATCTATCAGATACCGCGTACATTGCACGAGCAGGATCTTGATGATCTAATTTGTGAGCGTTTCGGTCTTGATGTGCCTGAAGCTGATTTGAGCGATTGGGACAAAGTGGTTGAAGCTCAGTTGAATCCAGAAGGAACAGTAACTGTTGCGATGGTTGGCAAATATGTCGAGCTTCCAGATGCTTATAAGTCTATTAACGAAGCATTGCTACATGCAGGTATCACGCATAAAGTAGACGTGAAGATTGACTACATCGATGCTGAACGTCTAGAAGATGACGATACTTTACTTGCTCAGTTAAGTGATGCCGATGCTATCTTAGTACCAGGCGGTTTCGGTGAGCGCGGTACGATGGGCAAGATAAAAGCCATCACTTATGCTCGTGAAAACAACGTCCCATATTTGGGAATTTGCCTTGGTATGCAGTTGGCTGTGATTGAGTACGCACGTAACGTACTTAATATTAACGCTAACTCTTCTGAGTTTGATCGTAAAACAGCTGAGCCTATTATTGGTCTTATCACTGAGTGGTTAGACGAGCGCGGCGAGCTACAGATTCGTAGCGATGATTCAGACCTTGGTGGCACGATGCGTCTAGGCGCCCAGCAAGCAGAGCTAGTTTCTGGCAGTAAGCTAAGCCAAATTTACGGTGCCAGCAATATCACTGAGCGTCATCGCCATCGCTATGAGATGAATAACCGTTATATCGAGCCGCTAGAGCAAGCAGGTATGACCATCTCTGGTTATTCTGCCAAGCAGCATTTGGTAGAGTCGGTCGAGATTTCTGAACATCCATGGTTTGTTGCTGTACAGTTCCATCCAGAGTTCACTAGCTCACCACGTGGTGGTCATCCATTGTTTAATAGCTTTGTAAAAGCAGCGAAGAACCACAGCGAAGCAAAGTAGCTCTCAGAATGTAGTATATTGAAAGCGTTTATTATAAAAAAGACTGGTCTTGAGATCGGTCTTTTTTTTGGCTCAATTTTGAGCAATGCGAATAGTTACTTAATGATTATCGATATTGATGCTATCTAATTACGCTTGCATACTTTTTTTCATCAAGCTATCCGTTACAATATGGGACAGACATATTCATAATAAAATAAGAGGTAATGGCTAAATGGAAAATCTATTAACGGCGCAATCACACATTGCACTTAACACGCCTAATAATAAGACGATCAACATTGGTAATGATCAACCCTTTGTATTATTTGGTGGGATGAACGTCTTAGAATCTAAAGAGTTGGCGTTTGAGATTGCTGAGCAATACGTTGAGATATGTGAGCGCTTGGGTATCGGCTATGTGTTTAAAGCGAGTTTTGATAAAGCCAACCGCTCAAGCCTGCATTCATACCGAGGGCCGGGACTAGAGCAAGGTATCGATTGGCTGGGGCAAATCAAGGAAAAATTCCAAGTACCGATTATCACTGATGTACATGAGCCGCATCAAGCAGCACCAGTCGCTGAAGTTGCCGATATTATTCAGCTGCCAGCTTTTTTGTCGCGTCAGACGGATTTAGTCCATGCAATGGCAAAAACAGATGCCATCATTAATATTAAAAAGGCGCAGTTTTTAGCCCCTCATGAGATGCGTCATATCGTCAATAAGTGCCTAGAAGGTGGTAATGATAAGCTGATACTTTGTGAGCGTGGTAGTGCCTTTGGTTACAACAATCTCGTCGTCGATATGCTAGGTTTTGATACCATGAAGCAGATGGATATCCCCGTATTTTTTGACGTGACACATAGCTTGCAGCAGCCAGGCGCGCGTAGCGATAGTGCAGGTGGCCGCCGTGAGCAGATTACGACACTGGCACGTGCTGGTATGGCAACAGGATTGGCAGGGTTATTTTTAGAGGCGCACCCAAATCCAGAAACGGCGAAATGTGATGGACCATGTGCGCTGCGCATGAGCCAGCTAGAGCCGTTTTTGCGTCAGCTCAAGCAAATTGATGATTTGGTCAAAGGCTTCGATGTGTTAGATACGCATTGATACGGTAAGTGAAAAGAGGATTAAGCAATGGCAATTCAGATGGCAAAAGTCAGTATAGAAAATATCGACGATGAAGATGGTCTAGATAGCGTAATGACCGCTCTTAAAAATATCTCAGGCGTGACGGCTATCGATCTAGATCCCGTGCATGATGTCGCAACGGTCAGTTATGATGATACGGATACGAGTATCCATGCCTTAACGGCGGCGATTAGTATGGTGGACTATGTGACTCAGCCATTTCCTATCGATGCGCCGCAAAATCCGCATCATAACGATTAAGATATATGGGCGATCTGGATGCTACATAAGCAATGAGTAGCGCTTACGTTTTTATTAATAAGTTGCTGTCTTGTTAATAGCATCTCGTTAATAAAGTAACAACCAAAGTGTCTTGCTGTCGATGATGATAGGGCTTATGCTTGTTTGGTGGCGCTTTGATAGGTTTTGAGAAGTAAATATTGAAGAACAGCTATCAAGGCTACTTTTCACTAATAAAAATAAGGAGCCAACCATGGTAAGCCAAACACGTATTATTCAAATCGATGGCATGACTTGTGGCGGTTGCGTGGCAAGTGTACATACTGCTACTGCCGACATTGACGGTTTAGATACGATCACCGTTGATCTAGCTGATAATCTAGCGACGGTCACTTTTGATGATAGCAAAACCAGTGCAGAGGCCATTGCTACGGCTATTGATGATGCTGGATTTGAGGCAACAGTCGCTAACTCATAGATTGCATCATTTATTAAAAAACCAGCTATCATGTTATTACTAGCATGATAGCTGGTTTTTTTAATGGTTAACAATTTTGAGTATAGATTACGTCCCTAGCTGTCCTAGCTTGCTGCTATTTACTAAATGATTGAGGCTTACTTGAATAGATGATGATTGTGACCATCTAATAGCCGCCACCTGACGATATTACAATATGTCTGTCTATAATCACTGGATAGTCTAAACAGCGTATTCGTACTGATTGTTATCGTGTTTTACTTGTTTCATTTGATTTTTTTGTCAATCCACTGATATTTTATTATGGCTTCTATGGACATATAGACGCTATAAAGAGTTATTTTTATGAATGATGCTACCCATACCACTAATGATGAATCCTACGATGTCGAGACTGACATCCAATCAAATACGCCACTTGCGCCGCAACGTGCGCATCTGCAATTGGCGATTGATGGCATGACGTGTCAGGCCTGTGCTTCACGAATCGAA
Source organism: Psychrobacter piscatorii (assembly GCF_043641605.1). GTDB lineage: Bacteria > Pseudomonadota > Gammaproteobacteria > Pseudomonadales > Moraxellaceae > Psychrobacter > Psychrobacter piscatorii_C. The sequence continues at coordinate 62,215 of NZ_JBHZRK010000011.1, read as the reverse complement.
AAGGTGCTGAATAAAAAGCCTTCGGTGTATGAAGTGAGTGTGAATTTTGCTGGTGAGACGGCAAATGTAGATTATGATCCGACGCAAACGACGCCAGAACAGGTCACGGAATGGGTAAACAAGACAGGTTTTGTTGCCAATCTACAGGCCATCGACAGTTTATTTGCAAAAACAGATGAAGACACAGCCACCCAATATCCATGGCGATTGATTGGTTTATGGTTGTGTTTGGTGCCATTTTTGGTGGGCATGACAGGCATGTTGGTGGGTGCTGGGATGACGTGGATGCCGCCCATTTGGATTCAGTTTATTTTAGCGACGATTGTACAGTTTGGCTTTGCGTTACCATTTTATAAGAGCGCATGGGCATCTATAAAAGGTGGCCTTGCCAATATGGATGTACTGGTAGTGATAGGTACCGTGACGATATGGGCATATTCGACCTATCTGTGGCTCACTCACGGCGATGGAACGTTAAGTAGCCTTTTGCAAAGTGGACACATGGGCGGACACGTTGCTAGTAATAGTCCAGCCGTATATTTTGAAGCAGGGGTGATGGTTATTACTTTTGTGCGGACTGGTAAATACTTGGAGGAACGCACTAAGAAGCATAGCCTCAACAGCATTGATTTATTATTGTCATTAACGCCTGATGAAGTTGAGCAGCAGCAACCAAATGGCGATTTTCATTCTATTGCGCTGTCTGATGTGCAAATAGGCGATATCTTGCGTGCCAAGCAAGGCAGCCGTGTCGCGACCGATGGTATCGTCACAGATGGTAGCGGCTGGTGCGTGGAGAGTCACTTAACAGGTGAGTCAATAGCGCTCAAAAAAGAAGTGGGCGATGGATTGCTGGCAGGTGCTTTGGTGGAGAATGGTAGCTTGCTCTATCGTGTGAGTGCCAAGGGTAGTGACACCAAGCTGGGTGATATGGTGCAAGCGTTGAGCGATGCGCAAGGCTCAAAAGCTAACTTGGCGAGGCTGGCTGATAGAGTGACCGCAGTGTTTGTGCCAATTGTAGTGACCATTGCTTTGGTTACTTTTGGCTTAACATGGTGGCTGACAGGCATGGTCGATACTGCCTTGATGCACGCTGTATCGGTATTGGTCATTGCTTGTCCTTGTGCGCTTGGTCTAGCCACGCCAGCAGCCATCATGGCAGGCATGGGGGTTGCTGCGCGTCACGGTGTTTGGTTCAAAGACGCGCAAAGTCTCGAGGCGGCAGGCAATATTGACACAGTAGTGCTCGATAAGACAGGGACGCTGACGATTGGTAAGCCGACTATCGTCGATCAGGTCATGGTGGATAAGTCACTGGCCGTTGACGATGTATTGCAAATTGCAGCCAGTGTCGAAGCGCACGCCAGTCATCCATTAGCAACAGCTCTGATCAATACTGCTAAAGACCGCCAATTGTCTCTATTCAACGTGACTGATGTCAGTGTGATAAAAGGTGCTGGTATACAAGCGAATATCGAAGGGCTTGGGCTGATAAAAGTTGGTACGGCAGAGTTTGCGAACTTGACGTTGCCAAGATTTATGCCAAAAGTATGGCAAATCGCCAGTACCGTTGCGATTAGTATTAATGATGAGCCACTAGGCGCGTTTGCACTAGCCGATGACTTGAAAGCGGACACGCCAAAAGCAATCACTGCGCTACAAGATGCTGGTATCAATGTGATCTTGATGAGTGGTGATAAGCAGTCCGTTGTCGACCATGTGGCAGGGCAGCTGGGTATTGATAAGGCTTATGGCAAGATGAGCCCACGTGACAAAGCAAGCCAAATTGCATTATTGCAAACGGCTGGTCATAAGGTCGCAATGGCAGGAGACGGCGTCAATGATGCGCCAGCAATGGCCACCGCTGATGCCAGTTTTGCGATGTTTGAAGGGACTGACGTCGCGCAGCACAGCGCTTCTGCCCGTTTGATGGGGGAGTCGCTCATGCATATCGATGCCGCACAAAAAATCGCTCAAGCAACCCTACGCAATATCAAGCAAAATTTGTTTTTTGCCTTTATTTATAACTGTCTTGGTATTCCACTTGCTGCGTTTGGATTTTTAAATCCGATGATTGCGGCTGCTGCTATGGCGCTTAGTTCTATCTCAGTTCTGATGAATGCGCTACGATTGACACGCTTTAAAACAGAGGTTGAGCTAGATGATACGGTATCTGCCTCGCACACCAATAAAACGCGTTTGGTGAAATAATAATTGCTGTATTAGCGCTGATTTTTCATCAACGCAGACCAAACAAGTATTTGAGATATACCTATCTATGATGATATTTATGACCGCAAGTCAGTGTAAGATAAGGGAAGTTTGGTAAAATATATGCTATGATGCCAAGCACGATAGCCAACCGTTAATCTGTTCAATAAGGCTTCCTTCATATGCAAATATAGTCATATGGCAGAAAGGCTTGAAGGGATTCTGGATATATTGGCTATATGATATTTTGCTTTATCTTTTTTGTATGCTAGCTGCCGTTATTTATCTCACAAACTTGGCATGACCAAAGGAATTAACAGACATTATGTACGCTGAAGAAACCAACAACGTCACCGCAATTAAAGACATTCGCGCTCGTGAAATTTTAGACTCGCGCGGCAACCCAACTATCGAAGCTGATGTGATCTTAGCTGATGGCACTGTCGGCCGTGCTGCGGCGCCAAGTGGCGCATCAACAGGTTCACGTGAAGCGCTTGAGTTACGTGATGGCGACAAATCTCGCTATATGGGTAAAGGCGTCAAAAAAGCTGTTTCTAACGTCAATAGTCAGATTCGTAGTGCTTTGATTGACAAAGATGTGACTGAACAGCAAGGTATTGATGATGCCATGATTGCGCTAGACGGCACAGAAAACAAAGAGAGCTTGGGTGCGAATGCTATGCTAGCAGTGTCACTTGCTACGGCCAAAGCGGCTGCCAAGTCACAGAATCTGCCATTGCATCAGTATATTGCTAACTTGCGTAATCAGACGTCATTGACTATGCCTGTGCCAATGATGAACATCTTAAACGGTGGCGAGCACGCAGATAATACCGTTGATATTCAAGAGTTTATGATTGAGCCAGTTGGTTTTACCAGCTTTTCAGAAGCGCTGCGTGCCGGAACGGAGATTTTCCACAGCTTAAAGTCTGTATTGAAATCACAAGGTCTAAATACTGCTGTGGGTGATGAAGGGGGGTTTGCACCGAATTTGCGTAGCAACGAAGAAGCCATCACCGTCATCATGCAAGCGATTGAACAAGTCGGCTACAAAGCGGGTGAAGATATTCATCTTGCGCTAGACTGTGCGGCTAGTGAATTTTACAAGAACGGTCAATACGTCTTGGCAGGCGAAGGCAATAAAGCCTTTGATAGCCAAGGGTTCTCAGACTATCTCGTTGGGCTCACGCGTCAGTATCCCATTATCTCTATCGAAGACGGTCTTGATGAGTCAGATTGGGATGGTTGGAAGTATCTGACTGAGCAGATTGGCGATAAAGTCCAGTTGGTTGGTGATGATCTATTCGTAACCAATCCTGCAATCTTGCAAGAAGGTATTGATAAGCACATTGCTAATGCCATTTTGATTAAATTTAACCAAATTGGCACTTTGTCAGAAACGCTAGATGCGATTTATATGGCGAAGAAAAATGGCTACGCAACGATCATCTCGCATCGCTCAGGCGAAACTGAAGACAGCACCATTGCAGATTTAGCAGTTGGTACCGCTGCTGGTCAGATCAAAACTGGTTCACTATGTCGTTCAGACCGCGTTGCCAAGTACAACCAATTACTACGCATCGAGCAGCAAGTACGTGCAAGCTATCGTGGCCGTGAAGAGTTTATTGGTCTACGTGGTTAACAGACTGACTTGGCTTAACGTGTAATATGCGTCAAAAAGTCTAAGCTTAAAAGCCGAACTTATCATTGAATTTAGGCGATATATAATCATTTGTGTATCGCCTAATCATCTTAAAACTTTAATCTCATTCTTTCTATGTTGTTTGGCGTTGTCACCTTATGAAATATTTTAGCCAATTTATACTACTTGCTTTAGCCGTTGCAGTGCTTTTGGGATTGCAATATCAGTATTGGCTGGGAGAAAATGGCCATTTTGAACATAACAAGTTGACGGCTCAAATTGAAGAGCAACAACGCTTAAATGACAACCAAGTTGCAGCAAACAATCTATTACGTACCGATGTGCAAGATTTAAAAACTGGACTTGAGGCGGTGGAAGAGCACGCTCGCTTAGATTTGGGTTTAATCAAACCAAATGAAACTTTTGTCCAAGTATCAACTGCACCAACGACACATAGTAGCTATTAAACTATAGCTATCGATCTGTATGATGTGATATCAAGCATTATCATTGATTATAGAGCCATCCGTCATTCTTATCCTCTTCACTATCTCTCTTTAAACATATCGTCATGGATTCAACCATGAGTATCACACTATGAATAAAACCCCTAATATACATGCCATGATCGTCGCAGCTGGTCGCGGCAGCCGTTTTGGTGCGTCTATCGCCAAGCAATATACAATGCTAGAAGGTCAGACGTTATTGCAGCACAGCGTGGCTAGGCTTAGCCATAGCGATTATATTCATAAATGTCTATTGGTCGTAGCAACAGACGACAGCACAGCGCAGGAGCTAGAGTTTGAGCTTCCTATACATTATGCAGTTGGCGGGGCTGAGCGTTGGCAGTCAGTACAGGCAGGGGTAGAGGCCATCAGTCAGTCAGGCGCCGATGATTCAGATTTGGTACTCATTCATGATGCGGCACGTCCCGCTGTACCGAGTGTGGATGTCGAGCAAGTTATCAAAGCGGCGATGAGGGAGCCTTATGGTGCTATCTTAGCGACACCGGCGGCCGATACGTTGAAGACATCCTATCAGCAAACCACACCTACTGAGGAAGATAGACTTATTCCTTATGCGAAATGCACTATTGACCGTAGCAACATATGGCAAGCACAAACCCCGCAAGTTTTTCGTTTAGGTCAGCTGAAACGCGTCCTACGCTATGTATCTGAACATCAGCTCAGCATCACAGACGAAGCCAGTGCTTTTGAGCACTTAGAGCTACCTATACGTTTGGTGCCTGGTAGTCGACAAAACATCAAGCTTACGTATCCTGATGACGCCATATTACTGGCAGCAATTCTTAATATCCAATCCTTATGCTAATCAAATTTATAGATTTGCTTCGTATTTATATCAGATAGCTCGAGGTAATGAATGTCAATATCGCATCAATTTTACGGCAATTTTCAGCCTCAATAGAAGTTAAGATATATTAATTTAATATATAATATATATTTAAAACATGTTTTTTGTATATAAGCAAGGTTATTAATTAATAAGAGGTTGCTTTGATGACCAATCTAACCTATGATGTAACTAACTTAATACAATTAATATAAAAACTTATAAAATCAATAATATATCAGAGAAAATTATTACATTTAGTGATGTTTTCTCTATATTTTCTGAAGTTAGTATGATTGTTTTAGCGACATTTACCTAATAATAGGGAGAAGCTGATTGTCAACAATCAACGATTCGACAAATCCAGTAACGACAGATCTCTGCCAGCTTGTATATATAAGCCGGATTACTTCTACTGGTCTTTCAAGTCCTAGCACGCTTAATGACATCTCAGAGACCGCAGTTGAGCGTAACCATGCCGATAACATTACCGGTATTCTTTGCTATGGCAATGGATACTTTTTGCAATGTGTCGAAGGGTCAGAACAAGCACTAACAAATCTAAAAAATCGATTGCTAACAGATGATCGACATAAAGAATTAAAAATCTTAGACTTCTCGGAAATCACAAAGCGCCGTTTTGCCAGTTGGTCACTACGCTCTATTACACTTGAGCGCTGGATGACTAAAGAGTCTGAGCTCAAAAAACTGATGCCATTTAAGCCTTATGATTGGAATGCTAATGAGTGGCAGAAATTCTTAGATATTTTGCAAGAGTATTACGAAGAGCAGAACAGAACAGGCAATATCGATACAGCACCTATTAAGTATAATACTTTAGGCGTGACGTTGAGTAAGGTCGTTGGTCAACATCAGGCATTCTTTTTAATTCAGACGGTACTCGGCTTGATGATAGCTGCCACATTACTATGGCTAATGCTGTAATCGATAGATAGTATAATCATAGGAGTTAACTCTCTTATGATTTTAAGTATGTTCATACGATTGGTTATCGAGCTAAATACTAATTACATCTAGTTGAGCAGACGAACAAGAAAAAGCCAGCATTGATTCAATGCTGGCTTTTTTTATTTAAACAAATAGTTTGGATATTAAGAATAGCTTTGATGTTAAGATCAGGCATAAAAAACCCCACTCATAATATATTATGAGTGGGGTTTTTGGTGGTACCATTGTTAGTCTTATTGAGTGCTAACAAGTGACGCCAAATAGTGGCGTCCCCAGGGGGATTCGAACCCCCGTTACCGCCGTGAAAGGGCGGTGTCCTAGGCCTCTAGACGATGGGGACTAGTAACAACACTTCAACTGCTTTCACCATTTATGCTGAAGTGGTGCGTATTTTAATAGCGTCTGCGTTTCCTGTCAAGCCTTTTTCTACGTCTTTTTAAAATTAAATATCTTTTTTTAATTGCACGGCGAGGATGGAGATCATTGCGCTTTAAATGATACCGAATCCATAGGGAAGTACAAGCACTAATAGTTAAAGCGAGCAACATATAGCCTAGGATGGTTCCCCATAACTTAAGTTGTGGATCCATAATAAAGTCCCTCCTATTAGGCCTCGATAGTATTCGTTATCAAGGCAGAGTGAGTAACTTGAACTATCTATAGGATATAACTGCATCGCTTAAGCGCGACACTCATCATAAGTAGTCATATTAGCCGTCCAAAAATATGACATTTATTATCATACAAAATAATTCCATCTGCTTATCGTGATATCAATCATATCCCTATTGATTATCAAATCAAGATGTCAAAGTCATCAAGTATTACAAATAGCACTATTATCTATGATTGGCAATATATGATATGTGACTTATTCACTATCGTTATCAGCTGATGCTTCTTTAGCCTCTTCATTGTGCATCGCATTAGCGAGCATAGGATAATTATTGAGTATGTGACAGAACAGCTCGGCCGTCTTTTGAGTGTCATACAGTGCTGAGTGAGCATTTTTACCATCAAACTCGAGTCCTGCTGCCTTACATGCCCGTGCTAATACAGTTTGTCCAAAAGCCAGTGCAGACAAAGTCACGGTATCAAACACTGAAAAATTGTGAAAAGGATTGTGGTTCTTACTATTGGTACGTAGCACAGCTGCATTTAGAAATGACAAATCGAAATGCGCGTTGTGTCCAATCAGAACACATTGACGGCACTCTTCCTCGCGGCGTACTTCTTTTAAGCCTTTAAAGATACGGCGAAGGGCCGTTTTTTCATCTTCAGCAATGGCTTTACGCATTGGGTTGTTAGGATCGATGCCAGTAAACGCAAGGGCACTGGGTTCTAAATTTGCACCCTCAAATGGCTCAACATGAGCATTGAATGCCTCACCTGGATAAAATACGCCATGCTCATCAAGTAGTACAGGGATGCAGGCGATTTCTAATAGCGCATCAGTTTGAGAGTTAAAACCCGCTGTCTCGACATCGACGACGACAGGCAAAAACTTACGAAACCGGTCTTTTAGACTCAAGGGTGTTTGCTCGTCGTCGCCTTTGTCTTCAGTAGTAGCACTTGGGATTACGTTCAGGTCGTCATCCGTAGAATTTGAGACATCTGCGTCAGGCAAGGTTGCTGTATTTTGATTGGTCATATCAAGTTCAATCACTTTTATCAGTCGTGCTGGTATATGGAATTGCACATCATTATTTCATAACATCGATAACGCCTTTGCACTAAGGGTGTTTAGTACAAAGGTATCATTGGCATTATAGAAAAAATAATAGGTTGCTTTGTCAGTGCTATGCTGTGTGGCTACTAAACCTTAAGCGACCAAGGTAACGTTTCACCTGCCATGAGCGGCGTTAATGATGCACCATCAAAGTAAGGGTAGTCGTTCGGCACTTGCATAGGGGTATTGACAAGCGTAATGGTACTCTCGTTTAAAGGTAGACCGTAGAACTGCGCGCCAAAACGACTGGCAAATCCTTCTAGCTTGTCTATTTTGCCAACGCTATCAAAAGCAGTGGCATATAACGGTAGAGCGGTTGCTGAACTATAGCAACCAGCACAGCCACAAGCGGCTTCTTTCTTGTCGGTAGCATGTGGTGCAGAGTCGGTACCTAAGAAGAATTTCGGATTGCCACTCGTGGCCACATCTAACAGGACTTTTTGATGGCTTTCACGCTTTAAAATAGGTAAGCAATAAAAGTGCGGTTTGATACCACCAACCAATAAATGGTTGCGATTAAACATTAAATGCTGCGGGGTAATAGTGGCAGCAATATGATTGCCTTGAGCCAATACAAAATCCGCTGCATCACTGGTCGTTATATGCTCTACCACGATTTTTAATGTTGGGAATTTGACGATAATTTGTGCCAGTACTTCGTCTAAAAAGCGTTTTTCGCGATCGAAAATATCTATATGGTCTTGCGTCACTTCACCATGTATCAATAGTGGTAAATTGTACTTTTCTAGTGCTTCAAACACATCGACACAGGCATTGATGTTGGTAACACCATCGGCAGAATTGGTGGTCGCTCCAGCAGGGTAAAGTTTGACCGCTTGTACGATGCCTGACTGTGCAGCCAACTCGATATCTTGGGCAGTAGTATTGTCCGTTAAGTACAGAGTCATACGTGGATCAAAGGCTGATTTTCGCTCAAGACTTAAATCGCTTGCTGCCAAAGTTTCCATGATACGCGCGCGATAGGCCTGTGCATCATGTGCATTTTTGACTGGCGGCACAAGGTTTGGCATACAGATCACACGGTTAAAACTACCTGCTGCGTGCGGTACGGTCGTGCTCAAAGCCTGATCGTCGCGCAAGTGAATATGCCAATCATCTGGCTGAAGGATGGTTAATTCTCTAATCGAATCAGTCATAGTGTCAAAGCGCTCTATATCGTCAAATAAAGGAAAAAAAGAGGAGAATACTGTGCGACTATCATAACAGATTTGCCCAGTTGACTAAATATAAGGCGAAATATCTGTACATAATTCATTGAGTATTATTTAACCCGTTCTAAGATTTAAGCCAAAAGCACACGCCTTATGGCAGTTAGACTTTTGCCTATAGTAAATATGATGTACACTGAGCAGGTAATTTCTTTTTAACTTGCTTTCGATTTGATCTTAGCGCGTTTACTAAAACTAAATTCTCATAACAGGAGTTTTTCATGGCTCAACTTGATCCAAAAAATATTAATAAAATCGTATTGGCATACTCAGGTGGTCTTGATACCTCAATCATCGCTAAATGGCTGCAAGAAACCTATGATGCGGAAGTGATCACCTTTACCGCTGATATCGGTCAAGGCGAAGAAGTTGAGCCAGCAAGAGCCAAAGCTCAAGCAATGGGTATCAAGCACATCCATATCGAAGATTTGCGCGAAGAGTTTGCCCGTGATTACGTATTCCCTATGTTCCGTGCCAATGCTATCTATGAAGGTGAGTATTTACTCGGTACGTCTATCGCTCGTCCACTAATCGCTAAGCGTTTGGTTGAGATTGCTAAAGAACACAATGCCGATGCCATCAGTCATGGCGCGACTGGTAAAGGTAATGACCAAGTTCGTTTTGAGTTAGGTGCTGTCGCTTTGTCACCAGACGTGGTAACGATTGCTCCTTGGCGTGAGTGGGATCTATCAAGCCGCGAAAGTTTGATGAAGTATGCTGAAGAGCATGACATCGCTATTGATTATGCAGGTAATAAGAAAAAATCGCCTTATTCAATGGATGCCAACTTGCTACATATCTCTTATGAAGGTGGCGTTCTAGAAGAGCCGTACACTGAAGCAGAAGAAGACATGTGGCGCTGGTCTGTCAGCCCAGAAGACGCGCCTGATGAAGCGCAATATCTAGAACTAGAATACAAGAAAGGTGATATCGTTGCTATCGATGGCGAAGCGCTAAAGCCTTATGAAGTCATGATTAAGCTGAATGAAATTGGCGGTAAACATGGTATCGGTCGTTTAGATATCGTTGAAAACCGTTATGTCGGCATGAAGTCACGTGGTTGCTACGAGACGCCAGCTGGTACAATTATGCTAAAAGCCCATCGCGGTATCGAGTCACTAACGCTTGATCGTGAAGCTGCCCACCTAAAAGATGAGCTCATGCCACGCTATGCAAAAATTATCTACAATGGCTATTGGTTCAGCCCTGAGCGTATGATGCTACAGGCATTGATTGACAAATCACAAGAATACGTCAACGGTACCGTACGTGTAAAATTATACAAAGGTGCTGTGAGCGTCGTCGGTCGCAAGTCAGATGATTCGTTATTTGACGAAAAAATCGCAACTTTCGAAGATGATGCGGGTGCTTACGATCAAAAAGACGCAGAAGGTTTTATCCGTCTAAACGGCCTACGTTTGGCTATCGAAGCTAGCCGTGGTCGCGATTTGTCTAAATAAGCATTTCGATTGTACGTAGTTAATTAAGTATTTAGTTCAATAGCAATAAAAAAGAGGCCTATATAAATAGCGCCTCTTTTTTTTATGGCTGATGCGTTTCTATCAAGACTCTGTTATGAACATCACTTTATTAACAGCACATGTCTTTATTGGGCTTGTGCTGTCTCTGCCGTATCAGACTCTTCATCGTCCATTCTCACAATAGCGACATCTTGTTGCTGACGTTCATCAGTGATATCTTGTGCTAATATTTCTTCGGTGGCGAGCACAACGCCATCAGACTTTTGCGATTGATACTTGAGCGTAGCGAGCGCCCCTAGTATACCGATGACAAGTATAATAATAAGAATGACAGGGTTTTTCCAAAGTGGCGTGGAAGCGTCATATTCTATCGGCTTTTCGCTCGTTGTCGCTGGCGTGTTGTCATTATTGCCACCGATCAATCCTAAGCTTACTAAAGGCGGCTTTGGTGGATTGGCGGGTTCAGAGTTGATGCGCAGGCGATTTCGACTAAGATAAATATCAGAGATTTTTGCCAGCTGTAATAACCAGCGCTGATGTGGCAAAGCAATAGCGTGCATCTCTTCAAATACCAGCATGTCGTTATGACGACCCTGCGGCAAGTTCTCCGGTGAGCGTCCAATAGCTTTTAGGTAATTACCCGTTGCCAATTGCATGTCTTGTACAGGTTCATGGTTTTTAGGTTCGAACCCTGTCAACTCGTACCAGTAGCTATCAAAAGGTGGCGGGGTGCTTGATAACTGCTCAGCGTTTAATAGCTTGAGTTCTGCACTCTCCGCATGATTTTCCAAAGGCTCTTTGTTTTCTACAGACTCTGTCAGTAGTGTAGCCGGCTCGCTGTTAGCACGCTCTGACTCAAGAGTAGGCACTGCTTGCGTTTGCTCATTGCTAAACCGTGCTGCGGACAAAAACTGTGGTTGTAGGGCAAACCATTTATTCATCTCGTCACTATCGAGTTGACTGTATTCTGCCAAGATAGCCAATTCTCGAAGGACAATCACGCATAAAGAGGTGAGTAAGATTTGAACTTGCTGCGTTTTTGCATGAATATCTTCAGCAATATGGTCACTGATTTTTATCACACGGGCGCTGTTATTAAAAACGGCATCTGCCGCATCGTTTCGGTGATATAACGTCGCCTTGAGAGTCGCAAAATTCATTGAGTTGTATTGTCGTAACTCTTTGACAGCAGCACGTCCAAATAGTCTTTTGCTGAGTGCTTGTCCTTGATGTTGCTGCTGATAGGCAAGAAGTGCGCTCACAATAGCTTGTAAACTGGCATCCATTGCCAGCCTCGCTTGTGGCAACGAGAGCTGTGCGGCATCAGCCAAAAGTGGCAGCATAGGCTTGGTATCATGATATAAAAAATCATACATCGACACACGTGTCGGTGAAATAGTCGTCATAATCTGCTAGCATCAAAAAGTGTGCCTCTATATTACGGTGCCAAAAGCATTGACACAATCCCTTGATAATAGAAATTTTGAATCAGTTTTACCAACTACCTTAACAGTCATCTTATGGATGACTGATAGCGGGAAGCATTTATGACGAATAATGAAACTTTTAATAAGCATCTAGTGATTAACATTGCTAAGCAGACATTAACAATACATAAGCAGCAAGCTGAGGTCACTGAATACACCGTCTCTACGGCGAAGAACGGTATTGGTAGTCAGCAAGATAGCGGTTGCACGCCTCTTGGTAAGCATAGTATTGCAAAAAAAATAGGCGGCAGCGAGCCTATGAATGCTGTTTTTGTGGGCCGTGTGCCAACTGGCGAGGTATATGATGCCGCTCTTGGCACGTTACATCCTAAACGTGATTGGATACTGAGCCGTATTCTTTGGTTGAGCGGTTTGGAAGAAGGCTCGAATAAAGGTAGCAACAGTCAAGGCGGCTGTGATACTTATGAGCGCTATATCTATATCCACGGCACACCAGATACTGAGCCGATGGGTATACCGCTTTCACATGGCTGTATACGTATGCGTAATACAGATATCGTGAAATTATTTGAGCAAGTCGAAGAGGGTATGCCAGTAATGATCGTTGCAGATTAACTAAGATTAATCGTACTCATTATTTCTAAATTATATTTATTTATCGGTATTTGAGCCGAAAAATCCGATGACGGCTAAGGATGGTAGTGAAAGGTATAAATATTGAACGATAAGATCAAAGCGAAAAATAAAATGGTTTATTTATAAAAAAGGACAGCTTCATTGATAAAAGCTGTCCTTTTTACTAAGCAATGTATCTTTACCGAGGTATCTTTACCGAGTAATACGTTTTACCAAAATGTTGAGCTGTCTTTAAATTTGGCCAAACGCGTTTCGATATAACTTGGGTCATCTGTGAGCATGGCAGCAAACCAACCTGCACCGTATAGGGCATTGGCATCTGTGGCCGATTTTAGGGCATAGAGTTGTTGATATTGATTTTCATCATTGCGTTGCTCTAGCGCTATTTGCGCTTTTATCAGACGCTTTAACCAGCGCTTGGTTTTCTTCTTGGCTTTTTTCTTACTTAGCAAAGGCGCAGAGAACTCACTTATGTAGCGTAGCGCTTTTAGGTGATCGCATAGTAGCGCTTCGTCTTGATTATCCTCAGAGATATCGGTATCAACATCTACGTCATCGCTCACAATCTCGGTATCAATCACTTCATCAGTGTCTTTATCTGCTTTGAGGCACTTTTTATATTGTTTCGATAAAATTTTTGCTAGCTTGTCGAGAGCAAGTTTATCCGCTTGAGGCTCAATACTAGGGTCACTCATGGTAAAGGCAATCAGCTCTAGCAAGGTTAGCTGAAAGTCATTGGCTTGCAGCGTATTGATCGGTGTGATTTTTATATCTTCTATATCTGTTGTCCATTCAACAGTAGGGGCTCCGAGTGCCTGTAGCTCAGGTTCGATATAGGCCTCGATATGAGCGAGTTGGTAATAATTGTCAAGCAAGGTCGAGGTTTGCTTTAGTATCGGTAGCCATTCTGGGTTTATTTCATCGGAAAATTCAGCAAATGCTGTTAATGCAACTTGCATACGATCAATACCAATGCGTGTTTGCAAAATATGTTCGTGATCAATACTTCCAGCGACGATAGCACTACTATTTGGCAATATCTGTAATAGACAGTTATGTACGGCTGCTCGTATAAAGGCGGGCATGCTACTGTTTTTGTTCACATCTAGTTGGCTTAGGTCAGCGCCAACTGCTGGACTGTGTTTCTGTCCGTTGATGAGCAAGCCACCGTTCTCAGCTTTGGTCACGGTAGATAGACACAGCTTGTAGCGTTTGCACCATGTTTTGGCTGTCGTAAATAAAAAATCTATATCTCCTGACACCAATTCGAACTCTATCTCCTGAATGGTTTTTCGCTGAGAGTCGTCAGTACCATGGACAATTTCTCCATGATCGTAAGCCATCTCGATACAACTATCAGTTTCGTCACTATTATCTTCTGTGAGCAATCGAGTGGTGCGCTCGACGTCGGTAACATACAGTCTTGTTAGGTTTTTTGCTAACTTTTTGAGTTTAAAGTCAGCCAGCGCAGAGGTGACAGGAGTGTCTGCATATATCGTCAAATCAGGCATCAGCTCGTTATTATCAAGCATTTCCTGTACTTGCTTATCGTCTAACACAGCGTTGTGCTCCAAACGAGCGGCAATGCCATCGCCACCAGCTTTGATGGTTTGTACCCATGTATCGCCTTCTTTACGAATACGCAGACCGATACCTGCCTGTGCAAGCTGCTGATCAGGGGTATCGTAATAATGTGCAGCCAGTGGTGTCACTTGTGAGGATTTAACTTTTGCTTGACGCATTAAACCCTTTAGACGTGACTCTGGTACCAAAAACTTCAGCTCTATCTCTTGCATATTGGCTCCTAATAATTCTGACTGATGGCTTTGATTGACGGTTTTGCTTGATAATTATTAGTCTACCATTCTCTGATTATTTAAACCGCAATAAAAAACCGCCCTACATGATGTAGGGCGGTTTTTTAATAAATACTGCTAGTCTGTCAGTTATTAGAACTGGTTCATCGTGTTCTTGCCACCGCCAGCTTTCAGTGCGTTATCGCCTGAGAAGATTTCTTTGTGGTCATCGCCAAGGTCAGAACCAGCCATTGCTTGGTGCTTAACACAAGAGATGCCTTCACGGATTTCTTTACGTTGTACGCCAGCTGCATAAGCAAGCATGCCTTCTTCACCGAAGTAGCCTTTAGCAAGTTCATGAACGCTAAGTGCAGTGGTGTGGTAAGTCGGTAGCGTGATTAAGTGATGGAATACACCAGCTTCACGTGACGCATCACGTTGGAAGTTCTTAGCGGCTACGTCAGCTGCAGCATCAAGCTCAGTACCGTCGTAATCAGCACTCATCAAGTCATCTTTATTGTATGCAGAGATGTCTTTGCCTTCTTCTTCCCACTGTGCGATAACTTGCTTACGGAAGTTAAGCGTCCAGTTGAACGATGGGCTGTTGTTGTATACAAGTTTCGCTTTAGGCTGTTGCTCTTTGATACGGTCAACCATTGATTTGATGTGTGCAACGTCTGGAGTCGGTGTTTCGATCCATAGTAGGTCAGCGCCGTTTTCTAGAGCAGTGACACAGTCAAGTACAACGCGGTCGATGTTAGTCTCTTCACGGAATTGATATAGGCCGTTAGGTAGACGAACTGGACGTACTAGTTTGCCGTTGTGCTTAAGTAAGCTATCGTTTTCTTTTGCATCTTCAAGAGATACTTCTTCCATTTCGATGAAATCGATGTATTTAGAAGCAAGGTCGCCTGGCTCATTTGATACTGGGATTTTTTGCGTGAGTGATGCGCCCTCAGAGTCAGTACGAGCAACGATAACGCCGTCTTCAACACCAAGCTCTAAGAATGCATAACGGATAGCGTTTAGCTTAGAGATGAAATCTTCATGCGGTACGGTGACTTTACCAGCTTGGTGACCACATTGCTTAGCATCAGATACTTGGTTTTCAACCTGAATGGCACAAGCACCAGCTTCAATCATTTGCTTAGTCAATAGGTAAGTGGCTTCTTCGTTACCGAAACCTGCATCGATATCTGCAATGATTGGCACAACATGCGAATCAAAGTTTTCGATTTTTTCTAAGATTGCTGAAGTGTCTTGGCCAGCTTCTTCAGCAGCGTTTAGCTCACGGAAGTAGTCGTTCAACACTTTAGCATCTGCTTGACGTAAGAACGTGTAGATCTCTTCGATTAGCTTAGGTACTGACGTCTTTTCGTGCATAGATTGATCAGGTAGTGGACCAAACTCAGAGCGTAACGCCGCTACCATCCAACCTGAAAGGTAGATATAAGTTTTAGAAGTCGTACCGAAATATTTTTTCTTGGCATACATGGTTTGCTGTGCCACAAAACCATGCCATGCACCTAGAGACTGTGTGTACTGAGACGTATCATTGTCATAATCTTCCATGTCTTGACGCATGATTTTTGCAGTATACTTTGCGATATCCAAGCCCGTTTTAAAACGGTTTTGTGACATCATACGTGCGGCATCAGTCTCGCTAATGTTCTGCCAGTTGCCGTGCTTTTGCTTTAATTCACGTACTAGGTCGATCGCTGATTTATATGCAGTTGACATCTATAGTCTCCTTGGTAGGGTGTAAAAAATAAATTGAGCGTTAAAATAATAATTTGTGTTGTCAATAAATTCGGTAGTAGTGGTATCAATACCTCGTAAAGGTCTTCTTTACCCTAAACAAACCTGTGCATTAATACAAGAAGATTGCTGAACTCAGCAGTTGACAAATAATTGCTGATTTATAGTGCTGATTCAGCTTGTCCAAGTATATCAAAGGGGTTTGAGTATTTAATAAACAGCGTTGTCATAATTAACAACAAGAGATGTTACAATTATACTGACACTTGGTAATGTTTCACTGTCGAGATAAACCATTACTATGCTATTTAACTATGTTGTTTTTTGGACGATAACCCGTTCATAAAACTCAGGTTTGTGGTCTGTACCGCAAATCCTTTATGGGACTCACTATAACTGCCTTACCAAGATTTATCTAATTTATGATACTTATCTTTAGTATTTTTATAGGTTATAATGTAGTTATAACAGTATCTTATGGTGATGGAATTGAGTTATGCTGAGTATCTTTTGCGGTAAAACCAATAAAAATTCGCAAAATTATACTGTCCTAGATCGAAAATCACCATTCCAGCACTGATAATACCAAGCGTGCCGTGGTGCTTATCTTTTAAAAGCTAAGAGAAATACATATGAATTTGCAGCGGGTTGATTTAAATTTATTAGTCCATCTAGATGTGTTGCTACGAGAAAAAAACGTCACTCGCGCAGCTGAGCAGCTTGGTATCACCCAGCCTGCCATGAGCAATATCTTGCGCCGTTTGCGTAAGTTATTTAATGATCCGTTGCTGGTGCGCTCATCTGAAGGGATGACACCGACTGAGCGCGCCCTTGAGTTGCAGCCACGCATCCGTGAGATACTTGCAGATTTGACTCAAGTCCTAGAGCCGCGCACTGAATTCCGTCCTTATAGTACGTCACGCGTCTTTCGTATTATGACGTCAGATTATGCTGAGGCGACTTTGGTGCCGAAGCTAGTGAAGGCGTTACGTTCGGAAGCACCCAACGTCATTTTGGATTTTTTGACACCCTCAGATGTCTCTTATCGCGATATGGAACAGGGGCGTGTTGATTTGGCGATCAATCGTTTTAATGAGATACCACAAAGCTTTCATCAGGTTTTAGTATGGCGTGATACGTTTAGTTGCTTGCTGTCGTCTGAAAGTCCTTATGCCAATCGTTTTAATCTGAAAAACTACCTTAAAGCACAGCACGTATGGGTATCTAAAACAGGGATGGGCGTGGGATTTGGGGTTAATCCAGAAAAATCAGGCGGCCTAGGGTCTATTGATCAGGCATTGCAACGTTTGGGCCAAAAACGCCAAATTAGTGTCTTCACCCGCCACTATCAGATGCCAGCCATGCTTGCCGCAAATAAAGATTTGATAGCGACATTGCCAACCCGTGTGGCAAGAATGCAGGCCAATAACGACAGTATCATGATGGAAGAGCCGCCATTTTTTATTCCTGAGTTTGAGCTGACCATGGCATGGTCACCATTGCTACAGCACCATCCTGCTCACCGTTGGTTGCGTCAATTAATCATGCATGTGGCACGGCAAGTAGTGGCTGAGGAAGAAAATCCACCACAAGAAATACCTGTCATTAATCACTTGTTTTAATGAGAATTTTTATAAAGTAGTAAGTATTTTATAGTGAACAATTAGCTTACTTTGAATATTACTGTTTAACCTTTATTTGGTATATTCAACGAACCAAACCAGCCACTAGGCTGGTTTTTTTGTTTAGTATTGCTATGTAGTCTTAATCAATATTTAGCCATTCTTAATAAGACAGTCACACTATTAACATCTTCAACACACTTCACAATATATTGTAAAACTCTTCGCTAAATACCTTGTTATGATAGGTGCAGATAGAAAACAACTTATCGATTCATTTATTAAATTGTCCTATCGATGTAACACCAAATAATTAAAAGTGACAATAATACTAAATACATAAAATCAAATAATAAGGACATCCACATGTCAGATATTACTACTGTTAACCCAGCAACGGGCGAAAATATTAAAAGTTATGATTACATGAGCAACGACGAAGTTAACAAGATTGTTGATGCGTCACATAATGCATTTTTAGAATGGCGTACTGTGAGCCACGAAGAACGTGGTCGTGTCATTAAGTCTATCGGTGACAAGCTGATGGAGTACAAAGAAGAGCTATCTAAGCTTATGACTGAAGAGCGCGGTAAGCTATATGGTCAAAGTCAGCAAGAAGTAGATCTTTGCAAAGCAATTTGTGACTATACGTCTGAAAACGGTGTCGCGGCGCTTGCAGATGATGAGCGAGATATCGAAAGCATGAAAAAAGGTATCGTGACTTATCAACCAATCGGTGTCATCTATGGTATGCAGCCTTGGAACTTCCCAGCGTATCAAGTATTCCGTTATGCCATTGCTAATTTGATGGCAGGTAACAGCGTTTTACTTAAACATGCAGCGAACGTCACAGGTTCTGGATTATTGATTGAAAAAATATTCCATGAGTCTGAACTGCCAAATGATTTATTCCGTACGATTTTGATCGATCATGATCAATCAGAAAAGTTGATTGAAAATGACAAAGTACGCGGTGTAACGCTCACAGGTAGCGATGATGCTGGTCGTATCGTTGGTCAACAAGCGGCCAAAGCAATCAAAAAGTCAGTACTAGAGCTTGGCTCAAATGACGCCTTTATCGTACTAGAAGACGCCGATATAGAAACCGCTGTAGAAACCTGTACCCAAGCCCGTTTGATTAATAACGGTGAAACTTGCGTAGCAGCGAAACGCTTCATTGTCGTTGATAGCGTCTATGATGAATTCCGTAAACGCATTGTTGAAAAGTTTGAAGGTACAAAATCTGGCGACCCAATGGATGACAGCTCAGACATCGGTCCATTAGCGCGCAAAGATTTGCAAGAAAAACTGCATGAGCAAGTGGAAGAGAGTTTGAAAAAAGGCGCGACGATAGCCGTTGGTGGTCAATTACCAGAAGGCAAAAGCAGTTATTATCCAGCGACTATTTTAGAGAACGTTGAGAAAGGTCAGCCTGCTTATGACGACGAGCTGTTTGGTCCAGTAGCCTCGCTCATTCGTGCCAAAGACCAAGACGATGCGATGCGCATTGCGAACGACAGCCGTTATGGCCTAGGTGGCGCTATCTTCTCAAAAGATGAAGAAAAAGCGATTCGCCTAGCCAGTGAGCAATTTGATACTGGTATGGTGTATATCAATGGTTACGGTCTTGCCAATCCTGCACTGCCATTTGGTGGTGTGAAGAACTCAGGCTATGGTCGTGAGCATGGTGGATTTGGTATCAAAGAGTTTGTAAACATTAAAGCAGTACATGTATTTTAATAAACCAAAAATCTGTTATAAATGACCATTTATACTCTTTTATAGGTGGTCACTGAATAAGAAAAGCCCAGTTACTCATTGCGAGTAACTGGGCTTTTTGTTGTTTTATACCGTAAAAAATGGCTTAAACAACCAAAGGTTTTATCTGTCTATATGTTATGCATTACTTATATTCTATGAAGTGATAAATAACTGCAAAGGTAGGGTTGGTAGGTATTGATTAGCTTGTGAAGTGCTTTCGGCTTCAAGTGACAAAACGTTTTTTGCTAGCAGCAATATCGTCCACGGTAAAAGCTTGTGCTCTAGCTTCTGTACCCGTGACTGTAAGCTCTCTGCCGTATCGTTGATATCGACACTCAGTACGGCTTGGGTCAATACCTGACCTGCATCCAGCTCCGCTGTTACCTTATGAATACTACAGCCATGATGACGATCACCCGCCTGCAGTACTCGCTGATGCGTATCTAGGCCTTTATAAACTGGCAGTAGAGAAGGATGCAAATTAATCATCGGTGCAGGCGCATTATCGATAAATGAGCCACTCAATACACGCATGAAACCAGCCAAAACGATCAGATCAGGTTGCCATGCAATGAGCTGCTCGTTTGCATGAGCCTCAAAGGTCTTAATACCCATGCGTTTGCCACTCGCAACGTGCGACAAGGCAGCAACGGGAATCGATGCATCGGTCGCACGTGTCAACGCATAAGCATCTTCACGGTTACTAATGACACCAACGATTTCGATCGGTAGCGCACCTGCTTGCATGGCATCTATGAGCACTTGTAGGTTGCTACCACTTCCTGAGACCAAAACAGCAATACGTAATGGTTTGACAGCTTGGTTTGTCTGATCAATTGACATTAACGGTATACCACGGCATCGGCTTCACGTTTGACCATTTCGCCCAGTTGCCAAGCGTTTTCACCAGCGTCAGTCAATGTCTTGATCGTTGCTTCGGCTTTATCTTTAGGCACCACGATGACAAAACCAACGCCGCAGTTAAAGGTGCGGTACATCTCACTTTGCTCAATATTGCCTTGAGTTTGTAACCAAGTGAATAACTCTGAGAACTGCCAGCTGCTGGTATCGATGCTAGCGGCTAGGTCATCAGGGAGCACACGTGGCAAGTTGTCAGTGAGACCGCCACCTGTGATGTGCGACATGGCATGAAGCGCTGAGCTACCAAGGGTATCTTGCAATGCTTTGATGGCTTTAACATAGATACGAGTAGGCGCCATCAAGGCATCTTGAATAGGTTGACCGTCTAGTTGCTCATCGCTATTGGTTACGTCAATACCGCTAACCTCGATCACTTTACGTACCAGTGAGTAGCCATTTGAGTGTGCGCCACTTGAAGCCAATGCAATCAGGACATCGCCTTCGGCAACGTTGTCACCAGTCACGACCTCGCTTTCTTCAACCACGCCCACGCAGAATCCTGCGAGGTCATAATCGTCGTCTTGATACATACCTGGCATTTCAGCAGTTTCACCGCCGATAAGCGCACAGTTAGCAAGTTTACAACCATCGCCAATACCAGTGACCACAGTCGCAGCTACATCAACATCAAGCTTGCCTGTTGCGTAGTAATCTAAGAAAAATAGTGGCTCTGCACCGCAAACCAACAAATCATTGACGCACATCGCGACCAAATCAATACCGATGGTATCGTGACGATTGAGCTGTAATGCCAATTTTAGTTTGGTGCCCACACCATCAGTACCAGACACCAATAACGGAGAAGTGTAACCT
This sequence comes from Psychrobacter piscatorii, assembly GCF_043641605.1. GTDB lineage: Bacteria > Pseudomonadota > Gammaproteobacteria > Pseudomonadales > Moraxellaceae > Psychrobacter > Psychrobacter piscatorii_C. The sequence continues at coordinate 40,846 of NZ_JBHZRK010000011.1, read as the reverse complement.
GTTGGGATACGGCATAACGCACCAAAACCGCCAAGTCCACCCACGACTTCAGGACGAGTAGTGGCTTTTGCAACGGACTTGATTCGCTGAACCAAAGCATCGCCTGCATCGATATCAACGCCGGCGTCTTTGTAGCTTAAAGAAGGCTTGTCACTCATAGTCATCTCACAGTTGGGGATAGATAATTGGAATTAAAAAGTAAGGGAGTCAATCACGCTAAAATCAGCGAGATAAAGTTTAAAGGCAAAGTTTAAAGATAGTGCGCGCATTATACCCAAAAACAGACCGTACTCGCAAAGCAACTTGCCAATATTTGGCTAAGATTTGCATTAAGTGGTAAATAAGCGGTTAAGAAACAAAAAATGACTGATTTTTTGTTGTACTCTGCGATAATAAAACGCTAAATTTACGACTCCTGACGGCTCAAGTACCGCAATTTTTGTCACTATCTCAAATCAGCCCACGTATAGGATTACTTATCATGATGAACCAACCAATCGACCCTTTTTTCAGACGTTTATTTATCGTCGTCGCTTTGGTTGTGGCGCTGTTCCTTCTCTACCTGATGATACCAGTCATTGTGCCGTTTATATTTGCTTTTATGCTAGCTTACTTGTTCAATCCTTTGGTAAAGCGATTGTCAAAACATCTCAGACGTTGGATCGCAATTATTATTGTTTACTCTACCATCACTGTAGGGATGGCGCTGTTGCTCTGGTGGTTGGTACCGACATTGTGGCATCAGCTACAAGCCGCTTGGGAGTATCTACCTAAGATATCTGGCTGGTATAACCAAGTAGTACGCGAGTGGTTCAATAGCAATACTCGTTTTCAATTGCCTGTGTTAGAGTCTAAGGATTTTTCTGAGACGCTGGTCGAGTATATGCAAACGAATTATAAGTTTGCTGATGCCAGTACCATGATGAGCCAAGTACTGACTTCAAGTATGAACTTTATTAACAGTGCAGGACTGATCGTGTTGGTGCCAATTTTAACGTTTTATTTTTTGTTCAATTGGGATCAGCGTTTACAGACGTGGAAGATGGCGATACCAGGAGCATACTGCAAACAAGTCGTCGGTATCGCCAAAGAGTGCGATCAGGCTTTAATGGCGTTTATCAAAGGCCAGCTGTTGGTGATGGTGCTGCTGGGTGCTATTTATGCCATACAGCTGCAGCTTATTGGTCTAGAGCTTGGACTTATCATCGGTATGGTGGCTGGTATTGCTAGCTTTGTGCCTTACTTGGGTTTTGGTATTGGATTTGTGGCCGCTATCATCGCCTGCTTGTTTCAGTTTGGATTGGATTGGACCTACCTGTTATTGGTCGTTGGGGCGTTTTTAGTCGGACAAGCCGCAGAAGGTTATATTCTGCAGCCGCTACTATTAGGTGATAAGATTGGTTTATCACCATTATGGGTTATCTTTGCGGTATTGGCAGGCGCCAGTCTATTGGGTTTTGTGGGTATGTTAATCGCGCTACCGGTCTCTGCTGTCTTGAATGTATTGTTCCGTCACCTATATGCGTATTATCGCACGACAGATTTTTATAAAGGTCGTAAACAACTGCTATTGTTTGAGAAGAAGTAAATATTCTATTATTGAATATAGTGAGCGGATAGCGTACAAATGGCAAGCATAAAGCAAATGATTGATAAGGCTTAGTAGGTAAAAGACTTGTCAGTCATTTTGCAAATATGTTATATATAGTCGCAGTGTTGATCGTATCAGCCGTTGCTATATTTTTTATCAAGATTAGCCTGGTTAAGGCAATTCATCCATCATAAAAAAGCTATATATCCACTGCACACATTTTTATCAGGTAGTATGGATAGTACTGAATAGCAATTTATTCCTTTTTCTACTGCACTTTTATATTGCACTACGCAACACGAGTTGATGATTCATGGCAGAAGCACAGCTAAGTCTCAATCTGGACATTAAGCATGATGCAAGTCTCAGCGACTTTGCCGGTCCCGGTTGGATGTCTATTATTGATGCAGTGCGGCAATTACATGTCGGCCTGATCGGTCAGTTATACCTGTTTGGTAGCCCTGCGACGGGTAAGTCTCACTTGCTCTCCGCTATTTGTGAGTCATTTATTGAAATGGACAAATCAGCAATTTGCTTGTCACTCAATGAATTGATCCATACCGACGTCCATGTATTATCTTCTTTAGAAAACTTTGATCTGATTGCTATCGATGATTTAGAAGTGCTTGAGCAAAGCAGTCAGTGGCAAGAAGCGCTGTTTCATCTGATCAACCGTAGCCGCGAAGGTCAGCGCCAGCTTTTATTTGCGGCCAATAAGCCAGCAGGTGACTTGCCGTTTCAACTCAGAGATTTATTGACGCGTTTGGCACAAGCACCAGCCTTTAAAGTGCCTACTGGTCATGATTTAGCAGACCGTCAGGCATTGCTCCAATCCATTTTGCGTCGGCGCGGCTGGCAATTTGATGATCGCATTATTAATCATTTATTGACTGAAGGGCCACATCGTATCGGTGCAATGATGGAAGTGCTTAATTATATTCAGCCAATGTTTTCTAACCTTGGCCGCAGTAATATATCAAAAGCAGTGATCAGTGACGCATTACGTACTATTGATGAGCAAACGCTTGCAGCAGAGCTGGCTGATATAGCCCAAGAGACGCAAGTAGACAACGAGACGACGGATCAAGACCAACATACGATGCCACTTGATTTTTAGCAGTAAAACTTTTAATCGTAAAACTTTTAGCAGTAAAAATACAAATAACAGTAAGAATACGAACTTTTTATCCAACCTGCTTTCACTATTAATGGAATAACCTATGAAATCGAATGCTTCTTTGCTAAAAAAATTGACTATTGGTATGTTGTTGGTGGGTGCGACCTCAGTCTCTATGATGTCACAAGCCGCTGTGACACTATTGGTTGATGACCATATCAAAGTGACTGCCATTAATGGACAAGAAGTTCAGCAGAGCGCTTTTCAGCCATTAACCAAGAAGTTCACGCTCCAGCCGGGTCAACACGCTATCACTGCTAAGTATGATCGCTTATATAACTTGCTGCGTGATGAGCATGATTACCTGCGTTCAGGTAACGTCAGCGTGACGGCGGAATTGTTAGATAACCAAACGTATCGTTTGACGATGCCGAACCAGCCAGAAGATTACGAAGCCGCTAAAGATTATGCTAAGCAGCCAACACTCGCTATTCAGCAGAACAACACGGTTATCGCAAGTCAACAGGGTATGGCTGGCAATCAAGGTGGACTACTTTCAGGGCTTGGTAAGGCGCTAGGTGGTGTGTTTGGTGGGGCGGGCGATGCCGAGCTACAAAACCAACGTGCGATAGCAGCATTAGATCAACCAGCAGTAATGCCAAACAATGCTAATGTTGGTACGACCAATATCAAGCAAACCACGAGTGTGAATACCTCTACCAGTACATTAGATTCATTTATGCAGATTTGGCTACAAGCAACGCCTGCTGAGCGTGAAAAGATGCGTCAATGGATTCAACAGTAAATCAATCTGTTACAGATTGCTGAGCATAAAAAAGCACCCAACTGGGTGCTTTTTTATGGTTCTAAATTTTACTGTTATTTGGCTTAATTTAAGCGATATATAATCAGCTTAATAAAGTATTAGCCCAAAAAGGCATTATACATCCATACCAGTTTTTCTTGCTCTTGTACGTATGCATCAACCAGATCAGCAGTACCTTGATCATCGCTTTCTGCTGCTAATGAGGATACTCGACGCTGCTCGGCAATTAGCGCTTGTAAACCAGTTACCACGCCTTTAACGCAAGATGTACCATCTTTGACGTTTTTGTCTTCGCTGATGCTCGTATGTTGTACAAAATCGCTATAAGCGTGAAGTGGTGTACCACCTAGAGTCAAGATACGCTCAGCGATCTCATCAATCTGTAACTGCAATGCTGTGTATAATTCTTCAAACTTCGGATGCAAAGTAAAAAAGTGCTCACCTTTTACATTCCAATGATAGCCACGTACGTTTAAGTAAAACACATGATATGTTGATAGCAAGTTGTTTAATTGAACGATGACTTCACTCATGTCAGCTTTTTCTAGACCGATCTGGTTAGTAGCGTTATTAGTATTACTCATAGTATTGTCCTTATAGTGTGAGTGTTGTTATATAAAATTGAAGAAAGACGAGTAGTAGTTAATTAATATAAAAATAAAAATATCTTAACTTTTATTAATATCTATATAAGCTCTAGCTCTTCCTTTGATGCTTATAATAATAGCAAACTATTATTAATAAGTTAAATATAATAAATGCAATTTTACGATTGGTTTTATAAAACTATAATTGAGTCTCTCTATCGTTTTTCTAAACGATAGAGATAGCTAATAGCCATTATGCTGGCGGCTGCAAGTTTTCAGGATTTAAGCCTTTAACCGGAACCACTTCTTGTAAATGTTGACGTACCGTATCGATAGGGAATTTTTGCGCTTGCAAGCGTTTCGGAAGGATTTGGCTACCTTGCTGACCTTTCATCTCAAACATCATAAAGATATAGTCGTCAGTCTCATCCCAGCTCTTGATAGCAGTCCACGGAATAACCGCTTGTTGAGTCGCGCCCGCACGCATTTGCATACCGCGCATTTGCGAGTTTTTCATCATCTCAGGCTGGTTGCTTGGCATCGCCATGACTAGACCATGTTTTTGTACACCAAGCTTCATTTGACGCATTTCATCTGGCATCTCTTGATCAGCAATTTGTTTTTCAAACTCTCTTTTTACATACCATCTAAAGCCTAAAGTACGCGCCAAAAGATAAATCACCACACCAACGAGCATCAACCAAAAAATGATGGTTGAGTAGCCTGTTACAAAGATCAGTCCTGCAATAGCGAGTACCACAACCACAGCCATAATGATCCATTCTTTGGTCTTAAAGCTCGACAGACCAAAAGAGGGGCTGGCACTGGCAAACAGTTCATATTGGGCTTGAAGGAATTCAGCTTCAGTCAGGTTTAAGGCGACAGGTTGGAGCGTGTAAGGATACAGGGCCATAAAGGTTTCTCAGATGCTTGTGTTAAAAGTGTTGGGTTTACATCGCCAAAGCCAAGTCGTGATGTACTACTTGGCTGTAGGTAAATAAAGGTATGCGCTTATCTTACCGAAAAGTACTCCTAAATGAAACATATAAGCGGTTCTGTTCACTGATAGCGGCGATATTAATGGCTTTAATAAAGGTAGATGAGCCTTATTAAAGTAAGTTGAACTTTAGGATATGTATTTCGGGTAAGTATAACTGGCTATGGATAATGAAAGTAGTAGCCCAAAATCACGCTAAAAGCGCTCAAAAAAGCTCAAAGCATGGTCAAATCTGCTGGGTCTTGGTATGATAGCGGCACCCATATAGTTTGATAAAAAATATGGCAGCATGGCAAGGTAGTTATTGCGTTATCAAGCTTTGCAATAAGTATAAGCTGACCAATAATTATACTAATAATGTTTAAACTTCTTATTCACTCTTAGTGTTACAGGCAACTATTATGATAGATCCAAAACTCTTACGCGGCGATTTAAGCGATTTACAGCAACAACTGGCCACTCGTGGCTATACGCTTGATATGGAGTTTTGGCAGTCGATTGAATCCGAGCGCAAGTCTCTACAAGTCAAAACAGAAGAGTTGCAATCGCGCCGTAACGCTGGCGCTAAGCAAGTCGGTGCTCTAAAAAAATCAGGCGAAGATGCCAGTGAGCTATTGGCTGAGATGCAAAGCGTTAGCGGTGAGATCAAAGCTGCTGAAGACGAGCTACGCACCTTACAAGAGCGACTCACTCAAGCAGCGCTACAGATTCCAAATATTCCAGCGGCAGATGTACCAGTGGGTACGTCAGAAGACGATAACGTAGAGGTGCGCAAATGGGGCACGCCGCGTACGTTTGACTTTGAAATTCAAGATCATACTCATATCGGTGAGACGCTTGGCATGCTGGATTTTGAAGCAGCGACTAAGTTAACTGGTAGCCGTTTTAACGTGCTAAAAGGTCAATTGGCGCAGCTGCATCGTGCACTGATTCAATTTATGCTCAACACCCATACGATGAAATATGGTTATCTTGAGACCTATGTGCCTTATATCGTCAATAGCGATAGCTTAAAAGGGACGGGTCAGTTGCCTAAGTTTGAAGATGATTTATTTAAGCTAAGCAATCACACGAATAACGATGAGATGGATTTTTATCTCATCCCAACGGCTGAAGTACCGATGACCAACTTGGTACGCGGCGAGCGTTTGGATATCAAAGAGCTACCGCTAAAATTCACCGCGCATACGCCATGTTTCCGTAGTGAAGCCGGTTCGCACGGGCGTGATACTCGCGGCTTGATTCGTCAGCATCAGTTTGAAAAAGTTGAAATGGTCAATGTCGGTACTAGCGATCAGTCTGATGACTTGCTAGAGGCGATGACAGGGCAGGCCGAATATATCTTGCAGCAGCTTGAGTTGCCATACCGTACAGTACAACTATGTACGGGTGATATGGGTTTTGCCGCACAAAAAACCTATGACATTGAAGTATGGCTACCAAGCCAAGACACTTATCGTGAAATCTCTAGCTGCTCTAACTGTGGTGACTTCCAAGCGCGCCGTATGGGTACGCGTGTCAAAGATGGCAAGCAAACCAGCTTGGCTCATACCCTAAACGGTTCAGGTCTAGCGGTTGGTCGTACGCTACTAGCAGTGATGGAAAATCATCAAAATGCGGATGGTAGCATCACGATTCCAGAAGTATTGCGTCCGTTTATGGGCGGTGCTGAGCGTATTGAAATTTGAGGGTAATGACGTTATGAATACTTTGTCTATAGTTGATAAATTGAATTACTCACAATATATCATCTATGGTCAAAGTAGTGGCGACAGCTTGTTAGGCTTTGAAATGGATGCCAATATATTTTTCTGTTGTAAGGAAAACAATGTTGGCTGTGATTTTATTTATCAGGAACGTCATGATGACGCGAACTGCATGCTTACGTTGTATTGTAAATTTGCAAATAATATAAGCTATCAGCAAATCGCAGATTATTTAGAGGAGAGATGGCTTCAGTATGTTTGCTATCAAGAATTTGAGAAACATTATATTGAAGTCGTTAACGATCAATTGATTTTTTATTATGTGACCCGATCAAGTCATGGACTAGGAGTAACAGGGAAAATTGTTGCTACTTAGTTTATAATGAGCCACCTATTTAGATATCTAAGTAAATTCAGTTCAATAACCTTTTTCATTCAAATAAACTTTCCTTTGATATTAGGACACGCTATGCCCACCCCAATTAACGAACGTAAACTAGCCAATGCCATCCGTGTACTGTCGTTTGACGCGGTTCAAAAAGCCAACTCTGGACATCCGGGTGCGCCAATGGGTATGGCTGATATTGCCGAAGTTTTGTGGCGCAAATTTTTGAAGCACAATCCAGCTGATCCTAATTGGCACAACCGTGATCGCTTTGTACTGTCAAACGGTCATGGCTCGATGCTTATTTATTCATTGCTACATTTATCAGGTTACGATGTGAGCGTTGATGACCTAAAAGGTTTCCGTCAGCTGCATTCAAAAACCCCAGGTCACCCTGAGCTTGGCTACACGCCTGGTGTCGAGACAACTACTGGTCCACTAGGACAAGGTATTGCCAATGCTGTTGGTTTTGCAATTGCAGAAAAAACCCTAGCTGCACAGTTCAACCGTGACGGTTATAATATCGTTGATCACCATACCTATGCATTCTTAGGTGATGGCTGCTTAATGGAAGGTATCAGTCATGAAGTGTGCTCGCTCGCTGGCACGTTGGCGCTTGGCAAGTTAGTATTCTTCTACGATGACAATGGCATCTCAATCGACGGTAATGTCGAAGGCTGGTTCACTGACGATACCGAAGCGCGCTTTGAGTCGTATGGCTGGCAAGTCATCAAAGTCGATGGTCACGATACCGATGCGATCACGCAGGCAACTGAGCAAGCCATTGCAGAGACGACTAAGCCAAGTCTAATTATTTGTAAAACGACTATCGGTGCTGGTAGCCCGAACAAACAAGGCCTTGCGGCTAGTCATGGCGCGCCACTTGGTGATGACGAAATCGCCTTGACTCGCGATGCACTGTCTTGGAAACATGCCCCGTTTGAATTAGATAACGAAATCTATGAAGCGTGGGATGCTAAAGCCAAAGGCGACGTCCAGCAAAAGAACTGGGATGCGGACTTTGAAGCGTATAAAAAAGCCTATCCAGAGCTTGCAGCAGAACTATCACGCCGTCTAAATGGTGATTTGCCAGCTGACTTTGATAGCCAAGCACAAGCGTATATTCAGCAAACACAAGAAGCGGGCGGTGATGTCGCTAGTCGTAAAGCCAGCCAAAATGCAATCAATAGCTTGCAGCCATTATTGCCAGAACTACTAGGCGGCTCAGCAGATTTAGCTGGCTCGAACCTCACGCTATTTAAGGGCGCTAAAGGCATCGAGAAAGACGCTGATGGCAACTACATCTATTATGGCGTACGTGAGTTCGGTATGACCGCGATTGCCAATGGTATCGCATTGCATGGCGGCTTTATCCCTTACGTAGCGACGTTCCTAATGTTTATGGAATATGCACGTAACGCGGTACGCATGGGCGCACTGATGAAGCAGCGCGTCATCCACGTCTATACCCATGACTCTATCGGTCTGGGTGAAGATGGCCCGACGCATCAGCCAGTTGAGCAATTGACTAGTCTACGTACCACGCCAAATCTACGTACATGGCGTCCATGTGATGCGACTGAATCTGCCAGCGCTTGGGCAGAAGCAATCAAATCAGAAAATAACCCATCAGCATTGATCTTTAGCCGTCAAAGCTTGCCACATCAAGCACGTGATAGCGAGCAAGTAGCGAACATCACCAAAGGTGGTTATGTGCTTGCGAAAGAAAAAGGCGAGCTACAAGCCATCATCATCGCCACTGGTTCAGAAGTTGGCCTAGCGATGGAAGCGTATCAGGCGTTGAGCGCAAATGGCGTTGGCGTACGTGTAGTGTCTATGCCATGTGCTGAGATTTTTGTTGAGCAAGATGCTAGCTATCGCGAAGCGGTATTGCCTGCCAACATCCGTGCTCGCGTCGCAGTAGAAGCCGCGCATGTAGATTACTGGTATAAGTTCGTTGGTTTAGATGGCAAAGTCATCGGTATGACCACTTATGGCGAATCTGCTCCAGCTAGCGATCTATATAAAGAGTTTGGTATTACCACTGACGCTGTGGTTGAAGCGGTAAATAGTTTGGTTTAATTAGCCTGACTTAATTAGTATTTAAAAAAAAGCCATCAGAGAAATCTGGTGGCTTTTTTTGTGATTTAATTTTTGGCTTTTCTTTTGGTCTGCTTTTATCAATATGGTTATTGGTAAAATAACTGCTGCAACCAGTACTAAATTCTGTGCCTCAATATAATGATTTAGTGGTAAATTAGAATAGATTGATTGCTTACAAAGATAAGTTTTATTTCTTGTGCAGCTCTCATATAAAAATAAATTATATAACTACAGAATTGGAAAAATTAGATGGATAGTATCGAGCTGACAAACGCTATTACATGGCTAAAACAGATTGAACTAAGTGAAGGCTTGATAGCAGCCTGCATAATCGGAATATTTGGACTATGCGGTATTCTCATTACTCAGAGATCTGAACGCAAAAAAGAGTATGAAGCCTTTTTAAGAATAAAGTTTGAGGAAGTAGTTTTTAGACTAGTTGATTTTGCAGCCATTATTCAGGAAGTTCAATCCAAAAGTTTTTCAAGCAATTGCGATGAAGCTTTAGATGTTGATGAATTTTACAGAGAAGGTGGCAAGATAGAAATATTGATAGCTTTATATTTTCCAGAGCTTGAGAAAAAATATGAGTTGTTTTTAAATGCAGGAGGAGACCTGATAAATGCACAGTATGAATATGAAATTAACCCTAACGATAGTACTTTAGATGCACTTAAACAGCTTGATGAAGAGTATGATCGGGTTTATAAGAGTTTTTATAAACATATCAGATCATGTTCTTCTGCTTATGCCAAGCCTTTAAAGCATCGTAAGAGAGTGCTGATCAATTAAATTTAAAGAGTTTTATTATTGCGCTTAGCACATTCTATAACCATTCTAAAGATCGCTATTATGTCCCTGAAATCCAGCTTCAAATGTTTCCTAGGTGAAACCGTTATCAACGTCATCATGTGGCTAAAGCTTGAAAAAGATGTCTATAATCCGAAAGAAAAAATTATATAGGCTGGACACAAAGATGAATATCATGCATCAAAAAGTAGCTATCTATAACAATAAAATTAAAGAAAGTGCTGAGTTAATATTTGAAAGCTATTCGGATTCTGCTGAAAATGTTGGACTAACTCTTGTATTGGCTGGACTTGGTAGGTATAAATTTCAAGGTAGTGATTTTTATACAGCGCTATTTGGACTCAGAGCGCTACTAGAGCCTAAAAGCATTGTTATATGTATTAATGGCTGTAGATTAGATTTTGTCTGCTCAAGCATGGGTCAGCAAATGTCGCAAGGAAGAGTTGGCTATATTATTGAAATGGGAAAGCGAGCAACCAATAGAGCTAGGACTTTTGATCAGTGTGATGATCTAAATAAGTTAACCACAGCAAGTAAGCAAATGGATTATATCAGACAATGGAATGAGTCGCTAAAAGGTTAATTTACGGGTTATATTAAATGAATATTTGGTGTAAGTGCTAATTAAGCAGATACTATAGACAGAGTAAAAAGCAATGTCCCTAAAATCCAGCTTCAAAGGTTTCCTAGGCGAAACTGTCATCAACGTCGCCATGTGGCTAAAGCTTGAAAAAGACGTCTATCACCGATTAAACGGTATTACCTTGCCAAGAGCCAATGGTGGCAGTACGCAAATCGATCATATCATCGTCTCTGTATACGGTATCTTTGTCATTGAAACCAAAAACTATAAAGGCTGGATATACGGTAGCGAGACACAAAGACAGTGGACGCAATCATTCCCAAATGGAAGCAAATTCAAATTTCAAAACCCATTGCGTCAAAACTACTTGCACATTAAGACGCTCGCAGATTTATTAGGATTGGAGCTGAGCTACTTCCATTCGATGATTGCGTTCATTGGTGAATGTGAGCTAAAAACCCGTGATGAGCTACCCGAGCACGTATTGACGAGTGGTATGGTCTCTTATGTAAAGAAGAAACAAGACAAGCTACTCACTGAAGACGAGGTCACATCCATTGTTGAGCAGATTGAAGGCAATAGATTTAGTAAATCGTGGCGCACCAATCGACAGCATAAGGCATATCTCAAAGACAAGCATAGCCCATCAAATAAACAGCCTAGCGGTAACGCTAATGATAAACCAGTTGCTAAAGTGGCTAATAAGCCTACGTCAGAGCCGATAGTAAAAGAGACCGCTAAAAGACTTCCTCTAAAAAGTAGAGAGGTGCATCGATGGTCTGGTCAAACTGAGGTTGAATCTAGCGAGTTACCCGTTAATAATCTGGAAACCAAGCAAACAATTACATCACATACCGGTATGTCACATGATATGGCCAATAAAGTGTTTCTTACACCATTTGAGGTTGTAGAATCTGAGCCAAAAGTTAATGAACCTGCGATGCTTAAAGTGACAGAAGATGCCGCTAATCTGATTCAAATACCAACCTGTCCAAGATGTCAGGGTGAGATGGTTGAACGCATCGCAAAAAAAGGCGCACGCCAAGGACAATCCTTTTATGGGTGCGCGCAGTTTCCTAAATGCCGCGGCGTGGTCAATGTTAGCTGATAACAATGGTTCTACAATTTAGATGTCTATCATTCAAGCTACTAAGAAAGATTATGCAAACCCCTCTAACCGATGAGAGCAGTCAATTAACCAATCTGCCACCGCTCTGACTCGTGCTGAGCGCCGAACATCTGGGTGCATGACCAGATAAAGAGGGTATGATTGAGCCAGTGGCATAGGTGAGTGTGCATCTAACTGCTCAGGTTGTAATGGCTCAGCAGCCGCGTAATTGTCCGCTGAAGAAGTAGCTTCTAAGTCAGTTATCGTGACTTTATTAATAGTATCAACCGTTACCAGTTCTGGGTACTGACGGGCTAAAAAATCTGGTAACAAAGCAATTCCTATTTTTTGACGAGCCGCATGACATGCCATATATAAGTCATTGGTACTAAAAGCAATCGTATAAGCATACTGCTTTATGAGTGTCTGAGACCAAGTGAGCACTCTGGCGTTGGCTTGAAACTCTATCAGCTGCCATTGCTCAGGTCTGGTATCTTTGAGGTATTCATCATGGGCATAAAATCGATAAGTCGATGACCCTAATGTACGAATAACCAAGTCTTCTTGAGTGGGGCGGCGCGTTCGTATGGCGATATCGGCTTCTCGTTGATGTAAATTGCTCATACTGACATCACCGCTTAAAGCCAATACGATATCTGGAAAGCGCTGGCGAAAATCAGCCAAAGCAGGTATGAGCACCTCATTTGCCCATACAGGCGGGGCGGATACCAACACTTTGCCTTGTAGAACGTTCTGATCAATCGCCATTCTTTGAAAAGTGACCATCTCTTTTTTGACTTCTACTGCTTGGTGGTAGAGCCGCTCGCCCTCGATAGTTAACGCGTAGCGTTTGCCCAGCCGATCAAAGAGGTTGACGTCCAATGTTTGCTCAAGATGTTCAATACGCCGAGCAACCGTACTGTGCTGCACATTCATTTCTTCAGCGCACGCGGTCAATGTTTGTTTTTCTACTAAGCAAACAAAGTAAGCCAAATCATCCCAGTACATAGTTATTCTCTTGTTTTAATCATCTCTTATCTTAGCAAATTTTATTGTGCATATTTGCACAGTCGCTGTGTGGGCGTCGTCTGTTTTTCTATCATGCTTCTCATTAGACTGAGTATCACTCGCTGGCAGCTCCACACGCCGCGATTGAATTCATCCACGATAGTGAGAAAACCCATGCAGACAACCGCAAACACCCAAACCCTTGATCAGTTCGTCGCTCATGTCTTTGCAGAGGAGTATAAGCAAGCCATGATGCTATGTACCACAGATGTCAAATTCGTAGTCTTTCGAAACCAAAGCGACCACCAAGTACCGATTTATGGTGCTCATATCGGCCAAGCAGCAGGTACGCTATTCTTTAAAAATTTGGCGCAACTGTTTGAATTTGGCACTTTTGAGATGGACGATTCTATCGAAAACGATCATTATATTGTTAGATTTGGCGAGCTTGCACATACGGTCAAGCGTACGGGCGACGTGTTTAATAGCCTTTGGACGATGATTGTCCGCTTCGATGAGGTAGGCAGGATTTGCTTATATCGTATGCACGAAGACACCGCAGCGTTGGAAGCGGCGCTGCATATCTCAAGATAGAGGTCTTATAAGGTAAAAACGGTGAGAGATAAAGATAATTTGATGTGATCATAATGATAAAAGCAAAACCGCCATGATGGCGGTTTTGTCATCTGCTATCCAATTATTTATTAGATGATTAAAAATCTCTTAACCATATATCTCTTCCAAGCGTAAACAAGCAACCAATCGACCATCCCATTCGCGCAGTTGAGGCTCTACTTCGCTACATTGCGAGGTAGCATATGGGCAGCGTTTATGTAGCGCACAGCCACTTGGTGGATTGAGCGGACTTGGTAGCTCACCTTGTAGGGTTAAATCGTTTTTATGACCATTTACCGTGGGTGCAGCTGCCAGTAACGCGATGGTATACGGATGTTTTGGCGCATTATAAATGGCTTCTTTAGGACCGTGCTCGACCGCTTGACCCAAATACATCACCATCACATCGTCAGCGACATGGCGTACTACTGACAAGTTGTGTGAGATAAAGACGTAGGCAGTACGATACTCATCCTGTAAGTCCATAAACAGGTTCAATACTTGCGCCTGAATCGATACGTCGAGTGCGGAGGTCGGCTCGTCAGCGACGACAATTTTTGGATTGAGCATCATCGCGCGGGCGAGGGCAATCCGCTGCCGCTGACCACCCGAAAACATATGTGGAAAACGCCCAGCATGTTCAGGGCGTAGGCCGACATTTCTCATCATCTCATTGATTTTGTCACGCTTTTCTTCTTTAGACAGATTGGTATGAATATCTAATGGTTCTGTCAGTTGATAGGCGATAGTATGACGCGGGTTTAAGCTACCATAAGGGTTTTGGAAGACCATTTGAATTTCGGTACGTAAGTCTTTAAGCGCCTTTCTACTGTAGCCAGTGGTGCCTTCATCATTGATAAATAACTCGCCTTGCGTAGGCGCTTCGATCAGCGTCAACTGGCGGGCAAGGGTAGATTTGCCGCAGCCGGATTCACCAACGACTGCTAGTGTCTTACCTGCTTCAAGCTCGAATGAGATACCGTTTAGAGCTTTGACATACGCTTTTGGTTTACCCAATCCTTGCGATACTGGGTAATGCTTGTGTAGATTGTCTGCTTTTAAAACCACTTTATTACTCATACTTGTGACTCCAAAATAGCAGCGTGAGAGATAGGGGTGCGAGAAGAGGGATCAGCATGAATACAGCGTACCTTACCATTTGGTGTATCCAAAATAGGCGGTGGTACATCACACGTTGGCTCTTTGTACGGGCAACGGGGAGACAATAAGCAACCGCTTGGGCGATCATATTGGCTTGGTACGACACCGGGTAAGCTATTCAGGCGATCTTGACCAATAGCCAGCTCAGGAATGGCTTGTAATAGCGCCTCTGTATAAGGGTGTGCAGGATGTTGGAAAATCTCTGGCACGGTACTGGTTTCAACCACTTGTCCAGCATACATGACCGCGACATCTCGTGAGTTTTGTGCGACAAGGCCCAAATCATGGGTAATCAGCACCATCGCCATTTGTTTTTCACGTTGTAAACGACCGAGCAAATCCATAATCTGCGCTTGTACGGTGACATCAAGTGCGGTAGTCGGTTCGTCTGCGATGAGCAGTTTTGGCTCGCAAGCAAGCGCCATCGCAATCATAACGCGCTGGCTCATACCGCCTGAGAGTTGATGCGGGTAGACTTTGAGTCGATTTTTGGCGTCAGGCATTTCGACCAACTCTAGCAGCTCTAATATGCGTGCCTGTACTGCTGCACCGCGCAAACCAAGATGCTTGCGCAGTACTTCGCCCAACTGCATCTCAACGGTAAAGCTTGGATTCAGACAAGACATCGCGTTTTGAAAGATCATAGAGATGTCTTTGCCAATGATGCCGCGTTTTTCTTTGGCAGGCATACTGATCATGTCTTTATTATCAAACATCACTCGCTTGGCGCGGACGGTCGCAGACGGCGGCAATAGCCCCATCAGCGCCATCATCGTGACCGACTTACCTGAGCCAGATTCACCCACAACGGCGATAACCTCACCTTGTGTGATTTTTAACGACACATCATCGACGGCACGAAAGGCACGCTTTCCTTGACCAAAAGTGACCGACAGATTTTCGATGTCTAATAACAACGGCGCGTCTTTTGTTGATTCGCCATTCATAGAAGTATGAGTAGTAAGCGTTTTAATTAAGGTGTCAGTCATCTTAGGTCACCTGCTTTAATTTGGGATCGAGCGCGTCACGCAGGCCATCACCCGTCAAGTTAATCGACAATGCAGCCAAGAAGATAGCGACACCTGGCCAAATAGCGAGCCAAACATTACTTTGAATGTATTGACGAGCCGTACCGAGCATCGCGCCCCATTCAGCATCAGGTGGCTGTACACCAAACCCTAAGAAACCAATCGCACCCGCTTCTAAAATAGCAGAAGAGAAAATCATCGTTGCTTGTACGATAAGCGGAGCCATACAGTTGGGTAAAATGGTGATAAACAATAGGCGAAGTACGCCAGCACCCATCACTTGTGAAGCGATAAAGTACTCACGTTGTAACTCTACCATCGCGGTGGCGCGAGTCAGACGAATAAAAGGCGGCGTACAGACCAGTGCAATCGTAATAATCGTATTGGTCATAGATGGCCCTAAGATAGCGGCAATGATGATCGCTAGTAGTAAGCTAGGGTATGACATCAAAATATCATTGACTAGCATGACCGCTTTGCCCCAAACCTTGGGCCAAAATGCGGCACTAAGTCCTAATGAAATACCGACTAGCATCGCAAGGGTCGTCGCGCTCAGACCGATAAATAAAGAATAACGCGCGCCATACATCACCCGAGACAAGGTATCTCGTCCAGCATCATCAGTCCCTAGCCAAAACATCGCATCACCGCCACTTAAAAAGGCTGGCGGCAGCTGCTCTTGGCCGGTAAACAATTCATAAGGATCATGGGGTGCAATAGTGGGCGCGAGTATGGCAATGATGACCATCAATGCCAATACAATAAAACCAAGTACTGCGCCTTTATTGCGACAAAACGTCGATAAAAATAGTTGCCAAGATGATGGCGGTGTAGCGGCCATGAGATTGACATCAGAGGGGAGAACAGAAGGCTTCATGAGCAGTTCCTATAGTGGCTAGCGCAGTGACATTTTTTAGAGTTTTGTTCCTAAAAAAGTACTAAGCATTGCTAAAACATCACTTCAGCGCCAATCATCACTATTTATAATATGAGTATTTATCAATGTGACATTAAGAAGTATGTCGAATACGCGGATTGATCAGACCATACAAAATATCAATAAATAAACTGACCAAAATCAAGGCAGTGGCGACCAACAAGATACCGTTTTGCACAATGGGGTAATCACGAGTGAAAAAGCCATCGAGGAGCCAATTACCAACGCCCGGCCAGCTAAAGATAGTCTCAGTGATAATCGCGCCCGCAAGCAGCGTCGCCATTTGCAAGCCAACCACAGTGACCACGGTAATCAACGCATTACGCATCACGTGTATCATTATCACGCGGCGCGGTGATAAGCCTTTGGCACGAGCCGTACGCACATAATCTTCATCCAACACCTCTAGCATCGCAGAGCGTGTCATCCGCGCGATCATGGCGAGTGGGATAGTCGATAAGGCAATTGAAGGCAAGATAAAGTGTTTGACCACATTCCAAAATGCGCCAGGTTCTCCTGAGGTGAGAGAGCCAAGTAACCATGAACCGTATAGTGGCTGGACATCTAAGAACTGTGCGACAGAAATTACCCCAGCAACGGGTAAAAGGCCGAGATAATGAGCGAATATACCTGTCAGGATAGGTCCCAATAGATAGATCGGCATCGAGTATCCTGCCAGTGCTCCTGACATTAGGGTATAGTCAATCCAAGTACCACGGCGTAAGGCGGCAAAAATACCTAAGCTCACACCAATGACACTAGCAATGACAATCGCGCACAACGCCAACTCTAAGGTTGGTACGAAGTGAGCAAAAAAGTCTTGTAATACGGGAGAACGAGTACGAAAAGACTGACCAAAATCACCGGTCAATATACCCGTCAAATAGTCCCAATATTGGACAACGAGTGGTTTATCTAATCCAAGTCTTTCTAAGGCGCGGGCATGTAGCTCTGGATCGACCATACGCTCACCCATCATGATCTCGACAGCATCGCCCGGTACGAGACGAATCAACGTAAAGGTCGACAGCGTGAGGCCAAGATAGACAGGAATGAGAATGGCAATACGGCGCAGAATATAAAGTAGCATGGGCTGCTCAGTAGTTGTGATTCAATGAGTGGAGTGGTAGCAATGAATGAAGTCGTCCGTGACCATGCATTTAAGTCATGAAACACTTAAGTGAAAGGCACTTAAATGACAAATACTTAAATGACAAATACTTACATGATAAGCACTTAAATAAAAAATATTTAACGCATATAAATACGGCTGGAACAGAGATTCTGAGCCAGCCGAATACAAATTAAATAATAGTGCATGTCGTGCCGGACTTAATTAGCTAAGGCTATTCGACCTTCACGCCATCGAAGCGTACAGCACCAAGTGGACTGATTTTGAAATCCACAACGTTTGGTGCAGTGAATACCGTTACTACCGAATGCGCCATTGTCGTCCAAGGAAGTTGCTCTTTGAATATTTGCTGAGCTTGTACGTAGTCATCCACGCGCTCATCTTGATTGGTTACTTGACGCGCCTTCATGACCAAATTATCAAAGTCTTTATTACACCAGCGTGAGTAGTTATTACCACCGACAGCGTCACAAGACAGTAATGAACCTAGCCAGTTATCTGGATCACCATTGTCACCCGTCCAACCTGCCAAGATCACATCAGGCTCACCTTTAGCAGCGCGTTTTAGATACTCGCCCCACTCATAGGTTACCAGTTTGGTATTAACGCCAATCTTCGCCCAATCGGCTTGCAGCATTTCAGCCATTAGCTTGGCATTGGGGTTGTACGGACGTTGGACAGGCATGTACCACAAGTTGATGCTCATATTATCAGCACCTGCTTCTTTGATCAGCGCTTTTGCTTTTTCGACATCATAAGGCGCATCTTTAAGCGATTTATCGTAACCCCACTGCGTTGGTGGCATCGGGTTGGTGGCTTTGAGCCCTTCGCTTTGATAGACGGCATTGATAATCGCGTCTTTATTAATCGCCATATCTAATGCTTGACGAACTTTAAGATCACTTAGCTTTGGTTTTTCGACGTTGTAGCCCACATAGCCGACGTTAAAACCTGGTTGATCAAGAACGGTGGCCTTGCCGGATTTTTTGACCGATTCAATTTCGGCAGGTTTTGGATATGCCGATACATGACATTCGCCCGCTTGAACTTTTTGCGCACGAACCGCTGAATCTTTGGTGATAACAAACACGAGGTTATCGATGTAGATGTTATCTTTGTCCCAATAGTCTGGGTTTTTGGTATAACGAATTTGCGCGTCTTTTTGATAAGAAGTGAAGACGAAAGGACCAGTACCAACTGGTTTAGTATTAAGGTCAGCGGCATTACCAGAAGCCATCAATTTGTCTGCATATTCAGCAGAATTGATATAAGCAAACGGCATCGCTAAGTTCTGTAAAAATGGCGCGTTGGTCTCGCTTAGAGTGACTTTTACCGTGTAATCGTCAACTTTTTCAATGTTAGAAATAATATCAGGCAGTCCCATGCCAACTGAATATGGGAACTCAGCGGGATAGGCTTTGTTGAATTCATAATCTGGGTTGGTGAGACGTTCTAGGGTAAAAATAAGGTCGTCTGCGTTAAAGTCACGGCTTGGTGTGAAATAATCGGTTTTGCCGAACTTGACGCCTTTACGTAGATTAAAGGTGTAAGTCTTGCCATCTTCGCTAATATCCCAGCTTTCAGCGAGTCCTGGCTGAATCTCAGTACCGTCTCTTTTAAATTGTACCAAACCGTTATAAATAGGGTAGGCGCTCGCATCAAAATCTGTACCTGCGGTGTACTGTGCTGGATCGAAACCAGCAGGGCTACCTTCTGAACAATAAAGCAAGGTCTTGGCAGCTTTGGCATCTGAGCTGACAGCAGATTCATCAGTGGTTTTGTTGTCACCGCTACAGGCGCTTACACCCAAGATAAGCGTGGCCAACATCGTAAGTTTAAAGAGTGATTTTTGCATTATTACGTCCCATGTAATGATAGGTAGTCACTCATATATTTACCTAGTTTGTATTCGACCATGAATACAATGTGCGAGAAATATAATGAGCAAGCACTAAACTGGCTTTGAGTATTTATTCTAACGGTATATTTTTACAAAATAATACAAAAATAAAGTTGATATAACTTTAATTGATGTAGTTAAAAACATAACGATATGAATAGTTGTTCGAATATACTCTCATAAATAGCCGCAATGCAAGAAATATTTGAACTAATTTTTATAAAAAACATGGGTTTCTGCTCGTTTTGATATTATTTTGATCAATAATATCAATTATTGTTTCTTTCTATCCCTGTGGTACCAATGGGAATGAGACGCAATAATGTATTAATCCTTAATTATAATTTTACTCAATAAAAACAATCAGAAATAAATTGGTTATATTTTGTGTACACCAATTTATGAGATATTGAGGTTATGAGAAATTGAGGGGATCCTAATCTACGTAGTGACTACCTCAGCATCACCATGTTTTGCCTTAATAAGATCTGCTATTTTTTCAGCAATCATGATGGTTGGCGCATTGGTATTGGCACTAATGAGTGTCGGCATAATTGAAGCGTCAATAACCCTTAATCCACCCACACCGCGTACTTTTAATTCCAAATCAACCACTGACTTATCATCCGCACCCATACGGCAAGTGCCTACGGGGTGGTAAATAGTGTCTGACTTATTGCGGATATAACCGAGCATGCCGTCTTTTTCGATATAAGGGGCGGGGTAGTCTTCGGTGATGTATTTGGTGAGTGCGGCTTCTTGCATAATAGCGCGAGTACGCTCGGCACCTGCCACCATATGCTCGACGTCTTTTGGATGTGAGAGGTAGTTGGGATCAATCAGTACGGCGTCAGAAGGATCAGCTGAGCCTAGTCTCACGGTGCCGCGACTCTCAGGACGCAGGTAACAGCTGTGGCAAGAAATGGCATAGCCACGTCTCAAATCGCGACCATGCTCTATCACGCGCGAGATGACGAAATGCAACTGGGTATTTGGCCACTCTTTTGGCGCATCACCCACACTAAAGAAGGCACCCGCTTCTGCATAATTGGTAGATAGTATCCCTGTACCGTCTTTCCTCCACTGCCGAATGCTCTTAGGCAATGTCGCCATAGCTGCCAGACCGATGCCGATGACATCAGTGGTATTGACCTCGTAATCAAAGACGACATCCAAATGATCTTGTAGGTTGCCACCGACGTCAGGTGCGTCTACCACGACATCAATTCCATGCGACTTTAGATGCTCAGCCGGCCCGATACCAGACAGCATCAGGACTTTGGGCGAGCCAAATGCACCCCCTGACAATAGGACTTCATGACGCGCCTGAACGGTATGCTTCACACCATCTTTTTCGTAGATGACACCAGTGGCTTGATGGTCTTCAATAATGACGCGGTTGGCTTGCGCATGGGTGATCACGGTGAGATTCGGACGGTTTTGTACGGGGTGCAAGTAGGCCGCAGCAGCAGAGCAGCGTTGGCCCTGTTTTTCACCATGAAAGTGGGTAACTTGATACAACCCCGCACCGTCTTGTTTTTCGCTATTAAAATCGGTGTTATGGTCGAGACCATTGGCGACGGCCGCTTCTACAAAGGCTTTTGAGATCTCTCGCGGACTCAATAAGTCGCTGACATGTAGTGGTCCACTATCACCATGCAAGGCATCACTACCGTGAATATTGTTTTCGGCTTTAATAAAGTAGGGCAGCACATCATCAAATCCCCAGCCAGTGCAGCCTTGTTCCGCCCAGCGCTCATAATCTAGCTTACTGCCCCGCGTATACACCATGGCATTGATGGCAGAGGAGCCGCCCAAGCATTGCCCACGTGGCTGAAAACCGCGACGGTTATTGAGATGCGTCTGAGGCGTAGTATGAAAGCACCAGTTATTCAATTTGAGCGGCTTGCCAGGAACCATCAAAATCAATCCAGCAGGTACACGTACCGCCAGATCTTTGCCATCACCACCGTATTCTAATAAGCAAACGCTGATGTTTGGGTTCTCGGTGAGGCGGCTCGCCAATACACAACCTGCAGACCCACCGCCGACGATGACGTAATCAAATAGTGTGTCAGATTCCATGTCATATTCCTTATAGCGCCCATGCTAATCAAAATAGTTTAAGCTTTACCATATCCATTATTTTGTGGAAATAATAAAATATAAATGACTCGGTGGTATCTATTTATATAAGTACAGGTGTACACGAGTATAGGAAAGTACGCTGGTATGTTGATACTCAGCTTATCGATTGAAATTTATGATATATCATCTGATACCGAGCACACTTCTGAGCGTACGATAAAACGTTTGCCTTCAGGTATCTCTAGTGAAAAACTCGCACCGCGTCCTTTGACGACATCAATAGTCAAATCGGTATGCTGCCATAGATTGTATTGTGCGCGCCCCATATAAAATGGACAGCCAGCAAGCTCACCAACCAGCACATCCTGACCACCCACTTTGAACTCCCCTAATGGATAGCACATGGGCGAGCTACCATCACAGCAGCCGCCTGATTGATGAAACATCAAATCGCCATGCTTCGATTGCAATAGCTCAATGAGTGCCTTACAGGACTCTGTTGCCATAATTTTCATCATCAACTCCTTAACTACTTACATTCGCAATAGTCAAAAACTATCGCTAAAAACCATACGATGATTAAAAACCATATAGTGACTAAACTTCGAGTTGTAGCTCGAACTGTCTCTAATAGGCTTTAAAGCAAAAATGCAACCTATCCTGCGATAGATTGCATTTGTTTTCTATCTACTGTCATCTTTTCGCAGATTAGATTAGAAGAAACCCATTTTTTTAGGACTGTACGAAACCAGCATGTTTTTGGTTTGCTGATAATGATCGAGCATCATTAGATGGTTTTCGCGGCCAATACCTGATTGTTTGTAGCCACCGAACGCTGCATGTGATGGATAGAGATGGTAGCAGTTGGTCCATACGCGACCTGCTTGGATGCCGCGGCCGAAGCGATAGGCCTTATGTACGCTACGTGTCCACACGCCAGCGCCTAGACCATATAACGTATCATTGGCAATTTGCATGGCTTCGTCGTCATCTTTAAAGGTAGTAACCGCGAGTACAGGTCCAAAGATCTCTTCTTGGAACACGCGCATATCATTGGTGCCTTCAAAGATAGTCGGCTTAACATAGTAGCCGTCTGCTAAGTCGCCATCGTGTTTGGCTTGCTCGCCACCAACCAAGACTTTTGCGCCTTCTTTTTTACCAATATCAAGATAAGATAGAATCTTCTCTAGCTGATCTGAGCTGGCTTGCGCACCAATCATGGTATCCGTGTCTAATGGATTGCCCATTTTTATGGCTTCGACACGAGCGATACAGCGTTTGATAAATTCATCATAGATGCTCTCATGTACCAGCGCACGTGATGGACAGGTACAGACTTCGCCTTGGTTCAGTGCAAACATGACTAGACCTTCAACCGCTTTGTCCAAGAAATCATCGTCTTCATCCATAACATCGGCAAAGAAGATGTTAGGGCTTTTGCCACCAAGCTCTAGCGTCACTGGAATGATGTTTTCGCTCGCGTACTGCATGATGAGGCGACCAGTCGTGGTCTCACCAGTGAAGGCGACTTTATTGATACGAGGATTAGAGGCAAGTGGTTTACCCGCTTCGACACCAAAGCCATTGACGATGTTTAGCACGCCTTTAGGCAAGATATCAGCGATGCCGATGGTCTCTAACATATATAGAACGGAAGCTGGGGTTTGCTCAGCAGGTTTCATGACGATACAGTTACCCGCAGCTAGTGCAGGGGCAATTTTCCATACCGCCATTAGAATAGGGAAGTTCCATGGAATGATTTGACCCACGACGCCGAGCGGCTCATGAAAATGATAAGCAACCGTGTCTTCATCAATCTGGCTGATACCGCCTTCCTGTGCACGAATGGCACTGGCAAAATAACGGAATTGATCGATAGCGAGTGGAATATCTGCCATTAAGGTTTCGCGCACAGGCTTACCGTTTTCATAGCATTCAGCAATGGCGATGGCTTCTAGGTTGGCTTCCATGCTATCTGCGATTTTTAATAACAAATTGGCACGTTCAGCGACGCTGGTTTTGCCCCAAGCGTCTTTGGCAGCATGCGCGGCATCTAGGGCTTTTTCGATATCGGCTTCTTTTGAACGGGCGACTTGGCAAATAACCTTACCATCGATGGGGCTTGGGTTGTCAAAGTACTCGCCATCGACAGGAGGGGTCCACTCACCATTGATAAAATTATCGTATTTTTCGCGGAATTGGACGGGACTGTTTTCAGTATTGGGATAAGCGTATAACATTAACCACTCCTTGTTGTGTATGATGATTATTTAAAATATGGCTATTTATAGACAGCCATTTAAAAATGAATCCTTGGTCTTCCTGAACCAATTATTCCTCTATCGTACTGAGCTTTTGGGCAGAACGATAATGACTTTTTATAATGATATATTTTGTATCACATAACTTTAAGTTATATAGTGCGGGTCAGTTAAAATGGTCCGCAAAGTGAGTGCAGCTGTTATAATTGTGGGCATCTACTTTGGCTTACTGTGGTTATTGCCTAATCATGGTGGCTTTCTTTTTTATACTATTTCTTTTCATAATATTGGTTGGTTTGGATCTATGCGTCAATCTTCTGCTCTTGATATCTTAAAAACAGGTCAAAACGTCTTTTTGACTGGCTCGGCAGGTTCAGGTAAGACTTATACCCTCAATCAATACATCGATTATCTACGTGCTCGCCGTGTGCCTGTTGCAGTGACGGCCAGTACTGGCATTGCCGCCACGCATATGAATGGCACAACGATTCATAGTTGGTCAGGCATCGGTATCAAAGATGAGCTGAGCGACCGAGATTTGACAAATTTATCCCGTAAGCAGTTCTTGGCAGACAGACTAAAAGACACGGCAGTACTGGTCATCGATGAGATATCAATGCTACATGCCAAGCAGCTCAACTTGGTCAGCCAAGTGCTCAAGCATATTCGCAAAAACGACAAAGCCTTTGGCGGCATCCAAGTCGTCGTCGCAGGAGACTTTTTTCAGTTACCGCCAATCGGTAGTAAAGGGGAGACCAATCGTGAAAAATTCGCCTTTATGTCTGAGGCATGGCTCGATGCCAAGTTCCATATTTGCTATCTATCAGAGCAGCATAGACAAGTCAGTGAAGCGGCAAATGGCGGGCTTGATTTGGATGATATTCTGAACCAAATCCGTCGTCAGGAAGTGACCTTTGAGGCGATTGCCGCCTTAGAAAACACGTACGATCAAAGCGTCGATATCAAACGCACTCGTCTCTATACACACAATCTCAATGTTAATAAAATCAATGACAAAGAGTTGGCATTGCTAGACGGTGAGATGATGCGCTTTGAGGCGACCACCACGGGTGACAGTAAGCTGGTTGAGACCTTAAAAAAGACCGTACGTACCCAGGACGAGCTGATTCTCAAAGTGGGTGCAAAGGTGATGTTTATCAAAAACAATGCCGAGCTTAGCGTGTCTAACGGAACGATGGGTGAGCTGATTGGGTTTGCTGCGGTCAAGATAGATGACAGTAAAGACAGTAGTGACGTGTTAATAGAAGACGATAGCAGTAGTGACAGTGAAGATACTGGCGAAGCCACTGATAAAAAGACGACCAAAGACAAAAAAAGTGTTGCCAAAAAAGAAGCTGAGCAATCAAAAGCAAAGAAAGCGGCGACACAAAAAATGCCTGTGGTCAGGCTAAACTCAGGACGCGAAGTCATTGCTGAGCCTGAAGAATGGATCATCGAAGATGAGGCGGGTGATGTGCTGGCAAGTTACCTACAAGTACCGCTCTGTCTAGCATGGGCGATTACGATTCATAAATCGCAAGGCATGACCCTTGACGCCGCTGAAATCGACTTGTCGCGTACCTTTGAGTTGGGGCAAGGCTACGTGGCATTATCACGCCTCAAATCACTGGCAGGATTGCAGCTATTAGGTATGAATGATATGAGCTTGCAACTCGATCCGCTGGCACGAGGCGCAGACAAGCGTTTTTTGGTACTGTCTGACGAAGCCGATGCCAACTATGCGATGCTCGATGAAGAGAGCATGCAGCAGGCCCACGAGAAGTTTGTCCTAAAGTCAGGTGGGACACTGAGTAAATCCGTGATTGATGCCTATGCCGCGCTGCAAAAAAAGCGCCGCGAACAGCAGCAAGCGCAAATCGATAAAAAACAAAAACTAGGCAATCAGGTCTCTGATAAGTCAGAGAGTACCTTGCGTGCGACCAGAGTGCTATTGGAGGAGAGTTTGACCATAGCGGAAATCTCGCAAGCGCGTCAACTGTCGCAATCGACGATCATGCGCCATATCGGCGAGCTAAAATCACAAGACCCAAGCCTTGCCTGCGATCATCTACGTCCAGAGGATGAGGTCATGACAGCGGTTGGCAATGCTTATGTCGCCATCAAAGTCGCTAACAATCCAAACGATTTTAATGATGATGGTAGTATCAAACTGCGTCCGATATTTGATCATCTAAAGCAGAGCATTGACTACAACACCATTCGTTTGGCACTGATTTTTATCACGCCGTGATTTTTTATGACAAGATAGTTTGTTATGACATGATAGATTTTTATGACATGATAGATTTTTATGACATGATAGATTTTTATGACTCTGTAGGTTTTTTTGAAAAACTAATATCGAACCAACTATTAGAGCGTGTCTAAAGCGACAACGCTCATTAATGCTCATTCTTTATATCCCTTTATAGCGATATCTTTTATGCCTGATTTTTCTAGCGCCACTTATCAACTGACCTCTGACCCGATAGCGGCGACGTATCGTACTACTGGTGAACACTCACAGCCACTGAGAGTCGCTATCAATGGCTTCGGTCGTATAGGGCGCAATGTACTGCGTGCCTTGCTAGAGCGCTTTGAGGTGTTAGGACGTGCCATTCATGTGGTCGCCATTAATGATTTGGCACCAGCAGATATCTTGCTGCACTTATTAAAGTTTGATAGCACGCATGGTCGCCTGAGTCGGTTGGGCGTCAATGCTGAGATTGTAGAAAGCGAAGCAGATGAGGATAATAGAACTCAGCTTTGTCTGACCAAAAATAATTTAACGTATTGTATCAATATGCTATCAGAGCCCAATCCACAAAATTTACCTTGGCAGTCGCTAGGCGTCGATGTGGTGCTGGAGTGTACGGGGCATTTTCGCTCGTATGAGCAAGCCACTCTACATATTGAGGCTGGCGCACAGCAAGTAATCATTGGTGCAGCGCCATTCGATGACGTGGACGCTTGTATCGTCATGGGTGTGAATACCGATGCACTCACGCTTGATCTACCGATTATCTCTAGTGTCTCTTGTACCACGCAGGCATTGGTGCCGCTGATTGATACGCTTGATAAAGCGTTTGGTGTGAAATCTGCCATGATGACAGAGATTCATGCGGTTACTGCTGATCAGACCGTGCTCGATCAGGCACATCGAGACCCAAGACGAGCGCGTGCTTCTGGCTATAATATTATCCCAACGACCTCTAGTAGTATCGCTGCGACGGAGCGTGTTCTACCAGCCATGGTGGGTAAGATAAATGGACATTCGATACGCGTGCCCACCATTGATGTGGCGGCGATTGATGTGACGTTTGTATTTGATACGCCAGACGTCAGTGTCGAGGCTATCCGTGAGGTTCTCAAATCTGCCAGTCAGGCGCACCTACATGACATCATGGCCTATACCGATGAACCTTTGGTCTCTAGTGATTTTATTCATCAGACTGAGTCGCTTATCATTGATGGTCAGCAGCTGATGCAAGTAGGCGAGCAGTACAAGGTCTTTGCTTGGTATGATAATGAATGGGGTTATGCCAACAGGCTTCTCGATATGTGCTTACATCTAGCGTACAGCAAGCGATAATGTACGAATTTAAAAGTATTTTAAAATTAATTGAGTTTTTTTAGATTAGGGGCTTGCATTATAAAATGATATCTATATAATGATGCACCAATGGAGACGTGGCAGAGCGGTTGAATGCACCGGTCTTGAAAACCGACAAGGGTTAATAGCCCTTCGAGAGTTCGAATCTCTCCGTCTCCGCCAAATTCGAAAAAGCCCCAATCAGCAATGATTGAGGCTTTTTTTATGGGGCTGTTATATATATAAAGATTGAATCACATGCTCTACAAAATTTTAAATAGTACGTTGTACGGCTATTTTGCTAGTGAGCTGCCAAACTCAATGGTTTGATCATCTGCTAATATCAGTTTGCCTTCTTCAATCTCGATTGTCATGCCATTGGGGTTTTTGATCGCACGCATGACATTGATGTCCTCAATACTACTCTCGATAATGATTTTGCCAGATTGTTCTGGCTCGATAGCTGGATCGAATTGTATCAAGGGAACATTGAAGCTTTTACCTTGTGTAAGGTTGGCATCTTTCATGCTCAGCACGCCTTTGAAGCTCTGTATAGCGACATCGCCATGATTAGATAGCATGAACTGCATTTTGACTTGGTTTAAGCTATCGCTGTCACTGGTTTTAATTGGTAATAGGGCGACAGGATATTTCTGTGCTGTCGCATTTGCCGCCTGACCAGTCACGATAGGGCTCTTTTTACCTGTTGGATTATTGGGATGCAAACGCTCGTACTCACGCTGTTGTATGAGGGCTTGCTCAATCGTGGTACGCGGCATGGCGCCTGATTCATAAGCCTCGCTGAGTTTCATTCGCAGCATATATCTGCTCAGCACTTGCTGATCGGCCGCAGGCAATTGCTCAAAGGTTTGCCCTAGTTCCTTTTGCCACTGGTCAGAATCAGTCGGTATGGTTGTTTTGCTGGGGTCAGTTTGTGGTGATGAGCAGCCAGGTGCAATCGCTAGCATCGCCACCGTAATGCTCAAACACAAAGTTTTATTAAAACGATTTTGTAAACTCATCATCGTGCACCTCCTTATACATTTTTATTATGGTAAAACCTGACGAAAAATTGCGACTGTTATTCTTAATATACCTCGTTTGGGGAGAGGTTTTGTTTAATTATGGCTAACTACCGTAGCAAACTGACAATAGTGTCAAAAAATCAGTGCTGTGAAGTATGAAAAAAATGTATAAAGATAAAAAGTTTTAATAAAGCTTTACTCTGAATAATAGCTCTGGATAACAGCCACAAAAAAAGACCAAGCTTGCGTTAGCAAACTTGGTCTTTTTTATAAACGTCGTTATCGGCTACTGTCCGGTCGTATATATCTGGCCGCATAATGACTTTTAGTTTGTCATGTTCAACATTGGTTATTGATCGTTGTCTTGCAACTCAGATAAAGAGTGAGAGATGTTGTTGTTGTGCGTTACTACGATTGCTTCATCGATGATACGCTGACTGACGCCGCGCTTGCGTAGCGTTTCGATGAATACTTCGTCATGAGCGAGCGTGTAATCTTGATGGTCACGATCGAGACCTTGGCGAATATATAAACGAATAAGACCTTGAATGCGCTTAAAGCCCAATTCTGACGTCGTCGCTTCCAATAGGCCAATCATTTCTTCAGACAAACGAATGCTGATCGGGCGCATGATTTTTTGCGGATGATCAGAAAACTTATTTTTTACACGTACAGGTATCATAATAAACCATTATTTTTAGTGAGTAGGAGTAAAACACTCAAACAAAAACGAACCCAATCAGAACACATCTTACCATACAACAAAAATGCCTAAAAGAACACAGCCGCCATGCGAATATTATTATAGACAAATGCGAAAACGGCAACAATAAAAAAACCTTCATCAAATAGTGATGAAGGTTTTTAGTATATGGCTCTCCAACCTGGGCTCGAACCAGGGACACACGGATTAACAGTCCGTTGCTCTACCAACTGAGCTATTGGAGAATAAGCTGTCATAACTGCAAGTGTTTAAAGCTTTATAAAGCAGTAATTACTTGGCTTGTTTGCGTTATGTGGGGCACATTTTAGCCAAGTCGTTAGAGGCTGTCAACCTTATTATGCGATTAATTATAAATATTGTCGCAATTATTAAAAATAGGCGCTTATCCCTTGCTAGATAGGGCATTTCAGCAGCTTTCTTCACCCAATAAGAATGCAAATTTACTTATTTGCTCTAATCGCTACCTACATTTATAGAAAACATCAGATTTTGAAAAGAATAATTGATGCAATGCTGACACGATCACCAACCTAACCGGATCGAACTAACTATAAACGAGCAATATCTTGCTATTAAGACGATCACTACACGGTTTGACACAATAAAGACGCAAGACAGCCCTTCACATTGCTAGAATATTACTATAAAATACCTACCATATGGTTTCTTTGCTATACTTTATTAGCAGATGCTTGGATAAAGGCGGTGTGCTAACGATGAGTCCTACGACGATTGCTTACGGTTATTTGACGATCGCTATTGTATGCGAGGTGATCGGTACGACTTTTTTGGTAAAGTCAGAGCAGTTTACCCGTTTGGGGCCGACGCTGATGATGGGTGCGCTTTATGCGCTCTCGTTTTACTTATTGGCACAGACACTCAAGGTCATCCCTTTAGGTATTGCCTATGCATTATGGGGTGGATTGGGCATTGTGCTGACATCGCTCGCAGGCTTAGTGCTATTCAAGCAAAACCTAGATACGGCAGCAGTGGTTGGCATCGCTATGATCGTCGGCGGTGTTGTTGTGATGAATTTATTGTCTAACTCTGTGGTGCATTAATATGAATATAGAAGTGGGAAATGCTCATAAGCGCAAAAAACAGCCAGAAGTGGTTCGCCGTGCCTTACTTGATCAGGCAGCGCGAATAACGCTTGAGCAAGGATTGACGAAGGTAACGTTTCAGGCGGTCGCTGATGCCGTAGGCGTGACAAAGGGCGGCGTGATGCATCATTTCGCAACCAAAAACGCCCTTGTGCTTGAAGTGTTTAATGATGCAATGGCGAAATTTGAGGCAGAAGTAGATGCCGCCATGGCTAGTGACCCTGTGAGTTATGGCTCTTTTACCCGTGCCTATATAGATGCCACCATCAGCTTGGGCGAAAAAGCGCAAGCAGAATACGATAATCAAGCAACATTATATGTATTGATGTTAGGCGATAGCGAGTTACGTGAGTTGTGGGCCAAATGGGCCAATGCTCAACTAAAGAAACACGCAGCTACTGACGATACTGAAACACTAAGCATGGTTCGTCTGACGGCTGATGGGATTTGGCTCTCGGACTTTTCAGGCATCCATATAGCGGACAAGCAGTCATTACATGATCGGTTGATAAAAATGACGCACCGTGACTTTGATACAAGTTCGAACTAATAAACATTTAGCCAATGAAAAACTACGAAAACTATATTCACAAAATTAAATAATGACGACATTATGTGGTAAGAGCTTTTATATAGCGGCTTTTGCCCATCGTCCTAAGGAGAATTTATGACAGATAGCAACAATTTGACAGACATTATCGATTTAGAAAAAGTGCAAACCGCTTATATTAATGGTCGTTACTTGGCGGTAGATGACACGCTCACCACTTTTGAAGATATCAATCCAGCGACTGGTGAGGTATTAGCAACCATTCAGCAAACGAGCAATGAGCAGATTGATGACGCGGTAAAAGCGGCACATAAAGGTCAAAAAATCTGGGCGGCGATGACGACTGTTGAACGTGGTCGTATTTTATCAAAGGCCGTTGAAATATTGCGTGCGCGCAATGATGTGCTCGCGCTGCTTGAAACAAAAGACACGGGTAAAGCGTACTCTGAGACAAAGTATGTCGATATCGTAACTGGCGCTGATGTCATTGAGTACTATGCAGGGCTTGCGCCAATGATCGAAGGTCGTCAGATTCCATTGCGTGATACGAGCTTTGTCTATACTCGCCGCGAGCCACTTGGCGTGGTCGCTGGTATTGGTGCATGGAACTATCCTATTCAAATCGCCATGTGGAAAGCAGCACCTGCACTAGCTGCTGGTAATGCGATGATCTTTAAGCCATCAGAAGTCACCCCTTTGACTGCCTTAAAACTGGCAGAAATCCTGACAGAAGCGGGATTACCAGATGGTGTATTCAACGTCGTGCAAGGCAACTACGAAGTAGGTCAAGCACTGACCAATCATCCAGATATCGCCAAAGTATCATTTACAGGTGGCGTACCAACGGGTAAAAAAGTCATGTCGAGCGCGGCAAGCTCGTCTTTAAAAGATGTGACGTTAGAGCTTGGTGGTAAATCACCGTTGATCATATTTGATGATGCCGATATCGATACCGCGGCTGACATCGCGATGATGGCGAATTTTTATAGTACCGGTCAGGTATGTACCAATGGCACGCGAGTGTTTGTCCCTAAGGCGATGCAAGAAAAGTTTGAGCAAGCCATTTTAACGCGTGTTGAGCGTATTAAGTTGGGCGATCCGGTAGATGAGAACATCAATATGGGTCCATTGGTTAGCTTCCCACATATGGAGCGCGTGCTTAGTTATATCGAGCAAGGCAAAGAGGGCGGCGCACGTCTACTAACGGGCGGCGCACGCGTCACAACAGATGCATTGGCAAATGGTGCCTTTGTTGAGCCGACCGTATTTACAGATTGCAGCGACGATATGACCATCGTCCGTGAGGAAATCTTTGGTCCAGTTATGTCAATATTGACGTACGAGACCGAAGAGGAAGTCATCCGCCGCGCCAATGATACCGATTATGGTTTGGCGGCTGGAGTTGTGACTGCGGATCTAAATCGCGCGCATCGCGTCATCGCTCAGATCGAAGCAGGCATTTGCTGGTTGAACACGTGGGGTGAGTCAGCGGCACAGATGCCAGTCGGCGGCTATAAGCACTCAGGCATCGGCCGCGAAAACGGGGTTGAGGCGCTTGAGCATTATACTCAAACCAAATCTATCCAAGTAGAGTTGGGTGCGTTTGAATCGGTCTTTTAATGATTGGTATTGAGAAAAACGAGGGCAGTTTGGGTCTGATGACGCTGTGCATTTGACCTCACTGCTACCAACCGATTTATATTTTTCAATATTATGGAGCATGTTATGACATCAACCACCCCTGAATACGATTATATTATTGTTGGTGCAGGGTCAGCAGGTAATGTGCTGGCCACGCGTTTGACCGAAGATGCCAATATCAAAGTATTACTACTAGAAGCCGGTCGTCCAGATTATCGATTGGACTTTCGTACTCAAATGCCAGCGGCGCTTGCGATGCCGCTGCAAGGCACGACCTACAACTGGGGCTACAAGACAGATCCTGAGCCATATATGAACAACCGTGTCATGGATTGTGGTCGCGGTAAAGGGCTTGGCGGCTCATCGCTTATCAACGGTATGTGCTACATCCGCGGCAATGCGCTGGATTATGATGATTGGGCAAAAATCAAAGGTCTGGAAGATTGGACGTATTTAGATTGCCTACCGTATTTCAAAAAATCAGAAAATCGCGATGTCGGCGAAAATGACTACCACGGTGCGGGCGGCCCTGTTGAGATGACTACCTCCAAGCCAGGCGTCAATCCACTGTTCCAAGCCATGATCGAAGCTGGCGTACAAGCAGGATATCCACGCACCGAAGACTTAAACGGCTATCAGCAAGAGGGCTTCGGTCCGATGGATCGCTTTGTAACGCCAAATGGTCGCCGCGCTTCAACGGCTCGAGGCTATCTGGATCGCGCCAAGCCGCGTGACAATATCACGATCTTGACAGGGGCGCTGACCGATGTGATCTTATTCGATGGCAAGCGTGCCGTTGGCGTCAAGGTAGAGCACGGAGGCCAAACCAAAAATTTTTATGCCTCTCGTGAAGTGGTGGTGTCATCTGGTGCGATTGCCTCACCGCAGCTATTGCAGCGCTCTGGTATTGGCCCTAGTCAATGGCTTAGAGACGCTGGCGTGACTGAAATACTAGATTTGCCGGGCGTTGGTAATAACTTACAGGATCATTTAGAGCTGTATATGCAGTACGAATGTAAGCTGCCAGTGTCGATTGCGCCTGCCAATAAATGGTGGAATAAACCTGCCATTGGTGCGGAGTGGTTGTTTAATGGTACAGGCCTTGGGGCTTCCAACCAGTTTGAAGGCGGCGGCTTTATCCGTACGGATGAGAAATTCACTCACCCAAATATTCAGTATCATTTCTTGCCGCTTGCCGTGCGTTATGATGGCCGTAGCGCCAGTGATTCGCACAGTTTTCAAGCACACGTCGGCTCATTGCGCTCACCAAGTCGTGGTCGCGTCAAGCTGACCTCAAAAGACCCAAGTGCGCATCCAAGTATTTTATTTAACTATATGTCGCATGATCAGGATTGGCAGGAGTTCCGTGCCGCGATGCGTATTACGCGTGAGATCATGCATCAGCCTGCGCTGGACCCTTATCGCGGTGCTGCCATCTCACCCACCGAAGACTTGGTCACCGATCAGCAGTTAGATGACTATGTGCGTGAGCATGGCGAGACGGCATATCATCCGTCGTGTACGTGTGCGATGGGGGAAGATAACGATTCGGTCGTCAATGGTGAAGGGCTGGTACATGGTATCGATGGTTTGCGAGTCGTTGATGCGTCTATTATGCCAAATATTATTAGCGGCAATCTCAATGCCACCACCATTATGCTGGCCGAAAAAATCGTTGATAAAATGAAAGGCGTACAACTGCCTCGTTCTACGGCAGATTATTATGTCGCCAATGGAGCACCGCTACGCTCTGAGCCAATGCGCGATTACCTCTCAACGATGTAAGCTAAGCGGCTGGGCAGGTAGGCAGGGCGAGATGCGCTGCTGAATAAATAACGATATAAGATAACTTCAAAGTAATGGCCTTTCACGTAAAGGCCTTTTTTATCAGCGCTGATGTAGTAGGGCGATGCAAGTCGTTACGGTCGGCACTGTTTATCATTTTATTCGCTTTTATTCATTGGTACTGCTTTGTGCGTCATGCGGTTATGTATACGTTATGTGGTTAAAAGTCATAATGCTATGCCGGACAAAGCAATATCGGACACTGTTTAATTTACCTATTTGAGGTCTTTTATGTACAGTTCGCCATCACAAGATGTGACGAAACCTTTGAGCCTAAATAAAACTGTGTTTTTAGGTTCGGCTATTATTTCTATTTTATTGATAATCTGGACCATTGTTTTTCCAGATTATAGTGAGACCTTACTCAGCTCAAGCATGGCTTGGGTATCAGATAAGTTTGGCTGGTACTACATGTTGGTGGTTGCCGCTTATAGTATCTTTGCTTTGTTTGTCGGCTTTTCTAAGTATGGCGATATCAAGCTGGGGCAGGATCACGAAAAAGCGCAGTTTCCGTTTTTAGCGTGGGCTGCCATGCTCTTCTCCGCGGGTATTGGTATAGATCTATTGTTTTTTGGTGCGTCAGAGCCATTGATGCATTATCTAACACCGCATACGGGACTAGAGCCTGCGAGTGCCGAGGCGATGCGTCAAGCACTTGCTCAGACCTTTTTGCATTGGGGTTTACATGGCTGGGGTATTTATGCACTGATTGGTATGGCATTGGCTTACTTCGCCTATCGCAAAAACATGCCGCTCGCGCTACGCTCACCGCTCACACCGATATTTGGTGAACGCTTGATCAAAGGCTGGTTGGGTGATGGGATTGATACTTTCGGTGTCGTGTGTACGCTGATGGGTATTGCGACCAGTCTGGGTATTGGGGTCTTACAGGCTAATGCTGGCTTGACCCATGTCTTTGGTATTGAATCTAGCAAGATGGTTCAAGCGCTTATCATTGTCGGTGTGGTCGTAGCCGCTGCTGTCTCTGCGATGACGGGTGTCGAAAAAGGCGTACGTCGTCTGTCTGAATTCAATATGCTGTCGTCAATATTGCTATTGCTTGCCATCCTCGTGATGGGTAATACCGTATATTTATTAAACACTTTTACGCAAAATATTGGTCAATATTTCCAAACCATTATTTATAAAACCTTTGATGTTTACGCTTATGACGGTACTGCTGGTGCCGACTGGAAATCAGGTTGGACGATATTTTTCTGGGCATGGTGGGTCGCTTGGGCACCGTTTGTTGGTCTATTTATTGCGCGTATTAGCCGTGGCCGTACGCTACGTGAGTTTGTCTTTGGTGTGATGTTCATTCCATTGGGCTTTATTTTTGCATGGTTCTCTATCTTTGGTAACACCGCGATAGATCTGGTCGCTAATGGGGCAACGGCGCTTGGTGAAACTGCCGTCAATGATGCCGCGATGGGCATGTTTGCGCTATTTGAGTACTTCCCTTATAGCGAAGTCCTATCATTTGCAGGTGTAATCATCGGTCTGGTGTTCTTTGTAACTTCTGCTGACTCAGGCGCGTTGGTACTTGCGAACCTAAGCTCAAGAGGCATGACCAATGATACGGATGCACCGGTTTGGTTACGTTTATTTTGGGCGGCTGCAACGGGTCTTATCACGCTAGGTTTATTGTTTGCAGGTGGTTTTGCCTCACTGCAATCTGTTTCCGTGATTGCAGGCTTGCCGTTCTCTCTGATTCTAGTGCTCTATATGATGTCCATGTGGAAGTCACTGAAAGAAGAAGGCAATAAGCGCAAAGCCAGCACGATTGGTACCGCCAATGTACTTGATAGCGGTAAAGGCTGGAAAGCACGCTTGCAACGTATTGTGAGCTTCCCAGGACACGCGCAGGTCGAAAAGTTCTTGAAAACGGTCGTGATGCCAGCGATGACTGAGGTCGAAAAAGAGTTTAAAGCAGGCGGCCTCAAAACCTCGTTAGATGCGCATAACCTTGCCAGTATTGGTGAGGATATCGATGCCGGTATGAACCAAGATACTGGTCAGGTAGACGGCCTAAAACTACGTGTCGGTCATGGTGATGAAGATGATTTTATTTATGAAGTTAACTTAATCAAAGCTGAACGCCCTAATTTCACATTGAATACATCAACCAAGCACGCAGAGTACTACTACCGTGCTGAGGTGTTCTTGAGTGAAGGCTCGCAAGAATATGACTTGGTTGGTTATACCAAAGAGCAGGTATTGGTCGATATCTTAAATCAGTACGAGCGTCATTTGCAGTATCTGCATTTAGAGCGTTAATGGCTTAGACTATCGCGCTATCAATCTATATATGTACGATAGCTGATAAGTGACTGGCTTTATAAGAAACTTTTGTAAGAAATGACCCCATAAGTTGGCTACAGCTTATGGGGTTTCTTTTTATGAGATTCGTTCATGATAAACAGGACAAGAGAGAAACAGAATAAGTAAGAGAGAAAATCAGCAAATATAAGGTAAAATTCATCAAGATCAGCTGATAAATTTTAACGCACAAGCAAAGGATACATTTGTGACCAGATTAAAATACATAGCGCATTACTCAGAACAGGTTCAAACGCAAGCCGCGCAAATGATAAGCGACGGCAGGATGGGTGCGTATTTGGAAAACAAATACCCCATGCAGCATCAAGTACAAAGTGATAAGGCGCTTTATCACTATGTCAATGAAATAAAAAACCAATACATGCGCAAGATTGGCCCGCTATCACATGTCAGTTATAGCAGTAAGTTAAAGGTACTAAAGCATGCGCTGGGTATCCATACTACCCAATCTCGCGTGCAAGGAAGCAAGCTTAAATCGCACAATAGCATCACGGTGGCCAGTCTATTCAAAGACGCACCGCCAGAGTTTTTGCGCATGATTGTGGTGCATGAGCTCGCTCATTTTAAAGAGCACGACCATAACAAGGCGTTTTATCAACTGTGCTGTCATATGGAACCTGAGTATCATCAACTTGAGTTAGATATGCGCTTATGGTTGCATTGGCAAGAGCGATGATTGCCTCATTGGTATTAGATTTAGAATTTCTAAACGTTTAAATAGATAAATTTAGTGTAGCTTTTTAATAAAATTGAAAGACTTTTGTTTTATTTAAAAAATAAGTGTAATAACACATTGTTTTCTATATTGTTTTAGCAGAAACATACTAATTAACCCCAGTTCGGGATAAGCCACATTGTAACTCATTGATACTATTTACAATGTAGCCACCTGTCCCTGCTGAGGCATATTTTTGATGGTGGGTTTATACGGAAACCAGCAATAAGCAATCAAACCTGACAGCAAGTTTGTAATAAAACCCGTGACACTACGATGGCGTGAATGCTCAATCTGACACAAGTTTTTCAGCTCCCCAAACACCGTCTCAACCAAAGAGCGATGATTGAGTAGAGCCTCATCCATAGGCTCAAGTAATTGGGGTTTCATATTACGCCGAAGTTTCGTTATCAACGTAGTATCACTGTGTTTTGTGAGCCACTCGTTCAGTGCTTTACTGATGTAGCCTCTATCACCAAATAGTTTTCCAAATAAAGACGTTGCCATATCCTTAACAGGCACTCTGTCATCGGTATTACCCGCAGTGACTTTAACAGATACAAGCTCGCCCTTATGATTGATAATGGCGTGTAGCTTAAAGCCATAGAACCAGCCCATACTACCTTTACCTCTTTGCGCCATACTCTCAAAGACTTTATGACGGTAGATACGTTTGTTATGACAAACTGCTATCTTGGTTGAATCAATATAGCTGATACCCGTACAGTCGCCCATCATGCTTTGCAAGTAGCTGCACAGTGGCATGATACTGCGCGGCACAAGCTCTATAAATCGCGAGTAGCTCGGCAGATTTGGAAACGCCCGTTTCATCATGCCAAGCATGTGATGGTAGTAAAACGCCTTAAACTGTCGATACCGCAGTTGATGAAACAGTACCAAGATGGTCATCATCTCTGCTACACTTATCTTGCATGCTCTTAACCTTTGGTGTCCCGTTGCGATTAAATGAGCGTCAAACTCAGGTTTGAATTGCTGATAAAAGTCGTCAATATGGCAGTATAGTTCGGTTAGGTTGTCCATGTAAGAAGTCCTTTTTGCTTAAGTGGTCTTGGTAAACTCACTTTAGCAATTTTGGGCTTCTTTTTTTATCTTTTTTTGAGCGCTTATCCCGAATTGGGGTTAATTATATTTTGATTCGCTTTTAATTATTCTTTTGTTATACGTATACGTTTTTTCAGAATATATAGAAAGCAGATAAGTAGGAGGTTAGGGGAGTAATAATTTACATTGCTCTAAAAAAGAAAAAATAAACCATTGATGAAAGGTCTTTATATTTATTAATTGCCATATAAGTCAATATCCTTGAAATCACGAATCAATCGATAAAATCATTCATAATCGTATAAAAATTTATATGAATCCTCCCAACTACATATCATTATACCTACCTAATAGATCTCTTGCATAAGTCATCGCTAGCCCTTGTGACTTCGTTAGTTAAAGTCAATAAACTGGTACTTTTGCAAGAGGTCTAATAAGTAAAAAATAAAAGCCCTTGATCGATTAATAAAGACTTTCATCCCTTAATTTACTATAAAAAATACGTCTATTTCATGATGATTCTTATTGTCTTCACTTATTACAAAGTAAAAACTCATATATGAAAATAGGACAGTAAAAACAAAAAAACAGTAGAAATTCATATAGAAGATTGGGTAAAAAATCATGGATTTCTTTGATATAAAAAGTATTTAGATTCTTTCTTAAATATTACTGATGAACGGTCAATATTTAGGGCTGAACGGTATTTATTATACATCTTGATACTATAAAATGATAACAAAACTAGTCAATAAGCTAACAAAAGTTATTTAATTATCTCTAATCTGTATATATACAAACCTATAGTCTTTCCTGTTACCTACTCGCTCTTCAATTTTCATAGGATGAAAAAATATGAACCGTAATTATAAAGTCATTTGGAATCAGTCATTAAACTGCTTTATGGCGGTTGCTGAGTATGCAAAAAGCCGTGGTAAGTCTAGTAGTACCGTGAGTTCTACGTCTACTGCATCTGCTGCCGTGTCATCAGGGGCACGATTATTACGATTGAGTGCTTTAAGTGTGGGGCTGATTAGTGCCGGGTTTAGTGTGCAAGCAGTAGCAGGCTATGAAGCAGGCGGCGGGACGACTAGGGAAAACTGTACAAGAGATTCTAACGGTGGTTTTAGTATTAAAGAGGCTTCGATAGCTATTGGAAATGGGGTTACTGATAATATTGCTTGTGCCTCAAGTGTAGAAGCAATCGCAATAGGTGCAAACCTTGCAGCACAAGGAGAGCAGTCAACCGTTATTGGTAATGATATCATTGCGGGTACTAGCGCTGTACAAGCTGTTGTAATCGGGTCAAATTTCAATGCCAATCCCACTACATCTAGTGGGCAGGGTGGGGTTGCTATTGGTAGTGGCTTGACTTCAACCTTAGATAGTCCAGTTGCAAATGGGGTTGGTTCTGTTGCTATTGGATCAAGTGGAAATGGTACAACTAATAGCCTAAATGGTGCGGTTGCCTCAGGGAATCATGCCTTAGCTCTTATGTCTGGTGCGAATGCGTCAGCCACAAACTCTATTGCTTTGGGCACTTCTGCAACAGCAAATATTGCAAATAGTGTTGCATTAGGTTCTGGTTCAACAACTGCTGCGTACGTTCGAACCCAAACAGGTACAGTTAACGGCAAGACTTATACCTATGCAGGCACACCTGCTACTTCAAGCACGGTGAGCATTGGTGCATCAGGTACTGAGCGTACTTTAACCAACTTAGCCGCTGGTCGCGTGAGTGCAACGAGTACAGATGGTATTAATGGTAGTCAATTATTTCAAACTAATACAGAACTAGGCAACCTAGCAGCCAATACAGCCAGTGCATTGGGCGGTACTTCTACTGCAGGAACAGCTGCAGGTGGGATTACAGCACCAAGTTATACTATTACAAAAACAGATGGCACAAACTATTCTGCTGCTAATAATGTCGGCACAGCACTATCAAATTTAAACACAGAAGTTATTAAGTCAATTACCTTTACGGGTAATAGTGGCAGCTCAACACGTAAGCTAGGTGAAACGCTCACTATCTCTGGTGGGTTGGCTGGTGCTAGCTCTAATAGCAACGTTAAAACCGTTATCACTGATGGCAAAGTTGACATTCAAATTGCTAATGCCCCGACCTTTACAGGACAAGTAAAAGCCAATGGTTTTGATGCCAGTGGTGCTAAGATTATTAATGTTGCTAATGGTACCGTGGCAGCCAACAGTCAAGACGCGACTAACGGCGGTCAGCTATTTAACACCGCAGAATCGGTTAAGAACGTTATTGGTGGTAATGCGATCAACACAGGTGGCGTGAT
>NZ_JBHZRK010000010.1:0-135638 GCF_043641605.1 Psychrobacter piscatorii | reverse complement strand
GCTCGTAATTTTAAGTCAATGCTTTATCTGGCATGTACTATCGTTCATTGTAAGATGAATTGAAGACACGCCCTAGTAGTGGTGTAGATGCCTATGCTTCTTACTTTAATCATCAACAAGATGATTTGGACTTGATCCTTATAAAAGGAGCAGACATTCCATTGGAGGACACCAGGCAATGGGAGACTGCCAAGAGCAATGTGAATGATGAGGTTCTATTGCGTCGCAACCAAAAACATTATATCGCCATGAATTGCCGTGACTTTTACTCTTATAGAGTAAAGGAGCTCATCTCTGGCGGAGGTTGGTGGGGTAAGGTGCAACATGGATTGACATTGACCTGTGCCGTTGCTCCTTTAGCCCATAAGGTGGGCTATGGAACGGTATACATTGCTGCCACAGATACGCCGGATTTTAAGGTGTTTTGGGGGTCTATGCCTGAGATAGATAATAATGTGAAATGGGCTAATACTCATGTAGTGCATGACTGCTATCACATGCATCGCACTGACAAAGTAGAGTCGATAGTCAAAAATACAAAGCGGCTCAACAAAAAAATAAACCTCCGAGTTTGCTATTCCGAATTCAATAATGGCCTTAACTGCAATCAATGCGAAAAATGCTATCGAACGATTTTTGCCTTAACGTTATTCGGTTGCAACCCTAACGATTTTGGTTTCAATGTCGACAAAAACTTATATAAAGATATTGAGAAAAAATGGGAAGGAGGGTTTGTTAGTGAAGGCATTCGGTATGACTGGGAGCCTATGCTAGCACTGCTAAAAACGAATAACTTGTATCAGTTTGCAGGTTATGAACATAGCACACAACAACTAGAAGATAAGCTCAGATCTGCACTGCTATCAAAGATTGTTCATGAAGATTCGAAAACGGCAAAAAGCAAAAGAATAATAATTGCGACCTTTCCTAAAGCATTCAAAAAATACTTAAAAATTAGAGGGCTATTTAGATGAAATATGGTCTGATGACGTATACGGAAAATAAGAAGACTTTCAATATTGGCGACTATATTCAAAGCCTTGCTGCTAAGCAATTCTTGCCGCAAGTCGATTGTTTTATCAATCGTGAAAAGCTTGCTGAGTATCAAGACAGCGAGGCCATATTAATTATGAACGGTTGGTTTACACACAATACGACCAATTGGGTACCATCGAAAAATATAAGACCGCTGCTTATATCGTTTCACGTAAACAATACGGCCGCGCCTAATATGTTGAATGATAAAGGTATTAACTTTTTAAAAAATAATGAGCCTATCGGTTGCCGAGATTATTTCACGATGAACTTGTTACAAGCAAAAGGTATTGATGCTTATTTTTCAGGTTGTCTGACATTGACGTTAGACAATTACAGGGTTGATGACTCTGAACGCGGCAATGATATTTATATCGTTGATCCATTATATGGTTTCCCAAACAAGCAGCGCATTTTCTACGATATCAAATCATTGTTAAGAGCGACTCGCAATGGTGATATTTTTAATATGCATCTCAAAAAGAGATATCTCAAAAAAATATTCACAAGAGAGTTTTTGAGAAAAGCACATTATATTAAACAGGAATTACCAGCAAAAACTTATACAGAAGAGCAGAAGTTTGCAATGGCAGAAGCGCTCTTACATAAATATGCACGTGCAAAACTGGTCGTTACGTCACGTATTCACTGTGCGCTACCATGCCTTGCTTTAGGTACGCCCGTTATTTACATCAATGGTTTCGACAGTTTTGTTGACTCATGTAGATTAGATGGTCTGGCAGACTTATTCAATCGTGTGGATGTGGACCGATCTACAGGTAAAGTGAGCAACAGTTTTAATATAAAAGGAAAGATAAGTTCGAAATCAAGAGTGGTAAACCCTATTTTTTATAAAAATCTAAAAAATTCTATGAAGGATAAATGTCAGGAGTTTATTAAGAATGATTTTATATCTAGTTAGTCGTTAAATCTATTAATTAGATTAAGAAAAATGAGGGTTGATTTTTATCTTAATCAAGTATTTGGTTTTTTATCTAAAGGAGTATGGAGCGATGAGTATGGATAGAAAGATCCATTACTGCTGGTTTGGTAAAAATCCTAAGCCAGATTCGGTTTTACAGTACCTTGAAGGCTGGAAAAGAAAGCTACCAAAATATGAAGTTATAGAATGGAATGAAAGTAACTTTGATATAGATGTTTGCAAATATGTGAGAGAAGCTTACGA
Organism: Psychrobacter piscatorii; assembly: GCF_043641605.1. Lineage (GTDB taxonomy): Bacteria > Pseudomonadota > Gammaproteobacteria > Pseudomonadales > Moraxellaceae > Psychrobacter > Psychrobacter piscatorii_C. The sequence continues at coordinate 133,417 of NZ_JBHZRK010000010.1, read as the reverse complement.
TTCTAAAAAGTATGCTTTTGTTAGCGATTATGCGCGATTATTAGCTCTTTATAACTATGGCGGTATTTATTTAGATACAGATGTAGAGGTTCATAGGAATTTAGACCCTCTATTAAAAACAGGCAAGCTCACTTTCGGTTTTGAAGAATTAAATTTTATCGCAACCAGCACGATTATTGCACCGAAGTCTAGTGCGTTTATCAAACAGTTTTTAGACAGTTATCATGCTAGAAGCTTTATAAGTAGTACAGGAAAGCTAGATACCAGTACCAATGTGCAAGCGCTTACAAGATTGCTAGAGGATATTGGACTAGAGAAAAATGGTCGCTATCAAAGGTTAAGCTTTGAGGGAGAGGATATTATTATTTTAGAACAAGACAGGCTTTCCCCTTTTGATTATATCAATTACCGCGACAGATCAAGCGCCAACACTTATACCGTTCATCACTTTAGTAACTCTTGGGCCAGTGCTAACAGCCTTAGGAAAAGCAAAATAAAGAAAATAGTAGGAAAAAATAACTTACGTATTCTTAGAAAGATATTTAGTTAGTGCTTTGATATATCTTATGAACTTCGCCTTAATTCTGTAAAGGTATGTGACCAATGACGACTATAAAAATATGTGTGATAGCGGATCAAATATACAAAAGCGGAGGGATCGAAAGAGTCCTTTCTCACCGTATTAATCATTGGATTAAGTGTGACTACGATGTTCATCTAATAACCAGTGAAAACGAGGGAAATAGTCCGTATTTTTTTTATGATTCAAAAATGATTCATCATGATATAGATGGTGATTTTGATAAATCACTTTCGCTATTTTCTTCTGCCAATTTAGTAATGGCTTGTAAGTATTTTTTTAAAATTAAAAAAATATTAAATAAAATAAGTCCTGATGTAATAGTTATGACGAATTATAACTACGATTATTATTTTATACCTCTAATAGCGAATGATATTTATTCTATCAAGGAGTACCATTCTAGTTTTTCTGAACAAAAAAATATAATAGGAAAAATAAAACGCTATTACACTAGATTTTACGACACACATGTTTTTTTAAGTCAGGAAGAAAAAGCTTTGCACTCAATCAATAATTCCGTAGTGATACCTAATCCGGTAAGTATGTCCAAAAATTACCCTATTGGGCTATCAAAACGTAGAAAAACCATAGTAACCGCAGGACGTGTTGTCAGCATTAAAGGCTTTGAGCGATTAATTGAAGGCTGGTCAAAAATCGCGGAAAAGTATCCAGATTGGTCTCTTGAGATATATGGAGATGGAGAAGTAGATTACGTCGAGTCATTGAGGCTATTAATTTCTAAGAACAACCTAACCTCAAGTGTGTCTATTTATCCCTCTATTCCTGACATCGTGAGAAAAATGCTAGATAGCCGAATATATGCTATGAGCTCGCTCACAGAATGTTTTCCGATGGTGCTGTTGGAAGCGATGCAAGCTCGAATGGCAGTGATAGCATTTGATTGTCCAACAGGCCCTCGAAACATTATAGATAACTATAAGACAGGTATATTGATCGAAGACAATAATATTCATGAATTTGCAGACGCTCTAGAAAAGCTTATCAATAATGAAGCGCTTGCTCAAGAGCTAGCAGACAATGGATTTATAGAATCGCAGCAGTATGACACAGGTACAGTAATGAAAAAATGGAACGTGTTAGTCAATAAAGCGTTTAGTAAGAGACAGTAATCAATACCTTGCTATTAATGAGTCAGATGCTCTAGTTATGGTCTAAAGAGGAATTAATGCTTCCATACTTGTTGGTCCTCAGCCTTGTTGTTTTCTGGATAGTACTCGAGAAAAAATCTCTCAATCGTACGTCTTTTTGGCTGCCTTTGATTATATTGACTTTGTTTGCAAGTATTCGTAGCTATCGAGTGGGTGCTGACACCGCCAACTACACAAGAAACTTTAATAATCAATTGAGTCCCGAGTCCTTTAGATTTAATGAAGATATTGAATACGGTTACCAACTATTTGAATATTCATTGCTGCATGTGACAAATAACTATTTCTGGCTACTGCTTATTACCAGTTTCGTTATCGTCTATTGTTATCTAAAGATCATCAGAAGATACAGTGTGAATTATTGGCTCTCTGTGTTTTTGTTTATTACGCTAGGCGTCTATACCTTTTCGTTCAATGGATTGCGTCAAGGAATCGCAATGGCTTTGTTTACTTTAGCCATTCCTTATCTGTTAGAGAAAAGGCTTTTTCCTTATCTATTGATATGTGCCATTGCCTCATTTCTTCATATCACGGCTTTATTTATCATTCCATTTTATTTCATCGTAAATTTGAGAGTAAAGCCAGCTTATAAAATACTTGCGACGTTTTTTGGGTCGCTATTCGTTAGTAGATTACTTGTATCTTATATTTCATCTACTAATGATCGATATGAAGATTACGCAAAAGTATCTGAAGAGTCGGGCGGATTTTTGACACTTGGGTTTTATATATTGCTTATGCTTTTCATAATCATTGCGAGCTATGTATATAAAATTAAAGATAAAAACTTTCAACAGCTATTGCTGTTTTATGCGTCAGGCGTAGTTTTTGTTATACCGCTAGCGATGTTAGGTACTAGCGCTTCAGGCCCGCAAAGAATCATTTCGTACTTCACATGGACTTTAGTTTTATTACTGCCTGTGGTTTTGAAAAAGATAAACAATATTTATGTCTATATCATCAGCGTGTTGATCTTCCTTGTGTATTTCCTATTGACAACATCAAGGTTCAGCGACCTGAGTCCCTATATTATCAATCCTATATTTGAGGTGTTCTGATGAAAAGTCATGCTTATATCTCAATTGGCATTCCTATCTATAACGCTGAATCTTATTTGGCGACAGCCATAAAGTCGATATGGGCGCAGACACATGAGCTGTGGGAGCTTATCTTGATAGATGATGGTTCTACAGATAACTCGCTAGCAATAGCCAAACAGTTTGAGAAGATTGATAGCAGAATAAGAGTGATATCTGATGGTTCCAACAAAAAACTACCTGCTCGATTAAACCAGCTTATTGATGAATCAAAATATGATTATATTGCCCGTATGGATGCTGATGATCTCATTCATCCAGATAGACTGGCTATTCAAATAAATTTTTTAGAGAACAATCCCAGTTATGACTTAGTGTCGACTGGCGTAGTATCTATTGATGCTCAAAACAAGGTGTATGGCTGTCGTCATGTAGACCATTTATATGCAAGATTTGAGAGTATAGAGACGGCATATCCCATTGTCCATGCGTCTATTTTGGCAAAAAAAAGTTGGTATGAGCGTAATAGATACAATGAGAATTATCCACGATCTGAAGATTATGACCTGTGGTGCAGAGCCATATCCAAACAGGATTTGCGCTTAGCTGTGCTCCCAGACTTGCTCTATTACTATAGAGAAGAGGGTAATTTGTCATTAGCAAAAATTGTTCGATCCTATAAAGATAGTCTTACAACATATAGTGAGTATAAAAGAACCAATATTATCGACAGTGCTAAGTTAGAAGCAAAAATAGGCGCGGTAAGGTTATTAGACTCGCTAGGGCTCTTGCAAAAGATAGCCAATAAGAGAAACAAAATAACGATGTCTGAGGAGCTCCAAGAAAACCATCAAGCGGTTGTTAATGGTTTGGTTGCTGAATAAATTTATCAATGAAGTAATGCTGAGGTGCTTAAATGAAACCAAAAATATGCTTTATTATGACGGACGCCGTTTCTTTTAATGTGTTGTATCGCAATCAGCTTGAATATATTAGAGACTTTTCAAACTTTGAGATTACGTTAATTTGTGGTGGCAGTAGGGAGCAGTTAGATATTTTACGAGCTCGTAATTTAGGAGAAGTGGTTGATTTAAATTTTCAGCGCAAGCCTTCTGTACTACAAGATACCAAGTCATTATTACTATTAACTCGTTACCTGTTTACTAAGCGATTTGATATTGTGGTTTATTTAACACCAAAGGCTTTATTGTTAGGAAGTATAGCCAGCACACTCGCTATGCAAAAGAGAAGGGTTGCCTTTAGTGTGGGACGAGCCTATGAGAACTTTTCAGGCCTAAAGAAACGCACTTTTCAGGGTCTTGATAAACTTAGTTTTGGTCTTTCTCATGAGGTTCTATTCGTTTCTGATTCTTTAGTAAATGTGTGCTTATCAGAGAACCTCCTTAAAGAAAACAAGGCGCGTGTCATCGATAATGGCTCATTTAACGGTATTGATGTTGATGTGCTCAGACCGGTAGAGCAAATGGAAAAACAAAGGTTGAGGCAACAGTATGAAGTGCCTGTAGACGCTTTTGTGATTTGTGTTGTTGGTAGAATTTGCGAAGATAAAGGTCTAAAAGATATTGGTGAGATATCTGAAAGCCTTAAATCAGAAAATGTTTACTTCATGTTCGTCGGAGATTTTGAAGATGACATCGGCAAGGCGGTCGTTGATAGAGTAGTGAAAGAAGGTAAGGGCGTATATATACCAGCCAATCCAAAAGTAGAAGAAGTAATTCAATGTGCTGATTTGCATCTGTTTTTAAGCTACCGAGAGGGTTTTGGGAGTGTTGCTATCGAAGCGGCTAGTTGCGGTGTGCCAACGTTTGCTTATGATGTGGTTGGTGTAAAAGATAGTGTAAAACAAGATATTAGCGGCCAAAAGTTCCAGTTGAAAGCCCCTGTGACTGTGACAAAGGCCATCAAGCAAGCAATCGCTGATACCAACTTTAAAAATAAGTACCCTAAAGCGAGAGCTTGGGCGGTTCAGCACTTCGAACAAAAAGAACTATGGCAGAGTTATTTGGATTTTTATCTACACCATATAAATAAGGTCTAACAGATGATAAAACGACTATTTGACATTATAGGTGCAACTACTGCTCTTGTGGCGTTGTCTCCTATCTATGCTGTGACCGCCTACAAAGTGAGTAAAAACCTTGGTTCGCCTGTTTTATTTCGTCAGATTCGTCCAGGTCTGTATGGCAAGCCATTTGAGATGATAAAGTTTCGTTCCATGAAGGATGATATAGATGCAGATGGCAATCCTTTGGAAGATGGCGCGCGATTAACATCATTTGGTAAAGCGCTGCGTAACACCAGCCTTGATGAGTTGCCTGAGCTTTGGAATGTGATTAAAGGAGATATGAGTTTAGTGGGCCCGCGACCATTATTGATGGAATATCTGCCATTGTATAATGATGAGCAAGCGCGCCGACACGATGTCCGCCCAGGTATTACAGGGTATGCTCAAGTCAATGGTCGCAATGCTATTGGGTGGGATCAGCGGTTTGCACTGGATACATGGTATGTGGACAATCACTCACTGTGGTTGGATATCCAAATTCTATTTAAAACAGTGAAAAAAGTTATTATCAAAGATGGTATCAGTGCGGATGGGGAAGCGACCATGAGTAAATTCATGGGCAATAGTATTAATAAAGAAATGCTTTAAAAAAATACTCTTCGCTGATAGCAATATAGCTAATTAAAAAAATTGCGTATCAAGAAAGTCATGATAGATAAGAAGGTTAATAACATAGTGAGCAGTTTATCGTAGAGTGGACACAACATTAGACATAAGTACCATAGAGGAACATATGCTAAATACCCCTTTTTCACCTTGGCCAAGTTTTACTCAACAAGAAGCCAATGCCGTCAGCCAAGTATTGTTGTCCAATAAAGTCAATTATTGGACAGGCGAAGAATGTCGTCAGTTTGAGCGAGAGTTTGCTGATTGGACAGGTAGCAAGTATGCAATAGCGATGGGTAATGGAACTTTGGCGTTGGATGCCGCGTTACAAGCACTCGGTATAGGTGCAGGTGATGAGGTCATCGTCACGCCGCGTACCTTTATTGCCAGTATCTCATCAATCGTCAATGCAGGAGCGACGCCCATCTTTGCAGATGTTGATGCAGCAACTGGTAATATCACAGCTGAGACCATCACAGCTGTACTGAGTGATAAAACCAAAGGTATCGTGTGCGTCCATTTAGCTGGCTGGCCATGTGATATGGACAACATTATAGCACTGGCAGATGAGCACAGTTTATATGTCATTGAGGACTGTGCTCAAGCGCACGGGGCACGCTATAAAGGACGAAGCGTTGGTAGCATCGGTCATATTGGCGCGTGGAGTTTTTGCCAAGATAAGATTATGACCACAGGAGGTGAGGGCGGTATGGTCACCACCGATAGCGAGCTACTATGGCGTAAAATGTGGGCGTATAAGGATCATGGTAAGAGTTATGCTGCAGTCTATGAAACTGAGCAATCACCTGGTTACAACTGGCTCCATGAGAGCTTTGGAACCAACTGGCGTATGACTGAACTACAAGGGGTCATAGGACGTATCCAACTGGAGAAAATGAGTGAGTGGACAGCCAAACGGGCTGCTAATGCGCAAGCCATACTAGAGGCCTGTAGCAAATGGGAGGCCAAAGGCTACCTTTATGTACCGAGACTAGAGCATTTAGCGGAGTTCTCAAATACGAACCACGCTTACTATAAGTTATATGTCTATGTGCAACAAGAAAACCTAGCTAATGGCTGGACACGTGATCGCATTATTGAAGCGATTAATCATCAAGGCGTACCTTGTTTTTCTGGATCTGCGTCAGAAGTTTATTTAGAAAAGGCTTTCGATGATACAGGGTTGCGTCCAAGCATTAGATTGCCAATGGCAAAGCAGTTAGGAGAGAGTAGTCTAATGTTTTTGGTTCATCCTACGCTTACGGCGGCTGAAATTGAACAAACAATAAAGGCTATCGATACTGTATTTAGCTCAATGGTCAAATAGAGCAAATCTATAGTTGATAAAGTATTGTTTTTAAAAGTCTAGAACGAAATAAACGTTATTTTGCTAAAAAGCTATAAGATAGTTGGCTATAAACACCCAGTATTCTTTAATTGACTTATTAAATAAATTTATCAGTATTTTGGCTTTATCTTACGCTAGGATTTTGCAGCGGACACAGGTACAATATTATTATCAGTCAAAGGTTGACGAAGCAAAAGACAGGCATGCAAAGTACTTGCACGCGCTGTCTTTATTTTTTCATATCGTACCCTCTATTGGAGTTACTATGTCTATTGCCCAAGAGTCCGCCACCGTTTTGGACGGCAAAGCACTTGCCAAACAAATAGAACAGGATCTACGCACGCGCGTGGATGCGATCAAAGATAAAACGGGGCGCACCCCAAGCTTAGCGACGATATTGGTTGGTGATGATCCAGCCTCTGCCACTTATGTCCGTATGAAAGGCAACGCTTGCAAGCGTGTTGGCATGGACTCTATACGTGTTGAGATGCCGAGTGCCACGACCACTGAGCAGCTCATGGCAAAGATTGATGAGCTAAACAGCAATCCAGATGTACACGGCATTTTGCTACAGCATCCTGTTCCTGAGCATATCGATGAGCGTGCTTGCTTTGAGAAAATCGACTTGGCAAAAGACGTCGATGGTGTGACTTGTCTTGGTTTCGGTCGTATGGCGATGCAGCAATCGGCTTATGGCTCTTGTACACCGCAAGGCATCATGCATCTATTAGAGCATCATAATATCGAGCTGTCGGGTAAAGAGGCAGTGGTTGTAGGACGTAGTGCTATTTTGGGTAAACCAATGGCGATGATGCTATTGAATGCGAACTGTACGGTGACTATCTGCCATTCAAGGACTCAAGATTTGGCGGCGCATATCAAGCGCGCCGATATTGTTGTTGGTGCGGTAGGTGTGCCTGAGCTGATCAAAGCAGAATGGATCAAAAAAGGTGCGGTAGTCGTTGATGCTGGTTTCCATCCAACGGATAACGGCGGTGTTGGTGACATTGAAATGCAAGGTATGGAAAACATTGCTAGCGCGTATACACCAGTGCCAGGCGGTGTTGGCCCAATGACCATCAACACGCTTATTCGCCAAACGGTCGATGCGGCTGAAAAATCAGCAGGTTTGGGTATTAACTAAAAAGCTAGTCATGTGAGTGCTGATCGCCGATAGATAAAGGGCTTGAGGCAAAGTAGCCTCAGGCCAAATCAACCACCTCTCAGTTGATAGGACCTAAAAATGGCTAAAAAAGACGTAGGTATTCATGAGCGACTACAAGGTATTGGTAGAGAGTTTGTCGATGTCTGTCATTACGTTATCTTATTTTTAATCAGTGTGGTGGTGGTCTGGACGGCAGGTAAAGAGTTTATTTATATTGTCCAAAAAGGCTCAGCGGATTTAAAAGATATTTTGATGCTATTCATTTATCTTGAGCTGCTGGCTATGATAGGGATTTACTTTAAAACCCATCGTCTGCCCGTACAGTTTTTGATATTTATTGCCATAACTGCTTTATCACGACATCTAGTGGTCGATGTGCAGGCAGTTTCAGATTATTTTCATCTATGGTTGCTGGCCACCATTTCTGTGGCAATTATGCTATTGAGTGGGGCTATTGTCATACTGACTTGGACGGCAAAAACATTTGGTCGCCCAGAAGACAATCTTGATAGACAGTATGCAAATTTGACGGTCAAGGCCATGCTGCCTGACAATGCTCAAGCCCCAGACAGCCATACCAAGCACCGCCGTGAATAATGATTGACGATCAGCATAAAAAAGGGCTACCAGTGGTAGCCCTTTTTTATATATGAATGGGTCGTCACAACCATTTGAGCCGCTTAAAGTTGTAATACAAGAAGCTACAAAGAGCGATGATCATTATCATAATAATGAAGTAAGCGTACTTCCAATGTAGCTCGGGCATAAAATCAAAGTTCATCCCATAGATACCAGCGATGGCGGTTGGTACGGCGAGGATACCTGCCCATGCCGCAAGCTTACGTACGACTTCGTTCTGTCCCATATTGACCATTGCCATATAAGTGTTCATGACCACGCTTAGCATCTCATTAAGACCATTAATGGCATCCAATGAGTGCAGGAGATGGTCATTCACATCGCGAAAATATGGCTTGGCTGCTTGAGAAAACCCTGAGACTATCTCGCTTTTTTTATGATTGATAAAAAAGCTACAGATGTCTTGCACGGGTAGGATAATGGCGCGCATATGCACCAGCTGTGATTTGAGCTGATATAGGTTTTTTAATGTGCCTTTATCAAATTCATAGGTGAAAACATAACGCTCTTGCTCACGCAAATATCGTCCCAATCGATCGGTGATCGGCATATAGTTATCAACGATAAAATCGAGTATGGCGTGGAGTACAAATATGGGACCCATGCGTAGCTTTTCTGGGCGACGATGACAGTGCTCGCGTACAGGCGCATAGGAGTTTGACGGACCATTACGAATCGTAATCAGGTAGTTTTTGCCCATAAATATCGCAGTCGTACCATAACGAATGACATTGTCTTCGAGTTTGGCCGTACGTAGCACCACAAATACCATATCGTTGTCGTAGTTCTCTACCTTGGCTCGCTGGTGGTCAGCAAAGGCATCTTCAATCGCCAATTCGTGTAGATCAAAGGCGTCTTTTACCTTGACCATAGTTTCTAGGCTGGGGTCGTAAAGACCGAGCCAAATAAACTGGCCATTATTACTCAGCGCACGGCTCACATCAGTAAGGGCGATTTTGTCTAGATTTTCGCCTGTTTTTCGTGAGTAAGCATAGCAATTAACCACTTCATCCTTACTTGATGAATCAATATCTTCATAGCGCTCAGAGTCAGGATCATAGACCGTCATGGTCTCGATGGTATCCTGAGTCGTGGCTTCAGCATCGCCGTAGATATAGCTGTCATCATCATCTAGGTAGAGATGCCGGTCATTCATATTGGCATAAATGTGGCTCATATTAGAGTCAGGTGCAATGTGAGCCGTTTTTTTGATTAATTGGTTATTGTCGTTTTCCACACACCCTCCTGTCATATAATGACCAGCTGCAAGAATAAAAATTTGTCTTAAGCGCAGCTGTTATTATTTGGTCGTCTTATCTATGAACAACCTTTTACAATGCATAGCTTTTTAGCGTGTCGATATCTACTAATGCCAATAGGCTCTCGTGGCAAGCTTCTAGTTTTATCTGCGGAGCAATTTCGAAATCTAGTGCTTCAACCCAACGCAGGGCGCAGATACACCAGTAATCACCAGGCTTGAGACCGGCAAAGTTATATTCAGGCAAAGGAGTGATAAGGTCATTGCCACGACTGGCTGAGAAGTTTAAAAACTCGCTGGTCATCTTGGCACAAACGGTATGTTGACCAACATCATGGTTGCCCGTATGACAAAAGCCATTGCGATAATAGCCAGTGATAGGGTCGAAGCAACAGCTGGCAAGTGCTGTACCTAAGACATTGGTTTGGTTAATGGCAGGGTTTGGGTGGTAATCAGATGACATAAGGCTTCCGAGATAAAAATATGTGTTAGTGTACCATGAGTCTGTATTGATGACGCTGCCGTAATCATGCTCATCAGTGTATGTATAACAAAAAATAAACGCTATTTTGGCCTGTCAATGCCGAGCTAAATATATGAGTGTTAACGACTGCATCTACCGTACTAATGAGAAGCACTTAGACAGTAATTAGATGCGGATTGTGGCTAATTGTCACTAGGCGAACCTTGAGTGCTATGCTAAACTAAAGCATAAAGTGCCTTGATTATTTGTCGCAATTTTTTAGCGCATAAAGATACTCGTCTTATCATTCTAAATTATACTTATTACTCACCCTCTTAAAGTCACCTGGTTTGTTTATAAATAATTGGGTCAATGATGTTGCGCGTTAAAAATAAAAACACTCGGCGTCAATACTTGGTAAAACAACCTTTGAGTACCGCATCAGTACCGCGTTTTTGGTAAGCGATACGCCAAACAAGGATTTATTGTGTCTGTTAGTTCTGATTCTGCAAAATCTGCCCAGCAAAACCCTCCAAATGAAACAGCAACTCAGTCTGCCAAAAGCAGTACTGCATCTAATAGCATGCCGTACTTGAGCAACTTTGGTAGTGATGTTGCCAATAGCTGGCTGTTACCTGATGGAGTGGTCGATGTCCTGTTTGAAGATGCACATAAGCAAGAAGTGCTTAGGCATCAACTGATTGAGCAGCTTATCACTCATGGTTATCAGCTGGTTTGTCCGCCTATGATTGAGTTTACTGAATCTTTGCTAAGTGATGCATCAGAAGATTTGAAGCGTCAAACCTTTAAGATTATCGATCAGTTGACGGGCCGTCTAATGGGCGTGCGCGCGGATATTACTCCGCAGATTTTGCGTATCGATGCGCATCATGGCGGTACGGGGATTGCTCGTTATTGCTACGTCGGTGATGTGATTCATACGTTGCCATCAGGGTTGTTTGGCTCACGCACGCCATTGCAGCTAGGCGCTGAGATATTTGGCTGTGCATCACTGGCAGCAGATATTGAGTTGATCGATGTGTTGTTTACCATGGTAAATAAACTCAATATAAGTGCAGCGCTCCATATCGATTTGGGTCATGTAGCGATATTTAAGCGTTTAGCCGAATTGGCTAAGTTGCCAGACAGCACCACTGAGCAATTGATGTACTTATATGCCAATAAAAACTTACCAGAGCTCAAGCGTATTTGTCGAGACTTGCCGATGGGCGATGATTTTTATGTGTTGGCACGCTTTGGTCATGACATTGCAAACTTATTATCTAAATTGTCAAACACAGCTCAACAAGACGATCAAATCGCGGCCGCTGTCGATGAGTTACAACGCCTTAAGTCGTATTTAGAAAATCACTGGCAGTGCCCAGTCAGTATCGATGTGACAGAACTATCAGGCTACCACTATCATACTGGTATCGTGTTCAATGGTTATATTAATAGTGAGACGCAGCCACTAGTACGCGGCGGACGTTTTGATGGTATGCAAAGTCAGACCCAAGCGTTACGCGCGGCCACAGGCTTTAGTATGGATGTCAGTCGCTTGCTGGCGCATACGCAGCTTGAAGCCCCAACCACAGTACTAGTTGATTTTGCTGCTATAAACAATGCCAACGAAGATGAGATGCAGACACTCTTACAACAAGTTGAGAGTCTACGTCAGCAAGGCTATCGCGTTACCATGCCATTAGACGCACAGGACAGCCCAAATGACGTTACTCATCGCTTAAGTTTTGCTGACAATCAATGGCAACTGCAAACGGTTTAATGAGTCATTTGTTAAGCGAGCGCTCATTAAGCACCACTTATTAGCACGCTAAGTTTTTAGATAGAAAGCTTTTTTATATAGAAAGATATCGTCAATAAAGTCACTTTAATTTTTTAGCTTTTATTGCACACACCTCAATACATAAAGGTAAGGATTGATCATGGGTAAGAATGTTGTAGTCTTGGGTAGCCAATGGGGCGACGAAGGTAAGGGTAAAATCGTTGATTTACTTACCGAAAAAGCCTCAGCAGTAGCCCGCTTCCAAGGCGGTCATAATGCTGGTCACACGTTGGTTGTCGATGGCAAAACCACGGTCTTGCATTTGATTCCATCAGGTATCTTGCGTGAAGGCGTTACTTGCTTTATCGGTAATGGCGTGGTGTTAGCGCCTGATGCATTGCTCAAAGAGATGAAAGAGTTGGAAGACAACAACGTACCAGTACGTGAGCGTCTACGTATCTCTCCCAACTGCCCACTTATCATGCCTTATCACGTGGCCCTTGACCAAGCGCGTGAAGCCAAGCGCGGTAGCGGCAAAATTGGTACAACAGGTCGCGGTATCGGCCCTGCCTACGAAGACAAAGTCGCACGCCGTGCTATCAAGCTTGCTGATCTGTTCCGTAATGACTTAGAAGAAAAACTACGTAACTTGATTGAGTATCACAACTTCCAGCTGACTGAGTATTATAAAGTTGACGCGATTGACTTTGATAAGACGTACAAGCTTTGCCAAGAGTGGCGCGATGAGATTAATGGCATGGTTACTGATGTCACCGAAGACCTTAACCAATTGCGTCTGGCTGGTAAAAACCTCATGTTTGAAGGTGCGCAAGGCACACTACTTGACATCGATCATGGTACTTATCCGTTTGTGACCAGCTCAAGCGTAACCGCTGGTGGCGTATCAACGGGGACAGGTATCGGTCCATTGTACTTAGATTATGTATTGGGCATCACCAAGGCTTATACCACGCGTGTTGGTAGTGGCCCATTCCCAACTGAATTGTTCGATGATGTGGGTGCTCACTTAGCCAAAGTCGGTCACGAGTTTGGTGCAACAACTGGTCGTGCGCGTCGCTGTGGCTGGTTTGATGCTGAGGCATTACGCCGTGCAGTGGTACTGAACTCTATGTCAGGTATTTGCTTGACCAAGCTTGACGTACTAGATGGTCTTGAAGAGTTGCTCATCGGTGTGGGTTATAACCTACCTGAGACTGAGTGTGCCGGCGCACATGATGCTGAATTCTATGAGTCAGTAACGCCTAAGTATGAAACGATGCAAGGCTGGAGTGAGTCAACCGTCGGTATCACAAGCTATGATGACCTACCAGAAAACGCTAAAATTTACATCAAACGTATCGAAGAATTGATTGGTTGCCCAGTTGATATCATCTCGACCGGTCCTGACCGTGAAGAAACGATTGTATTACGCGATCCGTATGATGCTTAATTGGTTATAAAGATATTGTCTGTTTTATTTACAAAACCCTGATGCCAAACATTGGGGTTTTATTTTTGGTAAATAAGAAGATTGATGAGCGGTAAAACCTTGCTCAATTTATCTTTGTGTAAGTTATCGCCATAAATTAATCCTATCATTTATACGCTTAATCATTATATTGACATACTTCCACCACTTTCGCCAAGCTCAAGTGGGGAATTCTAAAAGCATAAGCTCTTAGGTGGCTTTCTCACGAAGGTCACAAGTTTTCTGTTTCAAAGGGCGACCTTTAACGCATCCTCCCTCCGCAGACAAAACGGCATGTCCTGCCGCTAATATATTACGAGCCGCATTAACATCTGCGTTCGTAACATACCTGCATTCGACGCACTCAAAGTTTGCTTGAGTGCGTCTATTTTCCTTGGCAATATGCTTGCATTCAAAGCAGGTTTGGCTGGTGTAACGTGGGTTTACCTTAATGAGCAACCCGCCTTGCCATTGTTGCTTGTACTCAAACATATTAACCATCATGCCCCAGCCTTGATCTAAGATTGATTTGTTTAATGCTGATTTGGCTTTGACATGCCGACCTTTTTTCTCCATCGTACCGCTAGCTGATCTCGACATATTGGCGACTTTTAAATCTTCACAGGCAATCATGGCGTGGTTTTTGCTGATCGCGGTAGTGATTTTATGCAAGTAGTCATGGCGAATATTGGCGATGTGATTGTGTAATTTTTGAATCTTACGGTTTTGCCTTTTCCAGTTTTCACTGAACTTTACTTTCTTACTTAATTGACGCTGCAATTTGGCAAGTTTAATTTGATTGGCTTTAAAGCTGTTTTTGGGTTTGATGTATTGACCGTCTGAGGTGGTAATGAGTTTAGTGATACCTAAATCAATACCTATGGCGCTTTTGGAGGGGTGAGTTGGGTTCTCAGATAATGCTCGCTCAGTGCCAAACGACACGTACCAGTGACCTGATTTCTTGCTGATGGTGACGTTTTTAATGGTGCCGATGATATCTTGTGATTTTTTAAATTTTACAAAGCCCACGCCATTAGGTAGTTTGACGCGATTACCTTCAACACGGCAATATTTATCAAACTGAACAAGCCTGATTGAGTCGCAGCCATCGGATTTACGTTTAAATCTTGGCATCAGTTGTCGTAGTTGAATCTCTGTGCCATCACTTAGCTTAAAAAACTTGGGTTTTCGGAACTTCTTTTTGTTTTCTTTGAGCCTAGCATGAACTTTAGGGTCGAAAAATCGTGACCAAGCAGAGGCAAGATCACGTACTTTTTGTTGTAAAGACACAGCATTGGCATGGGTTCTTAAGAAGTCAAAATCAGGATTGTTCTTTAGAACCATGATTTTATTAACCAAGTTGGTGGCATTAATAAATTCATTTTTGGTAAACATCTCAAATGAGATCGCTAGCATTTGATTCCAAACAAAGCGTGCAGAGCCGACAAGATTATTTAGAATAATCTGTTGCTCTGCATTAGGCTCAAGCCTAAATTTATACGCTTTGTTGATTTTCATAACGCCGATTCATTTTTTTTGATATAATATAAACTCTAAAGTTTACAATAATTTATTTCAATATATTATTTGTGTAAAGATATAATATAATAAACGAAACGCTAGGCGAAATTCAATTCCACCCTAACATCAGGTGGAGTCCTTTTTCACGTTTTGATAAGCAATAATTCTGTTTTGGTCTGTCTTGAATTTATATTTAGGGGCTGTAGTAGATAAGCACTATGCTAGACTACTTTTATGAAGATAACCCATTGTAAACTAAGTAAAAAAGTACAGCGAAGGCTGTTAGAGTTTTTCACAGCTGAAGTGACTGCTAGAACAGCCGCAGATTTGCTTGATATTCAGCCTAATACTGCTGCACTTTTTTATCATAAAATAAGACTTGTGATAGATTACCATCTCTCATTAGAAGCTGATGAGCTTTTTGATGGTGAGGTCGAATTAGATGAAAGTTACTTTGGCGGTGTACGCAAAGGCAAAAGAGGTCGCGGGGCTGCTGGTAAAACCGCTGTATTTGGTATTCTAAAACGAAACGGTAAGGTGTATACCATTGTCGTAGCAGACACCAAACAGACTACTCTAATGCCTGTTATTAAGCGTAAAATCAAGCCTGACAGCTTTGTTTATAGGGATAGCTATCGAAGTTACAATGCACTGGATGTGAGCGAGTTTAAACATTTCAGAGTCAATCACTCTAAAGAGTTCACTTGCGGTAAAAACAATCACATCAATGGCATTGAGAACTTCTGGAATCAGTCTAAACGAACACTCAGAAAGTATAATGGGATCGATAAGAAGAACTTCCATTTATTTTTAAAAGAATGTGAGTTTAGATTTAACTATGGTTCACCATCTAATCAGCTAAAATTCCTGAGAAAATGGTGTGATATTTAATCCTTATCTACTACAGCCCCTATATTTATATTGATAAATCATGAACCATTTCAATAAGTCTAAGCCAATATAGTAGTCGGAGATAAAATGAGAGGTTCGTGATAAGGCGACTTCTTTGCTATTTCATTTCTTATTTTAGTTCAATTTTTTAACCCACTCATCCATTAGGAGCTTTTCATGGCTAACGAACGTACTTTATCTATCATCAAACCTGACGCAGTTGCTGGCAACCACATCGGCGCTATCTATAGCCGCTTTGAAGAAGCGGGTCTAAAAATCGTTGCCGCTAAAATGCTACAACTTGATGATGAAAAAGCAGGCGGTTTCTACGCTGAGCACGCTGAACGTCCATTTTACAATGATCTAAAATCGTTCATGATGTCAGGTCCAGTATTGGTATCAGTACTAGAAGGCGAAAACGCGATCGCTAAACATCGTGAAATCATGGGCGCGACTAACCCAAAAGAAGCCGCTGAAGGCACTATCCGTGCTGATTTTGCGAGCAGCATCGATGAAAACGCGGTACATGGCTCAGATTCAGCTGAATCAGCAGCACGTGAAATCAGCTACTTCTTCAGCGATGATGAAGTTTGTGCACGTAAGCGTTAATAGCAGCAGTTATTAATGTCAGCTATTATTTAGCATACTGATTGTTAATAATTGCTTTTGCAAGACGGCTTATATCTTATGGGTATAGGCCGTTTTCGCTATAAATCGTTTTCGCTATTTGCCAATAGGTAACTTCGATTATAATAGCGCACTCTATATTGAAATTGTCCGACGTTTCGCTCATTATTGGTTTTAACTAGCGTTATCAATCCCTTATCAGCATGTTTTTACTCAATATACCAAAACTGCGCTCATAACGGATTGCTCATGCATTCCTGCCATACGTATGTACGGCAACGCTCATCTCAATAATTGCAGCGCTTATTTAAGCGTATGCAAAAAGGTTACCTATTATGTCAACTGTTCAAGCACCAACCCAGCACATCCCTACCAAGCTTACTGATAGCATTAGGCTGGTGGATGAGGCGTATGCCAAGACCAATCTGTTGGGCATGACACAAGCACAGCTGTCTGATTACTTCAAAAGTATCGGTGAAAAGCCATTCCGTGCGACTCAGGTCATCAAGTGGATTTATCAGCATGGGGTGACGGACTTTGAGAAGATGACCAACTTAAGTAAATCACTGCGCGATAAATTGTCGCTCAATGCTTGTGTGGTCCCGCCCAAGGTTATTCATCGTCAATACAGCGATGATGGCACGCGTAAATGGGTGTTTGAGGTGACAGGCGGCTCATTAGTCGAGACCGTATTGATTCCGGCTGATGATAGTAAATTAAACGGCCGCAAAACGTTATGTGTGTCTTCGCAAGTTGGCTGCGCACTCGATTGTAGTTTCTGTAGTACGGGCAAGCAAGGGTTTGAGCGTGATTTGAGTGCCGCTGAAATTATCGGACAGTTATGGGTGGCTAATGCTTCATATATGACGGACGAAAATGAAAGCTTAGAAAACGTCGATCATAGCCTATGGGAAAATAACGTCACCAACGTGGTGATGATGGGAATGGGCGAGCCGTTATTGAACTATAAGCCTGTGGTAGGCTCGATGGAGATTATGCTCAGCGATCATGCGTATGGCTTATCAAAACGCCGCGTGACCTTATCGACCTCAGGTGTCGTGCCGAAAATGTATCAACTGGCGCAAGATATTGATGTGGCATTGGCCATCTCGTTGCATGCACCAAACGATGAGCTGCGTAATGAATTAGTGCCTATTAATAAAAAATATCCGTTAGATGAGCTGATTGCCGCTGCGAAAAACTACGTCTATGATGTCAATCCGCGTCATAAAAAGCACGTCACGATTGAGTATGTGATGCTGGATGGCGTCAATGATAGCAATGAGCATGCTCATCAGTTGGTCGCGCTATTAGAAGGGCTACCAAGTAAGATAAATCTTATTCCGTTCAATCCATTCCCACATGCGCCGTATGATAAGTCAAGCAACAACCGCATTCACGCGTTTAGTAATATACTGAGTGAAGCTGGGTTTGTTTGCACCATTCGTCAAACACGCGGTGATGATATTGATGCCGCCTGCGGTCAGCTAGTTGGACAAGTGGCTGACCGTACCAGACGTTCAGCAGCATGGCAGCAGAGCATCAAAGATCGTGAAAATGTTTGATACGTTTTGCATATGACAGGATAAATATCCGTCTGTTCTAAAAGAAGCTTAGCTGTCTTTTATCTGTCGCAACGGTAATGAAAATGTATCAATAACGGTCAAGATTGAAGAACATAGCAATTAATAACAACTAAATTGTACTTATAGGGGCTAAATCTATTAAACTGATGCCTCGGAGATCGAATGCATTGAACCACAGTTTTATGATGGCGGCTATGATGACTTCTAAAAACTCTTATCAGTTGGTAGAGCAAAAACCATTTTTCAACCTTTATAAAAAGGCAGGTGTGGTGACGAACCGAGTCACTGCACCGAAGTGCGCATTACTGGCTGCCGCACTCGCAGGATTATTGCTAAGTGGCTGTCAGAGTACACCAAACAATGACTTGTCAGGCATCGCGCCTTATCAGACATCCACGAGGCCCAGCGGTGACCGCAACTTAGATCAGCAAGAAATTGCTCGTGTACGTACCTCACTTGCTGCACAATATATCCGCAAAAATGAGCTCGATACGGCGCAGCGTCAACTCGAAAAAGCCTTTTCTGCTGATAGCCGTTACGCGCCAGCCTATGATATGATGGGCATTTTGTTGCAGCAAGAAGGCAGCCGCATTAATCTTGCAAAAGCCGATCAGTACTTTAGAAAAGCCATCGCGCTGGATAAAGACTTTGTGCAAGCACACAATAATTATGGTGTTTATTTATCACAGATGAAGCGCTATCGTGAGGCGGCAGAGCAGTTTGAGATTGCAGGCGCCTCATTAGGTTACGAAGGCCGTATAGGTGCGTTAGAGAATTTAGGGCGTACCTACCTTCAGTTGGGTGACAATAGTGCCGCTGCTAAAGCGTTTTTGCGGGCCCTAGATGGCAATCGCAATAGTATTATTGCTCATATCGAGCTGGTAGATTTATTGCTTGAGCAGCAGCGAGTACCGCAGGCTCAGCGCTTGTATGACGAGACCTTGATATTGGTACAAGGGCAGGGCATCAGTCCTAGATTGCTCCTACAAGGTATCAAACTTGCGGCAGCACAAAACAACATTACAACTCGCCAGCAATTGGCACAGCAGCTTTTGTCCGCTTATCCATTGAGCGACGAAGCGAAACAACTTAAGACTTGGCTTAACAATCCAGAGGCACCATGGAAATGATCACCCCATCATCAAACACTCAATCTAACGCTCAGGGATCATTTGGTGCCACGTTGCAGCAAGCCCGTAAAACGAAGCAAGTCAGTTTAGAAGAGGCGGCCGCCGAGTTATTTATCTTAAAACGTCATCTAGAAGCACTAGAGAGCGAAAACTTTGCTGAATTACCGCAAGCGGCATTTGCTCGTGGCTTCGCTATTAACTATGCCAAATACTTGGGTCTAGACCCAGCCAAAATCGCAAGTAGCTTTGATGCCGCTTACCCCAATGAGCTCAAAGCCAAATCGGTCAATAATACTGATACACCATTGCAACCAATGGGCACGCTGCAGCGCGATACGCACAATCGTATTCGTTTTAATCCGCTATTGATCATCGGTGTGATTGGACTCATTATCTTGGCAGTATTTTTATTCCGTATGGTGAGCAATGCGAGTAAAGAAAACAGCCAAGAGCCTGTCTCTACTGTTGAAGATGTATCTGCTATTGAGCAAGCGCAAGGGGCTGCAATTAGCAATGATGCAAGTGGGGTCGGTGCGTCTGGCTCTGCGTTGAATTTAGGTGCTGCCAGTGCAGATACGGCTTTTTTAAACGTGAAGTTGACCGATGATGCTGTGGTTAGTATCACGGATGCATCGGGTAATAGTCTCATCAGCGGTTCACAGACGGCAGGTGACTATGACCTATCAGGTGTGCCACCATTTAGTGTACAAATTGATAATATCGATAATGTTAGCTTGATGCTCAATCAAGAAACAGTTGCTTTAGATACTTATGCAACGGATAAGCAAGCTACTTTTGAGCTAGTACCTTAGTCATCATTGGCCTCTTATCGAGCATGATTACTAGTGTTTAATAAAACTAATATACGTCTAAGCTCATTTATATATACAAGCCTGTGGTTTTTCTATTTTTGATTCAAGGATTTATCTATGTCAATGCCATCGCCTATTAACCGCCGTTTGACCAAAAAAATCTATGTCGGCGATGTTGCGATTGGTGGTGATGCGCCAATTAGCGTACAGAGCATGACCAACACTGACACTTGCGATGTGGCGGCAACCGTCGCCCAAATCGAGCGCTGCGTAGAAGCAGGCGCTGATTTGATGCGCGTATCAACGCCAACGATGGATACCGTCAAAGCCTTTGGCGAGATTCGTAAACTGGTGAGTGTGCCTTTGGTTGCAGACGTGCATTTTGATCATAAGATTGCCTTAGCAGTGGCTGAAGCCGGCGCTGATTGTTTGCGTATCAATCCTGGTAACATTGGCAGCGATGCTAAGGTGCGTGAAGTGGTTGCTTGTGCCAAGTATCACAATATCCCTATCCGTATCGGCGTCAATGCAGGCTCTTTAGAAAAAGACATTCAGCGTAAGTATACTGAGCCGACTGGGGAGGCGATGCTGGAGTCAGCAATGCGTCATATCGACATTTTAGAGCGTCTTAACTTTGACCAATACAAAGTGTCTGTTAAAGCCAGCAATGTGTTTTTGACATTGGATGCGTATCGCCTGCTATCAGCGCAGATTGATAACCCACTACATTTAGGCGTCACTGAAGCGGGTGTCTACCGTACTGGTGCTGTCAAATCTGCTATTGCGCTTGGTGGTCTGCTGTTAGATGGTATTGGTGATACTATCCGTATCTCCTTGGCGGCTGAGCCTGAAGAAGAGATTAAGATTGGTTTTGATATTTTAAAGTCGCTTAATATTCGCTCAAATGGCGTAAACTTTATCGCTTGCCCAAGCTGCTCTCGTCAAGAGTTTGACGTTATTAGAGTGATGACGGCATTAGAATCACGTTTGGAAGACATCCGTGAACCAATGGATCTATCTGTGATTGGCTGTAAAGTGAATGGCCCAGGCGAAGCAAAAGAGGCGGATATTGGTATTGTTGGTGCCGCACCAAGATCACTGGTATACCGTATGGGTCAAAAAAGCCATCTTATCGATACCGACAATTTAGTCGATGAAATAGAAAGTATGGTTCGCGCCCATGCAGAAGATTTGGCGAAAAAGCGCGAGAACGAGATTATTCGCGTAAAATAAGTCGCAATATAGGTATCTGCTTTTTGCTGTATAAATAAAGGGTGGGTAGCACGTTTTTTATTTTAATACGTAGATAACAACAATAGACATAACTGTTAAATTTTAAGGACATGACCGTATCATGATTAAAGCTATTAAAGGGTTTAATGACATTTTGCCTGACCAATCAGCAAAGTGGCTGCATCTAGAAGCGATATTAGCTGATGTACTTGGTAGATATGGTTATGAGCATATTCGCTTGCCTATCGTTGAGCAAACTGATCTGTTTGCCCGTGCTATTGGCGGCGCGACAGATATCGTTGAAAAAGAGATGTACAGCTTCACTGATAAGTCTGAGCCACCGACGCCATTGGCCTTGCGTCCTGAAGGTACAGCAGGGGCAGTACGTGCCGTTATCGAGCATAACTTATTGCGTGGGGACACGCCGAAGCTTTGGTACGTTGGCCCAATGTTCCGCTATGAGCGTCCGCAAAAAGGCCGCTATCGTCAGTTTCATCAGCTAGGTGTTGAAAGCTTTGGTAGTGCGCTACCAGACGCTGATGCTGAGCTGATTGCAATGACGCATCTGATGTGGCAAGAACTGGGCCTAAAAGATGAGATGCACTTACAGCTAAACAGCCTAGGTGAGCTTGATGAGCGCCACGCCTATCGCGAAGCGCTGGTTGCCTATTTAACGGACAAAAAAGATCAGTTAGACGAAGACAGTAAGCGCCGCTTGACGACCAACCCATTACGTATATTAGATAGTAAAGAAGCGAGTACGCAGGCAGTATTAGCAGACGCACCAAAGCTTGCTGACTTCTTGGGTACAGAGAGTGTGGCGCATTTCGAACAAGTTCAAGCTTATCTGACTGCGCTTGGTATCGATTTTGAGATCAATCCACATCTAGTGCGCGGGCTTGATTATTATAATAAAACAGTTTTTGAGTGGGTAACGGACAAGCTTGGCAGTCAAGCAACGGTGTGTGCTGGTGGTCGCTATGACGGTCTGGTTGGACAATTAAAGTCCATAGGTACAAATGATGATAAGTCAGATAAAAAACCTGTAAAATCCGAACCGGCTATTGGTTTTGCGATGGGGCTAGAGCGCTTATTGCTACTGATGGAAGCCGTGGCACCGATTGCTGACAAACCCGCTTGTGATGTCTTCGTTGTGGCGCATCCTGACGTTTATAGTGCAGGTATCAGCTATGCACAAAACCTACGTTATAGTCGTCCAGATGTACGCGTGAAGATGGCAAGTGCAACGAGTCTAAAAGCGCAAATGAAAAAGGCAGATAAGTCAGGCGCAGCATTGACAGTCATCATCGCACAGCAAGAGCTGGATGATAATACTATCAGTGTCAAAGATATGCAGACGGGTGAGCAACAGACTGTCACACAAGACTGGCTATCGAGTAAAGATAACTTTTCTCGTCAGTAATTATCCCGTAGCGCCGCAGTTTTGACTTTGGCATCAGCAATTTAATGTACATTTTATCAGGTAAATATATATGGCTTTGACCCCCAATTCGCCGAATGCAGACAACTCCATGCAAGCATTAAAGCAGTATGGTAGTTATATTGTCACTGCGATTTTGTTGGCACTGGCTGCTTATTTTGGCTGGACATACTGGCAGAACAACCATGCGCGAGTAGATACTGTCGCCGCTGATCAATATGCCGATATCCAGCGATTGAATGAAGAAGTCAGCTTGGCTTCGCAAAATCCAGATCTAGAAGCCGACGCGCAAGAGGCGCTTGTACAGAGCCGCACACAGCTAGATAAAGATATTGATACTTTAGTCAGTACGCATGGTGAGTCAGTTTATGCATGGCAAGCGCTGATGATAAAAGCTCGTCAACAGGTCGATAATGATGATTTCACGGCGGCAGCTGAGACATTTAAGCAAGCACTCGCAATTGATCTGGGCGATGCCGGTCTAAAGGCGATTACTCAGCTGCGTTATGCCAAGACGTTACTAGCGACAGGCGATGCAGATGCGGCCTTGTCAGAAGCCAACAACGATATGCCAAGCTCGTTTGAAGCCAGTCAGCAAGAGCTGCTGGGTGATATTTACTTGGCACAAGACAACAAAGAATCAGCGATTAAGTCTTACAATAATGCTTGGGAGCTATTACGTAGCCGCCAAGAAACACGTGCAGTATTGGCTTTAAAGATGGAAAGCTTGGGTATCACCCCTGAGCCAATTGCTGGGCCTACCAGTCTTATCCAAGAATCAGTTACTCCTGAGCAGCCATTAGTGGTTGAAAACTCAGAAAGTACGAGCGTTGAAGCTGCTCAGTAAGTCAATAAGTTCGGTAAATTACTAAGCTCAGTAAATCACTAAGCTAGTATTGAGCAGTAGCAATCGTCTAAATGCTTTTTGATATGACGTCATAATGACTAATGTGCTGTTGGCCAATGTACCAATTAATAATAATTCATTTGTAGTGAGAACATATAATGACTCAATCTATTCGCTCTAGCAAAATGTTAAAAACTACGTTGAGTAGTCAGACTATCAAGAAGACAGTCATGCATGTGGCAGTACTTGCCGTAATGAGCACTGCAGTGATTGGGTGTAACCGCGGCATCAAGCCAGTGGTTAATGACCCAGTAAAATTGGTACAAATTGCGCAACCGATCAGCGTGCTCCAGCCAGTGTTTAGCACTGATGTAGGTAACAAAAAAGCCAGTAAGAAAGACCCTCTAGATTTGCAAGTTGGTTACGCTAATGGGCAAATCGTTACGGCATCACGTGGTGGTGATCTGATAGGGTTTAATCAGGCAGGCGAGCGCTTATGGTCGATTAACGTCGGTGATCAGATCACAGGCGGTGTGGCGTTAGATGCGTTAAGTCAGACAGCGGTTGTGAGTACTCGCAATGGTCAAGTGATGGCGTTTGATACTACGACTGGCGCAAAACGCTGGCAGCAGCAGTTGTCAGGGTCGGTGTTATCCCCAGCGCTTATCAGTAATAATCGTGTGGTATTATCAGCGAATGATGGCTTCTTGCATGGCTTATCGCTACAGACTGGTGAATCAGTGTGGCAGTTTGCAACGCAAGTACCAGCGATCAGCGTGCGCGGTAGCGCGGCACCAACTTTGCTAGATAATGAAACGGCATTATTAGCGACTGCTGATGGTCGTTTGCATGCAGTCACCGTTGATAATGGCTTGCCAAAGTGGTCAAGACGTGTCGGTATTGGGTCTGGAAGTAGCGAAGTTGAGCGCATGAGCGATGTCGATGGCAAGCCTATCGTGAATAAAAACCAACTGTTTGCGATTAGTTATAGTGGTCAGCTATTAGGTATTGATTTGGCCTCACGTCAAGTGATGTTCGTCAATGAGCTTGCTAGTTTAAAAGCACTTGCCGTCAACCCTCAGCAAGTGATTGCTACTAGCCTAGATGGTAAAGTGGTTGCCTATGATCGTAATAGCGGCGAGACATTGTGGGAAAGTGAGGCACTGGCTTATCGTGACCTAACCAATCCTGTCATGATTGGCAATTATATTGCAGTCGGTGATTTTGACGGTGTGGTACATTTATTTGACCCTGCTACTGGCAATATTGTCAGCCGCGTGCAGACAAAAGGGGCGTTGACGAACTTGCAAGTACAAGGCAATCGCCTGATGACCCAAAGCACGTCGGGACAAGTTGCTATCTGGCAGTTAATGCGCTGATAAGCAAGTACACTGGTTTTTATCTATAAAACACAAACGCTGCTTAGTCAGCGTTTAGTGCCTTGTGTAAATCGCTTGTTTAAGTACAGGCTTTCGCGTACTCTATGCGACCGATGTGCTAACCATATATACTATATATAATTTAGTCGTCCCAATTATTTTTTTAGCTAAAAAATAGCCAGCTACTATTTTTGCTATTGTTTTATCATTCATTTTAATTTGCGGTTAAGTGCAGCCCTATTCGTTACTATTGTTATGTCAATGGTCATAAGAATAATTGTACTGTCCGTCATTGTGCCTTTCACTGAGAGTAACCCATGAGTATCAAGCCTGTGGTCGCCTTAATTGGTCGTCCAAACGTCGGTAAATCCACCTTATTTAATCAGTTCACAAAAAGTCGGCAGGCATTGGTTGCTGATTTGTCGGGATTGACTCGTGACCGTCAATACGGTGATGCGACTTATGAAGATAAATCTTTCATCGTTGTGGATACTGGTGGTATTGGTGAAGCAGATGACGGCAGCGGTAATATCGATGATTATATGTCTGAGCAGTCGCATACCGCGATTCACGAAGCAGATATCATTGTGTTCGTCGTTGATGCTCGTGCTGGTATGATCGGTGCTGACGCTGAGATTGGCAAGTTTTTGCATACCCTCGGCAAACCGGTCTATGTCGTTGCCAATAAAGTTGACGGCGTCCATGATTCAGCGCCAGCGGAGTTCTATGCACTAGGATTGGGCGAGCCGTATCCGATGGCAGCCAGCCATGGTCGCGGTGTAGGCAACTTGCTTGAAGTGCTAACGGCTGATATGCCTGAGCAAGAGAATATAGTAGAGCCAAGAGGGTTGAAGCTTGCCATCATTGGTCGTCCAAACGTTGGTAAATCAACGCTAGTTAACCGTCTGTTGGGCGAAGATCGAGTGGTGGTATTCGATATGCCTGGTACGACGCGTGATAGTATTTATATTCCTTATCAGCGTGAGGGCAGAGACTACGTATTAATCGATACGGCTGGTGTACGTCGCCGCGGTAAAATTGATGAAAAAGTAGAGAAATTCTCTGTCATCAAAACCTTGCAAGCGATTGAAGACTCTAATGTAACCGTCATTGTCATTGATGCGCACGAAGGTATTGTTGACCAAGATTTGCATATGATTGGTTATGCGCTTGATGCTGGTCGTGCTCTAGTCGTCGCGATCAACAAATGGGATGGTTTGACGCCAGATCAAAGAGACTATATAAAGCTTGAGATGGATCGTCGTTTTAACTTTATCCCATATGTAAAAGTACATTTAATATCAGCGCTACATGGGACTGGTGTGGGTAATTTATACCCATCTATCTTGCGTGCTTATAAGTCTTCGATGTTTGAAGTCTCTACCAATCGCTTGACGCAAATCTTGCAAGATGCTGTCACCGCTAATCCGCCGCCAACTGTTGCTGGTCGCCGTATTAAGCTACGTTATGCACATATCGGTGGTCACAACCCGCCTGTTATCGTGATCCACGGTAATCAAACCAGCGCGCTTCCTAAGAGCTATCAGCGTTACTTGGAGAACCAGTTCCGTCAAGTATTTAAGCTTGAAGGTACGCCGCTCAACGTCATCTTTAAACAAAATGACAATCCATACGCCAATAAGAGCGACACACCAACCAAGGCAAAAACGCAGCAATTGCGTCAGCGTGAGCGTAATCGTGCGAAGAAATTCACTACTAAAGATAAAAAGTCTCGTTAATCATATAATATGCTATGACTTATTTTATCGTGCAGCTCAGCACGGTAAAATAAAAAAAGCACTATAATCATATAGTGCTTTTTTAGCAGTTCAATATACTCGCTAATTACCTGAATCTTTCACTTATCACATCTCTCAAATACCTGTAATATAAGTAAAACTTTTCTTGACTCAGTAGAGTGATATGAACAATCGTTCGTCTCAAACCATTTCTATGCTCATTTGGCGCTCTGTTGGACAGGCCGTAATTTTGGCTCTGCTGGCAGGTTTTGTATTGCCTTTTATTTATGGTCTGGTGCATCACTACCAAGAAAAGCATCAGCATATACAGCAGTTAGCCTCGTTATTAACAACCAGTGCATCGACACCAGATGGTGCTGACGTCGTCGCTGAGCAAGTGAATGTTTTATTAGAAAATGAGCCGAGCATTCAGAGTGTTGTGTTTTATTCCACATCCCAGCCTATCAATGATATCAACCAATCACTAGATGACTGGAAAAATGCTTTATTTGCCGATACGGTCAGCTTTAACTATCCTGTCGTTAGTAAGTACGAAGATTTTGAGAGTGTCAGACCCAATAAACCTACATCTAATCAGCAGTTAGCGACAGATCTGTCTGATAGTATGAGCGCGTCATCAGTTACGGATGAATCGATCGGTAACACGAATAGGAATAACACGCTGATTGGCTATATCAACATTACCATGGATGTGAAGGTACTGCGTTCACATTGGTTTCGTAGCATTATTCCGTTATGGCTGACCACGCTACTATTGACTATTATTTCAGGTGTGTATATCTTCCGAAAGCTGAATTGGCCGGTCAAAGATATCGAAGCATTAAATGGTGTCTGCGGTATTATCATCAAAAACGCAGAGCTAGAGCAGCTACCTATTATTCCGCAGCGCTTTAACTTTCAAGAATTGACACAAATAAAAAAGGCCTTGGCTATCTTGTTTGGTCGACTGCAAGAAGCCAAGCAAGGATATGATACGCTTGCTGCCTTTGAGCAGCAACTACATAACAAAGATGTCTCGCTTGATGTGCAGTTGCATAATTTCCAAAGCATGATTACCCATGAGCTAAAAACATCGCTCAACGCTATCGTGGGCGGGCTACAGTTATTGGACTATGAAACCTTAACTAGAGAGCAAAAAGACGCTGTCGAAATTATCAGCAACGGCAGTGATAAATTGGTGCTGTCACTGGATCATATTATTCAATTAAATCAGATACAAAAAGGACAGATAAAAATTCATAACAATGAATTTAATCCGCTACAGTTGATATCTGATCTTTTGATAAAGTTCGAACCTATAGCCAGTCAACAAGGCTTAGCGTTAACCAGTAATATTCATCACGTAGATTATAGCCTTTATGGCGACTCCGCAAAAATTCAACAAATATTATCCATATTAGTCAGTAATGCCATTAAATTTACTCCTGCTGGGCAGGTAGTGATCACGTCACAACTGACGCATTTTGATAAAAGTAATCGTTGGAAAATCAGTGTCAAAGATACGGGCATCGGTATTGATAGCAATCACATTGATGATATTTTTAACCCTTTCTTTCAAGTGGATTCGTCACAAACGCGCCAGTATGAAGGCTCAGGTGTGGGCTTGCCTGTGGTTAAGCAAATGGTGCAGCTCATGGGGGCGACCATCGAAGTTGATAGTACCTTGGGATCAGGGACGCAGTTTACTTTGACGTTAGTGATGCCAAACCAACAGCAATCTCGCCAGCAGCGGCTACTAAATGGGCTAACGATTATTTATTATTATGATCAAGAGACAGGTACTTTATTCAATGAGCTGGAGTATTTAGGTGCTACGGTTATTTGCCATCAAGACACACAGCAAGTCATGAATGAGATAAAAGCGCAGAAAGTGGATATGGTGATGTTCGCTGAGGATGTACTCGCGGACAAAGCTGAGCTATTAGCAGAACTTATTCGCCAACATGAAAACGAAGAAAGCGTGCAACGTGCTCTATTGATATACTGGTATCCCCAACATCAAGCGCGTTATGTCGATAATTTCGAGTATGGTTTAAAAGCAGCCGGCATCGATTACTGTCATAGCACGACTTATGAGTATAAGGCTTTGAGTGACTTGTTAAAACGTTGGTTAGTATGGACTTAAAGTGCTCTCAAAAAACACGTTTGGCTTTTTAAAATCTCCCAGCCTGTTAGATGTAATGTTCTGATAAAAGCATGAAAAAGCCAAGATTTTTTTACAACAAATAAAAAAGACGCCCAATTTTAAGGCGTCTTTTTTATTATGTCATTTTCTTATAATGAGATACTTTGTTCTAGCCCTCTATTTATAAAAATAGAGCAGTTCTTAGAACAGATTCTGCGCCCAGCGTACAATATGTTGCCAAGTACGGCTCAAGAATCCTGACTGTGCGACATCATTAGTGGCAATAATAGGGACAGATGCGACAGCTTTACCATCAATAACGGCCATCATCTTACCGATTTCTTGACCTTTCTTAATCGGTGCTTCTAGGCTGTCAGGAATATCAACCACGGTCGTGATTTTATTTTTCTGCGTTTTACTGGTCAGGATTTGTAAGTTATCACCTGTTGCCAGTTCCACCTCATCGGCTTCTCCGAACCATACTGGAACTTTGCTGACGAACTGACCAGCAGGCGCTTTGGTCATTGTGGTGAAGTGGCCAAAGCCCCAGTTGAGTAGTTCACGCGACTGATCGGCGCGAGCCTGCTGGCTCTTGGTGCCCATGATGACAGAAATGAGGCGCATACCGTCACGGTTACTCGAAGCGACTAAGCAATAACCTGCCGCATCAGTATGGCCGGTTTTTAGACCATCAACGGTAGGATCGGTTGCGAGTAGGGCATTGCGGTTGCCCTGAGTGATACCATTATAGGTAAACTCTTTTTCGGAATAAATGCTGTAGTAATCACCACTGTTTTTGACAATAGCACGAGCAAGTTTGGCCAGATCCAGCGCAGATGCTTGGTGACCTTCAGCAGGCATCCCAGTAGAGTTGACGAAATGAGAGTTTTCCATACCAAGCTTTTGCGCTTGCTCATTCATCAAGATCGCAAATGATGCTTCGCTACCCGCGATATGCTCAGCCATGGCTTTTGACGCATCATTGCCTGATTGAATGATAATGCCGCGTAGCATATCGATGACACTAGCGGTCTTATTGACTGGCACATACATGCAAGACTGACTGCTGCTACCACGGCACCATGCATTTTGGCTCATGAGTACTTGGTCGTCTTCTTTGAGGTCGCCTGATGCTAAGCGCTGTTCGATGATATAACTGGTCATCATTTTCGTCAGAGACGCTGGCGGTAATGATTCATTCGCATTTTTTTGACCCAAGATCTCACCAGTATTATAGTCCATCAATACATAGGCGGTATTATCCATCTCAGGTGGTTGTATGGCTGCGTTTGCCATCACTGCACTCATTGAGATACTTACACCAACTACCAGCTGTACCAGCTGATTTTTTACACGCTTTACTGTCATATATCATTACACCGCATCATGGAACCAAATGTATCTATCGCTTGTATTCAATGTCAATTTTCATACATTATTTTAAGCAGCATGCCTTAAACATCATGTCTAAAATAATGTATTAATCAAAACAAGAACGACTGTACGATAGACATAAAATTAACGCCTTATCTTAGCAAAATGCCAACCGATGGGGAATCGATAAATGCAAAAAAGTAAGGCATGAATAAAAAGAAAAGCGAATAGGTATCAAGTGTTTGCTCTTACTAACCTATAGATAACTTCGATCAGCATAAATTTAACGACCACAAAAAAGCCTGCTGTACCGCTTGTGGTTTATAAGCGGAATGACAGCAAGCTTTTATGTTCATTAAACTTAATAGGTAAGTGTAGAGTATCATTTTTGACGATGGTGAGAGTAGAGCTCCAGAAAGAACAAAACCATTTTTTATTGTCGTTGATTATGACTGGCTTTTCTAGCGCTCAAGACGGCTCTCTACGCTTACACACTTTTAGTGATTAATACTCTGCGTTCGCCAAATCTTCGCACAAGGCTTTATTTTCTTGCTTTGAGAAGCCCATTGTCCAGCTACGAATCCCTTGCAGTATCTGACGATAGTCTTGCTGCGTTGACAGGTATTGGATGGCTGCTTTTGGGTCTTCTAGCGAAGGCATTAGTTCATGCAATTGCACGGTATAAGACTTATAAAAACGTTGTTTTTGATTGCCGTTCAGCATTGATGGACAGATCTCTGATAGTACCTGCATCACAGCAATTTCATGCTTTGTGATATTAATGCCAGACATATCTAACGGAATAGTGGTCGCAGGATTGTTTGCAGCATTAGACGCTTGAGACAGCATGGCAACAGACGTTATCAGTCCTGCCAGCCCGATTTTTGAGGCGGTCTTTGCTATCACAGAAGCTATAGATAATATCGATTGATTCTTCATTCAGTATTACACTCGCTTATCTTTATTTGATGGTGATATGTTAATGGGTAAAAAAACAAAAGTCACATAAAATATTGATTTATGTGTAGATATCTTGTGAGCCAAAGGCATTTTACAGCAACATATCAGTAGCATATACCAATGAAGTCACATCAGTATAAACGCATCAGTTTGTATTGTTGTATGGTGTTGCATATTGTAACGCGTTGCCTGATCTCTCTCATTTCGACTCCATTTTAGGTAAATAATATAACAATAGACAAAAATGCCAGATGGTTTTTGGTCAACGACTGAGTTCGTGATTATCTATCGTTCAGGTATAATCGCTCGGGCTATCTAAATGATGACACGCTCTAGCCTGTGGTTGCTATTTTTATGCGAATAAAGATATGGTACGGTAGCAAAAATTTCTACTAAAAAGACGGTTTGACACAAACATACTGAGCTGACATGAAGATTTTAATTAGTAATGATGATGGGGTGTATGCGCCAGGGTTATTGGCGCTGTCTCAAGCACTATCAACCATCGGTGAGGTCGTGGTAGTCGCACCAAACGAGGAGCAAAGTGGCTATGCTAGTGCATTGAGTGTATCAAAACCATTGCATACGCATCAATTGCCATCGGGATTTATAGCGGTAAATGGTTCACCAGCTGATTGTGTTCATCTGGCGCTGCATGAGTTATACCGTGATGTGGATTTTGACTGTGTCATTACAGGTATCAATTCAGGTGCAAACTTAGGACAGGACGTGATGTTTTCTGGTACCTTTGGCGCGGCATTGACCGCGCAACTATTGGGCATACCTGCTATTGCCACGTCTTTGGTAGGTGGCGGTGTGAAAAATGGCGGACAAGAATCAGCCAGTGATTATCAAGTGGCGGCAAATGAAATTGTCAAATTGCTCATTGAGACCTCGATTTTAGAGTTTCTCAAAAGTTTGCCCTATCATGTATTAAACGTTAATATTCCTGATGTGGATAGCAGCAGTGATATCAAAGGGCGAAAGGTTACTTCGTTGGGACACAAGCAGATCGCCGAGCCAGTGCGTCATATGATTGACCCGCGCGGCCGAGATGCGTATTGGCTGTCTCTACGAAAATGTAAAAACAGCAAGCACAAAAATGAGCAACCCTTAGACAGTTCAGCTAAATCAACCAATCAAAAAAATGTTGTATTAACATCGGGCATGACGGATGATCAAGCAGTGGCGGCAGGATACATCAGTTTGTCGCCAGTACGTCTACATCATACCCCAGCGGCGGCATTGGATAAGCTTTTGGCACTAGATTTATAAGTTCGATAGGGTATGATTATCAATGACATAGGTGATGGTCACCATATCGCTTGCTGTACGAGTGATATAAATCATCTGCTAGATCGCTAATTGTAGTAACAATATCTAGAGGCTTTTGAGTGATATCAAATGCTTTTGGATGATAAAACAATAGATAAGCAACACAAAGAACAGGAACCTTGTATGAAAAGAATCATGACCGGATCGCACCTTGCTAAGGCGGCGTTGATTGGCACTATGGCAGTTACTACCTTGTCTGTAGTCGGCTGTGCAACCAAGCCTACTTATCAATCACCAAACCAAGCAGGTCCCAAGATTATTACCAACGCACAAGGCGTCCCTAACTACCACCGCGTACAACGTGGCGATACGGTCAGCCAAATTGCGGCACGCTATCGTCTTAACTATCGTCAGATTGGCGCACTAAATAATCTGGACAGTAAATATACGATTTATAGTGGGCAATGGCTCAAACTATGGCAGGGCGGTGCAGCGACGACGGCGAGTAATAACAGCTATAGTAGACCAGCACAGCCACAACCAACTTATACCCCACCTGTAACCCAGTCTCAAATGCCAGCATACGAGGCAACGGCCAATTCGACCTCTGGTTATGATTATCCTACTCGCAATCCAGTGACGCGTAACATTGATCCAGCGGCGGGCAACATGGGCATGTGGTTTGCTGGCAATGTCGGTGATCCAGTACTTGCTAGCCAATCAGGAACGGTGCTTTACTCAGGCAGCGGTCTACCAGAGTATGGCAACTTGATTATGATACGCCATAGTGATGACTACATCACGGCCTACGCACACAATAGCCAATTGCTGGTAAAAGAAGGCGATACGGTACAGCGTGGCCAACGTATCGCGACGATGGGTAGCAGTGGTCAGACCAATCAAGTGGGGCTGGAGTTCCAAGTTCGCTTGAATGGTAATCCGATTGATCCACGTACAGTACTTGGGCGTTAGTATTGAGGCATGTCGCTGCTGGCTGGGCGGCTTTAGTCCATTTTATTTATTTATGTTTGAGACTTTTTATGAGATTAAAAAAACAATACCTCACTCTTATGCCGGCATTAGTGATGGTCGGGTGTACGAGCCAGCAAGCCATGCAAAAAAAGCCTGTCCGTCAAGGTGGCGTTGAGATTACTCAAACCCAAACCGTGCAGGTCAAGCCAACACCAGCGCCAGTTATTAAGCCGCAGCCTGCTCCAAAGCTAAGCTATAGCAGCTTTTCTGATTGGAAGTCAGACTTTTCTATGCGTGCAATATCTTCAGGCTATGATGCTGGGGTCATCCGCCGATTGCTCGATTCCGCTTATCTGAATCAGCAAGTTATCTCATTAGACTCAGGACAGCCTGAGTTTTCTAAGATGCCATGGGAATATGTGGACTCTGCTGTCTCTAGTGGGCGTGTGAGCGTAGGTAAGCGCAAGTTTGCAGAGCAGCGTGCGTTCTTGTCTCAATTAGAATCGCAATATGGTGTTGACGCAGAGATTGTCGCAGCGATATGGGGTATGGAATCGTCATATGGCGCGGTCACGGGTAACAGTGATTTGCCAAGCTCGCTTGCCAGTCTTGCCTACGACGGTCGTCGTCAAGAGTTTGCAGAAGCTCAGCTATTATCCTTAGCGACGCTGCTTCAGCGTGGCGACGTATCATGGTCGCAATTGGATGGTTCTTGGGCAGGCGGCATGGGACAAACGCAGTTTATTCCTGAGACTTGGCTCAAGCAAGGCGTTGATGGCGATGGTAATGGTCATCGCAACCCTTGGGCCACAGGCGATGCACTCGCTTCTACCGCCAACTATCTGAGCAACTCAGGCTGGGTGCGTGGTCTAGCACCTTTTTATGAGGCGACTGTACCTGCTTCGTTTGATTATTCACTAATGGGCAGTAAGCAACCTGCAGCCAGATGGGCGGCGATGGGTGTCGATACGATAGATGATGTCTATTTAGATGCCAATACTCAGATGGAGCTGTGGTTGCCAGCTGGTAAAGATGGTCCCGTATTGCTGCTAAGCCCAAACTTTGATGTTATCAAGGTTTACAATAACTCGTCGAGTTATGCGTTAGGGGTGAGCCTGTTAGGCAAAACGATTGATGGACAAAGTGGTCTGCGAAAATCATGGCCCCGCTATGAGCGTCCGTTGTCAACCACGCAAGTGACCAACTTACAGCGCCGTTTGACGAGCATGGGTTACGACACCAAAGGTGCTGATGGTATCGTGGGTACCAATACTCGTATGGCATTTCAGCGCTGGCAAGCAGATAATGGGCAAACGCCAGATGGATTCATCACTCAAAATAGCGCCTCTTCATTGGCTGGCTGGTGAGGTAAGCTGACGGTATTTATACACCGTATGAAGGTCGCGATTCATAATCGCTTTTAGCCATTATGAATTAACCATTAATCATCAATTAAGCATGTTACCTTGCTCTACAAAAAGCACCTTGCCAAGGTGCTTTTTTTGCCTCAGGCTATGTCTGATTTTGCTGAAATTTATTGAATGAATAAATATTGTGATAATCATCAAATATTTGAGTTGGCTTGATCTAGCAGTCTTCAAAACTTATCAGAACAAGGTTAATACAAGAAAATCGATACTGTGAATGATAGACTCTAAAGATAGCTTTTAATAATAAAGATTCAATCACAAATAATGAGAACGACCAAAAGAGCATGCCTTTATGATTACCATGGAAGAATTACAAGCGGCAATAAAGCTGCGTATCAATAATTATAATAATACTGACTTCCCGCTTCACAACAGAGCCATCAATACCTGCGATCTATTAGGCAGTCGTAATCACATATTAGCGCAAAGCGTCGCCTCACCCTTTGATGTACCAAGGCAGAATCTATCTGCGATGGATGGCTATGCTATTGCTAGAGGTAGCGAGCTGTCAGAAGGTAATACGATCGAGATCATTGGTGAGTCTCAAGCGGGTAATGCCTATACTGGTGAGACAGTAGCAGGGCAGGGCGTCCGTATTTTTACTGGTGCAGTGGTGCCTGATTGTTGTGATACAGTTATTATGCAAGAGAATACCAACTTTGCTGATATCAAAACGACCATCGATAAATCTCAACCTTACAGCATAACGCTCACGCAAACGGCCGAAGTCGACAATAATATTCGTGCGCAAGGCGAAGAGATTGAGTCTGGCGAACCTGTGCTAAAGATAGGAAAACGAATTAATCCTGCCGATATCAGCTTGCTGGCAAATCTGGGTGTCAGCGAAGTGAGCGTGTTTCAGCCACTCGTCGTCGGTGTGCTCGCGACAGGCGATGAGCTCGTCGCTATTGGCGATGAGCTGAAACATTTAGCCCAGATATACAACTCCAACACCCCAACGCTCAAAAGCCTACTGTCGGACTTGCCTATTACCATTCGTGATTATGGCATCATTCCTGATGATTTGGATAAGACGACAGCTGCGGTCAATGAAGCCATGCAAGCTTGTGATGTGCTCATATCGACAGCAGGCGTCTCAGTCGGCGATTATGATTTTCTGACGACCGTGATCGAAACACTTGGGCAAATCAACCACTACAAAGTGGCGATGAAACCTGGTAAACCGTTTGTATTTGGCGAGTTAAATAAAAATCTCGATAAGCCCGTATTGTATTTTGGACTACCGGGTAATCCGCTTTCGACGGTGGTGGGCGCGCTACAGTTTGTGCTACCCGCATTATGGCAGATGTCAGGTGCGAGTTTATCAGAGCAGCCGATGCCCCTAACGATTAAAGCTAAGCTCACAAACGACATCAAAAAATCACCCGGCCGCAAAGATTTTCAGCGCGGCGTATTGTCACAAGATGAGTCAGGGCATTACCAAGTTGAGTGCTTTTCAAGTCAACAATCACACAGAATAAAACAGCTGAGCCGCGCCAATTGCTTTATTGTGTTAGACAAAGACAGTGGCAACGTAGTATCTGGTGGTGAGGTTACGGTACAACCGTTTCCTTGGTTACATCGCTAATTCACCGTTTGCCAATCTGCTATAAAACGATGGAACGAAATTAAACAGCAATCTAGTAATGGGATGCTAAACACGAATAATAAAGTAACGCTTATGGCAAGCAATACTGATGGCAGTAATATATGAATGAAGACAATATCAAAATAGACAGACCGCAACTGTATTCTCCTGCGTCAGCACCTGTGCTGTCTGACAGCTATATACCGTCTGCTCTAATGATGCCGATTGATCAGGCGACCCAAATCCATCAGCCTTTAACTGACGGGTTTGCGCGGCGTCTGACGTATCTGCGCCTCTCTATTACTGATTTTTGTAATTTTCGCTGCGAGTACTGTTTGCCAAATGGTTATCAAGGCAAACGTCCTGATGATGAGTTGAGCGTTTCTGAAATTGCGACATTGGTGCGCGGCTTTGCCCAAGT
Organism: Psychrobacter piscatorii; assembly: GCF_043641605.1. Classification (GTDB taxonomy): domain Bacteria; phylum Pseudomonadota; class Gammaproteobacteria; order Pseudomonadales; family Moraxellaceae; genus Psychrobacter; species Psychrobacter piscatorii_C. Next base: position 96,440 of record NZ_JBHZRK010000010.1, on the reverse strand, counting down.
AGGTACCAAAAAAGTGAGAATTACGGGCGGTGAGCCATCCATTCGCCGTGATGTTGTCGAAATCATCGAAACCATTAAACAGATTGATGGTATTGAAACAGTGGCAATGACCAGTAATGCTTATAAGTTAGGCAAACACTTAGCGAGCTGGCAAGCGGCTGGACTTGATCAGCTCAATATCAGTATGGACAGTTTTGATGCAGCCACTTTTCACAAAATGACAGGTTTCGATACCTTGCCGCAGATACTGGCGGATATGGATACCTTGCTAGAAACGACCGATATCAAACTCAAAATAAACAGTGTCTTGATGGCAGAGACTGCCTTTGAAAACCTGATCACCGCGATCGACTACGTCAAAGATAGGCAAGTGACGTATCGCTTTATTGAGTTTATGCAGACCAGTGACAATAGCGACTTGTTTTTTGCCCAGCATGCCCAGTCTGATATCATCACGGATTATTTGTTAGAGCATGGTTGGCAGCCACATGAGCGTGGTAGTGCCGATGGTCCAGCAGTCGAGTACAGTCATCCTGATTATGTCGGTCGTATTGGTATGATTGCCCCTTATGCCGCGCACTTCTGTGATACTTGTAATCGTCTGCGGGTTAGCAGTCAGGGCAAGGTGCATCTGTGCTTATTTGATCAGGGCAATTATGATATTCGTCCATACTTACAGCAGGACGATATCCAAGGGCTAGTAAACACTTTACATAGCTTTATGCCGATTAAGCCTGAGCATCATCATCTGCATGACTCGAACAGTGGCATCATGCACAATCTTTCGATAATCGGTGGTTAAGGCATTCTCAGTCCTTAATCATGATGCTAACCGATGCTGTTTTTGCTATAGCTTTTCTGACATAAGCTTTTTTTAATACAATTATAAAATTATATCTATAAAGGATCTTTTATGAGTAAGCCTGCTGCACCATTTACCCCTCTTAATATTGCGGTATTGACTGTTTCTGATAGTCGTACGCTGGCAGAAGACACATCAGGTCAGTATTTAGCAGATAGTTTGACCGAAGCAGGGCATCATTTGGCAGACCGTCAGCTGATTACTGATGATATTTACCAAATTCGCGCCGTGATTAGTGGCTGGATTGCCAGTCCAGATGTGCACGCGGTTATCACGACTGGTGGCACAGGCTTCTTTATTAGAGACAGTATGCCAGAGGCGGTGAGTGTATTATTCGATAAGTCGATTGATGGTTTTGGTGAGATGTTCCGTTTGATTTCAAAAGATGAGATTGGTATGTCTACGGTGCAGTCGCGGGCAGTGGCTGGTATGGCAAATGGTACGGGCATATTTTGTCTACCAGGTTCGTCTGGCGCGTGCCGTACAGGGTGGGAAAATATCCTGAAAGAGCAGTTTGATAGCCGTACTCGTCCGTGTAATTTCGTACCGCATTTTTTGGCGCAAAATCCCAGTCATGACTGATTGATAAATAATTAATGATAAATGATTAAGCCATGACTGATATTAATCAAAACAGATAGGTAATCGCATAGTGATAGAGCGATCAAATAGGTTGGACAACTTGGCAGGTATAGTTATTTTAGCTGGCGGGGCATCCAAACGTATGGGTACTCCCAAAGCGACGCTTACTTTGCCCTCAGGTGAGCGTTTACTCGATTACCATGTCCGTCATGCGAGCGAGTTGCAAGTGCCCATTTTGATTGCAGATAATGGGCGAGGCTTTTATGTTGATTCAGATGCGACCTTGAGCAAACCTAATTCGCCCGTTATGCCTATTGCTGATTATGGTTCTGACTTTGACGCGGATAATAATGAGCATATTCGTACAGGTGGTGCGTTAGTTGCTATCGAATCAGCATTGCAAACATTGAGTGGTTTGAATGATTCAGAGCTGTCAAACAATCAGAACGCATCGTGGTTGTTGGTGATGAGTTGTGACAGCTTAATACCAGCAACCGATTTGTGGCAAAAACTGCAACACTCGATTATTCTACCTACTGATAAGAGAGTCATTTGCTTAAAAGATGACAGTCATTTATATCCACTATTAGGACTTTATCATTTAGACATTGAACCTGATTTGAAAGCCTATATTGATAGTGGTCAGCGTCGAGTCATACCATTTATTCAGCCGATGGTGAAGGCTGTACCATTTACTCAGGACTGGCAGCATTTGACCAATTTTAATACGCCTAAAGATTTTAAGCAGGCGTGTGCCGCTCTACTAAAACAATAAAAATACTAATAAAGAGATTACTAAGAAAAGGCTATATCAATGAGTAACAGCTTTCAGACAAATCATCAATCTGCTTTATCACACTTAGATAGTGATGGCGATATTACCATGGTTGATGTCAGTGGTAAGACAGCAACGACGCGAGAGGCAAATGCAACGGGACAGGTTTGTTTTCCGAACGAGATTTATGCGCAAATTAAAGCAGCTGATGGGATGACCAAAAAAGGCAGCATTACGCAAACGGCACATATTGCTGGTATTATGGCTGCCAAACGCACGCATGATCTGATACCGCTTTGTCATCCGCTGCCGCTAGATAAGATTGGCCTTACCTTTGTGTATAATGATGCGCTCAACAGTATTACCGTCAGTGCTGTGGTCAAAGTCACGCACAAAACGGGGGTTGAGATGGAAGCGCTAACCGCCGTGAGTGTTGCCTGCTTGACTATCTATGATATGACTAAAGCACTATCGCATGACATCGTTATAGATGATATTCATCTGGTTAAAAAGACAGGTGGTAAGTCAGAATATACTCATGCTTAGTATGAAAACAATGAGTTCATAGTTAGAGAAATACCGAATATCAAGCAAGGACGCTTGCAAAGAAAGGAGAGGTTTATGAGTACTATCGATGTAACAACCGATATCGAATCAACGATGGATATTAACGTCATGTATTTTGCCAGTTTGGCTGACGAGGCTAACTGTCAGCAAGAAACTGTCAAATTACCCCAAGATATGTCATTGACTGAACTGTACGAACAGCTTAGTCAAAAGCATCGCTTTAGCCGTTCGCAAGCAGAGCTACGGGTGGCAGTGAACGATTATTTCGCTAAATGGACAGACCAAATCAATGACGGTGATAGCGTGGTTTTTATCACCCCAGTCGCTGGTGGTTAGGTATATATTTATAAGCGGCTATAGCGCCACAATTAGTGTAAATAGAGAAAAAAATGACAGATAACGTCCATAACCATTCAATGACCATCAAACGTAGTATCGATGAAGCGTACCTTATCGCTGAGCGCGATGGTTTTGCGTTACTCGATATCGCTATTGACGAAAATAAGCTCAAAAGTACATTAGACGATGATAGCTGCGGTGCGTTTGTTTGCTTTGAAGGTCGAGTGCGCAATCATAATAATGCCACGAGCGTTGATCGCCTTACGTATTACGGTTATGAAGATTTGGCAATCAATCAAGGCCGCGCCATTATAGAAGAGGCCAAAAAGCGCTTTGAGATTACTCATGCTATTGCCATTCATCGAATTGGTGCGCTAGAAATTGGTGATGTTGCTGTATGGGTTGGGGTAGTGTCAGCGCATCGTTATCCTGCATTTGATGCCTGCCGCTGGATATTAGATACCATCAAAGCGGATATTCCTGTGTGGAAGCAAGAATATTACGAAGACGATTCATCTAAATGGCTCAGCAATAATGGGTAGGTCACTAGCTGCTATTAGTACCTCTGCGTGTTTGCTATTGGCATTAAGTGCTTGTACAGCAGATAAAAATACGAATGCAGAATCGGCGACTGCGACAAGTGCGCAGCACCAGACACTACGTATCGCTGCGGCAGCCAACTTATCTGATGTCCTACCTAATATCATTGATAGCTATCAAACGGATAGTAATATATCGAATCAAGACAACTTAGATATCGAAGTCACTTACGCGTCATCTGGCAAACTGTATGCTCAAATCAAGGCAGGGGCGCCTTATGATATATTTTTGTCTGCCAATCAAGAGTTCCCTGCAAAGCTTGCTGATGAAAGTATCTCTGACAATACCGATAAGAATAATAAATCTGCCTCGCCATTTACCTATACCAGAGGTCAATTGGCACTCTATAGTGTCACAGAACCTTTAAATGATTTTACGCCAGCATCGCTTCTTGACGCGTTTACAAGTGCTAGTTTCACAGGTGATAGTAAGGTTTCTATTGCCAATCCTGAACTTGCCCCTTATGGGGCATCTGCAAAAGCCTATCTGCAATCACAAAAGATGTATGACAAATTACATGCACAAAAAAGCCTGATACAGGCAGAGAATATTGGCCAAGCATTTCAATACGCCCATACAGGCAGCGTGGACTATGGTTTTGTGGCGCAGTCTCAGCTTGTAGCGATAAAAGCCAAACCTGAGCAGTTCATTACTTTACCAAAAGCGTCTTATCCAGCTATCTTACAGGATGGTATCGTTGTCAATAATACAGTCCCAGCAGCAGCATTTACCAAATACTTGCGCTCGGATGCAGGACAACAGTACTTCGCGCAAGCAGGCTACCTGCCCATTCAATAATCCGTTAGCCTAGACACTCTACCTATAAAACGAGCCGTGACATTATATGATCGATCAGTCTCTTATGTCAGATATGCTCAGTCCATTTTGGGTGAGCATTAAGCTCGCTTCTGTCACGACCTTGTGCTTACTGTTGTTTGCAACCCCTATGGCTTATTGGCTTGCCAAACCAAGTCGAAAGAAGGTAGTTGGGCGTTTCAAAATTCTGCTCATGGGCATTATTGCCATGCCTCTAGTACTACCACCTACGGTTATAGGTTTTTATTTATTATTACTGCTAAGTCCAAGTATGGGTATCGGTAAATGGCTTATTGATCATAATATTAGTCCGCTGATTTTTACTTTTGAAGGTTTAGTGATTGGCTCTATTATTTACTCACTGCCTTTTTATATACAGCCAGTGTATGCTCAGTTTTTGCGTATTCCTCAAAGTGTCACTGAAGTCGCGCATCTGTTAGAGCCCAGTCGTCTGCGCCGCTTCGTCAAGGTAGCCTTACCGCAAGCGCGCGTGGGTATTATTTTAGGTGGTTTGATAAGTTTTGCCCATACTATTGGTGAGTTTGGTGTGGTGTTAATGATAGGGGGCAGTATCTCAGGGGAGACCAAAGTAGTGTCGATTGCGATATATGAGCAAGTAGAAGCGCTCAACTATGAGGCGGCGCATATGATGTCTGGCATTTTGATTATCATGGGTGTGGTGATGGTGGCGTTGATTGCCAGTGTGAGTCGCATGAGTCAGCGTCCATAATACTAAAATACCTGCACGTCTGCTGGATGATTATAAATATTGCTAATACAAAATAGATGCTTATCGAGAGGTAGTTATATTAGAAGGAACATAGACAAAAAACGCAGACACAAAAAAACCCCAAACAATCTAATGCTTGAGGCGAAACTTGCTTAAACTTAACAGTTTAAATTCGTTTTAAATATGGCGCAGCGGACGGGACTCGAACCCGCGACCCCCGGCGTGACAGGCCGGTATTCTAACCAACTGAACTACCGCTGCTTAGGTCTCTTAGCTTGTTTAGCCACTTGCTAAGAAGTGGTGGGTGATGACGGATTCGAACCGCCGACATTCTGCGTGTAAGGCAGACGCTCTACCAACTGAGCTAATCACCCTTCGAACAATTGCGATGCAATTTATTCAACATCAACTGAGCCCTACGTTTGTCACTAAGCTCTGCTGCTGTGGGTGTGTATTATATAGATTTACACTTGGCTGTCAAACGTTATTTTAACTATTTTATAAAATAATCAGAAATAAATTTTTAATGGTATTAAAAACAGTAATGTATGGTAGACGCTTACTTGTGTTTTTTAGAGGCGGGTTATGATTGTTAGCAGTTGTTTAACAGCGAAAAGCTACTATACTACGGATACTTTGTTTTTTGAGCATGATTGAGGGAGGCCAGCATAGATATTTTTACGATTGGGCAGATCTTTACCAACTGGACGTGGGGAGAGTACGCAGGTCTAGGTCTGATATTTCATATTATGCTGATGATTGTTATGACGTTACGCGTTGTATCAGTGCAGCGTAATATTGGTGTATCCATTGCTTGGATTGCAGTGCTTTATACCGTGCCCGTGTTCGGTCTGATTGCGTACATACTACTGGGCGAGCCGATGATTGGACGACGCTACCGTGAGCGCGTGGATCAAGCAAGCATCATGATGAATGACATGGCACGGCGCGAGCATCTGGTGTTTGATAAAGGACAAGATCTGCTACCCATCGAATACCGCGGTGTGAGCCAAATAGGAACGCGCTGGACAGGGCTAGGGGTATTTCCCGATCATCAAATGCAGTTGTTAACAAATCCTGCATCAATTTTTCAGCGTTTGATTGAGGATATCCATGCAGCGCAGCGCATTGTCTTTATGGAGTTTTATATTGTATATCCTAGAGGAAAAGTACTCGATGTGATAGAGGCGTTGTCGGTAGCCGCTCAGCGCGGCGTTGAGTGTCATATATTGGCTGATAGCGTAGGCAGCTTTAGTTTTATTAACAGTAGTGCCCATCGTAAATTAGAAAAAGCCGGTGTGTTTGTTCATCAGTCGCTGCCAGTGGGACTGCTTAAGACCTTATTTAAACGCTCGGATTTGCGTAATCACCGTAAGATGGTGGTAATTGACGAATATATTGGCTATATCGGTAGCTTTAATTTGGTCGATCCGAGGTTTTTTAAACAAAATAAAAATGTCGGACAGTGGATTGATGTGGCGATCAGAACCACCAGCCAGCACTCTATTAGTATCAATACCGCCATGGCCAAAGTTATTGTTACTGATATTGGTGCTGAAAATAACGACAATCTCGCTGAGCTACATCAGCGAGTTAATAATTACACCCGTAAATTGTATGTGATGGACCCAACTATCAACGATCTGAATAGTCGAGTAAAGGTGTTGGGAGATACGATTGATTATCATGAGCAGCTAGATATCGGTAGCACTTCAATTGTGATACCAAAGATGCCTGTCGTAGACAAGGTGATGGCACAGCTCATACCGTCAGCACCGCAGCTGACAGCGCATGTAATTTACAATACGTTAGTGACTGTGATTCACCGTGCCAATAAGCGCATACGTATTACCACACCTTACTTTGTACCGGATGAGTCGCTATCGGGTGCGCTGACGATAGCGGCAAAACGCGGCGTTGAAGTGACGATTATTGTTCCTGAAAAAGTCGATTCATTCCTTGTACAGCATGCTTCACAAGCTTATTATCAAGAGCTGATGGATGCTGGCGTGACCATTGCGCTATTTCGAGGGGGGTTGCTACATGCAAAAACCGTGGTTATCGATGATGACTACTGCCTGTTTGGTACGGTCAATATTGATATGCGCAGTTTTTATTTAAACATGGAAGTCAGCTTGGCGATTTACACGCCAGAGATGGTCGCTCAAGTGGCTGACTGTCAAGAAATATATTTACAAAGTTGCCGTATTTTGGACAATGAAGAGTGGCAGCAGCGCCATGGATCAAAACGCTTATTTGATAATGTTGTACGCTTGTTTAGTCCTTTATTGTAGCGCGCTGAATTTTAGGTTAAGGTAAACTGTCCGTGTTTTTTATGCTCATATTTTTAACCATTATCATTGCCTCTACAATCAACTTATCTAAAAAAGGACACGCCTGTCTATGTCTGCCTCGCCCTTAACACCACTTGACTATATTGCAGAAGGCTACTGGCAAGATTTCTTAGCTGGGCGTCCTGTTGCAGGTGGTATCGCATATGAGACACAACTGCATAATTGTGCGCTAGATGAGTCGCTTGAGAGCTTGCAGCGTATCGACACGCTATTGTCTCAGGTACGCCGTGACATGATAAAAGGCGGTATATGGAATGAGGCGACGCTACTGGTCGATGAGCACTATCGCAACTTTATGGTATTTTTAGGATTTTATGCGGGCCGCGTATTGTCAAGGCAGTGGCAACATAAGCCCCGATGGTATGGTCAGTTTGAGCTACGTAAGCGTTATCCTGAGCTGTCATTAATTACCGATGACTTTTATCAGCACATGGCGGTTGGCTATGGTGATAATAATGCGACTACTGATGCGCTGCCTTTATTTTTTGCATTAGAGCCCATAGGGCTGCGTCTATTTGGCAGTATTGATCGGCAGTTTGAAGCGGTACAAGGTGGACAAGCGGCGAGTGGCCTATACCAAGCAGTCAGCGCAAGATTACCAGATTTATCGGATCAAGCGAATTCTTTAAAGATTCCTAGTAATCAAGCGACCGAGGTCGCAACGCATAACACGACCCAAAGTATTCACTCAATGACAGATTCGAGTACGACTATCAGTACAAGTCAACCTGCTAATCACTATGAGGCGTCAGAGGACGTACCAGTAAATAATGAATTCGATGATGTTAATGTAATATCATCCAATATCGAGCGCCCTTCTGCTGCAACTACTATATCTGAGCCATTAGTGAGTACCGCGCCGCGCCAACCAGAGCTTCAAGTAAAACCTGAATTGACAAAGTCAGAGTCGCCAGTCATTAAGCCTAAGTCATCTGTAAAAACCCCACCGACACCAGAAATGTTTACCCAACTGCTCATAGAGCTAGATGAGATTGAGGTGCCGCAAATAGCAGGCGTGACTGAATATCAGCAAGCTTGCAAAGTCCTCGATCAGTTTGAGCGGCACATTGCCAAACAGGACAAACCGCGTAACCAAGTTGTCTTTTCAGACAGCCATATAGCAGCAAAAAATAAAGCATTGCTAGCATTACAGGCGGCTGCAGAAGCGGGTGATACGGCCGCCATGCTACGCTTAGCGATGTATGAGTTGCTTGGCGAAGGACTCACGGCAGATGATGAGGAAGCTAAAAAATCTGGTGTAGAATGGGTGAAGCAATCCGCTAGCAAAAACGACAGCCGTGCCCAGCGTTTACTTAGCAAGCTGTACTATCAAGGGGTAGGCGTGCCGCAAGATATTGATAGTGGTAAATACTGGCTAGAGCAAGCGGCAGACAACGGACATATAGAGGCGGCAAATCTTGTGTCTCAATGGGAGCAAGCGCAAGCGCTGATCACGACACAAAAACAAGAGCAACACAGCATCAAGCGCTATCAGTTACTGTTTGGTGCAGTGATCGTGGTTGCGGTGTTGATACTGATTATCGTCTAATCGCTATTTACTCAGTAAACTTTTAAAAGTTTATTGTTACGCGCTGATTTCAGGTAGAATTGGCGCGTTTTTACATTTACCTTCCTGCTGTTTGATTCATTACTAATCTGGGCTACTCCATGCCATCATCTCATACTCCATCTGACGCCTCGTCCAACTCTACTGATACCATGCTACTAGACAATAAGCCACTGACTGACAGGGCGGTGTACCAGACACCATTTTATTATCAGTTTCTGATCGGTGTGCTAAAACCATTATATCGCCTGCAAGTATGGCGGCGCTCTCACAAACGCGACAATTATCAGCAAGAAGTTGCTCAGCGTTTTGGCAAGCAGTATCCACTGCGTCCAGCGACTACTGGTCATGGTAATAAAGGTGTGATTTGGTGTCATGCGGTATCGTTGGGTGAAACCAATACGGTTGCGCCTTTATTAGACGCATTACTGGCTAGTGGCTATCAGATATGGTTGACCAATACTACGCAAACAGGGCTCGCTCGCGGAGCCAGTCGGTTTGCAGATGAAATCGCTCAAAACCGCATGAGCCACAGTTATGTCCCTGTCGATACTCCTGCCGTGATTGAGACATTTTTGACGCATGTACAGCCTATCGCCGCGCTATTTGTCGAAACTGAACTATGGGCGAATATCTTGACCAAGCTCGCTCAGCATCAGATACCAAGTATTGTAGTCAATGGTCGTCTCTCGGCCTCTTCTTTTAAAAGTTATCAAAAAATCGGTGCGGTGAGCACCAGCATGATGAAAAATCTTGCGCTCATCATTGCGCAAGACAGCGATTCTGCCAAACGCTTCCGTCAATTAGGGGCGGATAGCGCACAGATCCGCGTGGCAGGGTCGCTAAAGTGGGTAATCAATACACCTAAAATCGATGATAAGGCGATTGATTCTAGTGAGCAGGCTGGTGATACAAAAGACGCAAATGTGCAGATACCATCTAAAAAAAATGCGCTCGCCAAAAAAAATGAGCTGGCAAAAGCGTTTGCGATAGCAGACCGACCAGTTTGGGTAGCAGCAAGCACTCACAATGGCGAAGAAGAGACGGTGCTATCATTACATCAGCAGATCTTATCGCAGTCATCACTAGCCAATGCGTTGCTTATCATCGTGCCTAGGCATCCTGAACGTTTTGATGAAGTTGCAGCATTGATCGAAAAGACTGGTCTAACAATGGCACGGCGCAGTCTTGATGAGGGCCTCAATGCAGTCACGCAAGTCTATCTGGCGGACAGCATGGGCGAGATGATGACTTGGTATACACTGGCAAATGTCGCATTGGTTGGAGGGTCTCTTGTAGATATAGGCGGACATAATCCAGTTGAACCTGCAAGCGTGGCAACACCTGTCATTATGGGTCGTTACACCCAATCGTGTCAAAGTGTGGTCGATAAGCTAGCCGAGGTGGGCGCTTTATATCAGCCAAATAATGAGTTTTATCGTCCAATGACGATAAATGGTTCAAATGAGCGCGCTAAAAGTATAGTAAATCATCAGCACGGTACTGATGGCACTGATGACATCGCACTTATTTATCAGCAGCTAGAGGCTTGGTTAAATGATTTACCATTAGCGACGCAAGCAGGACAGGCGGGCGAGACAATAACCGTACAACAGCAAGCGGTGTTGACTCGTCAACTGGCTATGATTAAGGACGTTATTGAGCAGTATTTTCCTCAAAATTTAGGGCAAGAGATATTATGAATTGTATATTACTGCCCGTTGAAAATTTCTCTGCAAATACGGCAAAGATTAATGCCCTAGCACAAGTCGATCATGTCAATAACATACTGGGCGCAAAAGTCGGTGACACACTCAAAATTGGGCAACTTGGTGGCAATCTTGGTACGGCTGTTATTGAGGAAATGGCTTCTGATAATATTCAGTTATGTGACGTTCAGCTCACTATTACCCCGCCTGCCAAACTAGATTTGACGGTTGTTTTAGCATTGCCACGGCCAAAAGTATTGCGGCGTTTGATTATGGATATGACGGCGCTTGGCGTACGCGATATCATTCTTGTCAACAGCTATCGCACGCAAAAAAGCTATTGGCAAAGTCCGATGCTTGAGCGTCTTGATGAGTTTGTATTAGAAGGGCTACAACAAGGGATTGATACCATTGCACCTCGTATTACGCTACAAAAACGTTTTAAGCCATTTGTCGAAGATATACTTGCAAGTTTGGTGACCAATCGAGCGATCGTCGCACACCCTTATGCTGAGCAGTCATTTTCTGAATTTCGACAATTAGATACAGCATTGGCATTACCCAGTTTGGTCTGTATCGGTGCTGAGGGCGGTTGGATTGATTATGAGATAGCGCTACTCACCGCACACGGGTGTACGCCAGTACATATAGGGCCGCGTATCTTGCGTACAGAAGCGGCGGTCAATGCTATGTTAGGGCAGTGGTTGCTCTAGATTAGCTCGTTCATGCGTGTGATAGTTATCTGCCTAAATATCTGGCAAAATGCAACCTCTGAAAACGCTATATAACACTCGCATATAAGTGAAACAATATCAGCATCTTGGGTTAGATAAATGTATTGATAATTAATCTCATTTCTATTAGTATGTTGTTTCCATAATTATGGTTCAACGAATCCCAATAAACAGGGGCTTTGACCATTTTATCTCACTATTTGCCGTATCTTTTTTATCGCATTACTATGGGGAAAACCATGCCACTGAACACCATCCGCACTAGTCTAGTCACCACCAAGCCTGTATTGTCTGCTGCCATATTTGGCCTGATGTTGGGAATGGTTGGCTGTAGCAATTCTTCTACCACCGAAGACAGCGCGGAGACAGAGACAACAGCGGCTGGCAGTGAGCAGCAAGTCGCGAATGAAGACGGTGCAACCAGTGCAGATGGTCAAACAATTACTATTTATTCTTCACGTAATGAGCAGCTGATTAAGCCGTTGCTAGATCGCTATACTGAACAGACTGGTGTCAAGATCGAACTTGTCACAGACAAAACTGGCCCATTGATGGCGCGATTGCAAGCAGAAGGTCAAAACACTCCAGCTGACATGCTACTGACGGTTGATGCTGGTAACTTATGGCAAGCGGCGCAGCAAGGGTTGCTACAACCAGTAGCGTCGTCTGTGCTAGAGGCCAATGTCCCTGCAAAGTATCGCGATCTAAAAGGTCAATGGACAGGTCTATCACTGCGCGCGCGTACGATTTTTTATGATCCAAGCAAAGTTAGCGCCGATCAATTATCGACTTATGCAGATTTGGCGGATCCAAAGTGGAAAGGCAAACTATGCTTACGTACTTCTAAAAAGGTATATAACCAGTCACTTGTCGCCAGCATGATAGAGCATTTGGGTGAAGAGAAAACAGAAGCTGTCATCCGTGGTTGGGTGGATAATCTTGCCACTGACGTATTCAGCGATGACACCGCCATGCTAGAGGCGATTGCTGCTGGTCAGTGTGAAGTCGGTATTGCCAACAGTTACTACTATGGCCGTCTATTAGACGAGAAACCAAACTTCCCTGTTAAGATATTCTGGGCAAACCAAGGCACGACTGGTACACACGTAAACGTTTCAGGCGCAGGCGTGGTTGCAGGGTCAGACAATCCAGACGGTACGCTTAAACTGATTGAATGGTTGTCATCTGATGAGGCGCAAGGTCTGTACGCCAGCTCAGACAAAGAATTCCCAGTCAAAGAAGGGGTTGATGAGTCAGAAATGTTGAGATCTTGGGGTGAGTTCAAAAAAGACGATATCAACGTACAGAAATTTGGTGAGCTACAAACTCAAGCCATTCAAATGATGGACAAAGCGGGTTATAAATAAAGGACAGCCAGTCATCGCGATACCAAGCTCAAAATCATCTTTTTTAAAGAACAGTTTGTAAAGAACAACCTTTAAAGATAAGTCATTAAGAATCAGTTGTTAAAGTAATGACGATTTTGAGTTTGGTCTATGCTTAAAAAGCCTCGATGAGTGAGTATGACACGGTAATGATACTATGATCACAACGCCAGATGCGTCTGTTAGTCAAAACGATACAGTCAATGACAGTGCTAATGACACTCAGACGATCAGTCAAGACCACGCCCTTCGTAAACGTATTATCTCGAAATCAGTCTTAGGGCTGATTTCGTTGTTTATGCTGGTGCCGATTTTGATTGTGTTGTTATCGTGGACGCAACCAGTCGCAGATATTTGGACACATATGGCAGAATACGTACTGCCACAAGTGCTCAAAAATACCGCGATTTTATTGTTTATGGTGACTGTTATATCGGGTACTATCGGTACGGTTCTCGCTTGGATAACCAGCATGTACCGCTTCCCTGGTCAGCGGTTTTTTTCGTGGGCATTGATGTTGCCGCTTGCCATACCGGCTTACGTATTGGCGTTTGTCACCATTGGTATTGTTGATTTTAGTGGACCGTTACAGACAGGACTGCGCGATTTTGGTATCACGACAGCGATTCCCTCAATACGCAATGTATGGGGTGCTGGCTTAATTTTATCGTTGGCATTTTATCCCTATGTGTATTTGCTGGCGCGTCAGGCATTTTTGTCGCAAGGTCGGCGGGCGATTGAAGCAGGACAGATGCTGGGTTTGAGCCGTAGCCGTGTGTTTTTCCGGTTGGCATTACCACAAGCACTACCGTGGATCATCGGTGGCTTACTGCTAGCAAGTATGGAAACGTTGGCAGATTTTGGCGCGGTTTCGGTATTCAATGTCGATACCTTTACTACCGCTATTTATAAGGCTTGGTTTGGCTTTTTTAGCTTGACCACTGCCGCGCAGTTGGCTGCATTGCTCATCGGTGTGATCTTTATCGTAGTACTGTTTGAGCAATATTGGCAGGCCAAGCGCGGCAGTTCGATTACGCAAGGTAGCAACCAGCGTTTCGACGCCAGTACTCCTGCCAAAATAGGTATGAGCTTGCTGTGTACGTTTGTATTTTTGCTGGCTTTTCTAGTGCCGTTTTTGCAGCTGATTTATTGGACAGCGTTAAACTTTCGCCAAGATTTTGATGCGCGCTATATTGATTTTGTCCTCAATAGCCTCATGATTGCTAGTATGACCACGCTTTTTATTGCTTTTTTGGCAGTGATTATTGCGTGGATAAGGCGGCAATATCCTGATAAATCGACCAAGCTAATGACCACATTGGCCAATTTAGGTTACGTTGTGCCGGGTACGGTATTGGCAGTGGGTATTTTTATCCCCATTGCGTGGCTAGACAATCAACTGATTGCCTTTGGTGTCACCTCGACCCAAATACTCTCAGGCAGTGTCATTGTCATGCTATTGGCCTTATCGACGCGTTTTATGACGGTCAGTTTTCAGCCAGTGGATCGACAGTTACAGCGCCTGACCGTCAATCAAGAAGCAGCAGCAAAACTGCTTAGTGACAGTGCTTACCAGCGTTGGCGTCATGTGATGCTACCAGTGCTCAGCCCTGGGGTGCTAACGGCATTATTAATGGGGTTTGTCGAAGTGATGAAAGAGATGCCAATCACATTGATGACACGCCGGCAGGGCTGGGATACGTTGGCAGTGCGCGTGTTTGAAATGACAAGCGAAGGCATGTGGGGACGGGCGGCATTACCGAGCCTATTGATTGTACTGGTTGGATTGCTTCCTGTTTGGATATTATTGCGTCAAAGTGATAAACAAGGCTAACCGCGATTTCTTCGTATATATTTGCCATGTTTAATGGTGCTTGACCTAACTTATATTATAATTTTTACTGCTTTATCCAACATTGTATTTACTAATAGCGAACTGGGATTGTCTATGTACACTGATTCAATGAACGACTCATCAGACGCTCAGTCCGTAAAGACTGGAGCACGTATTACTCCTGTCAAAAAATCACCAGTCGTGCAAACTCGGACAGCCCAATCTCAACATAACAAGCCTGTAGAACAAGCCGATACTGTGAGCCAAGATACTGAGAGCACTATCGCGAGCAATCCTTATTTTAGTGTACAAAACCTAATTGTTGGCTATGACGATACGATAGTCGTCAATGGTATGTCTTTAGTATTAGAGCAAGGAGAGATTGGATGCTTCTTGGGATATAGCGGCTGCGGCAAGACCACGGCATTACGAGCGATCGCAGGTTTAGAGCAAAGCCGCGGCGGTACTATTCATTTAAACAATCAGCGTTTAACGGAAAAAACAGCTCGCCAATCATTTGCCGTGGCGCCAGCCAAGCGCGGCATGGGGATGGTGTTTCAAGATTATGCGCTTTTTGGTCATTTGAGCGTGGCCAAGAATATTGCCTTTGGCCTCAATAAGTGGTCAGCGGCTGACAAAAAGGCACGAGTGGCGGAGATGCTAAGCCTAGTCGAGCTGACGGATCATGCGGACAAACGTCCAAATGAGCTATCTGGTGGTCAGCAGCAGCGTGTGGCGCTTGCAAGGGCACTTGCACCAAATCCCAAATTACTGCTACTTGATGAGCCATTTTCTAATCTGGACGTGGTATTGCGCGAATCACTGGCAATGAATGTCCGTGATATTCTCAAACGCACCCATACCACTGCAATCTTGGTCACCCACGATCAAAACGAAGCGTTTGCGCTAGCAGATAAAGTCGGGGTGATGAATAAAGGTAAGCTTGTGCAATGGGCGACACCAAGCGAGCTGTATCATGAGCCTGTCAGTCCTTTTGTCGCTGAGTTCGTCGGCGAAGGCGCGATGATAGACGGTATCATCAAAGAAGGTCATGTGGAGACGGCGCTGGGTAATATCTATCGCCGAATGGAAGTCTATGATGAATCAGGCCAACCGCAATATTGCGCGTATGATTATCCCAATGGCACGCCCATTAAAGTACTCGTGCGCCCTGATGATATTATTCATGATGATGACAGTACGCAGACGGCCTTGGTTATCGGACGTGTGTTTCGCGGTGCCAACTACTTGTACCGTCTACAGTTAGATGACGGACAGACCGTATTGTCATTGGTCGCCAGCCATCATAACCATGCAATCGGCTCACATATTGGCATCTTGCCTTTGTTAGAGCATGTGGTAGTGTTTGACGAAAAAGAGGTCAATGCCACCACTTGGTCAGAATATGACAGATCATCGAGAGTTGATGAAGACGTTTAGTACCCTTCAAAACTTTTGAGTGGTTGTCTAAATTTACCGTTTAGCCAAAATATGCAAATACCGTCCAAGCCATTTATACGGCTCTAATTGTGAGTAACGTAACTCCATCCTTATCACCGCATCTGGGTCGTTATGGCCACCACGCTTGAGCGGCGCATAGTCATGAAATACTCGTAGACCACTGCTGCGCACAGTCTGATAGTCATGCGCCTTTAACCAAGACTCTACTTCTTCTTTAGCAACAGGATGATTGGGTGTCAGACTTTTTTTGTTGTCTGCCTTGTAGTCTGTATTATCGAGTAAGTTAAAATTGCCCATAATAAGGTTGCGATAATCAAAGCTTGCAGGGTTGTAAAAGCACAAAGACAGCGCGCCATCATCTGTTAGATATTGATCAAAGAAGTCCATCACGGCAGCGGGCTCTGCCAACCATTCAAGCAGCGCATGCGACATGATCAAATCAAATTTATCGACTTCTTTAACCAATTTTTTTGCAAGCGCTTGGTATGGACAAACGTACCATGTGATATCTAGCTCTTGATCAATTTGCTCAGCGTTTGCTTTTGCTTTTTCGAGCATATTTTCTGAGATATCATTGATGACCACGCTATGACCTTGAGCAGCAAGCTCTATGGCAATTTGTGCAAGCCCTGCACCCACATCTAGGATGCGTAACGGTCGCCCAAGCGCTTCACTCATCTGCGCACTGTATTCAAAAATATCACGGCGTAATACTGCCAGTCTAATCTCTCCTTTTAATCCGCCGTAGACCTTTTTTTCAAAATGATCGGCAATGGCATCGAAGCTACGATCTGCTCGTGTCTCGTCTTGCGCTGTGGTTTTTTCCACAGAATCTATCGGTTGATTGTCGGACAATGACATATTTTGATTAGAGGTTTGCATAAAGGGCTATCTGTATTGGGATTGTATTTTGGGACATCGTACAATAAAGCGCAAAGCGAAGCTAGAACTGGTTTAATGGCGATAAGCGATTTTACATCGTTCAAAGAGTGCGATTAAGTACATGTTTTCCAGTAGCTTTTCATAATATTTTGCGGTATAAATAGTAAGGTTTAAGAAACAATAGTAGCTTGGCGGATATCGTACCCAGCTACTTAATAAGCATAAATGACAAAAAACCTATCAAAATGGACGCATATACTGCCAAGGAGTCTCAGCAAAGTCTGATTCACCACTGCTAAGGACAGCAATCATGATCAAATCTACCACAGGTACTAACGCTAAGTTATCTACCGATGCTTCTCACTCAATGTCTATTACCAACCATAAACCCACGATGTCACGCTGCCTACTGTCAGTTGCTATTGCCAGTAGTTTATTGCTGGTCGGGTGCGGCGACGATGACAACGATATCATCGTTCGTAATGATACGTCAGTTGAGACAATTAGCTCATTTAATGCCGCGCAAATAGACAGCCAGTTTGGCTTAAATGGTACCGCCACGCCTGAAGCCAAATGTGATATCAATATCGAAAAAGTCAGCTATTCGACGGTAGGCGCAGCAGGCGAGCGTACCAATGCGACCGCTGCTCTAATGTTACCAAGTGGTGATAGTGCTGATTGCCAAGGTGATCGTCCTATCTTGCTCTATGCCCATGGCACGACTACCGATCGTGACTATGATTTTAGTCAAGTAGGCAATTCGTCAAATTCAGGGTCAGGCGAAGCCAATTTGATCGCAGCAAACTTTGCGGCACAAGGTTATATCGTCGTGGCACCAAACTATGCAGGTTATGATGACTCAGAGCTTGACTACCATCCGTACCTTGTGGCGGATCAGCAAGCCACTGACATGGCTGATGCATTAGATAGCGCACGCGAAATCATTGCCAGACAAAAGCGTGCCAACGATAGCGATTATGTTAACGTAGACGACTCAGGTAAGCTGTTTATCAGCGGCTATTCACAAGGCGGTCATGTCGCTATGGCAACGGCGCGTAAGCTAGAGCAAGAAGGTAAGTCAGTCACTGCAATTGCACCTTCGTCAGGCCCTTATGCGCTAGCCGCATTTGGTGATGCGATCTTTGCAGGTAATGTGAATATTGGCGCGACTAGATTTGCACCATTATTGGCAGACGGCATGCAGGAAAAGTACGGCAATATCTATAATAACCCGACTGATATCTTTACCGCAGACTATGCCAACACGCAACTACCAAGCTTATTAAGTTTTGAGCAATTGGTCGCTGCCAATAAACTGCCTGACAATGCACTCTTTGAAGCAAAACCGACCGATAACCCTTTGATCAATCAATTACCAAACAGTGATCTACCTTTTGCGTTCTTAGGTTTTGCAGACGATAATTATTTGATAAAAACGGATTTCCGCGCAGCCTACGTTGCGGATGCCTTACAAAACCAAGATGGCTTAATAGCACAGACAGGCGCATTTCCAGCAGCCAACCCACAGAATAATCTACGTAAAGCACTAAAAGACAATGATCTACGTGGTTATATACCCAAAATGCCAACGTTATTGTGTGGTGGTAACCAAGACCCAACGGTATTTTATGATCTAAATACCGGTTCAATGGCGGCGATATTGCAGCAGGCGAGCTCAGCGACAAATGCTAACCTTAATGTGACCGTTGTAAACGTCGATGTTAGAAATAACCGAGGCGAAGTGACGTCGATTGGTAGTGCTATGAGTAATCCATGGATGTCAACGACCGTTATTGATAACGTTCAAGACAGATTCTCTACCACGTTGACAGCTGTTCAAAATAATGCAATTGCAAATGCGCAGGCTGCGGGCGTAACAGATCCAACAGCATTAGCACAAGCGGCAGGTGCGGCTATATTATCAAGCTATCACGGTGGTCTGGTCAGTAGCGCTTGTACTCAAGCGACCCGCGAATTCTTTGAGCAAAATTTTAATTCAAGTGTTAACCCAACGTAGTATAAACAAGCGCTAATCTAATAGCCGTCAATAAATCATTAAAAACTGCATTCAATGGATGCAGTTTTTTTGTGCAGCGCCATATACTGAGACGGTGCAAATGTTATCAATGGTCTGGACTCATTTCAGATAATAAACCACGAAAACACACCTCGCTTAGCGTCAATAAATGAACGATATTGTCATGCAGACTTGGGCGGATTTACTCATAAAAATACCAAAATGAGGCAATCGAAACACCCCGATTATGATAATTTTTTTAGCATAGGTTGATGATTCAAAAAATCACCACGAATGAACCGTCTGGCTTGATTTTAATGGTAGCCAGAACCCCCTAAATCAGCAAATTTATGCTAAAATAGCTTCTTTTATTAAACATTAAAACTATCGCTATTTTCCTATTGTTTTGCACGTGTAGCAGTGTTTTTTTATGGTATGTATTTTGATCATGACTGCCCATTTATGTGGCAGTATTTTTATATGATCTATGGGTACCATAAGCGATGTGTCAACGTTAGAAAAAGAATGTGAGTGAAGGAGTGTATATGAGCGAATCGGTCAGTCCTATTGGCATCGTAGATGAACTAAAGCAGTCGTATTTGGATTATGCGATGAGCGTGATCGTCTCGCGTGCTCTGCCTGATGTGCGTGATGGGTTCAAACCTGTACACCGCCGCGTGATGTATGCCATGCACGTGCTATCAAACGACTATAATAAACCGTACAAAAAATCAGCCCGTGTGGTCGGTGATGTGATCGGTAAGTACCATCCACATGGCGATAGTGCCGTCTATGACGCCATTGTACGTATGGCGCAGGATTTCAGCTTGCGCTATCCAATGGTTGACGGTCAAGGTAACTTCGGCTCGATCGATGATGATCCTCCGGCAGCGATGCGTTATACCGAAGTACGTATGACCAAACTGACTCACCAGATGCTCGCTGATTTGGACAAAGACACAGTCGATTGGGAAGACAACTACGACGGCTCTGAGCGCATGCCAAGCGTGATGCCAGCGCGTATTCCTAACTTATTGGTCAATGGTGCGACGGGTATCGCAGTCGGTATGGCGACCAATATGGCGCCGCATAACCTGACCGAAGTGATCAATGCTTGTCTTGCTTATGCTGAAAACCCACAAGTTTCAGCTGAAGAGCTAATGTCGCATATCTCAGGTCCTGATTTCCCAACTGGCGGTATTATCTATGGTCGCGCTGGCATTTTAGATGCTTATCGTACGGGTAAAGGTCGTCTACATATTCGTGGTCGTTATCATATTGAGCCGATGAGTAATACTGGCGTCAACCGTGATCGCGAGCGTATCGTATTTACCGAAGTCCCTTATCAGGCCAATAAAGCCAAACTAATCGAGCGTATTGCAGAGCTGGTCCGTGATAAGAAAATCGAAGGCATTAGCGAGATTCGTGATGAGTCTGATAAAGACGGTATGCGTATCGCTATTGACTTGCGTCGCGGCGAGACTGCCGAAGTTATCGTTAATAACTTGTTCTTGCAAACGCCGCTTGAGTCTAGCTTCAGTATCAATATGGTGGCGCTCGATAATGGTCAACCAAAACTATTGACCTTGCGTCAGCTTATCGCTGCATTTGTCCGTCATCGTCAAGAAGTGGTGACTCGCCGTACGATTTATGAATTGAACAAAGCCCGTGTTCGTGGCCATCTGCTCGAAGGTTTAACCGTTGCATTAGCCAATATCGATGAGATTATTGCGACGATTAAAGCCTCTGCAAACCGTGGATTGGCACGTGAAAGCCTATTAAACAACACGTGGGGCTCAGGTAGCGTTGTTGCGATGCTTACCGCTGCTGGTAGTCAGTCAGTACGCCCCGAGTTTATAGAAGGCGAAGATCCTAAAGCGCCGTTTGGTTTGATCGAAGGCGAAGAGCGTTATCGCTTATCACTTGAGCAGGTCAATGCGATTTTAGACATGCAATTGCATCGCTTGACGGGTCTTGAGCAGGACAAATTGACCGAAGAATACCAAGATCTACTGCGTGAAATCGCGCATTTAGAATCTATCCTTGGCGATTTTGATAAGCTAATGACCATTATCTCTAATGAGATGATTGAGATTCGTGATAACTTTGGTGATGAGCGTCGTACCGACATCATCGACTCACGTATGGATTTTAACCGCGAAGACCTTATCCCTGAGCAGACTGTTGTGATGACGGTATCGCGTACTGGCTATGCCAAGACTCAGCCGATTGACGATTATGTGGCGCAAAAGCGTGGCGGCAAAGGTAAGTCTGCAACCGCGATGAAAGAAGATGATGTAATTGACCATTTAGTCGTGACATCAACGCATTCGACTGTTTTGTGTTTCACTGACAGTGGGCGTGTCTTTAGCTTACGCGGCTTTGAGGTGCCGATTGCCAGTCGCGGTGCTCGTGGTCGTCCGTTGGTCAATTTGATCGGCTTAAATAGCGACGAGACAGTGACGACGATATTGCCAATTCCAAAAATTGTAGAAGATACATCAGTAGTAGGTGAAGTATCAGAACATAGCAATGATGACGATTCGGTAGAAGATAGCAATCAAGCAGAGCCACCTTTTGTATTCTTTGCCACGGCTAATGGTACGGTCAAGCGGGTAGAGCTGAAGCAGTTTGCCAATATTCGCTCGAACGGCTTGATCGCAGTTGGTCTAGAAGATGGTGATAAGTTGGTCAGCGCTCGCATTACTAATGGTAGCCAAGAAGTGATGCTATTTGCCTCAAGTGGTAAAGCCATTCGTTTTGATGAGAATGATGCTCGCGCGATGGGCCGTACGGCGAAAGGTGTTCGCGGTATGCGTTTGGCTACTGATGAATTTATCAAATCATTGGTCGTTATCGAAGATGATGTACATGAAATCTTGATTGCTTGTGAAAACGGCTTTGGTAAGCGTACCCTTATCGAAGAGTTTAATACGCAAAACCGTGGCGGTGGCGGTGTAATCGCTATCAAGACCAGTGAGCGTAATGGCGCATTGGTACGAGCGACTAAGGTTGACGCTACCGATGACATTATTTTAATCTCTGACAAAGGAACGCTAGTACGTACGCCAGTTGAGCATGTCGCTAGCTCTGGTCGTAATACACAGGGTGTCACGCTCATTCGTTTGTCAAAAGATGAAAAGTTAGTCGCTATGGCGCGTGTTGAGCACGAAGAGGGCGATGATGAATTAGTCGATGCGATGAAAGAAGATGGGACGTTTGATGTAGAAGGTCAAGAGCAGATAGATATCGACGCTGCAACTGACGATACCGCTTTGAGCGATGCCAATGACGCTATCGATATTGCCAACGATTACACATTGGATAATGATGCAGTAGACGATGACGAGTAATAGTCTTGGTAGTTAGCTTTTCAGTCTAGTTTCTGATCATTGTTCTAGAAAAAAGCCTCTGACGTTATCGTCGGAGGCTTTTATTTTTCATTCACTTTTTCTTAATAATGTACACAGGGTTTTACTTTTAAGGCTGTTGTTATGCTTACGACCAATCAAACTTTTCAGGGAACTGTCGCAGCGGTATCGTCGAGCTTTTTATTCTCGATGATGTTTTTGTTTGGGCTATTTATGCTGCCCTTAACGGGGACACAGGTAGCCTCATGGCGCGTGCTGATGATGTTGTTAAGTTTGGTCATCTTGCTCAGTTTGACCAAACAATGGCAGCATGTCTTTGATTATATAAAGACACTTAAGACCTTAAAAGAATGGCTCATATTTATATTGCCTGCACCGATCTTGGGCGGCCAGATTTGGTTGTTTATGTGGGCACCCGTGAATGGATTTGGACTGGATGTCACCTTGGGCTATTTTTTATTGCCACTTGTGATGATTGTGCTTGGTCGGTTTTTTTATCGTGAGGATATGAGTGTCTTGCAGTATGCGGCAGCGATACTGGCAGCGCTCGGTATTGGCTACGACATTTTTCAATATGGTTCGGTGTCTTGGGTGACGCTATTTGTATGTTTGGGCTATCCGCCGTATTATCTATTGCGCCGCACACTTGCTGTACCGCCCATCACTGGCTTGTTGTTTGATTTGACATTGCTGACGCCAGTGGTACTGATCATGCTTTATCTCACTGGTGGTTTTAGTGTGGCGGCACAAAATATGAAGTTTTGGTACCTACTGCCATTGCTGGGTGCATTTAGTGCACTAGCAATGTCGCTGACGATGATTGCGAGTAGTAAGTTGCCAGTCTCGCTATTTGGGGCGCTGAGCTACATAGAGCCGCTACTGTTATTTGTGTTGTCCATTACCGTTCTGAGTCAAAGTCTTGATGAAGGTGGCTCGCTCTTTATGTACGGTATGATTACACTTGCTCTAGTAGTCATGATAATCGATAGTGCGATAGGCTATCTCGTTCGTCAGCGTAATGACCGCTTGCATGGATATAGAGAGCTTCAAATTGGCGGCTTTCCGCCGCGTCGTCATTTTATCAATCAGCGTATCGATGGTGTGCTAAAAGCGCATCGCTTTCGCAAAATTCGTCGTTATCAAAAAAAGATGGATAAGATACAGCAAAAACTCGAACAACTTGATGCAAAATAAGCACTTATATACATTGAATTTACTGGATGTAGAAATTAATGCACTAGATGCACAGTAGCATTGCTTATCTATGCCGACTTTGACATAATGCCGCCCATGATGTAGCAAGATACATTAAAAGCGTTTATCTTAGATTGCGCGACGACCTTATATGCAAAAGCCTCAGACGTTATCGTCTGAGGCTTTTGTTTTTTTTTAAAAATTGCAAAGGATGTGCCCCAATCTCTAAAGGCTGTTGTGATGTTGACTACTAACCAAACCTCGCAGGGTACGATCACTGCTGTGGCTGCAAATTTTTTATACTCATTGCTGTTCCTATTTGGTTTGCTGTTGCAACCGTTATCAGGTACGCAAGTTGCTTCGTGGCGTGTGCTCACGATGTTTTTTAGTCTGGTGCTGCTAGTGAGTGTGCTAAAGCAGTGGCAGCATATTTTTGATTATCTAAAAACACTAAAAAACGCAAAAGAGTGGTTTTTATTTATATTACCCACTCCGATTTTGGGTGCGCAAATCTGGATGTTTATGTGGGCACCAGTCAATGGCTTGGGGCTTGAGGTGACGTTGGGCTACTTCCTATACCCAATGATCATGATCATAGTCGGTCGCTTTTTTTATAATGAAGACATGAGCTTGCTGCAGTGGGCTGCGATTATATGTGCAGGTCTTGGTATTGCTTACGATATCTTTGAATATGGTGCGATCTCTTGGGCGACTTTGTTTGTGTGTTTGGGTTATCCGCCGTACTACTTGCTGCGTCGTAAACTGGCCGTACCGCCTATCACAGGCTTGATCTCTGATCTTGTATTGTTGCTACCAGTCGTATTGGTTGCGCTATATATGAATGGCGGCTTTGAGGTGGCAATCACCAACCATAAGCTTTGGTATCTGTTGCCATTATTAGGCATCATCAGTACTGCTGCGATGTCACTGACGATGGTTGCGAGTCAAAAGCTACCTGTCTCATTGTTTGGGACTTTGTGCTACCTTGAGCCGGTATTTTTATTCATATTTTCGATTGCGATTTTGGATCGTAACTTACATGAAGGCGGCTCCATGCTGATGTATAGTATGATTTTTATCGCACTGCTGATTATGATTGCTGATAGCGCCCTTGGCTATCTGGCGCGCAAACGTGAAGACCGCTTACATGGCTACAATGAGCCACAAGTGGGCAGCTTTCCGCCACGCCACCGTCTCAAAAATCGCCGTATCAAAGGCGTACTAATTGCGCACCGCTTTCGCCAAATCAAAAAATATCAGCAAAAGATAGATAAGATGACGCGCAAGATTGAAGCACTACATGTAGAATAATGCGGATGATGACCGTGTCCTAGATATATGTAGAGCTGACTTGTCAGGCCGTACTTTCGTCACAGTTCTACAAAGTTGCAGTGTCAAAGGGGCAAAAATTACGCTATTATCGAGAACAGTGGTGTCATGTTTAATTCAAAACGTGGCGCCATATCTAAGAGATTATGGCTGATTTAAAACAATATATAACTAGGACGGTTTATGTTAACTCTGCATCATTTAAACAATTCGCGCTCGTTTCGTATTTTATGGCTATTAGAAGAGTTGGAGCTGGATTATGAGCTGACGACCTATGAGCGTACTAAGGCGTATCTTGCACCTGAGAGCTTAAAAAAAGTGCATCCGTTGGGACACACGCCGGTGCTTGAAGTGGGTGATCGCGCTTTGGCTGAGTCAGGTTTTATCATCGAATATTTGCTCAGACACTATGATAAAGAACATCAGTTCAAGCCGACTGATGATAATGAAGCTGCGTGGGAAGATTATACTTTTTGGTTACATTTTGCCGAAGCCACGGCGATGCCACAATTAGTCATGCGTCTGGTATTTAGTAAAGTCGTTGAACGATCACCCATGCTTATCAAGCCGATCAGTAAAGGTATTCGTAAACAAGTTGAAGATGGCATGATCAACAATAATATTATCAACAACTTAAATCTGATGGAGCAGCATCTACAACATAGTCACTGGTTTGCAGGGGAGACGTTTAGTGCCGCTGATATTCAAATGTATATCGTAGTCGCCGCCTCTAATGCGCGTGCAGGTATGGATCAATCTAAATACGCCAATCTATTGAACTGGCTCAAACGCTGTCAAGAACGCCCCGCTTTTAAGCGTGCTGAGGCAAAGGGCGGAACACCGCAGTTTTAAAAGATACTTGTATAAACACTTAAACACCTCTCAATACTTGAGGTGATATTAGATAAAAGGTTTTGTTTATTCATAAGCAAAGCCTTTTTTAGGATAAAATAATGACAGACTTGAATACATCGCATCATGCAAAAACAAAGAAAGACATTGATGCTAAGCAGTCGCTAGATCAGAACTTGCAAAGCAAGCAAACGGTTGATAACCAGCAAGTATCTATCAAATCTTGGTCACAGAAACTGCTGGTTGTGATTCTGTGCGCCGCTAGTTTTTATGGTGGCTGGAAATCTTATGAATCTAATATGGTCAATGAATGTACAGCCAATGGTGGACAAATGGTTGACGGTCAAAAAACCATGATATGCCAACGCTCCTAACCCGTGCCTCTGATAAATAAAAGACATGACCTATGCTAAAACTAACCTTTTTGGGCACCTCAGCAGGCGTGCCAACCAAACAGCGCAATGTAACGGCATTGGCAATCGAATGCTTGAATCCTCATGCGTCTGGCTCATCAAAAGGCAAGCAGCCGCATAGTAACAGTCAAAATAAAAAGTCGCGGCCGTGGCTACTCATTGATTGCGGCGAAGGCACACAGCAGCAATTACTGCATACCAAGCTCTCCTTACATCAATTGACGGCTATTTGTATTACGCACGTCCATGGCGACCACTGTTATGGCCTGCCAGGGCTGCTTGCGAGTGCTGCGATGTCAGGTCGCCGTGAGCCACTGACGCTCATTGCACCAAAAACCATCTCGGCGCTGCTGGATGCTTTTATCCTACATACTGAATTATATCTGCCATTTCCCCTCAACTTTGTGTCGATAGAGGATCTGTTGTCGCAAGAATCTAATAAAGTAAAAATCGACTTGCATAACCAGCATCAGCTGATGATAGAGGTTTATCCATTATCGCACCGCGTGCCATCTCATGGGTTTGGTATCACGCAGACCATCAGCCATCGCACGCTTAACACGGATAAGCTGGTAGCAAATGGTATCCCAGCAAGTGCGCTGTGGGGCAAGCTACAACAAGGTGAAAATGTCATCACTGAGGATGGTCGGCATTTACAGTCAGCAGACTATGTTCATGATGATGTGCAGCGGACAAAAGTAGTAATAGCAGGGGACAATGACAGGCCAAATTGTCTAAGCACCGCAGTTATGGACACAGATTTGTTGGTGCATGAGGCCACTTATACGCACGAGGTCATGATGGCTATTCAAGCCAGAAACCCTGACTTTGATCCTATGCATAGCAGCGCGCATGTGGTGGGTACATTCGCGCAAAAAATGAAACTGAAAAACATTATTTTGACTCACTTTAGCGCTCGTTATCAGAGCTTTGATAATCCAGATAGCGAAACGCCAAATATGGCATATATCCGCCTAGATGCGCAAAGTGTCTATCAAGGTAACCTATGGCTGGCAGAAGATTTTGCTCAATATACCGTCAATGGGGCTACTGATTTGGTAGATAATCAAGAGGGCAGTCAAAAGGAGAGTCGCGTGCAGTATGTAGGCTCTGCACGCAGCAATTAGGCATAACTGTAAAGAGGTAAATTTAAAAGTATGGCTTAGCGGCTATGATTTACGGTCTTCAATAGCCAATTGTGTTTTGCCACTCCAATAACGGCTGAATTGATAAGCAACCCGACCTGAGCGTCCACCGCGTTCAGATGCCCAGCGCAAGGCGTCCATTCTTATCTTATTCGATAAGCTTCCATCTTCTGCATTCATCTCCATATCATGATCAGTATGTGCCGAGATTTTCTGTTGCTCTAAACGCAGATAATGCTGCACAATCTGTAAGTAAGTCTGCTGATCCATAGGATGAAAGGTCAAGGATAAGCCAAATCGATCTGACAACGACACGGTCTCATCAATGGTCTCATAAGGATTAACTTCATCCGTCTGCCCATTGTAAATATCAAGATTGTCCTTCATCATTTGTGGTAGCAAGCGACGGCGATTACTGGTGGCATAGACCAGTAGCTTGTCTTGCTCAGAGTCTAGCGCGCCATCAAGCACACTTTTTAGCGCCCGATAACTCTCATCTTGACCGTTAAATGCCAAATCATCGCAGTAGACGATATAGCGACAGGTGCAGTCCTCTGGCAGCGCATTAATCGCGGCACGAATCTTGTCCAAGACCTGTAGATCATCACGCGCAATTTCGATAATCCGTAACCCTTCACTGTGATAGGCTTGTAATAATGCCCGAATCAATGAGGATTTACCCGCTCCGCGTGTGCCTGTCATCAGGACGTGATTGGCAGGATAACCTTTTAGGAACTGGCGGGTGTTTTGTACCAGCTTTGCTTTTTGCACATCAATACCCTGCAAATCCTCCAAACTCAAAAATAGATTGACAGACAAAGGCTGCAGGTGACCAGTACGTCCACCGACCCAACGATACGCAAGTTGGCTTGAGTCAATCTTAATGGTTGGTGTGACGTGCTCTTGCAGGTATTGACCGAGCAATTCTAGTAAAGGGGCGGGCAGGGCGTAATTGTTAGACTGTGACATAATGACTCTAGCGGTAAAGTGGCGGTTGGGTAAAACGATAGTGCGCGATTGCGACTCTATAATATGATGAGAGATAATACTGTGAAAAATAGTGCCAGTAATTTGCCTATTACACAAGCCTTGAAAGTGCAATCTGGACAACTATTACCAGCCATCACCCAAGCATTGTCAGAGCGAGCATATAGTAAAATAGTGCATCAGCGTATCAGTCAACAATACAGAGAGGGAGGCACAGAGCAAACCCAAGAGAGCAACACGCACATTACCAAACAAAGCAGCTATCAAGGTCTAACGCGTGCACGCCATCTAAAGTACGGTAATGTAATGATTAAATGGAAGCTACGCGCCACTTCAGATAAGCTCCAAAGTGCCCCAGATTTAACTCATGAAATAAGCATGTTGCAAGCGTTATATACTTCGCAGAAAACCCAAGTTAGCTCTATTACGCCACCTCTATTGGCCTATTACAATGTAGAGGTCGACACATTAGGACAGAGCCAGCAGTTAACGGTATTGGTCATGCCGCACTATAAAAACGGCAGCTTAGCTAAGCTGTTGAATCACCATGTGTCATTAACGCACTATCAAAAACATGATTTGATCAAAGAGTCTGCTCATTTAGTCTGCAACCTACACAACGTTGGCTGGCTTCATAATGATATTAAACCCAGTAATATCTTGCTCAGTGATAATCTAACGACTCACGCTGACAGTGATTGTATAGTGCCTGACTTACTATTGACAGATTTTGCATTAGTCCAAAGAATTGATCAACCAAACGCAATAAATTTTTCTGGCGGAACACCAGCATATTTGGCACCTGAGCGCTGGCAAGGACAAATAGCAACGATACAAAGTAACATCTATGCCTTCGGTATCATGATGGTTGAGATACTGATAGGGAAGCGACCATTTAATATAGACCCTCAAAGTAATCAGTCCATGACAGATTGGGCCATTCAGCACTGCCAGCAGCCTATTCCAAAATTACCACTGGAGTATGTTCGCTATCAAAGTATTGTTGATAAAGCATTGGCAAAGCGAGTAGAGAAAAGGTATCAGAGTATGGAGGCTGTATTACTGGATTTAGAAAAGTTATGACTAGAAATGCTGAATGACAGACACAAAAAAACCTGCTAAAAAGCAGGTTTTAATATTTGGTCTAAGATGTACTATCCGAAAATGGTGGGGCTGGAGAGACTCGAACTCTCACACCTTGCGGCGCCAGAACCTAAATCTGGTGCGTCTACCAATTCCGCCACAGCCCCATTTTCCGTTACTCTATCATCAAAAGCGATTAAGTTCAAACGCTATCTAGACAGTTAACTGATTCGGTAGTGCGTCTCAGTGGTTGGCTATTATATAGAGTTTGAATTTTTGGTCAACCCCTATTTGCGATTATTTTTAATTATTTTGCATTTATTTTCATGTATTTTTATAAATAATTGATATTAATGGTTTTTTAATATTGCATTTTAAACCTTTATTTACTCTTTCGATGGCACTCTGGGTGCAGAGATATCTAATTGCTGTAATTTACGAGTGAGGGTATTGCGACCCCAACCAAGTAAGCTTGCCGCTTCTATCTTTTTGCCACCACTATGGTTGAGTGCTGCTGTCAATAAAACCCGCTCAAACTCAGGCGTGGCCGTTTGTAGAATATCAGTTTCGCCTGTATTAAGAGACTGCTCAGCCCAGATAGCGAGCGCTTTTTGCCAATTTGGACTGGCAGGAGCTTGAGTGACTTGATCATTTTGGTCGTGATTATTTTGGCTGTGATTATTTAAGTCATCGTTATTTTGCAGCTGAGGGTTCACTGTATTTGCTTGTGGTGATGAGTCATGCTCTTGGTACAGCTCTGAGTCTAGAGCCGTGTTTTCTAATAGCTCTGGGGGCAAATCTGTTGCCATTACCGTATCACCAGTCGCCATCACTGTCAGCCATAGGCAGACGTTCTCAAGTTGACGCACATTACCGCGCCAGTCAAAGGTCTGCATCATCTGTAAGGCCGCAGGATGCAAATGCTTCGGTGTTGTGTTCATTTGCTCGGCGGCAGACTGCATAAAATAGGTCGCTAATGCAGGAATGTCTTCGGGACGTTTACGCAGTGGTGGCAGCGGTAGACGAATGACATTGAGACGATAAAACAAATCTTCACGAAATCGATTTTGTTTTACTAATTCTTCCAAGTTTTGATGAGTGGCGGCGATGATACGGACGTCTACTTGGATCGGCTGCTGTCCACCAACGCGGTAAAACTCGCCATTGGCCAGTACGCGTAACAGACGTGTTTGGGTGCTAAAGGGCATGTCGCCAATTTCATCCAAAAATAACGTACCACCATTAGCCTGCTCAAAACGTCCTTGGCGGGTTGTCGTTGCGCCAGTAAACGCGCCTTTCTCGTGACCAAATAATTCAGACTCAATCAAGTCATGTGGGATGGCTGCCATATTGAGTGCGATAAATGGTTGCTGTTTGCGCGGTGAATGCTGATGCAAGGCACTGGCAACCAACTCTTTACCTGTTCCGGACTCTCCGGTGATCAAGACAGAAATAGGGGACTGCGCCAATCTACCAATAGCACGAAACACGGTTTGCATGGCTTGTGATTGACCAATGATACCGCTCGGATTGCTATTAGCTTTAGAGGCAGTTGTCACCTCAGCTTTATTTTTGCTGTGTTTAGAGGAGGTATTGGCAGGTGTTTCAGGTTTTATATCACTGTTAGCGCGCGCGTCAATTGTGGTTTGGGTACCAGACTCGTTCGAATAATGAGCTATCGCCATATTTGGCTGGTAGTTAATCGCTTTATAGATAGTGGCAACAGCATCATCTAGGTCAAAGGGCTTTGGCAAGTATTCAAACGCACCGGTCTGATAGCTATTAATCGCAGAGGTGAGGTCTGAGTGCGCTGTCATAATGACAATCGGCATGTCCGGAAAGTGCTGGTGTACCCAGTCGCTAAATGACAATCCATCCATCATTGGCATACGAATATCAGTCAATATTACATCTGGCAGCTGTGTGGCTGACTCTTGCTGTTTTAGTGCATCATTGAGCCGAGTCCATGCTGCCTGCGCTTGGGTAAAACTGATAACGGTCAATCCAGCATCTTCAAACGTATCTGCCAATACCATACGCAGCGCTGCATCATCGTCGATTAACCAGAGCGTTGCAGGCTGATCGCTGGGTGCATTGTTGACGGTGACTATTGGAGAGTGTGCATCGCTTTTAGGGTTTTGGTTGTCACTGTATTGGGTCATGTATCGGGCCTAATGAGCAATTGTTATTGTCGGTTTGGGATTGGGTATCTTACAATTTAGCAGTTTTATGTCGCCATGTGTTCTATGATTCAGTGACGGGCTGCGTAAAAGGCAAATATAGTGTAAAGCGTGTTTGTTTGCCGTTCGCCTCCTCTGTAGAGCTCACATCAATCATACCATGATGATGGCTGATAATATCTTGTACGATAGATAAGCCAAGACCAGTACCTGCTGCACGGCTGGTCACCATCGGAAAAAATATTTGTCCGATAAGAGCCGGATCAATGCCTGAACCATTGTCAGTGATAGTGATTTGCAGCACTTGCTTGTGCTGCTGCCCGACAATCGTATGCTGAAAGGCAACGCGCGTTTGAATGTGCAAAGTTGGCTGATAAGCAGTCTCTCTATCGGTCTGCACGTCGGTCAATGGCAACTCCTTAGACGCAGAGAGTTTGTTCTGTTGTAGCGTTTGCTCAAACTCAGTCATAGACTCACACGCATTATTCATAATATTTAAAAATACCTGAATCAATTGGTCTTTGTCAGCACACAACTCAGGCAACGACAAATCATAATCTCTCTGTATCGTCACTTGTGGGTATTGACTGACTACCAAGGTCAAAACATGCTCTAGTGGCTCATGGACATTCAGCGTTTGCCAGTTTGGCAGCTGGTTTGAGCCAAGTAGCTGAGCAATCAGGTGCGTCAAACGGTCAGTTTCTGAGATGATAATGTCGGTATAGTTACGCAGCTTTTGATTCATTTTTTGCAAATCATCGTTTGTGCCAGTGCTAGCGTCCTGTGAGATACCAAGCGCGTTAGAGTGACTATTGGCCGCCGTCGTATTCGCATCACTGAATTTAATAAACTGTCGCTGCAATAACTGCGCTGCACCCCGAATGCCCGCAAGTGGGTTTTTGATTTCATGCGCGACCGACCGTAGCATGTGACGAGCAACCGCATATTGCTGCTGCTGCCGCTGCTCCTCTGAGATGCGACTTTGGCGGTCTTTGCCCCACATCTCGATGATGAAATACGACTGCTGCTCGTAGATAACAGGCGTCACGCTATAATCGACTGAGAGTAGTAGGTTGCCATTCAAAGGCGTTTGGATGACATGATCATGGTCAATGAAAGGCTGTTGGTAGTTTTGTGCTTGATTGAACCGTTCCGTCAAAGAGTAGAGGGGTTCATCCAGAGGTTTATTTTCACTATCATCACTGACATTGTCGATAGAAGCGTTTTCTTTTAATTTTAATTCATCGGGTGCCAATAGCGTCAAGATAGATTGGTTGATTAACCTTCCACTACTAATGGCAAGTAATTGCTCCGCTTGAGCATTTAAACGGGTTATCGATAACTGATCATTGACCCACAAAATAGCGGTGAATAGATGCTGTGATACGAATGCTAAATCAGGGGTGGTTTTGGTGGTGATAAAATCAGCAGTCATGGATAGTGCCCATAAAAATAGGATGTTTGAATCAATATTTAACCATAAATCAAGACTATAGAGCGGCAAAACTGGTGATTTTTGCAAAAAAAACGTACAATGCGCTCAGCCAATTTATCTCTAGCAAGGTCAGCCATGTCCAAAACTTCTACCGAGTCAGTGAACACGACAACGACAAACTCTCTATTAGCCGCAAAAGACGCTGCGAAAGAAACAGTCACTATCTTTAATCCTGCAAAGCCATCAGTGGCACAAGAGCAGAGTCAGGCAGATGTCAGTCAAGCACATACTGACCAGCCTTATCATCATAAAGCCAACCACAATCAAAACCGCAGCATTGCTCAAAGCAGCCACGCTACTTCAGCCTCGACGGCGAATGCCACGGCGACGATGCCAGTCAGCGCTGCACCAAAGATTGGGTTTGTGTCATTAGGTTGCCCAAAAGCCTTGGTGGATAGTGAGCGTATTATCACTGAGCTGAGCCGTGACGGTTATCAAGTCGCAAGCGACTATGACGGTGCGGATTTGGTCGTGGTCAATACCTGCGGCTTTATTGAGTCAGCGGTGCAAGAGTCGCTTGATGCGATTGGCGAGGCCATTAGCAAAAACGGTAAAGTGATTGTCACCGGTTGCCTAGGCAAAGAAGCGGACAAAATACGTGAAATGCATCCCGCTGTACTCGCAGTGACAGGCGCGCATGCCTATGATGAAGTGATTACAGCCGTCGCACAGCACGTGCCAAGACCAAATCGCAGCTTGGATGCCAACTATGATCCAAAAATAGATTTGATTAATGAAGCGGGTATCAAACTGACCCCAAGCCATTATGCATATCTAAAAATCTCAGAAGGCTGCAACCACCGCTGTACGTTCTGCATTATCCCAAGCTTACGCGGTGATTTGGTATCGCGCCCGATCGATAATGTGATGAACGAAGCACTGGCGCTCAAAAAAGCTGGCGTGAAAGAATTACTTATCATCTCGCAAGACACCTCTGCTTACGGTCTTGATCTCAAGTATAAGACCAGTTTTTGGAACGGCATGCCGCTCAAGTCTAAATTCTATGACTTATGCCAGGCATTGAACGATTTGGGTGTTTGGGTACGCTTGCATTATGTCTATCCGTATCCGCATGTAGACAAAGTCGTTGAGCTAATGGGCGAGAAGAAACTGTTGCCTTATCTTGATATTCCGTTCCAGCATGCCAGTCATCGCATCCTAAAAGCGATGAAACGTCCTGCACACAGCGAAAACACCTTAGCGCGTATCAAAGCATGGCGTGATATCTGCCCTGATATTGTGATTCGTTCGACCTTTGTGGTTGGTTTCCCGGGTGAGACTGAAGAGGATTTTCAGTGCTTGCTTGACTGGTTGGTTGAAGCGCGCCTTGATCGCGTGGGGGCATTTACGTATTCAGAAGTAGAAGGCGCGGTGGCTAATGATTTGCCAGACCATGTCCCTGAAGATGTTAAGCAATCTCGCTACGAGCGTTTGATGGCGCTGCAACAAGATATCTCAGCGCAAAAACTACAAGAAAAAGTCGGTAAAACCTTAATGGTATTGGTCGATGAGATTGATAGTGATGAGAATATCGCTATTTGTCGTAGTTATGCTGATGCGCCTGAAATTGATGGTCATGTCTATGTTGATGACATTACTGCTCAAGTTAAAGTAGGGCAGTTCCTAACCGTGACGATTGATGATGCTAGCGAATATGATCTATTTGCCAGTTATCAAGGTTAGATGTTCGATAAGATATACGAGTGAAAATTGCCCAATGGCGGGCAGTTTTTGCTACAATTAGCGCAATTTAGCCTGTTTAATACGCTTGTCTTTAAGCGCAGCGTTACGGGCAAACTTGATTTGTGTTTTACCCATAATTTTCTTTATAATTTCATGATAATAAGGTGACCTCATGTCTGACAAAAACCCGCGTTACGCTCGTATCTTGCTAAAACTCTCTGGCGAAGCCTTGGCTGGTAGCAAAGACATGGGTATTGATACCGAAGTGCTCGACAAAATGAGCCTGTCTATCGCTCACTTGCGTGGACTAGGTGTTCAGGTCGGTATCGTGGTTGGCGGTGGTAACTTATATCGCGGCGCACAATTACAAAAAGAAGGTCTCGTTGGCCGCGTTACTGGTGACCAGATGGGTATGCTAGCCACTGTTATGAATGGTCTGGCGATGCGTGATGCGCTTGAGCGTCGCAACATAAAAACCCGCTTGATGTCAGCGTTACCGATTGGTGAAGTTACTGAAAGCTATAGCAGTCGTAATGCCATTCGTTATCTTAAAAACGGCGAAGTTTGTATCTTTGTCGCAGGTACGGGTAATCCATTCTTTACTACTGACACTGCTGCTTGTTTACGCGGTATCGAAATCGAAGCTGGTTTAATTTTAAAAGCGACTAAGGTCGATGGCGTTTATGACAAAGACCCGAGCTTACATGATGATGCAGTCAAATATGACGGTCTGACTTTTGATGAAGTACTAGAGCAAAAGCTAGGCGTCATGGATTTAACGGCTATCGCATTGTGCCGTGAGCATAACGTACCGCTACAAGTGTTTGATATGACTAAGCCTAATGCATTATTGAATGTCATTATGGGTGAAAACGAAGGCACACGCGTTTTTCATTAATTAATTCCCTGCATTGATGTAGCGTTGTTCGGTCACTTTAATGAGTGGCTAATAACAAAAAGTAGCTAATAACAAATATCCCAATAGCAAATAAAAAATTTGTCGATAGCGATAAATAAGGACACATAATGATTAAAGAGATTAAGCAAGACGGTGAAGCACGCATGCAAAAAACGTTGGAAGCGCTTGAGAGTACTTTCAGTAAAGTTCGCACTGGACGTGCACACCCAGGTATGTTGTCAGGCGTGATGGTCAGCTACTATGGTTCTGATACACCGCTGAACCAAGTAGCAAGCGTCAACGTTGAAGACTCACGTACGTTATTGGTTCAACCGTTTGACCGTACGATGGTACAAGCAGTAGACAAAGCCATTCGCGAAGCAGATTTGGGCCTAAATCCAATGACAGCTGATGTGATTCGTGTGCCAATGCCAGCGTTGACAGAAGAAACACGTCGCGATATGCAAAAGCTTGCGCGTGGCGAAGCAGAAGGCAGCCGTGTGTCTATTCGTAATATTCGCCGCGATATGATGAACGATATCAAGGACTTGGCCAGAGAGAAAGAAATCTCAGAAGATGATGAGCGCCGTGCTAACGATGATATCCAAAAAATCACTGACAAGTACATTGAAACTATCGATAGTCGCCTGAGTAAAAAAGAAAGCGATTTGATGGAAGTTTAAGACGAGCAGTTTTGCCATCCATCATTCATGGCAAAACTTAGTTCAGAGTATTATCTACATTTTAGCAGCCAATACTTTGTAGTTATTGGCTGTTTATTATTGGCTAAACTGATATGACCCATTAATACATTCATAGTTTTTTAATCCCTATTAAGTTTATGGCAAACTATAGGCTGTAGAGCGCGTTTTGCAATCTATTAAGAGCGTTGATAAAGCAATTATGATAAGTTTGTGAATTGTACTTGTAAGACTTTTTTAACATTGTCGCACACGTTATTATTATTTTACCTTAACAATAAGCAAGTTCGCCTATGTCCACTTCAGCCGTCACGGCTTCTGTTCTTCTTCCACGTCATATTGCTATCATTATGGATGGTAATAATCGCTATGGTAAAGCCAATAATTTAGGCAAAGGCCAAGGGCATGTGGTGGGTAAAGATGCATTAGATCCCATCGTTGAATACTGTGTCGAAACTGGTATCGAGGTTCTGACCGTATTTGCTTTCTCTAGTGAAAACTGGCAACGTCCACCCAGTGAGGTGGCGCTATTAATGCAGTTACTAACCTCGACTATTCATGAGCAAATGCCGCGTATGAATGAATATCGTATTCGCTTACGTTTTATCGGTGATCGCAGTCAGCTTAGTGATAGTTTGCAAACATTGATGAGGGATGCCGAAGTAGAAACCGCAGGCTTTGATGCCATGACATTGGTAATTGCGATTAGCTACGGTGGACAATGGGATATTGCTCATGCAGCAAAACAGCTGGCGCAGCAAGTGCAGGCAGGTGAGTTGAGAGCTGAAGATATTAGTGCAGAAATGCTCGGTGAGAAAGTACAACTGGCAGATGCTCCAGCAGTAGACATGCTGGTTCGTACCGGTGGTGATTACCGAATATCAAATTTTTTATTATGGCAAGCGGCCTATGCGGAGTTGTTTTTCACGCCAACTTTATGGCCAGATTTTGTTCCAGAAGAACTGGCTTCGATGATTGCTGAGTTTGCAAAGCGTCAACGCCGGTTTGGTAAAACCAGCGAGCAGGTAGGGATAGAGCAGCATAGTCGCTGACTCAATAGTAGCCATAAAAATTCAGACAGTATTCTCTAGGTCGCTAATACCGCTTGCTTACGAGATGATAAACCGTTTTAATGAGGGTCAATGCTATTAATGGGCACAGGTCTATTAACTGTTATAATGCATTTTTTTGACTGTACCTTCTTCATTATTATAAGGCTCGATAAGTATGTGGCAACGAATTAGAACGGCAATTGTTCTCGTTATTATCGTTGGTATTGCAATGTTTGCGAGCCAAACCCCTATTTTATTCGCACCGCTTTTAGCCGTTGGCGTAATTATCGCAGCTCATGAATGGGCGAAGTTGATGCCGAAGTGGCGTCAACCTATTGTCTTTGTGCTATTAGTTTTAGTGATAACTGTCCTATCGCTTATGTTTAAGGTGACTTGGTTATTTTGGTGGACGGCCTCGCTTGTCATATGGCTGATGGCATTGTCTTGGGTACGTGCATTCCCAACAAAGACAAAATGGTATGGAAAACATCTAGCGTTATTGGGTGTGGTTATTTTGACAGCCTCTATTACTGCGATTTTTTACCTCTGGCAGCTATCAGCATGGTGGCTACTCTATGTGTTTTTATTGGTCTGGTGTGCTGATAGCGGTGCTTACTTTGTTGGTCGTAAGCTTGGCCGCCGCAAAATGGCACCCAATGTCTCACCCAATAAGAGTATGGAAGGATTGGCCGGTGGTTTGATTACAGGTCTACTGGTAGTCGTTGCGATCAGTGTGTTTAAGCTACAACTGACGGGCGCAGCGCTAGTCGCCTTTGTGGCACTATCGGCGCTAACGATTCTGGCTTCTGTGCTTGGTGATCTTTTTGAGTCAATGCTCAAGCGCCGTGCTGATGTCAAAGACTCTGGTACCATCTTACCAGGGCATGGTGGTGTACTTGATCGTATTGATTCATTGCTATCTGCAACTCCGATATTCGCACTTGGCTTTTGGGCGATACAGCAGCTAGGTTTGATTGTGGTATAAGACAACAAAGTCACTTAGCTGACTTTATGGTGTGATAAGCAAGCGAAGTGACCGTTTTGGCTAGTCTTTTACAACGGTCTTATTTATTACTATATAGCCTTATTATCCTTTATATTTTTTAAACCTCATTTACTCTTTTCTTATTCTCTAAATATTAAATATCATAGGCATTAATGGTTATGACGCAACGCATCGCCGTACTAGGCGCGACAGGCTCGATTGGCGATAGCACATTAGCAATATTAGCGGCGCAACCGCAACATTATGAAGTCTACGCATTGTCAGGCTACCACCGTTTAGATAAGCTGTTTGCGCTCTGTCAGCAGTTTTTGCCTAAGCGCGTCAATGTGCCAACGGCAGCTGTGGATGATTTTGCCAAAAGGCTCAAAGCAGTAGGAATTGATAGTGATGTAGTAGGGGGCGAGGAAGGTCTAGTAGATATAGCCACTGATTCACAAACTGATACTGTTGTTGCTGCCATCGTAGGCGCGGCAGGACTGCCTTCTACCTTAGCAGCAGCACGCGCAGGTAAGCGTATTTTGCTCGCCAATAAAGAAGCGCTGGTGATGGCAGGGCAGGTAATGATCAATGCGGTCAAAACACATAACGCTACGTTGTTACCCCTCGATTCTGAGCACAATGCCATTTTTCAGTGCTTACCACTTGCTATTCAGCAAGACAATACGCAAATTCATCAGCCAAATCATGGTGTCCGTAAACTATGGTTAACAGCCTCTGGTGGGCCATTTTTGCAGCAGTCTTTTGAACAGATGCAGCAAGCAACTGTCGCAGAGGCAGTCAAGCACCCTAACTGGTCAATGGGTCAGAAGATATCTGTCGACTCAGCCACAATGATGAATAAGGGGCTTGAGCTGATCGAGGCTTGTCATTTATTTGATTTGCCTGAAAATAAAATAAATGTGGTCATTCATCCACAAAGTATCATTCACTCAATGGTAGAATATAGCGATGGTAGCTTTTTAGCACAGCTTGGCAGTCCAGATATGAAAACCCCAATTGCCCATGCGCTCAGCTATCCTAGCCGTATCGATAGCGGTTCGCAGCCATTAGATTTATATGCACTTAGTGGTTTGGAGTTCATCGAGCCTGATCTGCAAAAATTTGCCTGCCTACGTTTGGCTCGTCAAGCAATGCAAGCAGGTACGCAGGCGACTATTGTATTGAATGCAGCTAACGAAATTGCAGTAGCAGCATTTTTGGATGGACAAATTCGCTTAACTGATATCGCTGATATCAATGAGCAAGCCTTAAACGATATACAGCTGCCACCATTAACTGAAACGGCTGATATAGAAGATATATTAGCCATTGACAAGATAGCACGTCACCTTACGGATAAACTTGTGGCAAAGTTGGCGTAATCGCGGCAATCATTAGCAATAGATAGTCTCTTAATTAAAAGATGGTGCTAATAAACGATATTAGTGAAGATGTCGATGTTAATGTTGATAAAAGATACTAAGCAACAATACTGAGAAAAGATCATGACGTTTTTATTAACGCTTCTTGCGGCAATATTTGTCTTAGGTCCACTCATTGCCTTACATGAGTGGGGGCACTATATCGTGGCACGGATGTGCGGCGTCAAAGTATTAACATACTCTATCGGTTTTGGCCCTAAACTGTTTGGTTGGACCAGCAAAAAAAGTGGAATCGACTATCGTATCTCGGCATTGCCACTCGGCGGCTATGTCAAAATGCTTGATGAGCGTGAAGGCAATGTCGCAAAAGATGAACGGCATCTTGCGTTTAATTATCAGCATCCGCTCAAGAAGATTGCGATTGTCGCCGCTGGCCCTATCATGAATTTCATCATTGCCATTGCGCTCTTTTGGGTGTTGTTTATGACGCCGTCTGAGCAGTTGGCTACGAAAATCGGGCAAGTACTGCCAGATACCCCAGCTGCGATGGCGCAATTACCTGTTGGTGATAAGATTGTTGCGATTGATGGACACGACGTACAGACGTGGGAAGGTATCAATTATCGCCTTGCAGGACGGATGGGTGAGACAGACAATGTGAGTATTACACTACAGTCAGACGCCCAAACCAATCAGTCGATCAAAACCTATCAAGCACCAGTCACACAATTTATGCAGGGTGATGCACAAGGTAAAGATGCATTGACCAGCTTTGGTATGTTACCGTGGCAGCCACAGATTGCCCCGATTGTCGGTGAATTGGCGCCTGATGGTGCGGCTAGCCGTCAAGGTCTACAGGTGGGCGATCGTATTACTGCCATCAATAATCAAAACATTGACGATTGGATTAGCGCCACGCGTATTATTCGTGATAATCCCGAGGTGTTACTTAATTTTACCGTATTGCGTGATGACAAAACGGTGCAATTGCAAATTATGCCGCAAGGTAAAAAAGACAACTTGGGTAATGATTACGGTCAAATTGGCGCCATGGTAGACCAGACTGAGATTGTTATTCCTGATGCTTACAAAACCACCGTGGTTTATGGCCCTGGCGAGTCATTGGTTAAATCATTTGAAAAGACTGAGCAACTAGCCGTGATGACAGTAAGCTCGATGGGAAAAATGCTCTCAGGTATGATTGGTCTGGATAACTTGTCAGGTCCGATTACCATTGCCAAAGTTGCCAAGCAAAGCTTTGATATCAGTTGGCAGATGGTATTATCGACGGCTGCATTGATTAGCCTGAGTCTTGCTGTATTGAATCTTTTACCGATTCCAGTATTGGATGGTGGTCATATCGTTTATCATTTTATCGAACTGATTCGCGGTAAACCGCTCTCTGAAGGGGTGCAAATGGTGGGGTTAAATATCGGTTTACTCTTACTGGCAGGTTTCATGGTGTTAGCAATTGGTAATGACATCAGTAGGCTGTTTTGATCGGTTAATGAGTAATATAATCAATAAAGCACGATATACTAATGGTTTAATGGCGCTTACGCTTTGATTGTTGCTATTATACGCAAGATACTTTGTGTCATAGCCTCTGTACTAATCGTAATTTTTAGTTTATTTTGTGATGCTTTTTATATAAAGTGTTTTGAGTCAGCCACGCATGGAGTTGCGACTTTGTGCAAATGGGCTGGACAACATGTGCTTTTTAACTTAACTTTAGCAAGTTTTTTATTGACGGATAGTGTTTATGCGTACGCCTTTATTTATGAGCGCGGCTGGGTTGCCGTTAGTTGTAACGATGATGAGTATGCCGGTACAGGCTGCAGAATTTGTAGTGACTGACATCGGTTTCAATGGCTTGCAACG
Source organism: Psychrobacter piscatorii (assembly GCF_043641605.1). Classification (GTDB taxonomy): domain Bacteria; phylum Pseudomonadota; class Gammaproteobacteria; order Pseudomonadales; family Moraxellaceae; genus Psychrobacter; species Psychrobacter piscatorii_C. Next base: position 54,595 of record NZ_JBHZRK010000010.1, on the reverse strand, counting down.
CCTAACCCCTGATAGCCTCTATCCGGTTCTACCTATTACGGTAGGAGATACGGTAAATGACAGTAGCTTAGCTGCCAGTATCAAGGCACTGTATGCGACTGAAAACTTTGCTGATATTCAAAGCCGTGTCGAAGGTGGCAATCTAAGGTTTGATGTTATTGAACGTCCAACCATTGCCGAAGTGAATTTTGAAGGTAACAAACTCATTCCCAAAGAAGGGCTTGAGCAAGGCCTTGGGAATGCTGGACTGTCTGTCGGTAATGTACTGAAGCAATCGACCCTGCAAGGCGTTGCTAATGAGCTACAACAGCAGTATATCAGTCAAGGCTATTACAACAGTAATATTGAAGTAGATCAGACAGTACTTGATGGTAACCGCGTCAAGCTTGATGTGCGCTTTATCGAAGGTAAGCCTGCTAAAGTTGTTGATATCAATGTGATTGGTAACAAACATTTTAGTGATGAAGAAATCAAAGATGTCTTTGCTGTAAAAGAATCATCATGGACACGCTTACTATCAAAATCTGATCGATATGCACAAGAAAAACTGGCTGCCAGTTTAGACAATTTAAAAGCATTGTATCAAAACGATGGTTATGTGCGTTTCGCAGTAGATAACGCGGTACTTAATATTAGTGAAGATAAACGTAGTGTGTTTATCGAAGTCAGTTTGAGTGAAGGGGAGCAATATCAGTTTGGTGACGTCAATTTCTTGGGTAAGCCTACTTTCGATAATAACGAACTAGAAGAGCTGGTTACTTTTGCGCCTAATGAAAAATATTCACAAGCCAAACTGGATGACACAACAGCCGCGCTCAAAAGACGCTACGGTAACGAAGGGTATTATTTAGCTCAAGTTAGACCCGTACCACGCATTAATGACGACACCAAAATGGTTGACGTGGATTATTATATCGATCCTGCACGTCCTATTTATGTTCGCCGTATCAACTTCACAGGTAATATCAAAACTCAAGATGAAGTATTGCGCCGTGAGATGCGTCAGTTGGAAGGGTCTCTTGCCTCTAGCGAAAAAATTCAACTATCGCGTACGCGTCTTATGCGTACCGGTTTCTTCAAAGCTGTTAATGTTGACGTAAAACCAGTACCCAATCAGCCAGATCAAGTAGATGTCAACTATACAGTAGAAGAGCAACCTTCTGGTAGTTCAACGATTGCAGCAGGTTACTCGCAGAGCGGCGGTGTTACTTTTCAGTTGGATTTAACCCAAAATAACTTTATGGGTACTGGTAACCGCGTTAAAGCCGCACTATCACGTTCAGAGACACGCGATTCGTATAGCTTAGGATATACCGATCCATACTTTACAGAAAATGGCGTCTCGCAAGGCGTGAGTGCTTACTATCGCGAAACCAAATATGATGATAGAAACGTTAGTAATTATGTCACTGATGCCTACGGTGCGACATTAAATTACAGCTATCCTGTGGATGAGACCAAGCGTGTCAGTGCTGGTCTAAATGTTGATAATACGTCAGTTCGTGGTGGTCGTTTCCTTGGTATATCAAACGCGCAAGAAATCATTGATGATGGTGGTACTGTTGAAAACTTTACTGGGGATTTTGAAGGTCGTACTGGCTTTAAAAATGACTATCAGACTTACAACTTGCTGTTTGGGTGGGATTACAGCACATTAGATCGCCCAGTGTTTCCAACCAAAGGTATGAGTCACACTGTTGATGCCACCATTGGTCTTGGCGATGCTAATTATCAGAAACTTGTTTATAGCGGCAATGTGTATTACCCGCTTTATAAAGACTTGGTGGCGCGTGGTTATACGAAACTGGGTTATGGTAACGACTTACCATTCTATGAGAATTTTTACGCGGGCGGTTATGGTTCAGTACGTGGTTATGAATCTTCAACGTTAGGACCTAAGTCACAAGGCTACTTCGATGCCATCAGTTCTGATAGACGTTTTAAAGATGAAGAGGTCGGTGGTAATGCGTTAGTTACCTTCGGTAGTGAGCTGATCTTACCGATGCCGTTTAAAGGGGATTGGGCAGATCAAGTGCGTCCAGTACTATTTGCTGAAGGTGGTCAGGTATTCGATACGAGTGATAAAGAAGATCGCACTTTTATCGACCCTAATACTGGTGATCCTGCTGTGAATGCAGATGGTTCTGAGATAAAGCTACTAACTCAAGATAATAATTTCCGTTTTAGTGCAGGTGCAGGTGTGACTTGGTATACACCAATTGGTCCAATTTCACTCAGTTATGCCGTACCTTTTGGTGATAAAGAAGGGGACGAAACTGAAAAAGTCCAGTTCCAGATTGGTAATACATTCTAGATCGTCAATATTATCTAAATATATCTAATCGTTCTCAAATATTTGTCTAAGTAAGTTAGAATGTCATTAGTTCCCAGTAGGTCGTCAAAACACATTGTTATTTTGACGACCGTTTTATATATAACAATAGTCTATTAATAGTCATTATGATAACGATTGAGCAACTTATCACTCGGATTGAGCAGCGTCAGCCCATTATCAATAAGGCTGATATTAGTGCTGAGCAGTTACGTCACCCATTTAACAGTGTTGGAAGTTTAACCACTGCTGACCAAAAGCAGCTAAGCTTTTTGGCAGACCCTCACTATATCTCTAGTTTGTCCGGTAGCCAAGCAGGTGCAGTATTGGTCACCCAAGAGTATCGTGACCAAGTACCTGAGTCAGCCTTAGCGTTGGTTGTCTCTAACCCATACCTAGCTTACGCTAGCGCTAGCCAACTATTTGCCCGTCAGTCACTATCTGCTGGAATCCATCCTAGCGCTGTGATCTCTGATAGCGCTGTGATTGGTGATGATGTCAATATTGGTCCTTTTTGTGTCATTGGCGACTATGTGCGAATAGGGGCGCGTAGCTCACTTGATGCCCATGTGGTGATTGAAGCGCATTCTGAGATCGGTACTGACAGTGTTATCAAATCGCAAGTGGTTATTGGCCATGATTGTGTCATTGGTAACTACGCAAGATTGCATGCGGGTGCGAGTATTGGTGCCGAAGGGTTTGGCTTTGCTCCTACCAACAATCCTAGTGTTTCAGGCTGGGAGCGTATCGCTCAGCTAGGCCGTGTGATTATTGGTGATTATGTACGCATTGGTAGCCACACCTGCATCGATCGCGGCGCCATTAATGATACGGTTATTGGTAATCATGTTATTATTGATAATTTGGTTCAAATTGCCCATAACGTACGTATTGGTGATGGTACTGCCATTGCCTCCCAAACGGGTATTGCCGGCAGTACGACTATAGGTAAACGCTGCATTATTGGTGGTGCTGTCGGTATCACAGGGCACATCGAAATTACAGATGATGTGGTTTTATCAGGTATGACCATGGTTACCAAATCTATAAAAACTGCTGGTTCTTACTCTTCTGGAACTGCTGCTATGCCAACTGCTAATTGGCGCCGTGCAGCGGTACGCTTTCGTCAGCTTGGTCGTGATTAATGCGAACACATACAAACAATAAACATCCAAAACATAGCAAGGAAGCCTCATTATGAGCAATAACCATATAGATATCCCAACTGATGAAGACATCAAAAGCTTGGCTGAGCAAGGTCTTACCCTGCCACTGACGTATCATACGATTAAGCATTATTTACCACATCGTTATCCTTTTATGTTGGTCGATAGAGTGGTTGCTTGTACACCAGGAGAGTGCATTACGGGTATCAAAAATGTGACCATTAATGAAGAGTTTTTTAATGGGCATTTTCCTGACGAGCCAATCATGCCAGGGGTATTGATGGTAGAGGCAATGGCACAGGTTTCAGGCATACTTGGGTTCATTACTGCAGGTCTGACTTCAGAAGATGGCTATCTGTATTTATTTGCTGGTGTGGATAAAGTACGTTTTAAACGCCGAGTCATTCCTGGTGATCAACTCATCATTCGTGCCAAGACAGTGATGCAGCGCCATGGTATTTATAAGTTTGATTGTACGGTGCATGTCGAAGACGAACTTGCTGCGAGTGCTCAAATCATGATTGCGCGTCAAGAACAGCAAAAAATCAAAGACAGTAAAAGTGCCTAAGTTGGTAATGAGTTAGCATTCATAAGGCGCTATATCGAATCGATCTTCACAATTATAATGAGCTATTATATTGATATTTAACAAAGCAGCGGATATTGGCCTCATTCATGAAGCCAAACCAGCTGCATTTGGCTGACTATTTATTTGCATTAAATGATACAAGGGCCCACATCATGAGTCAGATTCACCCTACAGCACTCATCTCACCATCTGCACAGATTGATGAGACTGCCATCATTGGTCCTTACTGTATCATTGGTGATGAAGTGTCAATTGGACCACATACTGTGTTGCATAGGCATGTCGTTGTAACTAGGTTGACTCGTATTGGCGCGCATAACCAGTTTTATCAGTTTGCGAGTGTTGGAGAAGATCCTCAGGATCTAAAGTATGCAGGTGAGCGTACTTGGCTCGAGATTGGCGATCACAATACGATTCGCGAAGCTTGTAGCCTACATCGCGGTACTGCACAAGATAGTGAGCTGACCAAGATAGGTAGTCATAACTTGTTAATGGTCAATACTCATGTGGCGCATGATTGTGTGATTGGCGATCATAATGTACTGGCAAATAATGTGGGCGTTGCAGGTCATGTGACTATCGGTAGCCATACAATCATCGGTGGTAATTCAGGTATTCATCAGTTTTGTACAGTAGATGATTACAGCTTAATCGGCGGTGCCAGTTTGATTTTAAAAGACGTGGCAGCGTTTACGATGGTGTCTGGTAATCCAGCAAAAGCTCATGGCCTGAATATCGAAGGCATGCGCCGAAAAGATTGGTCGAAAGAAACTATTGATGTCTTACGCCAAGCGTATCGTACCGTCTTTAGATCGGGTCTGACCACAGCAAAAGCGTTGGAGGTTCTGCAAGGTGAGCTACTATCTCAAGAGCCAAAAGTCCAATTACTGATTGATTCACTACAAAAAAGTCGTCGCGGGGTGGTGCGTTAAACACATATTGAGCTACCGTAGAAGCTAGGCTAGATAGTTGTTTTTTACAGTTTTAATCTGCCTAAATTTTATTAATAAAAGATAATATTGTCAAAAGCCATAACCAATTGTTATGGCTTTTTATATTTATGAGTACTTGACTTTTTTGGTCGCTTAGCAGAAACTGAGCGTTTATGATATTGTAAACAATTCTTTCTTAATGTTACGGGGCACTTCACATTTAAGTGTTCACTAAATAGTTTGATAGTAGTAGTGACTATTTATGATGATCAAGGAGGATTGTCAGTAGCGTTATTTGAAGTACGAGGACGCAAAAAATGGCTATCAATAAACAAGAACATGCACAATGGAGCTCAAGTTTTGGCTTCGTGTTAGCGGCAGTAGGTTCAGCAGTTGGTTTGGGAAATATATGGAAATTTCCATATATGGTGGGCGAGAGCGGTGGTTCGGCTTTCGTTATCGCTTATTTATTCTGTATCGCGCTAGTCGGTTTTCCAATACTAGTTGCTGAATGGCTCATTGGTCGCCGTGGACAAAAAAACCCAGTCAACACGTTCGCGGATGTGGCTGCTAGCGAAGGTAAATCTCGTAGCTGGACCATCGTTGGTGCTACTGGTATTTTGGGTGGCTTTTTAATTCTATCGTTCTATAGTGTTATCGGCGGTTGGGCACTTAACTATATTACTAAGGTTGCGTCAGGCAGCTTTACAGGTCAAGACAGTGATTCAGTGGCTGCGACCTTTGATGCGATGCTAGCATCAGCCGGTACATTGACGATTTGGCACACCGTATTTATGATTTTGACTGCTGTCATCGTTGGTATTGGTGTAACGAGTGGTATCGAAAAAACAGCCAAGATTTTGATGCCACTATTGGGTGTGATCCTTTTTGTTATCGTTGGTTACAACGTAATGAATGGCGGTTTTGGTGAGGCAGTTGCTTATTTGTTCACGCCAGATATGAGCAAGCTGACGGCTGATGTTATGCTTGCAGCATTAGGTCATGCCTTCTTCACGCTATCGATTGGTATGGGCATCATGGTTGCTTATGGTTCGTATTTGGGCCGTGAAGTGAACTTGCTAAAAACAGCACGTACTGTTGTTATCTTGGATACGGTTATCGCTTTGGCGGCCGGTCTAGCCATCTTCCCAATTATCTTTAGTAATGGTCTAGATCCTGCGTCAGGTCCTGGTCTAATCTTTGTCAGCTTACCGATTGCTTTTGGTAGCATGGGTGCGGGTACTATCATTGGTGCATTGTTCTTTTTGCTTATCACCTTTGCAGCTGTCACTTCATCTATCTCATTACTAGAGCCAACGGTTGAGCTGCTAGAAGAGCGTACATCAATGAGCCGTACTGTATCGACTATCGTTGCCAGTACTGTGATTTGGCTATTAGGTATTGCCGCGTTGCTATCGTTCAACCTATGGTCTGAATTTACTATCATGGGTAATGGTATCTTTGATGCACTAGACAAGATTACCAGTAAATTCCTATTACCTCTAACAGGTCTTGCGGCCATCGTATTTGTTGGTTGGAAAATGGATCAACGTAGCATTCAGCAAGAGCTTGGTTTATCTAATGCTACATGGCAGCTTTGGCAAATTGTTGCAAAGTTCATCGCGCCAATCGCTGTGATCGTGGTATTTGTTACCTCACTGATGGGCTAATAGTTATTTATAATGATTTAGACATTTAAATCATCAAGCGATAAAAGCAGCACACATAAAAAGGGCTTAAGATAATTCTTAAGCCCTTTTTATGTCTAATAATATCAATAAATACTAAAATGGATTAACGTAAATTTAACTCAGGAACGGTTTGTCCACGCTTACTATAAAATTCGCTAACGAATTCATCAAACTGATCTTGCTCAATGGCGTCTCTGATACCTTGCATCAAACGCTGGTAATAGCGTAAGTTATGAATAGTTGCCAATTGTGCACCCAGCATCTCTTTACATTTATTAAGATGATACAAATAAGCACGGCTGAAGTTTTGGCAAGTGTAGCAATCACATTCAGGATCTAATGGGCCTTCGTCGTTACGATACTGGCTATTACGGATACGCACCACACCAGCATTGTCTGCATCGCCCGTCACAAAGTAATGACCATTACGAGCATTACGAGTTGGCATCACACAATCGAACATGTCCACACCGCGGCGTACGCCTTCAACTAAATCCTCAGGCTTACCAACGCCCATTAGATAGCGCGGCTTATCTGCTGGCATATCATCAGGCAGGTAGTCTAGGACGTCTATCATCTCTTCTTTTGGCTCACCAACCGAAAGACCGCCGATAGCATAACCATCAAAGCCGATATCTAGCAGACCTTCGAGTGATTGCTGACGCAAATCAGGATACATACTGCCTTGTACGATACCAAATAATGCGTTGGTGCTGCCCAGTCTATTGTGCTCATCAACGCAGCGTTGTCCCCAGCGTAATGATAGCTCTAGAGACTTTTTCGCTTCATCATGAGTCGCTGGATAAGGCGTACACTCATCGAACTGCATGACGATGTCTGAGTTCAAGCTGTATTGAATTTGCATGGATTTTTCAGGAGAAAGAAATACTTTGGCGCCATCGATAGGCGATTTGAAGTTAACCCCTTCTTCGGTAATTTTACGCATGGCACCCAGACTGAATACTTGGAAACCGCCTGAATCCGTCAAAATAGGTTTGTCCCAATGCATAAATTTATGCAAGCCGCCAAATTTGTCGATCACTTCCGTGCCTGGGCGTAACCAGAGATGAAAAGTGTTGCCTAAAATGATATCAGCACCAATGGCTTCGATATCACGTGGTAGCATACCTTTGACCGTACCATAAGTACCAACAGGCATAAAAGCAGGCGTTTGCACGTCGCCATGATTGAGATGAACGGTACCGCGGCGTGCACGCGTTGCACCGCTGGCTGTTTTATGTAAGACAAATTGCATATGTTAACCGATATATGAGCTATGAAAATGGCGCTAATTATAGCATTGTTAGGTTTTTTTTTGGACATGGATATTTACGGGCATTCATACACCTGCCTGAGTCATGAATCAACATCACTTTGCATAACCAAAAGACACAGACAACCGTCATGCCCAGTTGGTACAGTAAAATCACAAGGGTGATAGTTTCACAATCATCAGGGCATACTTCAAATAATTAGGAAAATAATATGAAAAAGACAGGTTATTTATTACTACTGGGCGGCTTGGTATTGATATCAAGAAGCGCTATGGCTTCTGAAACAGAAGAGCCTGACTATGCGCTATTGGCACAAACAGGTAATTTTGAGCTGCGTCGTTATGAGGCGCAACTGGTCGCTCAGACATGGATAAGTGGTGACAAAGAAGACGCCAGCCGTGCAGGATTCAAAGTGCTGGCAGATTATATCTTTGGTAACAATACCGCGCCCACGGGCGGTAGTAGCAAAATTAGTATGACCGCGCCTGTGACGATGCAGCCCGATAGTCAAAAAGAGGCGGGTGAGTCACAGAAAATTGCGATGACCGCACCAGTGAGCATGCAACAAGATGACGGCAAATGGCGCGTACAGTTTACGATGCCCAGCAAATACACAATGCAAACCTTACCGAAGCCGAACAACCCAGACGTTGAAATTATAGAAGTACCTGCACAAACTTATGGTGTCATCAAATTTTCAGGATTGACGGGTAGTAAAAAAGTCGCGACTAAAACGCAGGAATTGCGAGCGTGGATGGAAGAACAAAACGTAACCATCACGGGCGAGCCTGAATTGGCCCGTTATAATCCGCCTTGGACATTACCCTTTATGCGTCGCAATGAAGTGATGATCGCTTATGAGCAAAAGTAATCGTATGATCGGTAGATAATAGGGCTATCAATCACAAGTTAAGAGTATAAAAAAAGACAGCCATGGCTGTCTTTTTTGTGTGATATCTGAATCAATTTGTCTAGCTGTTTTGCTCACGAACAATATTAAGCATACGGCGCAATGGTTCTGCTGCGCCCCACAGTAGCTGATCACCAACGGTAAAGGCACCTAAATACTCAGGGCCCATTTTAAGCTTACGTAAGCGGCCTAATGCAACTGTTAATGTACCAGTCACTGCGACTGGCGTTAAGCGGTTCATAGTGGCTTCTTTATCGTCTTCGACCAAGTCTAACCACTCGTTGCCGCTATTTTTTAGGGCGGCTTCAATCTCTTCTAGAGGGATGTCTTTTTTGAGCTTGATGGTTAGACCTTGCGCATGGCAACGCATTGCCCCGACACGTACACACATACCATCGATAGGAATCGTGTTAGCTTCGTCATTACCAAGAATCTTGTTAGTCTCAACGCCGCCTTTCCATTCCTCTTTTGACTGCTTGTTTTCTAACTGTACATCGATATAAGGAATCAAGCTACCAGCAAGCGGTACACCAAAGTGCTGTGTAGGAAAGTCTGCTGAACGCTGTGTCTGAGCAATTTTCTTATCAATATCAAGAATGGCGCTAGCAGGGTTGGCTAGTTCATCTTGTACAGCGTCATGCAAAACACCCATACCTGAGATAAGCTCACGCATGTTATTGGCACCAGAGCCACTAGCCGCTTGATATGTCATCGCGCTGACCCATTCAACCCAGCCCTTATTGAATAGCTCACCAATCGCCATTAGCATCAAAGATACGGTACAGTTGCCACCGATAAAGTCTTTTTTGCCATCAGCTAGGGCATCATCAATGACGCTGCGATTGACTGGATCAAGAATGATGATGCTATCGTCTTTCATACGTAGCGTACTTGCTGCATCAACCCAATAGCCAGTCCAGCCGCTATCACGTAGTGGTTGGTAAACTTTCGAAGTGTAATCACCACCTTGGCAAGTAATAATCACATCACAAGCAGCGAGTGCTTCGATATCATGAGCATCTTTTAGTTGGCCAGTTTCAATACCGTCGAACTTTGGCGCATCACCACCAGCATTACTGGTTGAAAAGAAGACAGGCGTAATACCGTTAAAGTCATTTTCTTCTTGCATACGTTGAATCAATACTGACCCTACCATGCCGCGCCAGCCTACCAAGCCTACTGTTAAATTACTCATGAAATTCAGTCCTATTGACAATTATTTGTTGCATCACCAACCGATAACAATGCCGTGAATGGTACAAAAAAGCAAGGCGTTTTGGCTATTATTTACTCGTTTTCTATACACTATTAACTATGTGTACTATAACTTTACGTTATTATTAGAGTCGCGCTTAGGTATTGGCAAAATATATTTGGTTGTCCGTAAAGGATAAGGCTCTCGATAAAATACTTATTATTTTGATTGGGTAGGTATTGTAAATTTTTATGGCAGTTGTTGCAGAATCGCGACTCATATATAGGCGAAAATCTTATGAAATGCTAAAGTAAGCTTCTAGCATTAATACTTGACGTCAGTTCAGTTAGAACTCAGTTCATTTAAAACAATGATGTGTGTTGTCATGGAATGAATGGCATATATCATCATTGGCCCCATTATCATCTCAATAAACGGTTATTACATACTATGGATCTCTCACTATTATATTACAGCTTACAATGGCTAGCAGGATTCATCGCATTTGTAACGATCTGGGGTTGGGTGCCACTTGATAATTGGTGGGTACGTGGCGTCGAATTCCCACGTATTCAGATAATGGTGCTTGGTGTCATTGCATGGGTTGGCATGATCATGTTTTTCTCAGAGTGGCAACTGGGTCAATGGTTATTATTTATATTGCTTAGTATCACGTTAGCGTTCCAGTTAAGAATGGTATTGCCGTATACCAAGCTATGGAAAAAAGAAGTTCAAAAAGCAAAAGACAAGCCAGAAGGGCAAGTACATCAATTAAAAATCATGGTTTCAAATGTGTTAACACCCAATGATGAAACACAAAAATTGGTTGATTTGGTCAAGCATAGACAGCCCGATATTTTAATTACGCTTGAAACTGATAAAAAGTGGGAGAAAGCCTTACAGCAAATTGAGTCTGATTATCCATATACGGTGAAGGTTCCGCTGGACAATCTATACGGTATGCACCTGTACTCTAAGCTTGAGCTCATAGATCCTGAAGTAAAGTACCTAATGATTGATGACATACCTTCTATTCATACGCAGTTACGCCTGCAAGGTGGTCGAGTGATTTGGCTATACTGCTTGCATCCTATGCCTCCAAGTCCAACTGAGGCTGATAAATCTACCACGCGTGATGCTGAACTGTTGATGGTTGGCAAACACATCAAAGAAAATGAGCAAACCGCGATATTGGCTGGTGATCTCAACGATGTGGCATGGTCAAAAACCACGCGCCGCTTTCAACGTATTTCTGGGCTACTAGATCCTCGTATTGGTCGACACTTTATCAACACCTTTCATGTTAAATATCCGTTTCTGCGTTGGGCATTGGATCATATTTTCCATAGCGCTTGCTTTACAGTAGTTGATATCAGACGTATGCCGTCTATAGGATCTGATCATTTTCCTGTGATGACGACTTTACAATATGAGCCAGAGGAAACAAGTAAGCAAGAAGGCAATGCGCCTACTGCAGAAGCAGAAGATGTAGCAGAAGCAGATAGCAAGATTGAAGAAGGTAAAAAAGAAGGCAAGAAAATGTCAGATGAACGCAGAGAAGCGCAAGGCAGTTTTAGTTGAGAAGGAGTGCGACGTATAGGTCAAAGTTTACTCTTATAACGTAAGCATATGCTTACGTCAAATAAGGTCTTTAGCTTCTATTCGTACCAAATTGATTGTCCTATAATACATTTATCAACACAAGGATACGCAAGGATGCAGTGTTGAGACGGTATCAATAAAAGAACAGGTCAGCCCGCTGTCTTATACGTTACTGTTTATGACTTAGGATGAGTCAACATGGAAGAGAGATAATAACAATAACATGAAGCACTGAAGCCCCGAACCAATCGCCCTAGGTTCGGGGCTTTTCTTTGTGCGTTATTTATTGATTTGTCATGTTCCTGCCATACACAGCTAAATAGATTAGTTTAACCGCCTATTAAGTTAATTGTACTTAGGCGGTTTGCTATCCATTATTCTAATTAACTGGCAGTCAGTTAATTTCTAAATAAAAAAAGGGTATATGCATTGGCATATACCCTTTTTCTGTGCAAGCTAATTAGTATTATTAGCGCTCAGTGTATTAACTTATTACTAGGCAATTAAACGTAAGTCTTTAACCGAGTACTTGGATGTAAGCACCTGCACGCAATTCTTGCAACCAGTCTTCTTGTGCTTGAGGCGCTAGGCGTTGATATAAAGCTTGGCGTGCCATATTGCGACGATATTGCTCGCTGACATCCTGCTGACGCTTACCGTCAACCTTTAGGATATGCCAGCCGAATTGAGTTTTGAATGGAGCAGAGTAGTCACCAACGGCCGTGTTTTTCATTGTGGCTTCAAATGGACCCACCATATCTTCTTCACTGACCCAATCAAGATCACCACCGCGGCCAGCCGATCCTGGATCGTCTGAATAGGTTGATGCTAAGGCAGCAAAATCAGCGCCATTACGCAGTTGCTCATACAAATCATTAATTTTCTGTTCAGCCAGTGCATCTGTCTGTAACTCATCGACTTTTACTAAGATATGACGAGTATGCCACTGTGGAATCAGCATGGTATCACTGGCTTTTTTATCAGCCAGCTTAACGATATCGATACCTTCAGGCGTTAGTAACGGCTCACTGACTGCACCAATATCGAGGTTGGTAATTTTGCTTGATAGCTCTGTCGGTAGGGAGGCCGCTTTGTGAAAGCCCATATCACCACCTTGAATAGGAATAGGATAGCTACCTTGGCTTGCAGCAACAGCTTCAGAGACATTGACATTTGGTGCAAGTAAACGAGTACGCAAATCCTGTGCAACTTTTAGCGCTTCCTCACGCTGAGCTGCTGACAGACGGCTGTAGTCATCTATATAAGGAACGCGTACATGCACAGTTTGGTATTCACTTTGGTTCAAACGTTTTGCTTCAGGCGACGCCAAAAATGCATCAATATCTTGCTCGCTAATGCGTACTCGGCGACTGATTTGACGCTGCTGCAGCTCTTGAATAGCAGCATCCTCGATCAGTTGAGCACGTAATGCGGCATAGCTACCAGGACGCGCGGCATCTAGGCGTTGCTGTAATGCTGAGATGCTATTAAGCCCTTGAGATTGAGCGATTTGAGCAAGGCGTTGATTGATCTCGGTTTCATCAGGAGATAAACCGACACGTTTTACCATTGATAGTTGCAATTCACGCAAGATAAGCGCGTTTAGTACCTCTGACTGCAGTTGCGCTGAGTTTGCAATAGGTTCTCCTGCTGCTCGTGCGCGGGCTTGGGTTTGTGTAATGGCATCGACCAATTCACTTTTTAGGATAGCGTTTTCATTGACTAAAGCGACAATACCATCGGTGCTATTGGCAGGTGTCAAGCGACTTACTGCATTCTGATTAGCAGTAGTCGAGGCTTGTGCTGTGGCAGGTTTCACAGTCGCTGCTTGAGCACCTAATGTCAGTACAAGACTGGCACTCATAGATAGCAGTACAGCGCGGCTGGTTTGACGTAAAGAAAAAAATCTCATGATGCTCCTCATCAATGTCATCGCATCGGATGGTAGTCGGTCAACGCAATCCAATACTTAATAATCAGATATTTGACAGCGTAGCCCATAGTAGGGTTATAGATAATATCTTATAAATATTTGTGCAAATAGTGCTGTAATCTAGCAAAAAATCTCGTTAGTCTTTCCATGCAGTTTGGACAGGTTCAAAGCCTAATATCTTATCAGAGAGCAGCCGTGTTAGGCGGCTACTGCCACTGCCAAGCCCATTTAATCTAATTTCTGCCATAATAGCTTGTGTTGGCTCGTCTTTGACGTTTAAGTCATTATAGTAACGGCGACCATAAACTGCAAAGCCAAAACAGCAATCTTCATAATCAACACCGATGAGTGAATCGAGCATCTTGTTACGATTATAGTCATACTGACCTTGAGCCAATATCCGCCAGCTATTATTGATAGGGAAAACGGCAGAGGCGGTAAATGCGGACAATGGTAACTGATCAGTGTTTTCATCACGCTGACGCTTAACGTAGCCCACATTGAACAAACTATTGTCTGATGGCTGATAACGTAACTCAGTCGTAATATAGTTCAAATCATAGTCGTTAGTCAGCGCACCGCTCACATCAACCCAAAAATTGTTATAAGGTTGGGTGCTGGTATCCCATACCATGCCTGAGGAAGAAGAGTTGAATACTCTTTGTTCATCATCAAGCGTGACACGACCATCATCTATATAGAACTGTTCTGCAATGCTACCATCAAAACGTGTCACACCCGTTGCATCGATGTAACGATAATTGACACCAGGCGTAATAGAGTGTAAATCTTGCAGGCGATCATGGCCTAAGAACCAACTGTCTGAAAATAGCTGCTCATAGTTAATAGACGCAATACGAGTATTGAAGTTAGGAATATCATTTTGGTTTTTGTACGGTGAATAAGTGTATTTCACCCGCGGGCTAAGCAGGCGATAGCCACCCATGGTGTCATCAAAAGCACCGAAGGGTGAGCCTGCTTGGTAGAAATTCAGACCTGCATCAATACTGGCTTGCGGAACGAAGACTGATTGGCTACCATCTCCTTCACTAATGTTATTGTCTGCCAAGCTGTCTTCATCATAGGAAGTATAAAGATGCTGTAGGCTTAGCTTCGGTCTGATATAGCCCCAAGACTTCTCCATCGGATAGACGGCACTTATTTTGTTATAAATGCGTGCACCGCTTTTTTCATCCTCAGAGCCATCATCAATAGACTTCTTAAAATAGGCAGAATCATGTACACCAGTGATATCAAAGTTCTTCGCCCACGGCAGTCGATAGTTGAGCTTTAGTTGTGGTAGGCGTGAATAGGGTTTGTCTTTATCCTCTAGAGCCTCACCATTATCAGTAAACGCATCTAACGTTTGAAAGGTTTCTACTTTTAACTCACCATCGACGTAATCATTATAATAATTAACTCGAGCACGCCTTGGTAGATTGATCGTGTTATCTGATAAACCTAAAGTGTCAAAATCGTTAAGATAGTCTGCGTCTGATACATAGCTATATTTGGCATCACCACTTAACCGCGGAATACTTTTGGATGACCAATAATGATCATAAAAAAAGCTTTTACGATCTTCGTCATTATATTCTTTGTCATTGGGCAAATATGAACCGTTAAAAATGCCTTCTCCATAGTTTTCGGTCAAATAACGGAACTCACCTGAGACCATAGGATTACGGTCGGTGTATACATGCGTATTGAGCGTGGCATCGTAGTTGGGCGCTAGGTTGAAGTAATAAGGAACATCAATCTCAACACCGCTCTCACTACTCACGCTAGCACTTGGTAATAAAAATCCGCTACTACGACGACTGTCTATTGGAAAGTTAAAGTAGGGGAGATAAAAGACGGGCACGTCAGCAATGCGAAAAGTCGTATTATAGGCTTCACCGCGTCCTGTATCAGTATTCAAATCGATACTTTTGGCATCAAATTGCCATTTACGATTCGTGGGTGGACAGGTGCTAAACATCACCTCGTCCAGCTCGTACTCACTATCATT
The DNA here is from genome assembly GCF_043641605.1 of Psychrobacter piscatorii. Taxonomy (GTDB): domain Bacteria; phylum Pseudomonadota; class Gammaproteobacteria; order Pseudomonadales; family Moraxellaceae; genus Psychrobacter; species Psychrobacter piscatorii_C. The sequence continues at coordinate 38,960 of NZ_JBHZRK010000010.1, read as the reverse complement.
AGGCTTGTTCAAGCGCTTAGCGTAGCCGTGTGCTTGTAGTTCAACACTAGCAAAAGCCACATCGTTGGCTGTTGATTGTCCAGTTTCAGTGTTATAGTTTAAGCTGTCTGCAACCCCAATCAGACCACCTTTTTTTGCTTTCTCATTAAAGCTGGTTTGAGCGTTACTCGGTGCATTGCTACGTTGCAGTGATTGTCCTGTCGCCTGATCGGTAAACATGACTCTACCTTGTGCAGCAGCCACACCATTGCTTAGATCAATCACAACTTTTTCTGCTTCGATATGCTGGGTGCCTTGATCGACTTTCACATTACCTGATAGCTCAGCATAGTTGATATTATTGTAATAGCCGTAGTCTGACTCTGTGAATAAAGGTGCTTTATTGTTGGGAATACTGTCAACATCAGGCACTGGTTGTCCATTTGCACCGCCAGCCTCATTCACAGCACGCTGATAATTAGGGTTGCTCTTTGGATAGACCCATTGACCTTCACAGCGTTGTGCACTATCTATAGCGTTTGGTAATAATCGTAAGTTCTTACCGACTTTTGGAATGGTCTGCGCTGTAGGTGCTAAAGTACTCTGTATATTCTCTGACTCAGCATCTTCTGTATTATCTACGTCATTTGAGACAGGAGTCTCTGGTGTGAGCTCATAGAATTCTGCCAAACGCACTAGACTGTCTTGAATGCTTTCATCACTGATGTCTAGCTGACGTTTATCCGCTACGGTATTTTCAGGTGTCATAGCATTAGCGCGTGTGTCGCGGCTTACCTGATCGCTATCCGTCATATCTGATGGTTGTATCGACGCGGTATTAGAAGACTCATTGATCTCGGTGATATTCAAAACATCATCGGATATGCTGTCTTCTAATGTAGCATCGCTTGCGAAACCTGTGTCATCAAAATCAGAGGCAGGAATCGCTCTTTGAGAATTATCGACCTGTGAGCGCGCGTCTTTGTAACGGATATCGTTGTAATCATTGCCTTGAGTGACATTACTGTTATTGGTATCAGAGAGGTAGCTGCTCGTACTACCAGCACTTGATGGCTCAGTTGTCTGTGTGTCAGCATCGTTGATGGCAGCACTAACTGTTAGGCTAGATAAGCCTAAGGCACCAAATAAGATCAAACGAATGCTTTGGTAAAGCGGAGAATATAACAAGGGCACACCTATGATTGCAGAGCCTATTGGATTGCGATACTGAATTGCATAGTCGTATTATTCAACAAGACAGAGTTGTTAATGAACGGCTAAAAAATCACTCATCGATAGCGTCATCTCAAGAATTTGGCTGTTTTACATATAATGACGACTAATCATAGTCAAAAAAAACCAAATCAGCTACACTATTTACCAAAATTTATAATATAGCCAAGCTGCTTTTAAATGAGCGAAAAGATTCAGTTTAGCGCTAAATTACTGAATGATATCTTGATATGTCTACTGACGCAGTTGTTGCGGCTTAAGATATGACCATTTTAGCAAGTATTTGCCTGACTTATCACTACTTTAATTATTTATGATTTATATTTAACCTGCGATGCCCATTATGACTGATAAAACCACTATAGAGCCTGACATGACCGATAACAATAACGACAATCGCCAACAACAACTCGAGCATTGGTTGCAGCAAGTATTTGTAGATAAGACCTTTAATCTAGAAAGTTTACCGGGTGATGCGAGTGCACGCCGCTATCATCGTATTCAATTGCTAGAGGCTGATGGGTCAGGAGATACGCGTTATATCGTCATGGATTCTGCTGATGAGCAGGATGCCATGCGGCAGTTCATCAATGTTGCCAAGCTCATGTCGCCTGCAATCAATGTGCCGACGCTCATCGCACAAAATCTAGAAAAAGGTTTTTTGGTGCTACAAGACTTTGGTGCAGTAGAGTTTGCTCATTTGCTGACTGATGCAACACCAGAGCAAATCGATGACTATTATCAGCTTGCCATGCAGACGTTAGTAGCGCTGCAAACGGTGCCAGTCGAGACTGCAAAATCTCAGTATCAGCTGCCAGATTACGATACGGCGTTATTAGATCGCGAAATGAACCTGTTTAGTGAGTGGTTTATCCCTTATATCGGCGTAGAGCTGAATGAGAAGGTATGGGAAAACTTAAAATCGGTACTGATGAATGAAATCCTGCTGCAGCCACAAGTCATTGTGCATCGTGACTATCATAGTCGTAACCTCATGCAAGACCAAGCGGACACATCGCGCTTAGGTGTGATTGATTTTCAGGACGCCGTAATCGGCTCTTATACTTATGATTTAGTATCATTGGTACGCGATGCTTATGTTGAATGGCCAGAGCGTCAAGTATCTGCATGGATTAACGACTTTTGGCAGCTACAAAAGCAACAATCGCTAACCACAGCCGATAATGTGGTTCAGCTTGAAAACGACGTCAATGTAATGGGTGTACAGCGTCATTTAAAAGTACTAGGGATTTTTATTCGATTATCTGAACGCGATGGCAAAGATCGCTATTTGGCCGATATTCCCAAAGTCATGCGTGATTTAATTATTGAATTAAACTGGCTGGCTGAACAAGGTAATGATGCGATCAAGCGCGCCGTCCTACCTTTTAATCAATGGCTAAAAGATGCTGTCGTACCTGCATACAAAGGTAAGTTTGTTTCAGCGTAGATGATGCTCAATCAAATTAATGATATAAATAATAAAGATAGGAGTAAGCATGTCTAGCTCTACGATTACACAAGCCATGATCTTGGCTGCTGGCAAGGGTACACGTCTGCGACCATTAACACTAGAAACGCCCAAGCCTTTGGTTGAAGTAGGTGGACAGCCACTTATTGTCTGGCATATTAAAGCACTACAAGCCGCAGGTATTACCGATATCACGATCAATGCATCATGGCTGGCGGATAAGCTGATGGATACCTTGGGCGACGGTGCGCAATATGGAGTCAAACTACATTGGTCAGTAGAAGGTGATGAACCGTTAGAGACGGCAGGTGGCATTTTTCAGGCATTACAGTCAGGCAAGCTGCGAGACGAGCCATTTATTCTCGTCAACTCTGATGTTTGGACGACCTATGATTTTGCCCAGTTGCGAGACTATACATTAGGAGCGGATCAGCGCGCGCATCTGTTGTTGATTGACAATCCAGAGCACAATGATGGTGGTGATTTTGCTATCAATAATGGTCTTGCCAGCGAGCAGCCAGTTGGTGATGCGGACAAATTTACTTTCGCTGGTATTAGCGTGATGTCTCCGACGTTGGTAGAAGGACTAGTATCAGGACAGCCTGCCGCATTGGCACCTCTACTTAAGCAAGCGATGATTAAATTCCAGATTACTGCTGAAGTGATTACTGATAACTGGATCGACGTTGGTACAGCTGAGCGCTTGGCACAAGTGAATGAGTTTATTGAAAAAAACGATGTCGATAACCATCAAGGTCGAGTAAATTCATAAGATAAGCAAAAATACATTGGTAAACACAAAAAAGCAGCGTTGATCATTCAACGCTGCTTTTTTACACAGATTATTTCTATATCGTATCCAATCTTTACCAATAGAAATGAAGAGTGAATATAAGGACTAGCAAATTGAGCACGTAGCACACAGGTAACGATATTGTCTGGTAACCGTATTTTCTGATAGCTATATTAAACGCCCATTGCCAGCTTAATCAATTGGGCAATCGTAAAAATCGTCAAAAATCCTGCGGCATATAAGCCCAGAAACCAAGCCCATTGTCTTTGCTTTTTACTCAAATGTTTTTTGCTGAGATTTTTCATAAAGACCTCTTATCTGACAAATTGAGCATAGGTGCCACAAAAATATGTAGCACCTGCTTATCTCATCACTAGCTGCTTGTCATTTACAATGACTAGTACATATGTTCGTGATCAGTTTTGCCCTTAAACACATAGTACGCATAAGCAGTATAACTTAAGATGATAGGTAACATGATTACCGCACCCACCAGCATAAATGATAGCGATGTATCGGCAGCCGCAGCTTCATGTAGAGTCATCTGATAGGGTACGATATAAGGGAACATCGCCACACACACACCAATATAACCCATCAAAAATAGCGCGACAGTCAATAAGAAAGGACGATATTCACGCTCTGTGGTCAAATCTTTACGCATGATAAAAAACAATATGAGTGCAATAATCGGCATCGGCGCTAAGTAAGGTAAGCGTGCTAGGGTGAACCAATTCTCAAGCGCTTCAATGTCTGAGAAGTACATAAAGATCGTCACGATAATCATTGCGACAACCAGTGCTGACAATAACCACCCTGAGATTTTTCTTGCCCAGACCTGCAAGTCATGTTCTGTCTTTAAGATCAGCCACGTCGAACCTAATAGCGCATAACCAATGATGACTGCAATACCACTGACCATCGAAAAGGTCGTGAGCCAGTCAAAGGGGCCTCCGGTGAACAGACGGTTACTGGCGTCAAGACCATGTACCAACGAGCCAAGCATCACCCCTTGAAAGAAGGCAGCAGTGATTGAGCCAATAAAAAACAAAGAGTCCCATATGTAGCGATGCGTGCTAGATTTAAAACGAAACTCAAACGCCACGCCACGCAAGATCAAACCAACCAGCATCAAGAATACAGGCAAGTATAGCCCTGTCATGATGATGCCATAGGCGACTGGGAAAGCTGCGAATAGACCGCCGCCACCCAATACCAGCCACGTCTCGTTACCATCCCAGAATGGGGCGATAGAGTTCATCATGCGACTACGGTTTTTGTCTGAGCCTGCAAACGGAAATAAAATACCACAGCCTAAATCAAAACCATCAAGCAGTACATAAATAAAGACTGCAAGCGCAATCAATCCGCCCCAAATTAAGGGTAAGTCTAATACATCACCGAAATTAAACATTAGCGTAACCCTCCATCATCGATGTCATCTGCTGGTGTGTCGATATCTTGCTTGGTAGTGTGACCAGCAGGATCATTATCTCCGCTCAGCGTGCGACCTTGACCTTCGGTTACTGAATGCTCGTAGAAATTATCTTCGGCAGGATCGGTATAAGGTTTTGGCCCTTGACCAATCAAGCGCAAGATATAAAAGCTACCTGCACCAAAAACAAAGGTATAGACGATAATAAAGCCGATCAATGTGGTGGCAACTTGTTGGGCCGCTACGGGTGACATACTTTCAGCTGTACGGATTACACCATAGACTGTCCATGGCTGACGACCTGTTTCGGTGACAAACCAACCGGCAAGTAGCGCGATAAAGCCAAGCGGCGTCATCATCATCCATGCACGGTGGAACAGCTTGCTGTCAGGATTGAACTGCTGTTTTTTGAAGTATTTATAGACACTGAATAGACCCACAAGCACCATTAACATACCAATGCCAACCATAATACGGAAGGCCCAAAACACAATAATAACGTATGGTTGGTCTTCTGGTGCCCAGTTTTTGAGACCCTTCACTTCACCATCTAATGAATGGGTGAGGATCAAACCTGTGACATAAGGGATTTTTACTTCGTATTTATTGGTTTGATTTTCTTGATCAGGAATCGCAAAGAGACGTAATGCCGCGCCGCGCTCATCTTCCCAGATACCTTCCATAGCTGCTACTTTGGCAGGTTGATGCTCGAGGGTGTTTAGCCCGTGCTCATCACCAATCAACACCTGTGCAGGTGCCACAAAAATCGCCATGATCATTGCCATACCCAACATCACGCGGCCATGTTTTCGGTGTTCGATGTGCTTTTTGGATTGTAGATAATAAGCACCAATACCACCGACCACAAAAGCAGTCGTCAAGAAAGCAGCGGTCATCATATGTGCGTAGCGGTAAGGGAATGAGGGGTTAAAAATAATCTCAAGCCAGTTGGTTGGATAAAGCAGACCATCAGCACCCATCATGAAGCCTTGCGGCGTCTGCATAAAGCTGTTGGCGGCCAAGATCCAAAAACCTGATATCAACGTACCGATAGCGACGGTTGCAGTGGCTACAAAGTGCATGCGCTTACTAACGCGGCCCCAACCAAAGAGCATGATGCCCAAAAAGGAGGCTTCTAAGAAAAATGCAGTCAGTACTTCATAAGCGAGCAGTGGGCCTAAGACGTTACCCGCCTTGTCGGAAAAGACTGCCCAGTTGGTCCCGAATTGGTAAGACATTACCACCCCTGAGACCACACCCATACCAAACACCACGGCAAATATTTTTACCCAGTGTTTGTAGACTTCCGCAAAAACAGGATTGCCTGTTCTTAACCAGCGAAACTCAAGTACGGTCAGCCAGCTGGCAAGTCCAATAGAAAAAGCGGGAAAGACGATATGAAAAGAGACAACAAAAGCGAACTGGATGCGCGCGAGTGTCAGCGCATCGAGCTGGTCAATCATAAACGTAGCGAACATAAACGGTTACTCTCATCTGTTAGCTGAATAGCGCTGGCTTCCGTACAACGCTCAAGTAACTGTCCGTAACTGTACATAAATCAAGGTGACAAAGATTACGGGCAATGGCTCAATGACGCAAAACTTTACTTTAGCAACATCAGGCATAAATTGTGGCTAAGCTTGCGACTCACTGTTTAGCTGAATTGAATAATTTATGTACCTATAAATTCATATATTACAGTCATGTGCTGTATATATTATGCGCTTCCCTAGATAGTCACGCAACCCATACCGTTAGACAGCTACATACCTATGAGTCAGAAAAATAATCATAAAACACTCTTGAAAATAAAATTAACGTTATGAATAACAATGACTTGGGAATAGTGAGTATTTTTTCATAAAACATCTGTTCTGTTTATTACTTGGTGTCCCATGCATTAAAACATTCACCAATAACAAAAACATACATCATTCTTGTAACTGTTTATGCAAAATTCGTCGCAACGTTAAAATAGTTTGTGGATTGGTTTGAATACTATGACCGCCATTGATAACTGTTTCAGAGGCGGCGCCATCTAAGTGAGCACTGGTATAGGGAACAATGCCGTCTGATAAACGTTGGGTTAGGGCCTGACTGATATTTTTATCAACAGTGACAGCAGCGACAAGTGGCTCAGCAGGCAGCTCTGATGTGTCATCTGACACGCTGACACTTGCGCGCTCATCTTTAGCGTCTTCTTCTACCGCTTGCGATAAATCAATTTTTGCACCGTCAGGCTGTGCTTGAGCCAGTCCTTTGGTGATATCAGCATCATTGTTGGCAATAATTGAATGATAAGTCACACGGCTATTAATCGTCAGATCTTTGGTTAATTCGATAAAAGAAGATTTGTCACTGAGCTGACTGGCGCCATTTTGTAGATATAAAGCGCCCAATGGGTTTTGCGCCAGATCCCCTTGCGTGGCAATCGTCGCTAAGTTATCAGTCACAGTCTTGACCAAACCGACTGGTAAATAGACAATACGGCGCAGCGCCCGCGTAAACCAGCGGTCTGCATAGTCAGTGCCGCGAAAAGGTGCAGATAAAAAGACAGCGGTGTCTACTTGTGGCAAGGATTGTAGCTCAAACCGTTTTTTTAATTCCTTTTCACCAAACGATTCTTTTAGAGCATCGCGGATTTGCCGTTTCTCGCTACTAGAGAGAATGTCTTGATCATCAAGTCTGTCCAAATCATCGACCAAATTGTCATCGGACAGCATCATGCGCGCGATAATGGCTCCCATGCTGTGGCTAATGATCACGCTGTTTTTACTGGCGCGATTTTGTCCGGTTGGGTCCGTCTGCTCGTAGGTAGTGTTGATTAATTGCTGAATCTGATAGCGGTTTTCTAAAATAGGCAAATTGGTTGGATAAAATATTTGCCAAACTTGGTAATTGTCGCGCAGCTTATCATCATTGAGAATATCGTTGGTGAGATTGACCCACGTGGCTGGGCTAGAGGCCAAACCATGCAGCATAATGATGACACGCTTGTCAGGGTCATAAGGTTCGAGCATAAATAGTTTGGGTAGACGAGCATCTGGCTGGCGCGTGATGAGGTTCAAATAACCCACACTATCCAACTGGTTTTCTGCCAGCCACATTCCATACCCTGCTGAGAAATTGGCTGCTAACGGATAGTTATCGTTAAGAATGTTGACGGTTTCAGTTTGGTATGGATTGTATAGATGAATATCGAGCTGGCGACTGCTCAGTACATCCAGCACACTATCACCACTTGGTTTGATCAAACCAGTCAGCAGTAGATGACCGGTAGGATAAATGCGTGAGCTTGGCTCGCTATCCTTTGTATTGTCATTCTCGTTGGCTAATCGACTCGATAGTGATGATGCCAATAACTGGCGAATCGTGGTGGTATAACGATCATCCAGTGAGGCAACTAAGCTGATACCTAAACCGGGACGTTTGCTAACAGAGTTCAGCCCAGAGAGACGTAGCTCGTAAGTGGAAACTAGGTCGGCTAGCGCAGAGTCTTGCTTATGAGCATTTTGCAAATAGTTGTTTTCATTGGGCAAATAGATGCCGAGGTCATAATCATCTACTTGTACTTTCATGACCTTGACTTGGTCGATCGCTTTACCTTTTAGCGGTGCTCGGTTAGCAATCGCTGCTTGATCGCTACTATCGCGCTTGGCAGAAGGGATGGTTAAGTATTCCACTTTTGTGCCATTCATCAATTTATCTGAGTTTTCGGTCGATCGATAAAGCTGCGTAATGACATCATTGCTGGCAGCGTTGTAGATATCTTGGGTCTGAATATCGTTGTCAGTTGGGATGCGGGTTTGCGCATGAGCACTACTATAGCTTTCATCAGCACCCTCAAAATCATGAGTCAGACTGTCATAAAACAAATAGGTATAGCTATATTTAACCGCATCAAACAGTCTGTCCTGATAATTGTTTAAGCAAAGAGTGGTCTCTTCTTGTTGCGTTTTGGCATCATCGTCGCTCAAAGGCGCATTGGCGTAGTATGGGTCAAGTGGTGGACGGGCAAGTGCATTGCGGCAGTTTTGTGAGTCAGCAAGCTGACGCGCTTTTGCGTAGTGCAGTTCTGCAAAAATCGCCAGTGCAGGTCGATAGTGTTTATTTAAAATGCTATCCGTGAGCTGAGTCAAGCACAAGTCGAATTGCTGCATACAAGCTTGCTCGTTGAGACCTGCCGATAGCAAGGCAGATGCCGTATCGCTGCTTAGTTGATTATCAGTGACGATATTACCGCGCTGTGCTGAGATGGTCTTGGCCGATGCTTGTTTTTCCACCGAGACGACACTACAGGCTGATAGCAGCATTGCCGCTGTCAGTAATGCGACTGAGGCGATAGGCAGCATTTTTTTATTGGCTTGCATTACCGTGTTTTTGCTAGGGCTAGCAGAAGTCATAGGTCAGTCCGGTAAAAAAGTAGTTATGAGAAAACCAGCAATGGAAATACTCTTGGTTATAATAGAGTTTAGCGTAACTTTTGATATTAGACTATTTTATTTGAAGGGTTATAACCAAGCGTTATGTATCGAATGACTTTTTCAAGTGATGGTTATTGTTTTGAGATACACTTAAATTTTTGGTTAAAAAGGGCATTTATTTAGACAAAGTAGAAAAAGACAAGGTTCTGTGCAAGCAGGTTTCTATTAGGCACAAAAAAGCTAGACACAAAAAAGCGCCTTTGCTTTATATTCATAAAAATAAAGGCGCTAGGTATTCTAAGACTATAAAATTATTTGTTTGTCTTCAGTATAGACAAACAGTACCAATTTAGGCACCTGGTTTGACATTGATATCTGGTGCAGGGATGTCCCAAATGTAGAATTTGCCATCTTCAACCAATTTAATTTGTTGAGGAATCACGGTGTTGTTAGGGTATTTTGCTTCAAGACGACGTAGGCGCTCTAGGGCGTTAGCACGGCGATCACTGAGCAGGTCTGACTGTGCCAAGCTTTGCTCTGCTTCGGTATAACCTAGCGATACGGCGCGGTCTAGATATTTTTGGCCTTCTTTAAACCCGCCACCTTCTGATAGCATCATGCCATATAAGAAGTTGGCTTCACCGCTATCTGGCTGAATTTTGATGGCACGGTCAACATACTGTCCGCCGCGTACCGTGTAGTCTGAGCCCAAGTCTAGATTACGACCCATACCATTTAGCTTGGCTGCGCGAATCAGTACATCGTAAGACGCATTTGGTGATTTGGCGTAAGGCTGGATCCAATCGGCCAATACTTTGATTTTTTCGCGAGTGTAATGGCGCTGAGTGCGGTTAGGAAAGTTTGGTGGATAGTGACGAGCATTCGGTGAGACGTCTGCGATGAAATCATCAAGCAAGCTGACGTCGAGCTTGTCAGTACCTAGGCCTTTTTGTTGTGGAATCAAGACGGTTTTGATAAAACTCACATCTGAGAGCTGTACTTGTGGTGTTGGAATATTCGAGAGCTGACCACTGCGCAAATCAATACCAGTCGCAGTCATCGGGCCTGGCTCATAGACGCGAGTGGTACCGCTGATCACAGGGGCGTTAGCCGGATTCATCATTTGCGATGCTGGTGGCTGAGCGGCGCTGACAGGTACACGATTTGGTTGAGTACTGCTTGATTGCATCATCTGCGCTGCCTGTGCCGTGCTCAAAGGCGTACGGTTAGGCTGAGTGTTGCTTGACGGCATCATTGGTTGAGTACCAACTGATTGAGCGCTATTAGAAGGCGTAGCATCTGTTGTGCTTTGAGCTGTACTGGCCGTTGCACCTGGCCTTGCCAGACGAATCACACGTTTGCTGGAATCTATAGCGCTCGGTACAGCAGGTGTTGATGTAGCAGCAGTGTCGGCTTCTGCGGCATTCACAGGCGCAGAAAGCATCATTGCACAGGCGGCCGCGAGCGCAGTCAAGGTGGCAAGCTTCGGTGACTTGGGAGACGCGCTATTAGAGAGAGTTGCTTTCATAAAAATCATTACCTTATTTAATTTATTTAGTCGTTATTTATTCATTAATCGGTTGATAGTCAGGATATATGTTTGCTGCAAAATCGTACAAATTTTTAATACCCTAGCAAATTAAGCTTTGCGCTATCTGTGGTAGGATTGTTACTCGCTAGTGTTGAGCAAATCTAGCAGCGTTAGTTAGACCAGCCATGCCATCGACGAATTTATTATATTTGCCTCTACAAATGATAAGCGGTCGCCTTCATACGGTTGGCCATCCAGCGCATCGTCTGACGTACAGGTGGTGACAATGCAGCGCCGCCACTCGCCAGTGCTAGTTCGCGATGATGTCGCTCCTCGATATCCATTTGTGCCAGTATTTCTCTTGAGCGCTGATCATGTTCGGGTAGTTGATTGATATGATCTTGCAGATGCTCGCTAACTTGTGCTTCTGTCTCTGCGACAAACCCCAAACTAAACTCATTTGAGATGGCGCCTGCAACTGCGCCTAGGCCAAAAGACATCCCATACCAAAGCGGGGTAAACACACTCGCATGGCTACCCAGCTCATTTAAGCGCGTCTCGCACCAGACCAGATGATCGACTTCTTCTTCAGCAGAGTTTTGCATGGCTTGCTTGACGCCACTGTCTTTGGCAGCAAATGCTTGTCCATGGTAGAGACCTTGCGCACATACTTCGCCGGTATGATTGATACGCATCAGTCCTGCGACATGACGCGCCTCTGTGATGGTCAGTTCAGGAATCTCGTCACTACTCACTGGCAATGGGCGCGTACTGGGGTTGGAATTTGGCACGACAGCTCGTAATGCTTTGTCGACCCCAAGTAATAATTGGTCGATTTTGGATAAGGGACGCAGGGCCATGGTTCACTCCTGATGGCGTTAAATTCTATCAATAAAATAAGACTAGTGACTGCTCTAGGGCAATATTCCTATGCACAGCTCTTATGCACATTACTATAGCAAACAATCCAAATTATCGGCATCACTATTATTACCTTGATAACGCATCGATTGCTATCGTTATTTAAGCTCAATATGGCTTGTTTATGATATGGCTTATTTATATAACCATTTCATCATTGGTTTGGATAACCGCCTGTTTGATATGCCTATTTAGCTTAAGGTACAAGAAAACACCAAAAGCAATATTGAGCACACCTGTTACCAAAAATAGCTGCGGTAGACTTAGCCCTAATGCATTTAAAATCACAATCGCAAAAATCGCTGATGTGACCATAAATATCGCATTGAATATGTTGTTGGCACCCACGATACGCGCGCGATGGCTCTTCGGCGCATAGGCCTGCATCGAGGCATATAAAGGCACAATATATAAACCGCCACTGAATCCCAATAAGAACAAATCAGCAAAAACGCGCCAGCTCCCACTGACACCAAATAAATCACTGATACCAAGTAATGTGTCATTATTCACATTTATGTTTAGGCTTGAAAGTGAAAAGTACAAATCAATAGCAAAGATACTCAATCCAGCAATACCAAAAGGCAATAGGCGCAGGCTCACTTGGTTTTTGGTCAATGATTTGCATAATAGTGAGCCTATCGACACGCCTACCGAAAACAGCGTCAATAGAAAAATCACCACCGATTCATCACCATGCAAAATAACTTTGCTGAACTCTGGCACTTGGGTCAAAAACGTCGCCCCATAAAACCAAAACCAGCTGTTGCCAAGAATGACAAAAAACAAAAATGGCAAAGAGTAGAGATAGCGCACCGTAGACAAGCTGGTGGTAATAATATTCCAGTTAATCTTAAGATCAGGCTGCATAGCTGGCATGTTAGGGATATAACGTGCTGCCAGATAACCCAGCACAGCAACGACCAATACGGTGGCGCTAATCCAATACAACGAGTGTGATAGCTGAGTTAAGATACCAGCGACAATCATACCAACGAGAATAGCCAGAGAAGTGCCCATTTGAAACAGACCGTTGGCACCGACCAGTTCATCTTCTTTCATCGCCTGTGGTAGATAAGCGTACTTAATCGGTCCAAAAAAGGTCGAATGCGTGCCCATCAAAAACAACGCGACAAATAAAAGGGTGTACCATTCAAAAACAAAACCAACTGCAGCGATTGCCATGATGACCAGCTCAAGCACTTTGATAAACTGCGTGAGCTTGGATTTTTCATACTTATCAGCGATTTGTCCTGCCAATGCTGAAAACAAAAAGTAGGGCAGTATGAATAACATCGCGGCCAAATTGTTTAAAATACTGACTTCGACGCCCAATTGACTGGCAGCGGTATAAGTCAGAACCAGTATGAGTGCTTGCTTAAAGATATTGTCATTAAACGCACCCAAAAACTGGGTAAAAAACATGGCGCTAAAACGGCGGCGCTTAAATAGCTGAAACTGATTGGACATGAACGTTCCTACAGATGAGACGCGGCTGATAAAGTAAGAAGAGGCGCTGAACGCAGCTTATAATGCGATAGCAATCATCAATATTATCAAAAACTTATCGAAATACAGCATAGGTTTTATCAATATTAAGCCGTATAATAGCAAGGCTTAGGTAAAAATACATGAAACCTGCGCTATGATTTGATAATTAACTAAGTTATGATTTGTAAATTTTATATGGTTGCATTAAAAGGTGCGAGCGACGGTAAAGGTGAAGGCCTGCTATCAATCAAGACTGTTTGTATGGTGTCACCCATCGAGTGCTGAGATTTAATATGCGCTAGAGACTTCCATCATGACAAGCAACGTAGTAAACCATTAATTTCAGCCCACTGCTATAAGTTTATTCACCGGTCAGACTTGGCGATAATCATCGTTAATAATAGTATGCCGCGTGAAGGGATAGGACGTAAACATGACCCAGCCGCCTTCAACTCGAGCACGCAACATATTAATGAGGCAGCGTGACAGCGTGAGTATTCAGAACGATATCAGCATCCAAAGCACTCATGTCGGTACTCCCCGTATTCATTTTAAGCGCTCAGCGTTCTGTACCGCGCTAGCTACTAGCCTAGTCAGTGTTGCACCTGCGGCATTGGCTGAGACAACCGACACAAATATCACGAATCCATCGACTAGTAATCAAGTCGCTAAGACTGAATCAGCTAACAATCAAACGGCTAATAACACATCAGGCACATTATCAGACGATGATACCCAGCTCGATGCTGCCCTAGATGCACTACGTTTAAAAAAGGCAGTGGAGCAAGGCATTATTGATCAGTCGGTCTTGGATGACTATAGCGAACAAACACTAGGTATCAAAAAATCAGGCGCTAACTCGTCATCTTCTCAGAATGACAGTGCCCGAAATAATAATCAGAATAGTGGCCTGCAAGATTCAAATCGTTTCGACGAAGATATGTACGCAGAAGGCATGCAAGCAGACCTATCTAACGATGATTTGTTGCAGCAAGCAACGGCGATACAGCAGCAAGGCTATCAGATGATGACGCCTGAGCAGATTGATCGTGAGTTGGCTGCGATGGATTTGCAAAACGCTCAAGATATTGACAGCATTAACAATGACAGTGCTTTTGATACGCCAATTGCTACACTAAACGACACAGCGCCGCCCATCGGCTTAGATGTTGAGCTAGATGCGACCGACTTATCTGCACCTAGCAATCTTGACACATTAGGCAAAAGTGAAGCAGCAGCAGAACAGGCAGCCACAGCTGAAATTATGTCACGTCCCATTAACGTGAGTGACTCTGTCAGTAGTGGCAATGTCAATGCAGCAAATGGTATTAATGACGAGATAATAGCGGGTAATAGCGATATAACCGATGGCGGTAACATGCCCTCAGATGTGATTGATCCTGAAGACTACCTACCGGATTATCAGAATGATACTCAGGCCGTCAATCAAAGCATCGAGCAAGCTGATCAGTCAAAACCACTCGCACGTAATAAAAGCAATATTGTTAAACGTCTTTATAACCGATTGTTCAATGGCGGCGCAATGGCATTGCCTAGTGTGGAGACCACGGTTTATATACAACAAGCTGCTGGCGAAGCCACGGTTAATGGTCAACCAAAACTCATCAAAGCTGACAACGATATTCAGCCAATGAAAAACATTAAAGCGGCCCTCGATGACACCTCAGTGCGATCGGTCATTGATTTTACAGCGGCGCTGCCGCGTCTGCGCCAAACAGCATTAGATGCTGCTAAAGCAGTGGGTTACTATGATGTGACGCTTAGTCTACGTCAGCCTACGCGTGATACGATCAATGTGGTTATCGAAGAGCTGGGCGAGCCTGTTACTGTAGACAGCCGTATCGTTGATATCCGCGGTGAGGGCGGTGAGCAAGAAGAGTTTGTCGCGCTTGAAAAAGAATTACCACCGCAAGAAGGTGATATTTTTAACCACCGTGTCTACAAGAGCAGCAAAGCCGCGCTTGAATCTTTGAGTAATACTTATGGATATTTCGATCAATATTGGTTGAACAAATCTGTCGATATTATCTTACCAGACAACAAAGCGGATATGTCTTTGGTCTACAACACAGGCGACCGCTACGAATTTGATGATGTTGTTTTCTTTACCTATGACAAAGAAACTAACACGCTGACACAAGACCCTGACAAACTCCCAGTAGAATTGTCATTATTGCAGCAGTTGTATGAGTTTGCGCCAGGCGATCCTTTCTATCGTCCGTCAGTGACAAAGTTTAGTAATGACTTATCAGCGACTCGTTATTTTAATATGGTCAATGTCGAATCGATATTACCGCCAGATGACCGGAGTGAGGCCAGTACATTGGCATTTGATAATGCACCTGCCAATAGCAATGCTATATTGGATGAGGATGTTGATAATGATGGCATCTCAGATATGACTGGAGATAACGCTACTCTAGCAGCATCCAATAATCGTTTGGCTAGTACAGAAGATAAGGGTAGTAGTACTGGCGTAGAGAGTGAAAGTGCCTTGGGTGACGGTAGTGGAGAGACTGTCAATGAAGCTGATATTGCTGCTATCGAGTTTGAGGCTGATGAAGAAACGCTTGATAAGCTACAAGCCGTTAAGCAAAAAGCGGAGCGCCTAAGTAACTTACCTGATAATCGCGTACTAGATGAAAAAGACCAAGAAGCTGATAACTTATTAGGCAAAATTAGTGATTCAATTAGCAATGTTGCCCAAAAAATATTCCCTGATGATGCAGACTTCACCGTTGATGAGGATTTCGTACCGCCAACGCTGGCAGGACGTAAAACACCACAAGACGTTGTGACAAGCAAAAAAGTACCGTTATACGTTTTTGTATACGCTGACAAGCCACGTGATGCTCAAGTTGGTTTGGGTTATGGTACTGACACAGGCGTTCGAGCAACCGCCAAGATAGATTATAATCTGCTTAACCGTCAGGGCTATCAAGCAGGCGCAGAAACGGAAGTATCCAGAATCAGCAAAAACGTCGCTGTCTATGCAAGCCGCCCTTGGAATCACCCGCTCAATGACAAATTAGATGGGCGTCTTACTTATGAAGAAGAAGTCATTGACCAAGGCAAAGGTAACTTCGATTTATCTACCACCACATTAAAAGCGGCTTTGGCACGTAATATTCGCCGTGATAGTGGTTGGAATCGTAGCTACTCTATGCGTTATCGTTTAGATGAGTTAGAGACTGGTGTTGACGGCGCTGCGCGTGATGATTTACCTATCCGCTTTACCTCGTCAAACCCTAAGCAGCAAGCATTGCTGTTTGGCTATGGCATGAATAAAACCGACACGGATAGTGCGACCAATCCAACGCGCGGTATGCGTCAGTATTATTCGATTGAAGCAGGTGCTGACAAAGCGCTGAGTGATACTGATTTGGCAATCGTGCGTGCTGGTGTTAGCGGTATTTATAGCTTTGGCGATGACAAAAAACATCAAGTGCTTGGTAGTTTGAATGGTGGTTATATTTGGGCAGATGATTTTTATGATGTGCCGTATAAATTGCGCTTTTTCGCAGGTGGCGACCAAAGTATTCGTGGCTATGACTACGAGAGCTTATCGCCACTAAATGATAAAGGCTATCTGACAGGCGGGCAAGTACTGGCGGTTGGTAGTGCAGAGTATAACTATGAGTTCAAACCAGGTTTTCGCGGTGCATTCTTTACCGATGTTGGTAACGCGTACGACAAAGACTTTGATGCTGAAACCAAAGTTGGCGTCGGCGTTGGTGTGCGCTGGGCCTCTCCTGTCGGAATGGTACGTGTCGATGTCGCGGCAGGGGTGACAGAAGACAATATTCCTGTGCGATTGCATTTCTTTATTGGCTCACCGTTGTAGATGCTCGCTTTATCAATGTACAAACAGACTGCCTAAACCGTTTTATTCATTACTTATCGTACCGATTGCTGGTCATCACTTTTTAACGTAGTTGAGTGTCATGCTGACAGAAAATACCCCGCCTAACAATGCACCAGATGAAGATCCAGCACAGCGCGATGCTCGTGCGGTTAGGCGCTGGTATCCGCTATCATTTTTACTCAAACTACTGGTGCTGGTTATTATCGTACTAGCGATTATGTTTGCGATATTTTTTTATGCAGCAGGTACTGATGCGGGTACTAAGTTCATTTTAGAAAAAGTCAGCGCCGAGACAGGTATCGATTTTAAGTATGGGCGTGGTAATCTGCGTGACGGTATTTGGGTGACAGATATCGATATTGAGGCCACTGAAGATCTTGAGATTTTGGTGGACAAAGCCTATGTCAAAATAGGCTGGCGTGCGGTATTTGCAAAAGAAGTGCATCTGAGTGATGCCGATATACAGACCATCGAAATTCTGAATAAGAAACCAGCGACTGGCGAACCGTTTGATTATAAAACCCTAAAGTTACCAGTCAATCTACGTTTCGATCAAGCAAAAATTAAGAAAATCATTTATAAGCAAGTAACCAAAGATCCTATTGTTATCAATAACATTACGGCTCGCGATCTGACATGGGTTGGCAGCACTGTGACGGTCGGTCGAGGCAGCTTACAATATGCTGATATTGTAAAAGTCAGTGCCTTACAAGGTGAGGCAGATTTACAAGGCGACTACCCACTGGATCTGAGCGCGATTGTAGAGGTGAGTGCGCTTGAAAAAGCTTATATCGATCCATTGAATATCACGGCAACAGGCTCGCTAAAACGTACGGTTGGTAACGTGCGTAGTCGCTATAACGACAGCGACGTTAGCGGCGATTTTGTGGTTCAGGGCCTAGATGCAGGCGCACCGTTTCAGGCAAAACTGAAGTGGGATGATATTTTGGTGCCTTATGCAGATGACCAAAACATTCACCTAAAAAGTGGTATGGCTACGGCATCAGGCGTTATCTCTGAGATAAGGCTGCGCATCAATACAGAGCTGACTTCTAAAGATATTCCTTCGGGACATTATCAAGGGCGCGCGGTCATTGCAGACAGTCAGTTGCGTATTGATCGTTTAGAAGCCGACGTTCCGTCTGGGCGTTTGGTAATACAGGGTATATTAGGTTGGAAAGATAGCTTTAATGCGACGCTGCGTGCGGCTGGTAGTAACTTTGATATTCGCCGTGCTATTCCTGACGACTATGCTGATTTTAAAGCGTATGCTCCGCAAACGCTCAATGGCAGATTATCGCTACGCTATCAGCAGCAGAACAGCAAAGGTAATACGCAGATTGATGCAGATTTGCGTCAGCGCGATGGTGAACATATCAATGCCAATATGATCCGCGGTAAAACCTCTCCTAAGTCTAAGCAAGTGGCACCTTGGTACGTTGATGCCACATGGCAAAATTTGATCCGCCGTGATGTACCAAGCATCGGCAATATTGACAGTCCTCGCGGTCAGGCAGATGTCATCGTTCGTGGTTCTACTGTCTCAGTTAATGCCAATGCAGTGATCAATGAGCTCAACGCGGCGCCCAAAGGCAACTATGATGTGCGCTTGCGTAAAGCGGGCGACGTCATTGATATCAACCGCCTCAATTATAATGGCATCGTAGGCGACCTATCAGGCACCGGACAAATTCAGCTAGCAAATAAAAACCGCCCACTGGCGTGGCAAATCGATGCAGTGACCAAGGGTTTATTGCCTAAAGAGTACCGTAGCGATTTACCACTTGAGCGTTTAACAGGGCGCTTGAGTGCTCGTGGTCGATTGCTAAATATCACCAAAAATGGGGTGAGCGGTCAGCGCCATATGATTACTGTCAATAATACTGACTTGCAGGCACAGCTTGATGCCACGCAAAACGGCCGCGCGATCGGTATAACAGGTAGCGGTGATGCCAGTGTCGATATCGTGGGTGGTGAGTTGTCTGTATTTGACGCACGTTTTGATGGTCAGATCGATACAGCAGACGTACCAAAAGGTCGTCTATCAATTGATGCAGCGGGGACGCCAGATCTGATTAGTATCCGCAAACTAAATTATAATGGTGAAGCTGGAGGAGTGAATGCCAAAGGCGTCATTGATTTGCGTAACAATATCGGCTGGACTGTCGATGGTCGCTTTGACAACTTCAATTTGGGTTACTTTTTACCCAATAATCCAGCAATCATCACAGGTGATCTAACAACCAGTGGCGAGTGGCAGGCTGCGCCTAAAAACAGCCCAAATACCACAGGTACATTACAGCGTTTTGCCGTGAATTTTGATGGGGTCTTGGATGCCGAGCAATTACCAGCAGGTAAGCTCAATATTGAGGTAAGTGGTGATAGCCAACTGATTCGTATCAAGCGTTTCCGCCACGTGGGTGCAGCAGGTAGTATCGATGCCACAGGTACGGTCGATGTGCGTCAAGGCATTGCGTGGGACATCAATGCGGTGATGGATCGCTTCAATATCGGATATTTCTTAAAGGATACACCAAGCCTTATCACGGGTACTATCGATACGGATGGGCGCTGGGGCGATACACAGCAAACGATCAATATCAAACAAATCAATCTGAGCGGTATGCTGAAAGGCCAGCCACTTAGTGCTAAAGGTAGTTTGGCCGCAAAACTGCGCTTGCCAAAAGACTTAGCCAGTTATTTCAAACGTCTACAAACACAAGATGCCCAAGCACAGTATAAGCAAGTGAATGCATTGATCGATAGTTTAAATGCTGACAACTTGATACTGCGCTGGGGTGACAACTATGTCACTGCTAATGGTAATGCCAAACAGCTACAAACCAAAATTAATATCACAAGCTTAGATCAATTATCGGACAAACTTGCTGGCAAAGTAACTGGTGGAGCGACTTTGTCTCAACCAGCAGGTCAGGCACTACCAACGATTTATATCGATTTGGTCGGTGAGCGCATTGCACTACCGGGTTTTATTTTGCGTCAAGGTCGTATACGTGGCAAGTTGGTTAATCTAGCCAATAGTCCAAGCCAGCTTATCGTCAGCGCTGAAGGTCTGGATGCTGCGGGACAAAGCTTCGATAGTGTTAAAGCTTCATTTAACGGTACAGAAAAATCTCATGTGGTTGATCTCAATGTGGCCAATAAGCAACTGGACATTGGTGCCAGACTAAAAGGTGGGTTTGATCGAAATACGCTACGTTGGTCAGGGGTCATCGGTAAAGGCCGCGTTAAATCCAGATACGCTACCCTAAATCAATTACAGCCAGCACAGCTGATTGTGAATTTGCCTAATAATCAAAATGGCAATAATACAGATCTCAAAGTACAGTTGGCTGCACATTGTTGGCAGGCCGCGGACCAAACGGGCAAGCTATGCTTACGCAAGAACTTAGTTGCTTCTCCAGCCAGTGGTGAGGTCGATGTGGCATTGCAGAATTTAGATACGTCATTATTTTCAGTATTCTTACCAAAGGATATTGATTGGCACGGCAAAATTAATGGTAAAGCCATTGTCGGTTGGCAACGTGGTCGTCCGCCAACCATTAACACGACACTATATTCAGATAATGGCAAAATCGGCTTGATTCAAGACGGGGATAGCACGCCTGTAACACTGCCTTATAAGCGTGTTTCACTAATCGCCTTGTCGGTGCCAGAAGGTATCAAGCTGCGTACCGACATCAATACGGGTCGCGGTGCGCGCGGTTATGCTGAAGTCGTTGTTGATCCTTATAAAACGCCGAAACCAATCTCTGGTGCGCTCGTGTTAAATGAGCTTGATTTGGCCATCTTTAAGCCTTTCTTCCCAGGCATGCGAGTACTAAAAGGCAACGTTACAATGGCAGGAGGACTTGGCGGTACGCTAGATAAGCCGCAGTTTTATGGTGATGTGAAACTCTCTAATGGTCGCATTGCCATGCTAGACTTGCCAGTGAACCTGACCAATGTTAACACACAGGCCAAAATTCGCGGTACGCAGGCGACTATTGATGGTACGTTCAAAAGCGGTACAGGAACAGGCACACTGACAGGTACGGTCAATTGGCAGCAAAAGCTACAAGCCAAATTGAGTGTTGTTGGCGAAGGGCTCGTCATTACGCAGCCGCCTTTACTAGTGGCTGAAATCAATCCTGATATTGACATTATCGTACGTCCAGGCGACCGCTATGTGGACATTAAAGGGGCAGTCAGCGTGCCGTCAGCAACCATTCGTCCACCAGAAGCCAGTGAAGATATTGTGACTCAATCTGAAGATGTGGTTGTGCTGGATCGTCGTTTGATTGGTAACATCGATGATGTATTGGCAATGTCAAAACCTTGGTCTATCAATGCTGATATCGGTGTCGATTTAGGTGATGATATCAACTTCCGTGGTTTTGGTGCCGTCATTCCATTGGCTGGTGCGATTAATATTAACCAAAATGGCACGGGCATCATGCGTGCAAAAGGAGTGGTTCAGGTCTCACGTCGTACCAACATTAATGCTTTTGGTCAGAGCCTAGAGCTCAATTATGGTCAAGTGCGCTTCAATGGCGATGTCATGAAGCCTAGCTTGAGTATTGAAGCTGCAAAAACCATTAATGGTAAAACAGTGGGTTTTCGTGTCAAAGGTACAACTGAAAGCCCAAATATCATCGTCTTTAATAATGCAGGTTTGACCCAGCAGCAAGCAATGAATGCTTTGGTCACAGGCCGAATCGATAATAGAAGCGCCACACAAATTAGTGAGCAGGGCTTCAAGTCACAAGTGACCAACAACTTGGCAGCCGCTGGACTGAGCTTTGGGCTTAGCGGCACACGAAACCTTACCAATCAAATTGGACAAGTTTTTGGCTTACAGAGTTTGACCGTTGATGCCTCAGGCAGTAGTGAAGATACCAATGTCAATGTCACCGGTTACGTGACCCCTGACTTGTATATTCGCTATGGCGTCGGTGTTTTCAATGCTCAAAACAGTCTCTCTGTTCGCTATCAGTTGACTCGCCGTATCTACGTAGAAGCCAGTTCAGCGGCCGAGAATGCGGTAGACGTGGTCTATAGTTGGCAGTTTTAAATGACGTATTTAGTAGGCGGTTAATTTATAACGAACATTATTAGAAAGCGATTTTTATTATTGCTATCCAAAAAAAAACGCCTTGTAATGAAGGCGTTTTTTTATAAGTGCAGTGAGCTTAGTTTAAAATTATTTGGTCAAAATCAATCGGTTGTTACGAGTCAAACGTAGTCGATACTCTTCACCTTCATGCTCAATACGTACTTCTTTGGTCAGGGCAAATAGATGCTGCGACTGTAGCGTTGGCAGACGATTTTCACGGCAGTTTAGATAACGAGAGATAACCATACTCATGGTGAATTCCTTTTGATAAGAAGTGGCTTAATAAAGTAGCTATGTCGTAATGGGCTTTAACGATAATAATTATCATTTAGATTGAATAAATTTGCAAGGTAATTGATAAAATAAAATGCAGTCATTGTGTAAACTTATATGAGGCTGGCGTCACAAACTGCCACAAACTGCCACAAACCGCCGATATTTGAGTTTTTACCTATATAAAAATCTTGAGAGGCTTGTTGGAATGATATGAAATCTATGCAGGCTCACCAGAATATACAAGCAAACAATTAAAAAGCGGCCAAAACAGACCTAACAGAAGAGGACAATGCTATGCCAAGTGAAACCAACAATCAGGCAAAAACTAAAGACATAACCATCGTCAATGTTGCGGTTGCCGTTATTCATTATGAAGACAAGTATTTGCTTGGGTTCCGAGATGCGGCTCAGCATCAGGGCAATCGCTATGAGTTTGTAGGCGGTAAGATAGAGGCTGATGAGTCAGCAGAGCAGGCATTGATTCGGGAGGTCGTTGAAGAAACAGGTATTAGTATTGCTCAAAATATTATCGTCAAGCTTGGGCGTTTGCATCACGACTATGGTGACAAGCAGGTGAGCTTGCAGGTGTACAAAATTGAGTTAACTGCACAGCAGTATGAGCAGCACAAAGACTGTGAATATGGCCTAGAAGGGCAGGCAATGACTTGGGTTGATAAGTCTAAGTTACTAGCAGGAGAGTATCATCTGCCCGCTGCCAATAAAACTATTTTGAAGTGGCTGAAACTTCCTGCAAAAATAGCGATTACGTATCCACTTGCTCATTTTTCTGCCCAGCCAAATTCCGCAGCAGCATGGGTACACTATCATCGAGAGCGGTTGGCACCAGAGTCTTGGGTTTATATCCGACTAAAAGCGTCTGAGTCAGAATATATTGCCGAGCAGCTAATGGATGTGCGTCCAGATATCCTAGCGATTTTGCCGTACGACAATGACTATCAGCACGCCAAAACGACAAGTACAGATGCATTGGTAGAGGCAAAAACCAATCGTTCGATTGTCGCTAGACACCTGACGCATTCGGGACTAATGGAATGGTTCAATGTTACTCAAGATATTACAGACTCTGAGCAGTTGCTCTGTATCTCAAGTGAGCATCCATTGATAGTCAGCTGCCACGATATTACCAGCATTCTTGCCGCTAATAAACTTGCGAGTATGCGCATACAGCAGCAGTTGCCGCCAGTGATTGGCACTTTTTTGTCTCCTGTACTTATAACTCAGACGCATCCTGATACGGTACCACTTGGCTGGGAGGCGTGGTCAGCTTTGGCGCAGTTAGCTGACATGCCAGTCATTGGTCTGGGCGGCTTGGCCCCTGTCATGATTGACCAGACATTAGCGCACGGCGGTGTCAGTGTCGCAGGTATTCGTCAGTTCCACGAATAAAAAACCAGAAATGAGTGCCAATTAAGCAGCAGTACCATTCACTTGACTATGTTTGCTTATTAAAATAAGTAAGTATAAATAACTGATTTTTAAGTTATTTATCCAGTCAGTAACTATGTGATTATGATGTGTGCATACCAATGCATAAACACATAGTTATTTACAAACCGTTGCGTTTCCCTACATTGCACTACTGTTTTAATAGTCCAGCTGCCCTTAACATATATTGCATATCTACAGCACATTGATTCTGATTTTTATCAGTGAACTGATTACTAACGAATTTATCAAAAATTATAATAAAAAAGAGCGTTTGTAGCAGCAGAGTTTGGATCGATAATTAATTCTAAAACTCAGGTTTATTATAGAATCAATTCGGATAAATGATGTAGATAACGTATTTTAACAGTCACTATTAATAATGGTATCCCTATGAAAACCAATAAGTTACCTGATTCAGCATGGTCTGACTCACGGGCAGCTGGTTCTCAATCTCAGCAGCCTATACAGTCAAACAGCTATAACAACGGTCGTCATGCACAACAGACAAAAAATGCTAGTAATGATGCAGACTATAGCCACAAAAAACTGAGCAATGAAAACTTGAACGGCGAATATTCGCACCATCTGGCAGAAGATATGTCTTCGCAAGACAGCTATTTTGGATACAAAAGCGCCGACAAAAGCCTTACTAAGGCAAAAGAGTCCGCTATGAGTAACAGCAAAACAAATCAACATCTGAAAAATAGCGATAAAGAACAATTCAACATTGCTAATGGCTACAAGCGATCAGCAATGCTGAATAAAGACGAGCCGCTAATCTCTGAGCTTGTAGACGACCAAGCAAGTAATTTGCAAGACAGCGCTAAGCAAATCCTCGATACATCATCAACCACTATCAACTCGTCATATAAAGACATACCGGAGCGTATATTTATGAATGGACTTATCAAGCATACAGGCATTGCGTTAGCGATCATCATACCGCTAGCGGCATTTTCAGCCTATGCTGCAACGCCGCCCACTAATATGGCTACTGCTAGTAATATGCAAGATAATGCGATGAGTAGTGAGACAACGACGCAAATGTTATCTGTTAAGCCAAGCGATATTATCTATAAGTCTGCAAGCACGCCAACGACAGTGGATAGTGTCGATCTCAATGAATACGCTGGGACATGGTATGAGATCGGACGTTTACCGATGTATTTTCAACGTAAATGCGTAGGCGATGTAACGGCAAACTATACGCAAAAGACTGATGGCTCAGGCATTGTCGTCACTAACAAATGCGTGAGCGAGGATGGTTCAGGTATTACGGCAGAAGGTTTGGCAAAGCCAGTAGATGAAAGTGGCAGCAAACTAAAAGTGACGTTCTTACCGAAATGGATACGCTGGATTCCAGTGGGCCGTGCTGACTATTGGGTGCTAGCACGTGATGCAGACTATAAAACTGCGCTAGTAGGGACACCTGATAAAAAATACTTATGGTTATTAGCACGTTCGCCAAATATCAGTCAGGAAACGTATACTAAATATCGTCAGATTGCCCAGCAACAAGGATATGATTTGAAAGAGTTTACATTGACGTCTCAGAGCAACCAAACGGTGAACTTAGCTCAATAATAGATACAATGAAAATTATTGCTTCAATTAATTAAGCTCTATGGCAATTATCATTTAAATAACGTTCTAATAAGGCAGCATATATGGCTGCCTTTATTTTTATCTTTGTCTATATATGAGTCTGTATATAACAACAAAACCTATTATGCACACTAGCTAATCGGTTACTACTGGCAAAATGAGGCATTTTAGGCTAAAATCTAGGCGATTTGAATACTCTGACGTCAAGAACTGATATTGATAGTGGTTGATTATCCTATTAAAGTCACCACTTAGAGCATACACGACCTATCTTATTTATATTTCTTCATATTTTATCGATCATACATTACTGACCATAAGGATGTTTCTCGTGAGCAACGCTGATACCTTACGCCAATTACATCAAGACCACTTGAAAAATTACAACAATCAAGAGCAACAAGCTATTGAGCTTATGGGGCTATTGAGCAAGCTCTATAATGAGCAAGACGTACAAGTGACTTTATTTGGTGAGACGCTAGATTCTACCTCAGTTGGTCAAGTACTTGCACTACATCAAAAAGTAGCATTACGCGACCAAGGTGCCAAATCTATCGATATTTCTGATACTTTAGCAATGGTAAAAGTTATCTCAGAAAATACTGATATCCAAGCCACTCGCATCGATGTTGGTCAATTGATTGCTAACGATACTGACTTACAAACGGCTCTACAGTCTGTCAACAACGCTGGTGCCGTGAATGGCGCAACGGATGTTGTACTTTACGGTTTTGGTCGTATCGGTCGTATCTTGACTCGTCTACTATTGTCACAAGCGTCAAGTGCAAAAGGTCTGCAACTAAAAGCCATCGTTGTGCGTCCAGCTGCAGCTGGTGACTTGGCTAAGCGTATCTCATTGCTTGAGCGTGACTCAATCCATGGTAGATTCTTAGGCGGCATCACTATCGATGATGACAATAACGGCATGATTGTGAATGGCCGTTTTGTACAAGTCATCTATGCTAAAGACCCAAGTGAAATCGATTATACTGCTTATGGTATCGACAATGCGCTAGTTATCGACAACACCGGTATTTGGAAAGACGAAGCGGGCCTTGGCAAGCATCTACAGTCTACTGGCGTGAAAAAAGTACTCCTAACAGCACCTGCTGGTGGCGATATCAAAAACGTCGTTTATGGTGTGAACAATGACACTGTTGGTGACGATACTATTGTTAGTGCTGCGAGTTGTACGACCAATGCGATTACACCGACATTAAATGTACTAAACGATGAGTACGGTATTGTAAATGGTCATGTAGAGACTATTCACTCATTTACCAATGATCAGAACTTGGTTGATAACTATCACAAAGCAGACCGCCGTGGTCGTAGTGCGGTGATGAACATGGTTATCACCAGTACTGGCGCAGCAAAAGCCGTTGGTAAAGCATTACCAGAATTGAACGGTAAGCTAACGGGTAATGCTATCCGTGTACCGACACCAAATGTCAGCCTAGCCATCTTGAACTTGAATCTAAAAACAGCACCAGCAAGCGCTGACGCGTTGAATGAGTTCTTGCGTAAGATTGCTAACAGCAGCACGTGGCAGTCGCAAATTGCTTATACCGATTCTACAGAAGCCGTATCTACTGACTTTGTTGGTACGACTCATGTTGGTATCGTTGATGCCCAAGCCACTATCTTGACTGATAACCATGCTATCGTATATGTTTGGTATGACAATGAAGTCGGCTATAGTACTCAGGTATTGCGTTTAGCAACGCAAATGGCAGGTATTAGTTACGCTCAGGTTCCAGCATAGATTGCTCAATACGGTAGAGTAGTAACGTTGTACTGAGCATATCAAAACGATGTTCATTTGAGGACTCTGCTATAGTAGATGCGACTTTGAATAGCTTGGTATCACTTTAACTGTCATACTTAAACACCCGATAGTCCGATTGATTATCGGGTGTTATTGTCATCATGGGTACTAAGTAACCTAGTGCAACTTGGTTTTTATACCGTGCTCATTTTGTCATAAGAATATAGCACAACCCTAAAATACAACCGTTGGTTGTAACCAGTTTATAGACTGGATTGTGAATTAAGGAACGTAAGATGCGATTTATTGATGAAGCCGTCGTAACGGTAAAAGCAGGTGACGGTGGTAACGGAATCGCCAGTTTTCGCCGAGAAAAATATGTCCCACGTGGTGGACCTGATGGTGGCGATGGCGGTAAGGGCGGTGACGTCTATGTCATTGCAGAGGACAACACCAATACTCTAGTTGACTATCGCTATACTCGTCGTCATGACGCTATGCGAGCCGAGAATGGTCACAGCAGAAACTGCTCAGGCAAGGGCTCTGATGATCTTTATTTACCAGTACCAGTTGGTACTACGGTCGTTGATACCGAAACCGATGAAGTATTGGGTGATTTGATTGAGATCGGCCAGACACTACTGATTGCTAAAGGTGGCGATGGTGGTCTGGGTAATACCCATTTCAAAAGCTCAACCAACCAAGCACCGCGTAAAGCCACGTCAGGTTTTGAGGGTGAATTAAAAGTTCTTAAGTTTGAGCTAAAGGTCGTGGCTGATGTTGGCCTGATTGGTTTGCCTAATGCTGGTAAATCGACCTTTATCCGTCAAGTCTCTGCTGCTAGACCAAAAGTGGCTGATTATCCATTTACCACGCTAGTACCAAATTTGGGTGTGGTCGATATTGGTCGTCATCGTTCGTTCGTGATGGCAGATATTCCTGGTCTTATTGAAGGCGCATCAGAAGGTGCAGGACTTGGTATTCGCTTCTTAAAACATGTTGCACGTACGCGTCGTCTGCTACACTTAGTTGATGTTAAGCCTGTCGATGGCAGCGATCCAGTCGAAAACGCCCGCGTTATCCTAAATGAGCTTGAGCGTTTTTCACCTGAATTGGCCAACTTGCCGCAGATTTTGGTATTAAACAAAATTGATCAGGTCAATGATGAAGACTTGAACGCGCTTTGTACACATATCGTAGCAGAGCTTGGTTGGACAGGTATGGTCTTCCGTACAGCAACGCTGACTGGTGAAGGCGTTGATGCAGTAAAATATCATTTGATGAATGATATTGAGCTTGAGCGCGAGCGTGAAATAGAAGATCCTATATTCGCTGAAGCACAGAAAGAGCGATTTGAGCGTTTAGAAGCCGAAGTGCGTCTAAACACTGAAGCACAGCGTGAAGCATATCGTGCCGCTCGTAAAGCTGCGCGTGAAGGCTTAGATTTGTCCGATTTGGATGATGACGATGATGGTGTTGAGGTAATGTACGTTCCTTAAGCTAGTATGCTTAAGCGGTTTTACTTGAATTGTGAATTTAATCCCTACAATCAATTGATATGAAAAAAAGGAGTTTATATGGCAGATGGCATAGCAAACACGGCCGAAGAAGCAAGATTTGTTAAACAATCTCGCAACTTTGATATTCAGCGCGTTATTGTCAAGATTGGCTCATCATTATTGACAAATAATGGTCGAGGGTTGGATCGTACTGCCATATATGAGTGGGCAAAGCAGATTGCTAAGCTGCACAAAAAAGGTGTTGAAGTGCTGCTGGTATCGTCAGGTGCCGTTGCTGAAGGTGTGGTACGTATGGACCTTGAGGAACGCCCTAAAAAACTGGCAGCATTACAAGCCTGCGCTTCTATTGGTCAAATGGGACTGATTGAAACATGGTGGTCAGCATTGATTCAGCATGGTATTCAAAGCTCACAGCTCCTATTGACTCATGATGACTTGTCCAATCGTAGCCGTTATCTCAATACCACAGGCGCGCTAACGCAACTATTAGAATGGTGTGTGCTACCGGTTATTAACGAAAATGACACCATTACTATTGATGAGATTAAATTTGGCGATAATGACACGTTGGGTGCGATGGCAGCCGCGATGGTTAACGCGGATTTGTACATCATCTTGACCGATCAAGAAGGTGTGTTCACTGATAACCCACGTGACAATCCTGATGCTAAGATGATTCGTCAAGAACGTGCCATGGCTGATTATTTATTTGATATCGCAGGTGACGGTGGCAAGCTTGGACGCGGCGGTATGTTGACCAAGATCCGTGCTGGTCGTCTTGCAGCAATGGGTGGCTGCCCAACCGTTATTGTGAGCGGTGCTATCGATGATGTGATCACTCGTGTTGTCTCAGGTGAGGCAGTCGGTACACTACTGACGACTAACGAAGAAGATAAAATCATTGCTCGGAAACAATGGCTTGCCGCGCATTTGCGTATGTCAGGTAGCTTGGTCGTTGATGCAGGTGCCGCAAAAGCATTGACTGAACATAATAGAAGCTTACTACCAGTAGGCGTTGTAGAAGTTCGTGGCGGCTTTGATGAAGGTGATGTGGTAGAAATTGTTCATCAAGACACTGGTGAGCGTATAGCCGTTGGTCAGGTAAATTTCTCATCGCATGAGGCGCACCGTGTTGCCCGTGAGCGTACAGAGAAGTTTGACAAAATCTTCGGTAGTAACGAAGACCGTGTGGTGATGGTGCATCGTGACAATCTTGCGATAACCGTATAACGTATTCATGATATAGCACAGCTGTTGCTTTTATAGCTTATCTATGATTTTAGGTAAGCTATAAAAAGCTATTGAGATTTGCTTCAAGCTTAAGCAAGACTGTTTATATCTTATAAATATTTATTATTATTTTATTCAACCTATTTTATCCAGCACAGTATCCATCCATAAATATGGATACTGTGTTGTTTTGGAGATTTGTACATGAGTGCTTCAGACAAGAGTGACTCGATTCAGCAGCAATTTGCACCACTAAAAAATGACAGGCTGCTACGTGCATTACGCTTTGAGCCCATCGATACTACGCCAGTTTGGATGATGCGCCAAGCTGGTCGTTACTTACCAGAGTACAAAGCCACTCGTGCTGAAGCCGGCGACTTTATGAGCCTGTGCAAAGATACAGATCGTGCTACTGAAGTGACGCTCCAACCGTTACGTCGTTATGACTTAGATGCGGCTATCTTGTTTAGTGATATCTTGACCATTCCTGATGCCATGGGCTTGGGTTTGTATTTTGAGACTGGCGAAGGTCCTAAGTTTAAGCATCCGATTCGCGAACAGGCTGATCTTGATAGATTGCCAGTACTTGAGTCTAACGATTCTCTTGACTATGTAATGCGCGCTGTGACCAGCATTCGCAAAGCGCTAAATGGTCAAGTGCCTTTATTTGGGTTCTCTGGTAGTCCATGGACGCTTGCTACGTATATGATAGAAGGTGGTAGTTCAAAGGATTATCGTTATACCAAAGGCTTTTTGTATAGCAATCCTGATTTTTTACATCAGCTATTGGACAAGCTTGCGACTTCGGTCATTGACTATCTCGATGCACAAATTGTTGCTGGTGCTCAGATCGTACAAATATTTGACAGTTGGGGCGGGGCGCTTGGTCATCGTCAATTTATCGAGTTTTCGCACAATTACAACAAGCGTATCGTGGCTGAATTAAAGCAACGCCATCCACAAGTACCAGTGGTATTATTTACTAAAGGTGGCGGATTATGGCTTGATATTCAGGCTGATAGCGAAGCTGACGCTTTAGGTCTAGATTGGACGATGCCGCTTGACCGCGCGCGTCAAGTACTGACTGAGAGCCAGCGTGAATTGACCAAAAAACATAAGAAGCTACAAAGCAGTAAAGCCATTCAAGGCAATTTAGATCCAGCAACGTTATACGGATCACCTGCCACCATCCGCTCTGAAGTGAATGCGATGCTTGATCGCGCTTATGCTAATGGCGAAAAAACTGGCTACATTGCAAACTTAGGTCATGGTATTACCCAGTGGGTGAATCCTGACAATGCCAAAGTATTTGTCGATGCGGTACATGACTACAAGATCTAAAAGCTACGGTATTCAAAGCTATGGTATTCAAAGCCATAGTATTCAGAGACGGTAGGATTGACAGACTGGCCTTATGTTTATATGGCTTTGCGAGCTAGATAAAAATATAGAATTTATTAGATATAATGAGTGCTTACTAAGAATAAGGGATAATTTATGATTTCAGCAGCGATTGTCGGTGGTACAGGTTACACAGGTATTGAGCTTATTCGCTTACTATCTGCTCATCCTGAAGTGTCTATTGATTTGCTAACCTCGCGTAGCGAAGCTGGCACTCGCGCTGATGAAATATTCCCAAGCTTACGCGGTATCTCAGATATTGTTTTTAGTGACTTAGGTGACAATACGCTTGCGGCACTTCAGAAATGTGATGTTGTATTTTTTGCGACCCCGCATGGTGTTGCGATGAAGCAAGCAGAAGCGCTGACCCAAGCTGGCGTAAAAGTCATCGATTTGGCGGCCGATTTTCGCTTACAGTCATTGACGGAGTTTGAGCACTGGTACAAACAATCTCATGCCTGTCCTGAGCTATTAAAGACAGCAGTTTACGGTTTGCCTGAAATCAATCGTGATAAGCTTGCCAGCGCTTTATTAGTCGGCAACCCTGGCTGCTATCCGACTACTGCGATTTTGGGTTTAAAACCTGTTATCGAAGCACAAAATGAGCAAGCAGAAAGACTAGTCGAGTCTCGTATTGTCATTGATGCCAAATCTGGTGTATCAGGTGCTGGTCGTCAAGCGTCACTGGCACTTAATTATGCGGAAACAACGGATAATTTTAAAGCCTATAGTGTAGAAGGTCATCGCCACTTGCCTGAGATTGAGCAGGGCGTGGCGCAGTTGCTAGATAGCCAATTTGCCCATCGTATTCGCTTCTTACCGCACTTAGTGCCTATGATACGCGGCATGCTGAGCTCGATTCATATGGAGCTGACTGATGCAGGTGCGGCTATCGATTGGCAGCAAGTGTTTGAGGACAGCTATGCATCAGAAGGGTTTGTTGATGTCATGCCAAAAGGTATTTATCCAGACACGCGCAGTGTGCGTGCTAGTAATCGCTTACGTATCGCGGTACATCAGGATAATGAGCGCGCTGAGCTGACGGTCATTGTAGTGCAAGATAATTTGGTGAAAGGTGCTGCAGGGCAGGCTGTTCAAAACATGAATGTGATGTTTGGATTTGATGAATCGATGGGGCTGAATTTTGCACCTATCGTACCTTAACCTCGGCTTTTTTGCCGCTAAGTCATTCATATTTATGGTACTAGGTATTGATTATAAATTCCGCTATAATAACTTGCCTTTACTCTTAAGAGATACCATCTAAATGCGTGTTAAGCTTGAACGACGCTTTTTTTCAAAGTCATCACGTCTATCGTGTCAAGATTCTGTTCTATATGATTTGGCGTGCAAAACGCATTCCGACAAAAATAGTAATGGTTTTATAAGTGATATCGGTAGCACTCAACGAGGCGCGTCTACATTAGTATTGGCCCTATTTGTAGTAGTAATATTAGTGACTGCCGTGGCTGGATTGTTATTCGGGCATAAGCTGGGCTACCAGCGTGGTTTTCATTCGATGGAAACGCAAGCCCAGCAAGCGATTATCGATGGTACCGAAGCGACAAAAGCGCTAGAAGACCTGCGCCTTAGTAACAAAATCGCGACCAATCAAGCCGCGACAGCCAAGCAAGAGCTGGCCATAAGTCTCGCAAACCTAAAAGAGCTGCGTGAAAACCAGCAATCATTGACAGTAGAAAACAGGCAGGTCTCACAGCTTAATGAGATATATGCTGATGTGATTACTGAGAAAGGTGGCATGCCGCTACAAATATTGGGTGCTAAGATTGAGCCGCTGCCCGAAAATGCTTTTGAGTATGGTTTTGATATTGGTATGCTCAGTAGCGACGGCCAAGCCAAACGACTCCAGCCAACCTTGACGTTACTCAATAATGATGACCTTGTAGAAGTGCCCTTAGATCCTGCAAGCTATGTGATTGAAGGTATTGTTCGTATACGCGGTCGTTTTATGATGCCTTCAGGTTTTAAACCTTTACAAGCAAAGCTGAGCTTGCAAGCAGGTGGCCAAACAGTAGAGCAGTTGTATGATTGGAAGCTCGGTGATAATGTTGATAACATGCTACCATCACTTTTAGACTTGCCAGAAGTTGATGAAAGCCCGATTGTTCCCTAGTAAATACAAGTCTTAATAAATACCAAACAGCGATGATATAGTTGAAAACAAAGCACCATAGCTATATATAGTCATGGTGCTTGATGTTTCATCGCCTGCCTAGCTAACCTCTCTTATTCCAAACTTACCTTATAATTATACTTTGATTATGATGAAAAAAATGATATTACAAGCTACGCCAACGGTTGCTGATTGGCATTTTCCAAATATGCCTGCCCATCGTGCACAGGACGGTGACACAGAGGGTGAAACGTCGCCGCAAGCAGATGTGTTGGTTGCTGAGCCAGAAGTCGCTAAACCGCCTATGTATGCGGTGGTTATATATAATGACAATTACACGCCGATGGAGTTCGTCGTCTATATTTTGCAGTCAGAGTTCCGCCATAGTATGGACTCTGCAGTAGAAATTATGCTGACTATTCACAATAGTAGCAAAGGTATTGCTGGTATTTATCCCAAGGATATCGCTGAGACCAAGGCCAAAAAAGTAAATAGTCTGGCACATCGTGAGGGCTATCCACTATTGACCCAAATCGAGCCACATCAAGGCGAGTAAAAATAGAGTAAGACACCTTATCTTGTTCTCACATCAGCTCTCACTACTATACCTAATCGTTTTTTGTTCTCATCCAGTCGTTATAGCAGCTCACTCTCAAAGTGAGCTAAGCCATCTTTTTTTACAGCCTCGCTTTAGATACCTGTATTTGATCAAGCATGTCAGCAAGTATATCGCTCTTATAATCTTGATTTTATTATAATATATCCTTATATACTAATTAGGCTTTTCAATAATTTTTGCAACCTTTCGATCACTCGTTATTAATACCCTCGTCCATCTACTTACCTTTTATCCACATTAGCTCTTTAAGCTTCAATCGTCGCTCTCACATTCTTCTTTATATGCTCGTAGTATGCTTTGATACACTTTAGTCTGCGTTAATAGATTGACTCTGTCGAAGTATCGTGTTGATATAAAGAAAAGCGACTATGAATTATCACAATCACTGCTAACTGATAGATAGATTACAGCATTCGTCACACAGTCTATGGTCCAAATGATATATCCATGATTTTTAATTATACGAATCTTACCCTTGAACAATCGATCTATCGCCCTGATTTACTTACTAACTCATTCATAAAACTATCAATTATAAAGATAGATATAACCGTAGGAAGTTGTTATGTTAAGTCGTCATCTTGAAGTTTCTCTACGTTTAGCAATGACGCTTGCGCGCCAGAAATCGCATGAGTATCTTACTGTTGAACATTTATTATTGGCGCTATTAGAAAATACTCACGCTGCCAATACCCTGACTGCCTGTAATGCCAATGTGTCGGCACTGCGGTCTGAGCTTGAAGCGTATATCAATAAGCATACGCCAACCGTCGATGTAGACACGGAGCAGTCACCGCAGCCAACTCAAAGTTTTGATCGCATCTTGCAACGCGCTATTTTTCATGTGCAGTCTATAGGTGGTGGTCGATTGGTAGAAGGCTCTGATATTTTAGTTTCTATGTTTTCAGAGCATGATACTTACGCGGTCTATCTGCTTAAAAAACAGGGTATTAGCCGTCTTGAGCTGACCCAATATTTATCGCATGGTCAGGATAAAGAAGAGCCATCTGAGCAGCGTGCTTCTATGACTGGCGAACGCCGCAGTGCGTCTGAAAAAACCAGCAAAGATCCACTAGTTGAGTTTGCTACCAATCTAAACCAACGTGCTGCTGAAGGCAAAACAGACCCATTGATTGGACGCGCTTCTGAAATTGAACGCGCCGCTCAAGTTTTATGCCGCCGCCGCAAAAACAATCCATTGTTAGTGGGTGAGCCTGGCGTAGGTAAAACCTCTATCGCTGAAGGTTTGGCGTGGTTGATTATCAATGATAAAGCACCAAAACCTCTTAATGGTTGCGTGATTTATAGCCTTGATATTGGCTCATTGATTGCGGGAACTAAGTATCGCGGTGACTTTGAAAAACGCATGAAGTCGTTGCTTGATGCGCTTAAGAAAAAGCCAAATGCTATTCTTTTTATCGATGAGATTCATATGATCATTGGCGCAGGCTCGTCAATGAGCAGCAATATGGACGTATCGAACTTGATCAAGCCAGCGCTTGCCAACGGTGAGTTACGCTGCATTGGTTCAACGACCTTTACTGAGTACCGTCAAGTGTTTGAAAAAGATCATGCGCTATCACGTCGTTTCCAAAAAATCGATGTGAAAGAACCAAGTGTAGACGATACTATCGATATTTTACGTGGTCTCAAGCCTCGCTATGAGGAATTCCACAATGTTGAATATACAGATGAAGCGTTAGTCACGGCAGTACAATTATCAGCCAAGCACATACACGAGCGTTTTTTACCTGATAAAGCCATTGATGTGATCGATGAAGCAGGTGCATATAAGCGTTTGGGCGTCGTTCCTGATGTCGATGATATCGAAGCTGAGGAAAGTTTTATTGCGGATTTAGAGCAAGACTTTGATGCACAGATTGATGCTGATGTCGAAGGTATCGATAGCGACGCAGACAGTGATAATGAAATGCAGGACGAAGCAAAAACTGCTAAAGCGAACGATCGTGCCAAGTCGACTGATGGTGCAAAAGCTTTTAAAGCGCAAAAACCACTGATGAAAATCGATGTGGCGGATATCGAAGCTATCATTGCTAAATTGGCGCGTATTCCACCAAAATCTGTATCGAGTGATGATAAGAGTATTCTTGAGCACTTGGATCGTGATCTTAAGCACTTAGTGTTTGGTCAAGATGAAGCGATCGCGACGCTTGCCGATGCGATAAAACTGTCTCGTGCAGGACTAAAAGCACCGGACAAGCCAATTGGTTCGTTTATGTTTGCAGGTCCGACAGGTGTAGGTAAGACAGAGGTCTCTCGTCAGCTGGCCAATCTATTAGGCGTAGAGCTAGTACGCTTTGATATGTCAGAGTATATGGAAGCGCATACCGCATCACGTCTAATCGGTGCGCCTCCAGGCTATGTCGGTTATGATCAAGGTGGCTTGCTCACTGAAAAAATCAATCAACATCCGCATTGCGTATTGTTGCTTGATGAGATCGAAAAAGCGCATCCTGATGTCTTCAACTTGCTATTGCAGGTGATGGATCATGGTACGTTGACGGATAATAATGGCCGTGTTGCTATCTTTAAGCAAGTCATCATTATTATGACGACGAACGTTGGTGCTGATAGTATCAGTCGCTCGTCAATGGGCTTTACTCAACAAGATCATAGCCGTGATAATACCGAGTCGCTTAAGCGTGTCTTTACGCCAGAGTTCCGTAATCGTCTGGACGCGATTATCCAGTTCAATCCACTAGATACCTCAGTGGTTGTGTCAGTTGTTGACAAGTTCTTGGTTGAATTACAAGTGCAACTTGATGATAAGCAAGTGACACTAGAAATTGATGATGACGTACGTGATTATCTGGCTGATAAAGGATATGATCGCCTCA
The DNA here is from genome assembly GCF_043641605.1 of Psychrobacter piscatorii. Classification (GTDB taxonomy): domain Bacteria; phylum Pseudomonadota; class Gammaproteobacteria; order Pseudomonadales; family Moraxellaceae; genus Psychrobacter; species Psychrobacter piscatorii_C. Next base: position 1,820 of record NZ_JBHZRK010000010.1, on the reverse strand, counting down.
TGGGTGCACGTCCAATGCAGCGCTTGATTCAGGATGAGATCAAAAAGCCATTGGCAAGTATGATTTTGTTCGGTGACTTGGTAAATGGTGGCGTTGTTCATTTGACTTTAGCCCCTAAAGCCGATGATACACAAGATACTGATACAGTGAAGTTAGATAAATCTTCGCAAAAAGGTTCACCTGATAGTCGGATTGTTTTGACTGTGGTCGAAACTCATGAGCCACGTTCAGACTCTGAGTCAGTGGCTAGCTAAAACATTTAGTTTGAATATAAGAGTAACGGCTACCGTAACACTACGGTAGCCGTTTTTTTGTTGCTATAATTCATCAACAAAGCTCATACGGTTTTTTGTTACTATTAGCCTTTAAAATAAGCCAATCATTGAGCACTCGTTTCATAACAAATATAAAAGGATCTACCATGGAGCTGTTTGACGAGCCGACAACCAAAACGCCAGAGCAAAAGAAGGCCATTTTAGACAACGTCCGTCTGCCAGCAGATTGGAAGGCGGCATTAGCAGATGAGTTAACGTCCGAAAATATGGACAATCTACGCGCATTTTTAAAAGAAGCTTATCAGTCAGGTGATAGCATTTATCCACCTGCGCCTTTGATGTTTAATGCGCTTAATCTCACGCCTTTATCGCAAGTTAAAGTGGTGATTTTAGGTCAGGACCCTTATCATGGGCCAGGGCAGGCCATGGGATTGTCATTCTCTGTTCCTAAAGCGATTCCTAAGCCGCCATCATTGAACAACTTGCTCAAGGAAATGACAGATGACATCGGTATCGCACCTTCAAAACATGGCGACCTAACTTACTGGGCGCAGCAAGGTGTTTTGCTACTAAACAGCTCACTAACTGTGCGAGAAGGCGAGCCAAACAGTCATCAAAATAAGGGCTGGGAGCAATTTACCGATGCAGTCATTGACGCAGTTAACGAGCAGACAGAACATACTGTATTTATTTTGTGGGGCAGTAAAGCACAAAAGAAAGGTAAGTATATCGATACCGACAAACATCTTATTTTGACCGCCGTGCATCCTTCACCGTTGGCTGCCAACCGCGGTGGATTTTTTGGTACTAAGCCATTTTCTAAAACCAATGACTACTTGGTGCAATATGGCCAAACGCCCATTGACTGGCAGCTACCGCAATAAATGCTAAATATTATGAATAGAAGTTTATCATCTTATTTTTTAGCGCCGAGCGAATTGGAGGGTATACCATTTGCATCTCTTATGTTTTGGACACTGCAAGATGGTAAATGGATGCAAGAAGCGCTTAGACTAGCGAGCCAAGGCGCTAAGCTGGGTGAAGTGCCAGTAGGCGCTATATTGGTGCATAATCAGCAGATCATTGGTCAGGGGTTCAATCAACCGATTGGCTGCCATGATGCGACGGCACATGCTGAGATAGTTGCGTTGAGAGAGGCCTGTCAGCGTCTACAAAATTATCGACTGCCACTACAGACAACTTTGTACGTGACACTAGAGCCTTGTACGATGTGTATTGGCGCGCTCATTCACGCACGTGTTGATAGGCTAGTATATGCGGCGAGTGAGCCACGTGCTGGCATGGTAGGCAGCCAGATGGACTTATCAATGCAGCCCTTCTATAATCATAGTATCCAAGTTCATAGAGGGCTGTGCGGCGAGCATAGTAGTCAACTGCTAAAGACGTTTTTTCGTGAGCGCAGGCGATTAGCGAAACAGAATAAAAACAGCGCCTAATTTAAAATGATGGTGGTGTTCTAAAAAGTATGCTGGCATCAGACGTAGCCATAATTGACATAAAAGAACACCAGATCGAATACTTTAA